>NZ_JAPEOX010000002.1:0-610936 GCF_026340675.1 Streptomyces sp. NBC_01264
GGTGCCGGTGGGGCCGGAAGTGGGGTGAGATCCGGGTGAGATGCCGCTGAACGCGGCCAGGAACCGTTGGGCTGCGCCGACGGAACGGAACCCCTTCATCGCGCGTTCCGGCGTTGTCAGGTTGAGTGGGGGTGTCGCTCGGTGGGATGATCATCTGTCTGGTCGGGGTTGCTGGAGGGGCTGCTCGTGGAGACGGTGTCGTACCGGGGTTTCCGCTTCCCGCCGGAGATCATCAGCCACTGCGTGTGGCTGTACCACCGCTTCGGTCTGAGTCTGCGTGAGGTCGAGGAGCTGATGCTCGAGCGGGGCGTCGAGGTGTCTCTACGAGACGGTCCACCAGTGGACCCGCCGGTTCGGCCCCGCCTACGCCGGCGCGCTGCGCCGGCGCCGCCCGCAGCCGGGCGACAAATGGCACCTGGACGAGGTCTTCGTCAAGATCAACAAGGTGCAGAAGTACTTGTGGCGTGCCGTCGACCAGGACGGGAACGTCCTCGACATCCTGCTGCAGAACCGCCGCGACGAGGCCGCGGCCAGGCGTTTCCTCCGGAAACTGATGAAGAAGACCCGCTCGGTGCCCAGAGTGATCATCACCGACAAGCTCCGCTCCTACGGAGCCGCCCACCGCATGGTGATGCCCTCGGTGGACCACCGCTCCCACAAGGGACTCAACAACCGGGCCGAGAACTCACATCAGCCGACGAGGCAGCGGGAACGCGCGATGAAGGGGTTCCGTTCCGTCGGCGCAGCCCAACGGTTCCTGGCCGCGTTCAGCGGCATCTCACCCCACTTCAGACCCCGACGCCACCTCCTCACCGCCACCGGCTACCGCACCGAAATGATCACCCGCTTCGCCATCTGGGACCAGATCACCGCCACCGCAGGCCTGCCCGCGGCCACCTGAAACAGACACCACTACCACGGCCAGACACGTCCCTGACGCACCACGAACGATGCCTGCCGAGAATCGACTCAACCTGACAACGCCGTTGCGCCCCACCCGGGCTGCGGAACCCTTTCATCGCGCGTTCCCGCTGCCTCGTTGGCTGGTGGGAGTTCTCGGCCCGGTTGTTCAAGCCCTTGTGGGCACGGTGCTCCACGGAGGGCATCACTTCCCGGTGCGCTGCCCCGTACGACCTCAGCTTGTCGGTCACGACCACCCGGGGTACCTGCCCGGTGGAGGTGAGGAGCCGACGGAAGAAACGCCTGGCCGCAGCCTTGTCACGCCGGCTCTGGACCAGGATGTCCAGGACGTTTCCGTCGGCATCGACGGCCCGCCACAAGTACTTCTGCTTCCCGCCGATCTTGATGAACACCTCGTCGAGATGCCACTTGTCGCCGGGCTGCGGGCGCCTGCGGCGCAGCGCGTTGGCATAGGCCTGGCCGAACTTCAGGCACCAGCGGCGGACCGTCTCATAGGAGACGACCACGCCCTGCTCGAGCATCATCTCCTCCACCTCGCGGAAGCTGAGGGGGAAGCGGAAGTACAGCCACACACAGTGCGCAATGATCTCCACCGGGTAACGGTGATTCGCATACGACGGCGTGCTGGACGACACGAACCCCACCCCTCGCCGGACGGACAACCCGAAGATCATCCCACCCTGCCCCGACAACGTGACAAGGCCTTCTTAGATACTCAGGGCGTAGTCATCCACCAGGCACGTCAGCGCGTCGTCGCCTATCGCCTTCCCCGGACCGATAGCTTCCCTGAGGAGCGCTGCGCGTACCGGCGGGCATGTTCGGGAAGCGTTCATAAACGCGACGAGTTCCTTGAATTTGCTGAGACTCAAGAGTCTGTCAACGTGCTGCAGAAGCACTGCGGAAAGAATTGCGGATCCGTCAATATCACGCGCCATCAGAGTCTCACGACCAAGGGCTGCGAGACTTGCCATGGCCTGTTCACCTGAGGCCTCCAGAAAACACCATGAGATCTTTTCATAGGCCCTGAGAACGTCGAACTCGCGCAGCATTGATGCGTCGGCGGCGTTCTTTTGATGCATCTCGGACAAAGCCTTGAGATAGTCGGTCACGAACAGACTGCGGAGCCGGGTCGCCTCTTTAGAATAAGGGCTGGACCACGTGTTCTCCATACCTGCGATGTTCCAATTCGTCCGCGCGTCGTTCGCGTTTTCGAGGTCGGCACAGACCAAGAGATGGAACGGGCCGCTGAGCCTACCCAGAAGGCCGGTGCAGGAGTGCGGATCGGGAAATGCGCACGCGCCTGTGCAGAGCTTCTCCCCCTCGCTAGCCATAACAAGCCAGCGGTGGGCGCTGTCTGGATCATGTAGAACATCGAAGACCCTCCCGAATTCATCCTCAGTGAGTGGCGAGAATGAAAGATTCGGGACTATGAATGCTTCGTCGACCGGGCCCATTCTGGCCAAATCAACCGTTCGACCTGTCATGGGCTTCGGAAATATCTCAAGGCCTTGGTGTGCATGCCCCCGCGAGATGTCCTGCAATACCTTGAGGGCCGCAATCCCAGCCATAGTCTCCCCGACCCGGGCGTAGAGATGCAAGGACTCAGGGGGGCTTTTTGCGACATGCGTATAGTCGTTAGTGGTGTACCCTGCATGGCCAATGACTACGTGCAAAGTGATCTCCATGGTGAGTGGTTCTGGAGACGCAAGACTATAGAGGAGCCCATTCCACACGCTTCCCTTACAGCTAGGATTTCGGGACACATGCGTGGGGCGTCGGCAGGGCTAATTCATAGTCGTGTTGATCTCTCGGAGTCCGGCGGCGATGTTGTGGTGGCCGGCGTCGCGGCAGGGCGGGGCATCGTCGGCTTCCACCTGCGCAAGAAGGTCCGCACCACCCTCCCCGAGCCGTCGGCGACACCGGTTCCCGACCTGCTGCGGCGCGACTTCACCGCGCAGGCGCCGAACACGAAGTACGTGGGCGACATAACCTATCTCCCCGTCGGGAACGGCCGATTCCTGTATCTGGCAACGGTGTGGGACCTGTCATCGAAACGCCTGGCGGGCTGGTCGATCGCCGACCACATGCGCACCGAGCTGGTCACCGACGCGCTGAAGGCCGCGGCGGCGGCCCGGGGCGCCGGCGGCCTGCTCGGAGCGATCTTCCACAGCGATAACGGGGCGCAGTACGTCTCGAAGGAGTTCGCCCAGGTCTGCACCGACCTCGGCGTGGTCAGATCGCGCGGCGCGGTGGGCACAAGCGCGGACAACGCCGCCGCCGAATCGTTCAACGCGACCATGAAACGCGAGACCCTCCAGGGCAGGAAACGCTGGTCAGGAGCCCGCGATGCCCGTCTCGCGGTCTTCCGGTGGGCCACCCGCTACAACACCAGAAGAAGGCACTCCAGCATCGGCCAGATCAGCCCGAACGCCTTCGAACAACAATCAGCTACGCTGACCGCCGCCGCATGACAACCGGTGTCCACGATCTTGGGTCAGGGCCCATGGCGTAGTCGCTGGTCACAGGAGGGTCCGTATGCAGGGCAGGCATGGTCATCTGAGCCGGGAGCAGAAGCGGCTGGCGCTGAGGTTGCATGCGAAGGGGTGGCGGCTGGTCGATATCGCCCGTGAGGTCGGCTGCAGTGCGCCGATGGTCGGGATCATGGCCCGCGACCGTCGTCACCTCGAGGCGAAGCCGTTCGGCTGGGAGCCTCGTTCCGGCCATCTGACGATCGACGAGCGCGAGCACATCCTGCTCGCCGTCAACCGAGGTGACAGTCTCACAGCCATCGCCAGGCATCTGGGGCGGGCCGTGTCCACCGTCAGCCGGGAGGTCAATCGGGGCGGGGGCCGAGCCGGCTACTCCGCGTGGCGCGCGCATGAACGGGCCCGGGAGCAGGCGCGACGTCCCAAGCCGTTCAAGCTCGCCGCGGGCCGGCTGCTCACGGAGGTCGCCAGGAGGCTCGAGGAGCTATGGTCACCGCAGGAGATCGCTGCGCGTCTGCGGCTGGAACATCCCGGCGACCCGGAGATGCAAGTGAGTCACGAGACGGTCTACCGGTCGCTGTTCGTGCAGGGCCGGGGCGAGCTGCGCCGCGAGCTGGCACGCTGCCTGCGTTCTGGACGAACGACCCGCAAAACCCGGGGAACGACTGACGGCCGGGGACGGATCCCCGGTATGACGATGATCAGCGAACGTCCCGCCGAGGCCGAGGACCGGGCAGTGCCAGGGCACTGGGAAGGTGACCTGATCCTCGGTGAGGGCAGCCGCAGTGCCGTCGGTACGCTCGTCGAGCGCTCCACCCGTATGACCCTGCTGCTGCACCTGCCGGACGGCAAGAGCGCCGAACAGGTCGAAGCTGCCATGCGAAAGGCCATCACCGCACTGCCGACATCACTGGCCCGGACGGTCACCTGGGACCAGGGCGCCGAGATGGCCAGGCATGCCGAGTTCACAACGGCCACCGGGATCCCGATCTACTTCTGCGATCCCCACTCACCCTGGCAACGCGGCAGCAACGCGAACACAAACGGACTCCTGCGCCAGTACCTGCCCAAGGGCAGCGACCTGAGCGCCGTCAGCCGCGATGAGCTCACCGCGATCCAGGACAGCCTCAACAACCGCCCCCGCAAGACACTCGGCTATCTGACACCATCAGAGAAGTTCACAGAACTCCTTGCGGCCACCGGTTGAATCCGCCCATCCTCAAGGCCGCGGCGAGTTTCTTCGCGGCCGAGCTCGACCGGCCACACCTGCGCTCGTAGCGTTCATCGACGAGCACCGGGACCGCTTCGGCGGTGTCGAGCCGATCTGCCGCGGGTGCTGTCACGTTGTCGGTGGTGTGATCTCTGGGGGCGTGAGGAAGCCGTCGGCGGCTGGTTGTTCAGGCCGCGGCGGGCATGCCGGCGGCGCCGGTGATCTGGTTCCAGATGGTGAAGCGGACGGTCATTTCGAGGCGGTGGCGGCGGGCGGTGATGAGGTGGCGTCCGGTCCGGAAGTGGGGCGAGATCCCGGTGAACGCGGACACGAACCGCTGCGCCCCGCCGACGCTGCGGAAGCCTTTCATCGCGCGTTCGCGCTGCCGGGTGGGCTGGTGGGAGTTCTCGGCCCGGTTGGTCAACTCCTTGTGGGAGCGGTGCTCCACCGACGGCATCACCTCACGATGCGCTGCCCCGTACGAGGCGAGCTTGTCGGTGACGACCACCCGGGGCACCTGCCCGGTGGAGGTGAGGAGCCGGCGGAAGAAACGCCTGGCCGCAGCCTTGTCACGACGGCTCTGCACCAGGATGCCCAGGACGTTGCCGTCGGCGTCCACGGCTCGCCACAAGTGCTTCTGCACCGCGCCGATTTTGATGAAGACCTCGTCGAGGTGCCATTTATCGCGGGTCTGTGGCCGCCTGCGGCGCAGGCTGTTGGCGTAGACCTGGCCGAACTTCCGACACCAGCGGCGGACCGTCTCGTAGGAGACGATCACGCCCCGCTCGAGCATCATCTCCTCCACCTCGCGTAAGGAGAGCGGGAAGCGGAAGTACAGCCACACGCAGTGCGCGATGATCTCGGCCGGGTACCGGTGATTCTTGTACGACGGCACCACAGACGACACGGTCGAGCCCCTCCCCGGACACGGACACAGACAACCCGAAGATCATCCCAGACCGCCGGACAAGGTGACAGCGCCCCTCGGACTGCCCCTGACCTGCAACGCAGCATGATCCACCCGACTATGAATTAGCCCTGCCGTCCCGAGGTGCGAAAACGACTGCTTGCCCTCACTTCTGCCCATACGGGATGGCGCTCCCGGGTGTCAGAGCCATAGGACGGGGGAAGGCGCCATCGGGGCCGATCGGGACAAGCCGAAGCCAGACAAGAGGAACCATGGAACAACACTTTGCACGCGCAGCTCTGAAGTCGCTTGAAGGCGCAGATGAATACAAGTCGATTTCACAAGGAATCGTCGCCCGAATCACAAGGAATGGGGGGAGCGAGTGCACTTTGATCGACCAGATCACCGAAGATGCGGTCCTTGAGGCTGTTTTCCCCACCTATACCTCCGGGAGTTTCGGGTGGCTTAATTCTGTAGAGTACAGCCAATTCTGCCAGCTGCGGACCTCTGATTCAGCCACACCTGAAGTGATCGCAGCGTTTTTCGGCGGTGTTCTGACGCGATGGGACTCACGGGCGGCGCACGAGGCGGTTGCAAACACGGGGAATCACCCCGAGGTGACCGAAAAAGGGGTGCAAATTCCTCTTGAATCGACCTCGGCTCAGAGCCTGAAAAGGAAGCATGAGGACCTGGGCGCTGCAACGGGAAGCGAGAATACGGGCAAAAGGGCCAAGGATGCGCATTCGGGTGAGCTGACGGATGACAAGTTCTCCGAAATGTGCGCAAAAATAAAGGACATGATTCGCGGGTCGGTCGACCCGTTCCTGCGCAGGGGTGCGTGGCCGGAATCATTGATTGAGCCCAAGGGGCGCATCCAGGCGGCAGTTATGAAGATGATCCCTCTCCTGCCGAGGGGTGCGGATGCGCGAGACGCCATTAAAGCGGAGGCAGAGGAGTTGGGGAAGGCCGGCATCTCCTTCGCCAAGGCCTACGAAATTCTCCCCGAGGTGAAGGAGGGTAGCGTCGAATGGAAGGCGAACAAGGGGCTCCATGCCCTGTTTGAAAAGAATGTGGATCTCGGAGGTCTCTCCATGATTGCCGTCCTCGGAGGGCCCGCCGAATCCTCGGCAATAGAGAAGAGGTCCGTTGTGGTGACGGAGAGCGAGAAACGGAACTGGGCCAGCTTCAAGCAGTCCTGCGAGAGTGCAGCCAAGGAGGGTGCGCCGCAGCTGAACATTCTACTCACAAAGCAGGCCGAGTGGCCACCGAATGGGAGCATCCCCAGCACGCTGGAAACATTGAAAACCCGCCTTCGGGTTGCCGTCAAGCAGCTGTGTGATATTGCAAACGGAAAATCCGACAATATCAACCTCAGCGCTGATGCTGCAGAAATCGAAGCTGCAGCTCGCAGTTTCCTTGCCGAATATGACAACACCGTTGTCCATCCCGAAGGCGACGCAATCGTAATCCATGAGGCGGTTCGAAGTCTTGTTGTAGTCTCGTCGGCCTCTGGGAATTCCGTGATTGACCTCTATCGGTATATTTCAGGAAATTACTCCGGTAATGTCGCAGACGTAGGGGTGGATTGCGTCGCCGTGGTTTGACCCCAGGGCTGATTTTCGCCCCGATCCGCCAACCTGGTGTCGGGTGGGATTTTCGCGCGACGCCGCGGCAGCGCCAGGCTGCGAAGCACCGGTTTCGTGACAGCGCCCGACAAGGCCGAACGCCGCCCTGTGTCGGTACAGCAAGACCAGGCACCACGTTCGTGTCAGCGAGCACATCACACCTGAAGACTCCGCCGACGGAAGCCGGAGGACCTCTCCCTCAGTCGGGATGCCGGCGTCAGCCGTATGCCGGATAACCGCCCACCGTCGCGGGGTGGTGGCAAGGAAGGCCCCTACTGGGCTTGGGATGCGGTGTCGTCGAGGGGCTGGTGGGATGGCACTGTCACATTGTCGGTGACCGTCTGGGATGATCTTCGGGTTGTCCGTCCGGGGAGGGGCTCGACCATGTCGTCTGGGGTGCCGTCGTACAAGAATCACCGCTACCCGGCGGAGATCATCGCGCACTGCGCGTGGCTGTACTTCCGTTTCCCGCTCTCCTACCGCGAGGTCGAGGAGATGATGACGCGATGGCCTTGTCCCAGCATGACTTACTTCGCCTGATGGAGTCACTGCGCACCGCGGACGGAATCGAGTTGATCAGGGTTCTGGCCCAGAGGTTTCTGCAGGAGCTCATCGAGGCCGAGGCCACTGCCCACATCGGCGCCGAGCCCGGCGAGCACACCACAACCCGCACGACGATGAGCAACGGTCATCGGGAGAAGGTCCTGACCACGCAGGCCGGGGACCTGGACCTGGCGATCCCCAAGGTCCGCACCGGTTCCTTCTTCCCCAGCCTGTTCGAGCGCCGGCGTATCGACCAGGCTCTCTACGCCGTCATCATGGAGGCATAAGCCCTGGGCAGCGACACCGGGATCTCCAAATCCGAGGTCTCCAGGATCTGCGGTGATCTCGACGAGGAGCTCGGCGTATTCCGCACCGCCCTCGGGATCACACCCGCTTCCCCTACATCTACCTGGACGCGACATACTGCAAGGCCCGGGTGAATCACCAGATCGTCTCCCAGGCCGTGGTCATCGCCACCGGCATGAACGAGGACGGCGGCCGCGAAGTCCTCGGACTCATGGTCGGCGACAGCGAGACCGAGGTCTTCTGGAGCGAATTCCTGCGCTCGCTGCGCGAGCGAGGGCTGACCGGGGTCCGCCTGGTCATCGCCGACCACCACTTGGGCCTGGTCAAGGCCGTCCGCAAGGTCATGCTCGGCGCCGCCTACCAGTGATGCCGCGTTCATTTCCTGCGCAACGTCTTCGCGGTGATCCCCAAGGACTCCGCCGAGATGATCGCCGCAACGATCCGCACGATCTTCGCCCAACCCACCGCCGAGGCGGTCCGCACCCAGCTCGACACCGTCGTCGACCTGCTCGGACGACAGTTCCCCAAGGTCAGGGCGATGCTCCTGGAAGCCAAGACCGACCTGACCGCTTTCGCCGACTTCCCCGAGCGACATTGGAAGAAGATCCAGTCGACCAACCCCCTGGAACGGGTCAACCGCGAGATCAAGCGCCGCACCGACGTCGTCCAGATCTTCCCCAACCCCGACGCCCTCGAACGCCTCACCACCGCCGTCCTCATCGAAATGCACGACGAAGGGATCGCCTTCCCCCGCTGCTACCTCCCCGAAGGCAGCATGGACAAGATCTACCCCAACGAAGATCAACCCCACACGGCTACACCACTCCAGGGGACATGACCAGGTCGCGACACTCGTCGACCGAAAGACCCGGTTCCTCCACGTCGTGAAGCTCGCCAGCCGCCACACTGCCGTCGTCGTTCCCGCTCTGGCCGAGGCCTACGCACGTATGGATTCCCGCCTGCACGGCACGCTGACCTGGGACCGTGGCATGGAACTGGCAGCCCACAAGCGTCTGAGCGCCGAGGCGGGCATCGACGTGTTCTTCGCGGCACCACGGAGCCCCTGGCAGCGAGGCACCAACGAGAACACCAACAAGTTGCTGCGTCAGTACCTGCCGAAGGGGACGAACCTGTCGATCTTCAGTCAGGACGATCTCGACGCCATCGCGGCGAAGCTCAACAACCGTCCTCGCAAGTGCCTGGGATTCCGCACGCCAGCCGAGAGCGTTGCCTCGACCGGTTGAATCTAAGGTCCCGGTGCTCGTCGGTGAACGCTACGAGCGTGTGCGTGGCCGGTCGAGCTCGGCCGCGAAGAAACTCGCCGCGGCCTTCAGGATCTCGTTGGCCCGCTTGAGCTCGGCATTCTCCCGCTTCAGAGCCTTCATCACGGCGGACTCCTCCGTCGTGGTGCCTGCCCGCAGGCCGCCGTCGACCCCTGCCTGGCGGACCCACTTGCGCAGCGTCTCCGCGCCCACGTCCAGCTTGGCGCCAACCGAACGGATCTCCTCGAACTCGGTCTTGTACTGATCACGCGTCTCGAGCACCAGGCACGTGGCCCGGTCCCGCACGTCCTTCGGGTATGGCTTTCGCATAACGAACTCGACCCTTCCAAATGATCGAGCCTCGGTCAAACCCGGAGCGATTCAAATGGGGAGAGGCGGGGCCCGCCCGAAAAGCGTGCGCCCGATGTTGCCACCACAATGAACATGTGTCCGACTTTGGCCCCCCCCAAGCGACGCATCAGAGGAGGATCCGATGCCCGCTCAGAACACCCCTCCAGGCTCAAGGCCCCCGACCTCTGGCGGATTGCCCGGCTGGCTAACCATCCTGTTGGCCACAGCCTGCGGGCTGACCGTGGCCAACCTCTACTATGCTCAGCCGCTGCTGGACATCCTTCGCGACGCGTTCGACCTCCCGGTGTCGACCGCAGGCGTCCTGATCACCGTCACCCAGCTCGGCTACGCCCTGGGCATGCTCCTACTCGTTCCGCTAGGTGACACCGTCGAGAACGCCCGGCTCGTACAGGTCCTGCTAGCAATCACCGCGGTCGGCATGGCCGCCGGCGGGCTGGCCCCCACTTTCGCGGTCCTGGTCGTGGCCGCCGCGATCGCGAGCGCGACATCGGTGGTGGCCCAGGTCCTGGTCCCCTACGCAGCCGACCTCGCCCCGGACCACATGCGCGGGGCCGTCGTGGGACGCGTGATGAGCGGACTACTGGCTGGCATTCTCCTATCACGCACGGTAGGCAGCTTCATTGCCGAAATCGCCGGCTGGCGCGCCGTCTACCTGATCTCCGCAGTACTCATGGCTGGTCTCGCCGTCGTCCTGCGACTGGCGCTTCCCCGCCATCCCCCGACCAGCAGCCAGTCCTACGCCGCACTTCTCCGCTCCACTGCACAGCTGGTACGCACCCACCCCCAGTTGCGACGGCGCTCCTTCTACCACGCATGTGTCTTCGCCGGCTTCAGTGCCTTCTGGTCGACCATCGCATACGTACTGACGAGTTCGCCGTTCAACTACTCCCTACTGGGCGTGGGCATCTTTGCCCTCGTAGGAGCAGCTGGCGCGCTCGTGGCACCATTCGCCGGACGCCTGGCCGACAAGGGCTATGTCCGCCGGCTGACTCCGGTCGCCTGCCTCCTCACCGCCACCAGCCTCGTATGGGCCGGGTTCTCGGGGCACCAGATCATCATGCTGGCCATGGCCGCGATCCTGCTGGACACCGCTGTCCAATGCTCCCTCATCTTCGGCCAGCACACCATCTACCTACTCGACTCCAGCGCACGCGCCCGAATCACCAGCGTATACATCGCCGCCTTCTTCGTCGGCGGTGCCATCGGCTCCCAAGTCGGGACCTACGCCTACCACCTGGGCGGCTGGTTCCCTCTGACCCTTACGGCAGCAGCCTTCCCGGCGCTGGCGGCTTTGGTGTCATTCACCGAAAGGCTACCTCGCACCCCGGCCCGTCAATCGAATGTAGACGCCCCGTAGTCGGGCCTGCCGTCGAACGGTGACGGACACGCCGACGGAGCCCTCTATGGGCACTGTCACGTTAACGATGCATGGCATGGGCGCGTCAGTAGATCTTTCGGTGGGCGCCCCGGAGCGCATCGTCAGGCGAGAATTCTCCGTGGCGGATACGTTGGAAACGCCCAGATTTTCTGACGTGGTCACGCCAATTTCAATAACGTGACAGCGCCCACCCCCGGCCCGGCCCCACCACACCCTGACCCACCATCAAACGATCATGCTGGCGACAACGTGACAATGCCCAGTCGGGTCAAGTCCAGGCTGCCCGCCTGTCGCGTCGGTACCGATCCCGCGGCGGGTCGATGCTATTCATGATCCCCTACAGCGCCGATCCAACAGGGAGTGATCTCATGAGACTAGGATTCCCGCGTGGCTGCGTGCGCCACCGCCGCACTGTGCGCAGCCGGAGCCCTTTGAAGTTCCCCCTCTGAGCTGGACAGCCTGATACTGGGACGGACAGTCCCGGAGGAAGCAGTCCCAGGTAGTGAGCAAGAAGAGCAACACGAGCAAGCGGTACACGGCCGAGTTCAAGCGCGACGCGGTGGCCCTGGTGCACTCGTCGGGCAAGACGGTCACCGAGGTCGCCCGGGAGATTGGCGTGAGCCCCGAGGGACTGCGTAACTGGGTCAACCAGGACAAGACCGACCGCGGCCAGGGGCCGACGGGCGCGCTGACCACGGCCGAGCGCGAGGAGCTGGCGCGCCTGCGCCGCAAGGTCCGCGAGATGGAACAGACCATCGAGGTACTGGGAAAAGCGACCGCCTTCTTCGCGAACCGCAAGACGAAGTAGACGCAGCCACGCGCTACGCGTTCGTCGACGCGGAGAAGGCCGGCCCCGAACGCCCTGACGGCTACAGTGTCTCGCTGTTGTGCCGGGCCCTGGAGATCTCCCGCTCCGGCTACTACGCCTACCTCGCCGCCCGTCCGGCCGCCGCCGTCACAGCGCGCGAGGAGGACGAGCTGGTGGCCGAGATCCGGCAGGTCCACGAGGAATCCCGTCGTGCCTACGGCGCCCCGAGGATCACCGCGGCCCTGCGCCGAAAGGGCCGGAGGGTCAACCGGAAGAAGGTCGAGCGGCTGATGCGCGAGCACGACATCCGCGGGATTACCCGCCGCAAGCGCCGAAACCTCACCAAGGCAGACCGCAGGGCGGCACCCTCCCCGGACCTGGTCGGACGCGACTTCACCGCGGCTGAGCCGGGCACGAAGCTGGTCTCGGACATCACGTACCTGCCGACGCTCGCCGGCTGGTGGTATCTGGCGACCGTCATCGACCTGGCCACTCGCGAGGTGATCGGGTACGCGATGGCCGACCACCACCGCGCCGAGCTCGTCACCGGCGCCCTGAAAATGGCCGCCGGCCGCGGCGCCCTCAAGCCGGGCTGCATCGCCCACTCGGACCGCGGATCTGAATACACATCAGGCGAATACCGCACGCTCATATGGGAGTTGAACCTGAGACAGAGCATGGGCAGAACGGGCTCATGTTACGATAACGCCGCAGCCGAAAGCTTTTTCGGATTGCTGAAAGCGGAGATCGGGACCACCGTCTGGGAGTCCCACGAGGCGGCCCGCGCCGACGTCTTCCGCTTCATCGAGGTCGAATACAACCGCACGCGGCTGCGCAAGCACCCCGTGTATGGCTACGTCACCCCACTCGAAACCAGAGCGCTGGCGACCCACGACCTCACCCCCGCAGCGTAACCACCCGCTGTCCAGGTTCAGGGGGGAACTTCACTTTCAGGAAGCGCTCTAGCTGACGATGGACTTGATGGCCGCGGCCACGCGGTGATCTTCAACAGCGGCGCGAACAGCACCATCAACAACGCCGGACGGGATCTCGCCATCGGGGGGCGGCGTTGCAGGGGTTGGGCACTCCCTCGGCCTCGTGCGGGGCGTCAGTCCGGACTTCTTCATCCACAACAACACCCTCATCAGCCTGCACGTGAGGTGCACGACGACGGGGTGTGGTGACGCAATCTCCATCGCGCCGGGAGCGTCACAGGACTTTGAAGATGCCACCCCAGGCACCGTCTACAGCGTGTACGCCTCGAGCACGGCAGGGGATGCCCTCGGCCGCTTCACATGGAACAGTCAGCAACCAGAGTGCGACACCAGCGCGCTGCCGCTGGCCTGTGCTGTCTCTACGGGCCCGGCACCCACCGTTACGTTCTCACCTCGCACCTGACACACTCGCGGCTGTCGAAATGGCGTTGTCACGTTGTCGGCGGCGTGATCGTTTGATGGTGTGTCAGGGTGGCGCCGTCACGTTGTCGGTGGTGTGATCGTTTGATTGTGCGTCAGGTTGTGCGGGGGCCGTCGGCGGCCCGCTGCTCAGGCTGTGGCGGGCATGCCGGTGGCATCGGTGATCTGGTCCCAGATGGTGAACCTGACGGTCATCTCGAAGCGGTGGCGGCCGGCGGTCACCAGGTGCCGGTGGGGATGGAAGTGGGGTGAGATCCCGGTGAACGCGGACAGGAACCGCTGCGCTCCGCCGGAGCTGCGGAAGCCTTTCATTGCGCGTTCACGCTGCCGGGTGGGTTGGTGGGAGTTCTCCGCCCGGTTGTTCAATCCTTTGTGGGAACGGCGTTCCACCGAGGGCATCACCTCGCGATGTGCGGCCCCGTAGGACTTCAGCTTGTCGGTGACGACCACCCGGGGCACCTGCCCGGTGGAGGTAAGGAGCCGGCGGAAGAAACGCCTGGCCGCAGCCTTGTCACGACGGCTCTGCACCAGGATGTCCAGGACGTTGCCGTCACGGTCGACGGCCCGCCACAAGTACTTCGACGCCCCGGTGATCTTGATGAAGACCTCGTCCAGATGCCATTTATCGCCAGGCTGCGGGCGTCGCCGGCGCAACGCGTTCGCGTACGTCTGGCCGAACTTCAAACACCAGCGCCGGATGGTCTCGTAGGAGACGATCACCCCGCGCTCGAGCATCATCTCCTCGACTTCACGGAAGCTGAGGGGGAAGCGGAAGTACAGCCACACACAGTGCGAAATGATCTCGGCCGGGTACCGGTGATTCTTGTACAACGGCACCACAAACGACACGGTCGAGCCCCTCCCCAGACACAGACAACCCGAAGATCATCACAGACCGCCACCGACAACGTGACAAGGCCTGTAGCCGGGCAAGACGGCGAAGAGCATGCGGTCCGCGCACCGGTTGAGGTTCTCCACCTTGCCCTTCAGATGAGGGCTGTAGGCAGGCAGATCCTCGAACTTGGTATCCAGATCGGTGAAGGCGGCCAGGACCGTCTTCGACAGGAAGTCCCGGCCTCGGACGACCCGCACACGCTCGGGTATGCCACCCGCGGGTCCGTACGGGCCGGCGCGCAGCACCGCGGCACGCAGAGCTGCCAGGATCGAGGCCCGGGACGGATGGCCAGGGGTGACTTCGGTACCCGTGATGGTCTTCGTCGCGACGTCGATGAACCACGTCACCCACGGGCGCACCAGCTCCCCGTCCGCGTCGACTACAAGCGGCGTCTGGACGTGGTCGGCCTCCCAGTTACGGTTCCGCCACTCCGTCGGGCGACGCCCGAACACATCGTGGGCCCGGGCTGCCTCGGGCCCCCGGGCCAGACCCGCGCGCTCGCCTGCGGTCAGGTCACGGCGCACCGCGCGCAGGAACGTCGACAACGACGGCACGGGATCGATTACTGAGGACTTCAGGGTGGGATCGGTGGGTTGATAGCCAGGCCGGTGGCGGTGAGGCAGCCGTCGATCAGGTGTGAAGTTCCCCCCTGAACCTGGACAGCGGGTGGTTACGCTGCGGGGGTGAGGTCGTGGGTCGCCAGCGCTCTGGTTTCGAGTGGGGTGACGTAGCCATACACGGGGTGCTTGCGCAGCCGCGTGCGGTTGTATTCGACCTCGATGAAGCGGAAGACGTCGGCGCGGGCCGCCTCGTGGGACTCCCAGACGGTGGTCCCGATCTCCGCTTTCAGCAATCCGAAAAAGCTTTCGGCTGCGGCGTTATCGTAACATGAGCCCGTTCTGCCCATGCTCTGTCTCAGGTTCAACTCCCATATGAGCGTGCGGTATTCGCCTGATGTGTATTCAGATCCGCGGTCCGAGTGGGCGATACAGCCCGGCTTGAGGGCGCCGCGGCCGGCGGCCATTTTCAGGGCGCCGGTGACGAGCTCGGCGCGGTGGTGGTCGGCCATCGCGTACCCGATCACCTCGCGAGTGGCCAGGTCGATGACGGTCGCCAGATACCACCAGCCGGCGAGCGTCGGCAGGTACGTGATGTCCGAGACCAGCTTCGTGCCCGGCTCAGCCGCGGTGAAGTCGCGTCCGACCAGGTCCGGGGAGGGTGCCGCCCTGCGGTCTGCCTTGGTGAGGTTTCGGCGCTTGCGGCGGGTAATCCCGCGGATGTCGTGCTCGCGCATCAGCCGCTCGACCTTCTTCCGGTTGACCCTCCGGCCCTTTCGGCGCAGGGCCGCGGTGATCCTCGGGGCGCCGTAGGCACGACGGGATTCCTCGTGGACCTGCCGGATCTCGGCCACCAGCTCGTCCTCCTCGCGCGCTGTGACGGCGGCGGCCGGACGGGCGGCGAGGTAGGCGTAGTAGCCGGAGCGGGAGATCTCCAGGGCCCGGCACAACAGCGAGACACTGTAGCCGTCAGGGCGTTCGGGGCCGGCCTTCTCCGCGTCGACGAACGCGTAGCGCGTGGCTGCGTCTACTTCGTCTTGCGGTTCGCGAAGAAGGCGGTCGCTTTTCCCAGTACCTCGATGGTCTGTTCCATCTCGCGGACCTTGCGGCGCAGGCGCGCCAGCTCCTCGCGCTCGGCCGTGGTCAGCGCGCCCGTCGGCCCCTGGCCGCGGTCGGTCTTGTCCTGGTTGACCCAGTTACGCAGTCCCTCGGGGCTCACGCCAATCTCCCGGGCGACCTCGGTGACCGTCTTGCCCGACGAGTGCACCAGGGCCACCGCGTCGCGCTTGAACTCGGCCGTGTACCGCTTGCTCGTGTTGCTCTTCTTGCTCACTACCTGGGACTGCTTCCTCCGGGACTGTCCGTCCCAGTATCAGGCTGTCCAGCTCAGAGGGGGAACTTCAGGTGGGGTCGAAGCTGGATTCTGCGTAACTCGCGGCGAAGTGTGCGGTCGAGGTCGTCGGGGGTGTCGAAGGCGGTGTTGGCCGTGGCTCTGCGCACGAGGGACCAGACGGCTTCGACGGGGTTCAGGTCTGGTGCGTATGCCGGGAGGCGGATGGTTGTGAGCCAGTCGTGTTCGGCCTCGTAGCGCTTCAGCCCGGCGGCCAGGTGGGTGTTGAGGTTGTCCCAGACCACGATGATGGGGCCGCCGAGCTGGCTATGTGCCCTCACCAGCAGGTCGCGGTAGTCCTGCCAGGAGAAACTCTTGCGGGCGCCCTTGAGCAGGAGATGGTTGCGGGGGCGGTGGATGAGACGGCTCTTCTCTCCGGGTTTGTAGCAGCACAGGGCCGCGACCGAGGTCCTGCGGCGGGAGCGTCCGCGGACGCGGATGACAGGGGTGTGTGTCCGCGCCGGCCCCAGGTGCGGGCGCGGGGCGGCGTCATGGAGAATCCGGCCTCGTCCTCGAAGACGATCCAGGCCCCGGACGTCGCCGCGAGGCGTTTGCCTCCGGCCACACCTCCTTCTTCCAGAGCTCGACGGCGTGCTCGTCCCGCTCGAGTGCTCTGCGGGCGGGTGCCTGCCAGGACCAGCCGTGCCGTTTCAGCAGCCGCCACACCGTTGCCACCGACAGGCTCACCCACAGCCGGCGGCGGATCAGCGTCTGAACCCGGACCAGAGTCCAGCGTTCGTCCTCGAAGCCGTGCGCTGAGGGCCCTTTGCCGAGTTCCTCCTCGAGTACGGCGAACTGGGCATCGGTGACGGTCGGGGAGTTGGCCGGGCCCGTCGAGTGCAGGGCCTCGATTCCGCCCTCGCGCCAGGCACGGCGCCAGCGCTCCACGGACCGCACACTCACCCGCAGGTCCTTCGCGATCACGATGGTCTTCTCGCCCGCCGCGAACCGCTCACCGGCCTGAAGCCGGTTCCCCTCACGAAACGCCCGACGCTCAGCGGTCAGGCCCCCACCCTCCGGATACCTCACCCCACCGGCATACCGCAGGGATCATGAACCGTCACCACCCGACGGCAACCCGCAAAGCTCAGTAGATAGCTGCGCACTCGGCGGCGGTTGCGCTGCGTTCGATCCAGGTGGGCGAAGAAGCCTGGGAGGTCGTGGGTTGGGTCCAGGTCCAGGGGACGACCGTGTATGCCTGTGACTTATTGATCCATACCTCCGCCTTCCCGGAGAAGATCTTGAGGGCGGGGGTGATGTAGAGCGTCTCCACCTTGCCGGGCGGCACGTTCACCACGACCTGCTGGGTGAACGTGGTGGTGTCCGTGACGCTCTCCGACCAGGTGTTCTTGATCGTGTTCGTTGCGCTGATCTTGAACCAGTCCGCGGCCGCCACCTCCACCGTGCTGCTGGTCTCCCAGCCGAAATCATGCGAGTGGGTGCTGGAGAGCGTCTTGGTGTACCAGAGGGTCTGAGTCTGCGCAACTGTTCCGCAGTTGATGCCGTGGGTCGCGTACACCTTTGCGCCGGTCCCGAAGGTTTCAGGACTCAGCGGTCTCCTTGCAGTACGCGGTTCCGTTGGAACACGCGATGATCGCTTCCTTTTGGGTCGGCGCGTGCGCAAGACGGACAGAGCTGATCTCGTTGTAGAGGCTCGTTCCAGCCGTGTGGTAGTCGATCGACTGCAGCGATGACATGTTTCCGGTGTAGCCGGGGTGCTGGGCGCCGCCGATGGAGCAACCGTTCATACCGATCTCTGAATTGACCTTGTTGTCGTACAGGCCTCCTGTGGAGCCCGTGGCGTCGACGCGGTTGAGGTCGATGGTGATGGGCTCGGAGGAGATGGACGCGCAGGCGGAGCGGCTGGGGTGGATGAGGATCATGGCGTCGCCGGTGAAGTCGGGATTCTTGAACCACATTCCTATGATCCGAGAGTCCGCGGCTGCGATCTTCTTCACGAGGTCGGGACTCAACCCGCCGCTCGGGAGCGTGTCGGGGACTCCCGCGACCGGGGTGCCACCCAGGACGCTCAGCAGATTCGTTACGGCAGCCTGGAAGGAGGGGAAGCATCTCCGCAGCCCACCGTCCTCGCTGCCGGCGGCCATGAAACAGGTGGGCGTTCCCGTAGCGGCCTGGGCAGGCGCCGGAGCCATGAGTCCGACCGACGCTGCGAGCAGGGCCGCCGACCCCAGGGGTAAGAACTTCAACATCTCACTCTCCACTTCTGTGCGCATACATGGGCCCACAGTCGAGACATTGCAACGGCTGTCTGAATGCTCGACAGGTGCGTGATTCCGTTGCCGCGCGGCATGCGTGCTGCCTACGCGCAAATCGGAACCGGGTGGGGGTTCCTCGCGTTTGGTTCCGTCGAAGCAGCCTTGGAGGGGATTCTGATGGCCACCGCGTGCTACGCAGGATTCTTCCGGGCATCGGTACCTCGGGGGCATCCACCGATCTGGGTCGACCACCCGGCGGTGGTGCACACGATGGATGGCCTAGCCTCGCCGTGGCGTTGTCACGTTGTCGGCGGTGTGATTGTTGATGGTGTGTCAAGCCGTGCGGGGGCCGTGGGTGGCCCGCCGCTCAGGCTGTGGCGGGCGTGCCGGTGGCTTCCAGATGGTGAAGCGGACGGTCATCTCGAGGCGGTGGCGGCCGGCGGTCATGAGGTGGCGGTGGGGCCGGAAGTGGGGTGAGATTCCGGTGAACGCGGACAGGAACCGCTGCGCTCCGCCGGGGCTGCGGAAGCCTTTCATCGCCCGTTCGCGCTGCCGGGTGGGCTGGTGCGAGTTCTCCGCCCGGTTGTTCAGGCCCTTGTGGATCCTGCTGGCCAAATGTGGGGGGCAGTCAGGCCGTGAGGGTGAGGTCAAGTCTCGCGAGGTGACTGGTGCGGGTGTGGTCGAGGGGTTGGTTGTTCCACCAGGCGTCGAGGCGGATGAGGTTGAGGGCGACGGCGGAGTAGACGTGTTCGAGGTGGGTCTTCGCGAGGCCGCGATAGCGGGCCCTGCGGTTACCGGTGACGGCTGTGGCCTGGCGGATGGTGCCCTCGACGCCGGCGCGCAGGGCGTATGTGGTCTGCCAGTCGGCGTCCTGCTGGGCGGCGTGGTTCGTGTTGATCAGTTCCTGCAGGTCCCGTGGGCGCAGGGTGAGCTGGCGGCCCTGGCGTGTGGCGTCGGTGCATGCCGCTCTGACCGGGCAGGGGCCGCAGTCGGCCTCGTCGAAGCGGACCGCGATCCCTTCGCGGCCGTGTTGCCGGGCCGGGCTCCAGAACCTGCTGGTGGCGCCCTGGGGGCAGGTGGCTTGCTCGGCGTCCCAGTCGATGGTGAAGGCTTCGCGCTGGTAACCGGCGTTCTCCCGGTCCTGGCGGGAGGTGCCCGCCAGGAGCGGTGCGACCAGGGTGATCCCGAAGGCGGCCCGGGCCCCGGCGAGGAGTTCCGCGCTTGCGTAGCCGGAGTCGAGGTAGTGCTCGGCGGGCAGCAGGCCCCGGTCGGCGAGGGCCCGGTGGACGGGCTCGACCAGCTTCACATCGGGCACGGTCGCGTCCGTGGTCGCGACATGTGTGATCACGTTCGGGATGTCCGGACGCGCCCGGCGTCCCGGCCGCGGGGTCCCTCCGCCGGGCCGGGGCCGCTGGCAGACCTCGCTGATGTGCAGTTTGTACCCGGTCCAGTGTAGGGCGTTCTTGGTGCCGTTGCGGGCGTCGAGGTCGTAGGGCGAGGCCAGGCGCAGTCTGCCGGGCGGGAGACCCTCCTTGTCCGCCTCCCGCCGCTTGACCACCTCCCGCCCGTCGCCGCCGGTGGTGACCAGGTAGTTCTGCACAGTGATCCGGCGCAGGACCTGGACCGCGGGCAGCTCGCGCAGCCACAGGGGCGAGTGAGGGTTGTGGACCGCCCGCAGCAGGGCCACCGCGTCACGGCCGTAGTCCAGTACGAGTTCGTCCCGCTTGGCTTTGGAGCTGGCGGGACGCCAGCTCTCGTCGATGCGCCGCCCGTAGCGGCGGTTCCACCCACGGACGTCCACGGCCTGCGCCACCCAGTGCGGGGCCGCGGCGGACAGCGCCTCCAGCGCGGCCCGCACCGACTCCCCGCACAGCTCGAGGCGGTTCAGGTCCCGCACCGCCGCCAGCACGTGGGTGGAGTCGGTCCGCTGCTTACCCCCAGCCTTGACCAGGCCCTTGCCCTTCAATGCCGCCAGCAGCAGATCCAGTACCCGCTCCTCCAGGCCGTGCTCGACCACCCGGGTGCGGAACTCCGAGAGCACCGAGGCATCGAAGCCGACGTCCTCCAACTCCAGGCCAAGGCAGTACTTCCACGACAGGTCGAACCGGACCCGGTGGGCGGCGGCGCGGTCGGTCAGGTTCTCCGCCATCTGCAGCACCGTCACCATCGCCAGCCGCCCCGGCGACCAGCCCCGCCGGCCCCGCAGACCGAACGCCCCGGCGAACTCGGCATCCGCGAACAGCCCGCCCAGCTCATCCCGCACCCGCATAGCCAACGGCGGCGCCCCACGACCAGCCACCGCCCGCGCGACCCGCACCGTCACCTCAGGGACCTCGGGCCACTGCTCCGGCAGCAACGACATGACTCCCACCCCACCAGCCGGGAACGACAGAACCGGCCACCACCATGCCAACCGCCCGCCCTCACCGCAGGACACGACATTTGGCCAGCAGGATCCCTTGTGGGAGCGGTGCTCCACGGAGGGCATCACCTCGCGGGGAGCTTGCCGTTTAACCTCCGGTGCCCGACGGGGCAGGTTCGCTCGGCGTGGCGAGGGTTACTTGGGCGGTCCATGACCAGGGCTCCGTGGGCGGATCCCAGGTCACCTCGACGTCGGCGTCGTGGACGTCGCGGGCGAGTTCCAGCACCATGACTGCCGCAGCGGCTCGTGCGTCCTGCGGGGTCGGTGTTGATCGGAATGTCCAGGCGCCCGCAGAGCATGCCGCCTTCGACGGGTTGGATCATGAAGCGCCAGCCCTCCGGCGTCGCCAGCAGGACGATCACCTTCGGAATGCCCCAGGCGGGCCGCTTCTTCTTTTCTTGCGTCTCACCATGCCGCTATCCAACATCGTCGGGATCGTGGCGGTGAACGGGGGTAGCGGGGCTGCTGCCTCGGCGCGGTTTGGTGCCGACCTTGTGGTGCGCGGGGCGGGCGTAGGGCTCGCCGGTGGCGAGGACGCGTCCGACGTCGTAGCGGGTGGCGGGCTGTCGGTTCTTCGAGCCGGCCGGGCGACCGGGGCCGGGGCGGGTGCGTTTTGGTGCACTGGCTGGCGTGCCCGGAGGCTGTCGCACGACTTCCGCCGGCCCGGAGTCAAGAGCGATTTGATGTTCGGTTCAGCTCTTCATGGGATCGTCGGAGTGTGAGTTGGTGGGGCGGAACTTTCTGGTGTGCGACCGTGAACGTGATCTTGAGATGCCGGTGAATCCCCGGGACTGGCTGCCACCGGGACACCTGTGCTAGAGAGTGCTCGATGTGGTAGACGAACTCGACCTGTCGGCCTTCGAGAACGGCCACCGTGCTGATGGCCAGGGCGGTGCCGCATATCCGCCGGCGGTCCTTACGGCGCTGCTCATCTACTGCTACAGCAAGGGCATACGCTCCTCACGCGGTATCGAGCGGGCCTGCTGGGACGATCTCGGATGCCGGATCATCACGGTGAACCGCCCTGCGGACCACTCCACTGTCGCGCGCTTCGCCCAGCGGGCACTGTCACGTTAACGGTGCATGACATGAACGCGTCAATAGATCTTTCGGCGAGCGCCCCGGATCGCATCATCAGGCGAGAAATTTTCCGTGACAGATGCCTCGAAGGGATCCAGATTTCCTGACGCGGTGAAAGGATCGAGTCATGGCACGCCCTTCCTCCTATCCCCTTGAGCTGCGCAAACGAGCGGTCCGCATGGTCGCCGAGGTTCGTGGCGACTATCCGAACGAGTCAGCCGCGTTCAAGGCGGTCGCCGGCAAGCTGGGCATCGGCTCGACCGAGACACTCCGTAAGTGGGTCCGGCAGGACCAGGTCGACTCCGGGGCCCGTCCGGGAACGAGTACGGAGGAATCTACCCAGCTCAAGGCGATGAAGAAGGAGATCGCCGAGCTGAAGCGGGCGAACGAGATCCTGAAGGCGGCGGCGAGTTTCTTCGCGGCCGAGCTCGACCAGCCACACACACGCTCGTAGCGTTCATCGACGAGCACCGGGACCGCTTCGGCGGCGTCGAGCCGATCTGCCGCGTGCTGACCATGCATGATTGCAAGATCGCCCCCTCCACCCACTACGCCCATCACAAACGGCTTGCCGAACCGTCCGCCAGGACCGTGCGGGACGCCGAACTCAAGCCCCTGATCCACCAGGTATTCAAGGACAACTACCGTGTTTATGGAGCGAGGAAGGTCTGGCGGGAGCTGAACCGGCAGGGATATGCGGTGGCCCGCTGCACCGTCGAGCGCCTGATGCGAGAGCTCGGAATCGCCGGAGCGGTCCGCGGCAAACGAGTGATCACCACGCTTCCCGGCGGCCAGGCCGGGCGGGCTCCCGACCTGGTGGACCGAGACTTCGCCGCCGGCGCCCCGAACAGGTGCTGGGTCGCGGACTTCACCCACGTCAAGACCTGGGCCGGTATCGTCTACGTCGCCTTCGTCGTAGACACCTTCTCCCGCCGGATCGTCGGCTGGTCCGCGGCCACCGCGAAGGAAACGGTCTTCGTGCTGGACGCCCTGGAGATGGCGATCTGGCAGCGCGACCGCGATCAACACCCAATCCAGCCAGGCAAGTTGATCCACCACACGGATGCCGGGTCGCAAGGCGGATTCAACTGGTCGTCGCAACACCTCGTGATCGTGGAGGTGTGGGGTGGTTCGTCGTCAGCAGGCAGCGGACAGGGCGGTGCGTCCGAAGTTGAGGTCTCCGGGGCATCCGAAGTACCAGCGTCATGTCGAGGCGGCGTTCTGGACGGAGATCGCCAAGGGCCTTCTTGCCGAGGAGGCCGCGGCCGTCGTCGGCGTGGCGCCGGCGGTCGCGACGCGCTGGTACCGCCAGTGTGGCGGCATGCGACCGTTCGATCCGAAGCCGCCTTCGGGCAGATACCTGTCGTTTCGCGAGCGGGAAGAAATCGCGCTTCTCAAAGCCCAGGGCAAAGGAGTGCGCGAGATCGCTCGAGATGTCGGTCGTGATCCTGGAACGAGTTCCCGGGAACTGAGGCGCAACGCGGCCACGAGAGCCGGCAGGCGTGACTATCGGGCGTCCGTTGCCCAGTGGAAAGCCGACATGGCTGCACGCCGCCCGAAAGCGGCAAAGCTCGTTGCCAACCCGCGGTTGCACGCCTACGTCCAGGAGCGACTGTCCGGTCAGATCAGCACGCCATGCGGCAGGGCTATCGCAGGTCCTGCAACAGGCAACTGGACGGGACGGAACAAGCCGCATCGCGCGGATCGGGCATGGGTCCAGGCTTGGAGTCCGGAGCAGATCGCGAACCGGATCAAGCTGGAATTCCCGGATGATGAGTCCATGCGCATCAGCCACGAGGCGATCTACCAGGCCCTCTACATTCAGGGCCGCGGAGCGCTGAAACGCGAGCTCATTCTGTGTCTTCGAACCGGTCGCGCTCTGCGTGCGC
This sequence comes from Streptomyces sp. NBC_01264, assembly GCF_026340675.1. NCBI lineage: Bacteria > Bacillati > Actinomycetota > Actinomycetes > Kitasatosporales > Streptomycetaceae > Streptomyces > Streptomyces sp. NBC_01264. The sequence continues at coordinate 23,683 of NZ_JAPEOX010000002.1, forward strand.
CGCGGGCGCGTTCACGCCGGAAGACCTGGGCGCACGTGACGCCGGAAGCGTTAATCAGCGAGAGGCCCGCCGAGGTCGAGGACCGTGCTGTTCCCGGCCACTGGGAAGGGGACCTGATCATCGGGCTGGAGCGTTCCGCGATCGGCACCGTAGTCGAGCGGTCGACCCGGTTCACGATGCTGGTCCACCTGCCCCGCGAGGAAGGGTTCGGGACAATCCCCCGAACGAAGAACGGCCCCGCCCTGGCCGGTTACGGAGCGATCTCCATGAAGAACGCACTCGCCAACACGATGTCGACGCTGCCCGAGCAGCTGAGGCGCTCTGTGACATGGGACCGCGGCAAGGAGATGTCGGCACACACGCAGTTCCGCATCGAGACCGGTATCCCTGTGTTCTTCGCCGATCCACACAGCCCATGGCAGCGAGGCACAAACGAGAACACGAACGGGCTCCTGCGTCAGTACTTCCCGAAAGGCACCGACCTTTCACGCTGGTCCGCCGAGGACATCGAAGCTGTCGCCCACGCACTGAACACCAGACCACGCAAGACACTCGGCTGGAAGACCCCAGCCGAGGCACTCAACGAGCAAGTACTGTTGCTCCAACAGGCCTGTGTTGCAACGACCGGTTGAGTCCAAGCAATACACGAGCTTCCGGCTCGCCGAGCACCTGGACGCCGCCGGCATCGCAGCCTCGATCGGATCGGTCGGTGACGCCTACGACAATGGGGCCTTGACCCCGGATTTTGAACACGTCTATGCGGCTTGGGTCAGGGTAGTTGCAGCTGGCTGGAGGTCGTTCTCGTAGGCGATCGGGGACCGGTGGCCGAGGCGGGAGTGTCGGCGGCGGGTGTTGTATCGGGTCAGCCAGCGGAACGCGTCCAGCCTGGCCTCGCGCTCGCTCGACCAGGCTTTGCGGCCTTTGAGTGTCTCCCTCTTGAAGGCGGCGTTGAAGCTTTCTGCGGCTGCGTTGTCGGCGCTGGATCCGATCGCGCCCATGCTCTGCCGGACCCCGGCTGACCTGCAGATTTCAGCGAAGGCCCTGCTCGAATATTGGGATCCGTGGTCCGTGTGCATGATCGCTCCGGCCAGGTTTCCACGGGTCCGCTCGGCTGCCGCCAGGGCGTCGATGACGAGTTCGGTTCGCATGTGATCGGCGATCGCCCACCCGGCCAGCCGGCGCGAGCACAAGTCGATGACGGTCGCGAGGTAGAGCGGCTTCGCGCCGCTGACCGGCAGGTATGTGATGTCGCCGACGTATTTTCTGTTGACGTCGGCTGCGGTGAAGTCGCGTCCGATCAGGTCCGGTGCCTTCGACGCGGCTTGGTCCGCGACGGTGGTGCGGTGCCGGCGGCGCAACCGGACTCCCTCGAGCCCGATGGTCCGCATGATCCTGGCGACCCGCTTGTGGTTGACCACCGGACCCTCCTCGTCGCGGAGTTCCGCGGTGATTCTGGGGGCTCCGTAGGTGCCGTCGGAGTCCTGGTGGATCTTGCGTATCCGGGCCGCGAGCCCGGCCTCGACGCTCTGCCTGGCCGCTCTCGCGGCCGCGGTGCGACGCCAGTAGTAAAAGCTCGACCGGGCCAGGCCGAGGATGTCGCAGAGCCGCTTCACGCCGTGACGGCGCTGGTGATCGTCAACGAACTGGTAGCGGTTCACCAGCGCGTCTCCGTCGCGAAATACCGGGCCGCCTTGCGGAGAATGTCCCGTTCTTCCTCGAGCTCGCGGATCCTCTTGCGGGCGGCGGCCAGCTCCGCCTGAACGGCGTCGCCGACGGCCTGCGAGGCGGCCGGCGGTGCGGAGTGGGCGCCAGGTCGGCGGCCGTCGGCGGCCCGGATCCAGTTCCTCAGCGTCTCGGTGTTCACCCCGAGATCAGCGGCGACCGACTTGATCGTCGCTCCCGGCCTCGACCGGTACAACGCGACCGCGTCCGCCTTGAACTCGGCGGGATAGTGCTTCATCCCCACAGGGACTCCGTTCTCCTGGACCATCAAGATCCAAGTGTCTCCGGTGTCCAAAACCTGGGGTCAAGGTCCATGCCCTGATGGAGAGCGCGATCGGCCTGTTCAAGACCGAGCTGATCAAGCCCCGACGGCCCTGGAAAACACTGTCCGACGTCGAGCTCGCCACCGCCGAGTACACCGACTGGTACAACCATCGGCGACTCCATGGTGAGATAGGCCACGTCCCACCCGTCGAATACGAGAACAACTACTGTCGCGCAACCACAAAACCCCAGGTCACAACCACAATCTGAAGTCTCTACCAAACACGGAACGGTTCAGCTTCTCGGGTCAAGGACCATGACCGAGCTCTGTTCCAGGGGATTGACATCTTGAGGTTAGGCGGGCGTGATTCCCTCCTTCGCCCAGCGGCCGTAGATGAATATGCGGAAGTGCTCCCACCATTCGTGCATGTACCCGTCGACGACCACCTCAAGCTGACGTAGGGTCATGACGTTCCTGACCTGCGCTTCGTGGTACGTGGCTGTGATGTCCCCGCCGCACTGCGCGAGCAGGTCCAGGTCGTCCTGGTCGAAGGACTTCATGGAGATTCCCCGCTCCCGGGAGCCCTCAGGGAGGGAGGCCGCTGCAGAGAACCTGCCGACCCGCCCGATGGAATCCTCGAGTGCTGTGTGGTCGATGCCCGGGTACATGCCCGTGCTCTCTCCTTGGCCCGTCAACATGTCCAGGATGTGGCTGTCGAGGACTTCAGGAGCAGAAAGCGTCAGCCCCGTGTCAGTCGGGAACACCGTCGGGTTGAAATGCTTCTTGACGGCGATCCACAGCATCAGCCGGCAATGGCTGACACCGTCGATCTGTTGGGGACCGTGCATGTACTTCCAGAAGAGGTTGCGCCAGCCGTTTACGAGCCAGGCCTCGGTCAAGGTGGTCGGGGGGTGCCCGAGCCTCCCCCACAACGGACCGTACTTGAACGCCGCGGGTTCGTCCTTCTTGGGCCATTCCTTCTCGGGGAGGCTCGCGTCCTTCCATTCGTACGCCGCGGTGAGCCCTATGCCCGCTAGGGCCGCCCTGGTGGCCTGGGGGAGGGCTTCGTACTCGGAGAGGAAGGTGGCGTAGTCGACCCCCATGGTGCGCATCTTGTGGTATCTGCGCGCCAGCAGCACGATGTACCGCTGGTCATCGGGGGCGTACTTGAGGTCCCTCACGTTGCCCAGCGTGGCCTTCTCATTGGCAGGGGTCTGCTCGTGTCCGAGGGAGACCGTCGTGGGGAGGTCCCGGAACCGCCCTACTTCGGGTCGGCACGCGACGAAGTGGATCTTCGCGCCGCCTGCGATGTCGCCGGCCAGCAGGGCGAAGACCTTGGCGAGTCCGATCGAGTCGGGCAGTGACTTGATCTCCTTCGCGACCGGATTTTTCACACTCGCCTTGCGGAGGACCTCGTGCACGTCCGCACCGACGACGTAGACGACTCCGTCCGTGGCCGCGGAAAGGGACGCCAGGTGCTGGATCAGCTCGAAGTCGCTCCACTTGGTCAGGTGGATGTCGCGCTTCATGGACCCGCGGTACTGACTGTGGCTTCCGATGCTCGATCCCGCATTCAGGACGGCGAGGCCGACGGAACGCAGGGTGTAGGAGTCGACGTCCGTGTGGAGGTTGACCTCGACGCCCTCGGGGATCTTCACCTCTCCCTCAACGTAGGAAGTGCCGTGCGAAAGCACGTAGATCACCCTGCCGGAGGAGCCAGCCGTCCCCTTGGGGGAGAACGCGGGCGCGACGTATGTGGTCGGCGTTGGAGCCGGCCGCTTCGCCTCGTCGGAGGTCGTGTCGTCGCCTTCGAGGCGGCGCTTCATGCCCCGTCCGCCTTCACTCGGGCTATGTGTCGGGTCGATTTCCATGTCAACCTCTCGAAGCGCGCTGCTGCGCGACGTGCGGGCCTGTGGCAGGTGTTTCTTGATCAGCCGCATGCTCTCGCCGTATCGAGGCCGTCGCCTTTCGCCCTGCCGTAGCAAAGTCGCACGGGGTCCCCCGGGGCGCGACAGCCGTTCGGACAAGAGGGCAGGCAGGGACTGTCAATCCCCTGGAACAGAGCTCAGTCATGGTCCTTGACCGAGTGCGTCTTCGCGGAAGCGGTGGCACGCGGGGCATCGCCAGATGGTGCTGATCAGGGCCACTTGGAGGAAGGCCACGGCTTGATAAAGGGCGAAGCTCAGCCGCTCTCCCTGTTCCGCGTCGGCGAGGGCCAGATCGAGGGCTGTCAGGACCCGCTCGGTCCCTCCAGCATCGCGGCTGCCGCGTGTCGTGGTGAAGAAGTCCCGGAAGCCATTGCGCGCCGCTGCCTCCGCGTCGGGGCGAGTGGCGCTCCAGCGCGGCCACGTGATCTGCGTGCGAATGCGCAGCCAGCCGGCGAGAGCATCCTGCTGCTGGTCAGATGCGGACGTCACGGGTTTCCGTCCAGGGTTCGGGCAAACCGCGAACTCACTGTGTCGACCACCACGACGTCCGGTGAAGTCCAGCTGCCGAACCGGCCGCCGATCGCGCTTTCCACGATCTCCCGGGCGCGCTCCTCCTCGATGCCGTTGTAGGCGAGGAACCAGCCGAGGACTTGCTTGGAGTGCGTGTACCAGCCGCTCTCGGCCTGCGACCGTCGGCCACCACAGTCACCAGGCGCGTGCATGCCCGCTCCCAAAGCCAGGGGTCCACGGGGACGAGGACACCTCTGACTGCGACGGCGGCGACAAGACAGAGAAGCGCTCTGCCAGATCCTCTATCCAGTCACGCCACTCGAGCAGAGCCGCGACCCCTTTCAGGCCACCTCTACGCAGTTCGAAGTACCTCTTCGGCACAGACAGCGGCAAACGGTTCGGCGGATGCCTCTGCATAGGACCGGCTCCTTTCAGGAGTCGCGACCACCGATGGAAACCGCCCCGCGTCCAGAGGCCGGTTCTGCCAGGTCACGAGCTCGTCAATCACCGCGTCGGTGACCTTGCTGATCAGGTCCGGGCTGACCTCGATCCCGTAGATCTGGGCGAGGTGGGAGCGGATGTCACGCACGCTCATCCCGCGAGCGTAGAGCGAGAGGATCCGGTCGTTGAACCCAGCGAGACGGCGGGCGTTCTTCGGGACCAGCCTCGGTTCGAAGTCGCCGTTTCGGTCACGCGGCACCGCCAAAGTGACCGCTCCGGCATCGGTCAGGACCGTCTTGGGCGAGGTTCCGTTGCGGGAGTTCCCAGACCCGTGACCTCCGGAATCTCCGCGCTCGTAGCCGAGGTGTTCACTCATCTCGGCTTCCAGAGCCCGCTCCAGGACGGCCTTGGTGATCTCGGTCACGAGCCCGCCCTCACCGAGAAGGGCCGCCCCGGAGGCGTCAGCTTTGTCGAGCAGCCGCTCGACCACCTCGTCGACCGTATTGTCGCTGGCCACGGACGCGGCCGCTTCGTTTTTGTCTGCCATGACTCGTCCGATCCGCCCGGCCCACAGGCCCGAGGCCGAGCCCCGGGCCAGGCTTCCACATCACGGACTTACACGATCTTTCAGACACGCTCGGAAGCCCCAAAGGACAACTCCGATGCACAGAACAGGAGCAGGTGGAGGCGACGTGGTCGATGGCTGGCCATTCGTCGCTCAGGGCAGTCAGGCCCAGGGGTCATCGGACGGTTCGGGTGCTTCGGGATGGAGCATGCGGCGGACGCAGTCCAGGAGCCCCGGCACGCCGCGTCCAGCGGCGGCCATCCAGGGCAGGGCGTCCATGGCACGGGCGCGTTCTTCGGTGGCGAGGGCTTCGACGGCGGCGTGCAGGGCATCGGGGACGGGTTCGTCGGTAAGACAGAGCCAGCCGATAGCGGCGGCAAGGCGGACTTCAGGTGCCTGCGGCTGGTCCTGCCACAGCTCACGGTTCCATGCGGTGGCCGGCTCGTACGGGTGGGCACGTGTGCTCTCTGCCGTGGCGAGAACCTGGGCGCAGCCGTCCCTGGCGTACACGTCACGGAAGCGCGGTCAGAACCTTCTAGGTGGCCCAGCTGGGCTACGCGGCGGGCGCTCGAATGGCAGCCACGGTGCGTCTCATCTGCGATTTTGGCCATCTGGGCTACGGAGTGATCCTGTCCGTATGGACCATGCGCTCGCTTTCTGGGACAGCCCCTTCATCAACTTCAGGCACTTCGACTTCCCCGACGGGCTGGGCCACGGCTACCGGTGGGTCCACATCAAGCGCTTCCACCTGCCACCCGCTTCACCGGCCGACCAGGACCTTCTGGCCGCCTTGATCGCCCACCCCGAGTTCCGGGACACCTACGACGGGAGCCGGCGTCTGGCTCGAACCGCGCCACGGCCAGTGGCGGTCCGATCGGATCGCTCCCAACACATACACGGCCGTCGACGAGACGAGGGCGGCCGGCACGATCCGCATATGGGCCACCAGTGGCGTCCCGCTTCCCCCTGACCTGGACGCGAGGCTACAAGAGGCGGTCTACGCCCCAATCGGCCAAGCGACGAGTCGATACGCACTCGGAGCCCTCCCCGAGGATGCACACCACGACTACGGCCCCATCCACATCGAGTTCCATGAACTCGTGCTGATCGACCGCCGCCTCGGAACCCTCACCCTCCTCGTAGCTGCAGACGACTGAGACGGCTGCTACGGCCGAGTCCCCGGACCGGCCGACGCGTCGCAGCACACTGAGCGTCCTACTTGGCCAAGCAGGCCAAGTAGCGCGCTAAGTCACTGTGCTGTCTCATCGAAGACTGAGCGATGTCACCGAAGGTTGAGCGGCCGGACCTGAGCGGCACTGGGAGGACATCCTGCGGATCATCGGCTCCATTCGCACCGGAGCCGTCCGCGCCCACGACGTGATCCGGATGCTGTCCCGCGACGGGCGCCCGACCCAGCTGGGGGACGCGGTCGCGCACTACGGTCGGATCGCCAAGACCCTGCACATCCTGCGCCTGGCCGACGAACCCGCCTACCGCCGCAAGATCAAGGTGCAGGCCAACCTCCAGGAAGGCCGTCACGCGCTCGCCCGGAAGATCTTCCACGGCAAGGCCGGGCAGCTCTACCAGCGCTACCAGGACGGCATGGCAGACCAGATCGGCGCCCTCGGCCTCGTGCTGAATGCCCTGGTGCTGTTCAACACCCGGTACATGGATGCCGCTGTCACTCAGCTGCGGGCAGACGGATTCGACGTACGCGATAAGGACGTCGCCCGCCTCTCTCCATTCGTCCGCCACCACATCAACATGCTCGGCCGGTACTCCTTCCAGCTCCCTGACCTGCTTGGAGGAATGCGGTCCCTGCGAGACAAGAACGCCCCCAAGGACGAGTAGCGGCGTGGCCGCCTACTCGCTCAGCACGTTAGTGCTAGTCAGAGGCGTGGAGAGCGTGGCAGCGTTTCCGCCAACCCATAACGCCTTGTTGCTCCGCGCGGCCAGGAATGAGGCTGCCCGGCACGGAAGGGGCGCGTCCAGGGGAAAGTCATACGGGGCGGCCGGCCGTTGGCTGGAGGCGGCATCGGCTGATTGGTGAGGTTCCCCAGGCGCCTCTGTGGGGCCAAAGGGCCTACAGAGGGAATGCCGCCCGGGAATGGCTGGACGAGGGTGGCGGTGAGGCAGTTCCCCGCCGTCACTGAGGGAGACCCGGTTCGTGGCCACATACAGATCTCTTCGCGTCCTGGTCAGCGTGAACGCCGGTGTCGCGATCCTGCTGGCCGGTGCGTCCGGCAGTGCGCAGGCGGCGCCGGGCGAGGTGGCGGATTTCCAGCAGGTCGTGGCGGATGCCGCCAGAGAGTTCCAGGTGCCGGAGGAGGTGCTGCTCGGCGTCAGCTACCAGGCTTCCTGGTGGGAGGGGAACGGGGGCCGGCCCAGCACGCTGGGCGGCTACGGCCCGATGCACCTGACCGACACGACGGCGGGCAAGGCCTACGCCAACCGTGCCGGTGAGGGGCCCGTCGACTCGACGGGTACCAAGGACCCCTCCGAGCACACGTTGAACGTCGCGGCGGAACTGATCCATGTGCGCCCCGACAAGCTGCGGACGGATGAGAAGGAGAACATCCGGGCGGGCGCGGCCCTCCTGGCCTCCTACCAGAAGGAAGTATCGGGAACACGCGCCAAGGAGCCCGGCCGGTGGTACGCGGCGGTCGCCCGCTACAGCCAGGCCGGCGACCAGGCCAACGCGGCTGCCTACGCCGACGCCGTCTACACCTCCATCCGCACCGGGCTGGAGCACACCCGCAAGGACGGCCAGCACATCGTTCTGACCGCCGACCCCGCGGTCACGCCCGACAGGGACCAGCTGCCGAAGCTGCGCCTGCGCCGAGGGGTCCCGCTGCCCGCGCAGGCCGAATGCCCGAAGTCCCTGATCTGCCGGTTCGTTCCGGCCGCTGCGAACAACTACCAGGTCGCCTCACGGCCCGGAAACAAAATCAAGATCGACACCATCGTCATCCACGATATCGAGGGCAGCTACCAAGCGGGAATCAGTACGTTCCAGAATCCCTCCAGCGGGGTGTCCGCCCACTACGTCATGAAGTCCGACGGCAGCCAGACCACGCAGATGGTGCCGAACAAGGACATCGCCTTCCACGCGGGCAACTACTGGGTCAACATGCACGCCGTCGGCATCGAGCACGAAGGCTTCGCCGCGCAGGGCGCCACCTGGTTCACCCCCGCCACCTACGAATCCACAGCCAAGCTCGTGCGCTATCTGGCGGCGAAGTTCGATGTGCCGCTCGACCGGCAGCACATCATCGGCCACGACAGCGTCCTCACCGCTACAGCGGCGGGTATCCCCGGAGCCCACTGGGACCCCGGACCCTATTGGGACTGGAAGAAGTTCATGATCCTGCTCGCCTCACACGGCAAAGAGGGCGGGCACGAGGGCGGCGGGCACCGCCATGGCACAGGTCGCCCCGGCCAGGCGGTGACCATCGCACCGGGCTTCCGCCACAACCTTCAGACCGTCCAGGTGTGCAGCACCATGCCTTCGGCCGGTGGCGCGGGCCGCTCCACGGCCGGCGGCGGCGCAGGAACCGGATGCACCACGCAGACCCAGCCCTCGAACTTCCTCTTCGTACGCACCGCACCACACCACGACGCGCCCCTGTTCGCCGATCCCGCGATCCACTCCGACGGGACGCCGGGGAGCGACAGGATCGACGACTGGGGCAGCACCGTCGTCGCAGGCCAGCAGTTCATCGTCGCAGACCAGAAGGGCGAATGGACGGCGATCTGGTACACCGGCAGGAAGGCCTGGTTCCACAACCCCCACGGTCACCACACCAAACCGGCACCCCACGCACGCGTCATCCGCCCCAGAACAGGCCCAGCAGCCGTACCCCTGTACTCGACCGCCTACCCACAGCCTGATGAGTACCCCAGCGGCCTGTCTCCCTCCGCCCAGACGCCCCTCGGCATCTACACCTTCCCCCAGGGCCAGGCCTACGTCGCCACCGCACCTCCGCATTACACCGTCGACTTCTTCAAAGCCACCCCCACCCGCCCGGAAACTGTCGTCACCGGCCGCGGCACCTATGACGTGATCCAGTACAACCACCGCTTGGCGCTCGTCGACCACCACGACACCATGACCCCGCAGGGGAAAGACGGCGAAAAAGGGGCACAGCTCAGGGCGCCAAATGCCTTGGGGATGTCAGACTTCCGGTTCTCACCTACCGCGGCCCTGTGCTCCCGCATCCAGGCGACGGCTCCCCTCAGCAGCTGCGGAGGATGGTGATGACCTGCCTTTTACTGCGTTCCCACCCCAGAACCCCGACATGAGGGAACTTATGGAGATCCCTGGATCTCGATGACGGTGACCCCGTTGGCAGCGGTGACCTGGGGTACGGCCTGCTCACATTTAGCGTCTGCGGTTCCGGTGTCCTGCGGATTCAATTTGATGGTGCAAGAGATTCCGTCCGAGTTCTGTGCGGTAACGGTCGCCGGAGCTTGATCCACGTCCGTCCAAACGGAAACGACTTCCGCAGGTTTCCCGGGGTCTCCGTTATCGGACAGCGGCACTTTATTTGGGCTGCTGTCCCATGTCTGACCTCCCGCGGAGGTGGAGTAGGTCAAGCCCAGAATCGTCCGGCTCCCTGTAGAATCCACGATCTGATACGTTCCGGTGACCAATCCGGGACCCGGCGTATCGGCGAATGCAGATCCGGCCGGAGCGACGAAAGCAGCGGAGATCGCAACGGTCATCAATCCGCCACGCAGTGACGAAACTTGCACGAGAATCACCATCCCAAATGGTGCCAGTCCGAGTGAAATCTGTCAGTCCGTCGATTCCGCGACCACTCAAGGTTTCGAGGCAGCAAGGCACCCATTTTAACCTTCTCCCCCAGCCCACCGCAGGTCGACGCGGAAGGCGAAGCGGCACCCAGCCGCCAGCACCAAATTTGACACAGCGTAGCCAAGTGGCCCGTTTCGCGCGTATTCTCCTCCCCCAAGCCGTAGACATCCCTGCCGGCCATGTGGACCGACGCATCGCGGCCGTCCACCAGGAGATCTGCCGGCTCGCGGCACGACCAACCGTCTGGTCCTTGACCAGCAACAGCACTGCCCGTCGCCGTCCTCAGCGCCGGGTATCACCCGGTGCCAGGAGACTGGTGAGCTCGGCGATGGCCTCAGGAGACGGTTTGAAGTAGCGCCGGACGTTCTCCGGCTTCTTGTGCCGTGACTTGGCCATCAGCATCAGCAGGGATGCGCCTTGTTCACCCAGGTGAGTCCGGGAGGAGGGCGGTATTCCTGCAGGTCCCAGCCCGTCCCGATCCCGCGTACGGCTGTGTGTTCGTCGAGCAGCGCACGGGCCTGCCCGTACGACAGCCGGGCCCGCCCGGTGTCCGGGCAGACATCGCGGGCGCTGACGACCTTGCCCGGCCCCGGGCGGCGGTGGGTGACGAACACCGGTCCGCGGGTGCGGCCCTTGAGAAGCCGGGGCAGCAGTCGGGCGGTGCCGGCATCCCAGTAGACGGTCTCCAACACATGGTCTCCAACACGTGGTCCGCGCCGGCCTGGCCCCGGCGGCGGGACTTGGATTTCGCGCCCTTGGCCTTGACCGGGCAACGACGCCCGGCGAAGTCCAGCTCCTCGATGTTCACCCCGAGGACCTCCTCCGCGCGACCGGCTGTCTCGTAGACACGGCAGCTGTAGATAGCCGCTGGCGTGGTTCTGATCATGGTGTGGTGTCGGCGTAGGCGTGCCATCGGCGGTGGCGGAGGCGGGCGTGGTGTTGATGACGGCGGCGCCAGGTGGACCACCACAGCAGGTGCTCGCGGTCTCGTCGCGGCGGTGGCAGGATCAAGGTTCTGAGCAGGCGGAGGAGTTCGTGGCTGCTGAGGGGGACGAGGCCGGTCTCGTCGGGGTCCCGGGCGGTCTGTGCTGTGCGTTCGAGGGCTGCGGCGGTGGCCAGGAACGCGTATGCGACCAGGGTGATCACGCTCCAGCGGTGCCAGGAGTTCCAGCAGGTGACCTGGCCCTTGTCGAGGTGGCAGGTCTCTTTCGCTTTCTGGAAGTCGTCTTCCACCCGCCATCTTCGGCACGGCAGTGACACCAGGCGGGTCAGGGTCACCGGTCCGGGGGCGAAGCAGCGGTAGTAGGATACGGTGCGGGTGTGTCGGTGGCGGCGGACCAGCAGGACGGACGTACCCGCGTCGCGGCCGTGTCCGTCAGGGGTGTCGTCGGCGGTGACCTCGATCATCGCCCAGTCGTAGTCGCGTGTCCCCTTCTGGCACGTGCCGGTCTGCATCCGGTGCCAGGCCCGCTTCGGCAGCCGGGCGGCGGCCCTGGCCGCGTTCAGCTCCCGTCCGGGGTGGTGACCTGGTGGTTCGAGCGCACGGCCACGACGTAGCCCAGGCCCAGCTCACGGCAGACACCACGTAGTTCCCGTCCTCCATAGACCTCGTCCCCCAGGAAGAACGAGGCGGGTATCCCCTGGCCGGCAGCGCGGAGCATGTCCGCCGCGAGCTGCGGCTTGGTCGCGAAGCGCAGCCCGACCGGGACGCCGGTCAGCTCGCGGCGTTCCTCATCTGCGGCCCACTCCTTGGTGAAGTACAGGCGCCGGTCGATCAGGCAGTGCCCGACGGTGGTCCTCGAGCTCCATCAGCATGCCCCGCGTCATCCGGGCAAACGTCTCCCGGGTCTCCGAGCGGGCGAAGCAGCCGGCCAACGAGGCCAACAGGTCCCCGAACGCGGTCTCATGGACTCCGCGGTCTACGATGGCCGAAGCGGCCGTCTCGTTCTGATGTTGCGTCACACCACGTCATGATCAAGGCGGCCGCCCTCATGCCCGCAGCCACCCCCGTCACAACTTCCCGGAGAGTGCCCGCGGAAGGTTCTTGCGGTTTCTCTCGTTGAGGCCCTTGCTGTGAAGGCGGGTGAGGATGCCGAGAAGGTGGTTGCTGCCGAGGATTGTGAGGACCGTCGAGAACTCCTCGCGAGAGACACCGGCGGCCGCTCCGCGCCGTCGATCCTTCAGTAGATCCATCACTGCGGTCGTCCGCTCCACCCCTTGCTTCAGGTGGACGTTCGCCGTGACTGCCCGGTTCACCAGGTCGAAGGAAGCCTTGCTCTTGATCAGGTCGCAGAAAAGGACCACGTCCTGAGATGTCAGATCGGCTAGGGGGCCAACAACTTCGACCGGCAGGTCACAGAGCTGGTCAAGGAGTACCAGGCGACGGTCGTACAGGCTGGCCCGTGGCCCGTGCGTCTCCACGCCTTTCTGTGCCTGGGCAACGCGAATACTGTTCATGTTTTGTGCCTGATGTCGGTCGTTGTCCCGCCCTTCATCCATGACCTGGCACGTAATGGCGAAACCTTTGACGAATTCCTCGTAAGCTGCGTCGAAAATCCTGCCTCGCCCAATCCGCTTGAATTCCTCCCGGATATAGGAGACCGCAACTTCGTTGCGGAAGTCGTCGTCCTTATCGTACATCTTGACGAGCTGCGGCAGATATTTCTTCACCACATCGATCTTAAAGCCGAAGAGAAAGCCCTTGAACTCGTCCGCCAGTGCGGGGTGCTTGTCCAGCTCTGCGGAATGCCGACCCGAATGCTTCTTTAGCATTTTCACGCTCTTCGAAGAATAGAGTCGCTCGCAGCTGTCGGGGCTCTGGGGCGCCTGCCTGGCACTCGGCTGGGACACCCTCTTGGACTGCCATCCACTCTCGGGAACAGACCTTCCGTGCTCCGGAGGCTCCTGATCCCACGACCTCGTGACACCGAAGACGTCCTGGGGCCTCGGTTGCGATCCGGTACGGTGAAACTCCACGACGAGTTTGAACTCGTTGAAGACTTCGAATCCCCTTTCCTGGAGTATCTGGTCAGCTTCCACGGACAGCTCATCATTAGGGTCGAGCTTCCTGGGCTTTGGCCGGCCGGAATCCTTGCAGGTGTGGAACGCGACGCGCTCGCAATGCGTCCGAAACGCCTCGACGAGGTCGAGATCTCCATTGCTGAGCATGTCCTGAACGTGGCCGTAGTTCCACAAATTTGCCATCTGTGTCGGATCACACCGGAGCAGCGCTGCATTGAAATCTGACTCGATTTTTGCTTCCTCTTCCGAGTCCGACCCGAGGGGCGCTTCGATAGAGTTTTCCATTTGAACGACCTGTTTTCCTCAACGGCACCCTCTTCAGTGAGGGAGGAACTCGAATGGTGCTGAACACGCCGGAGTCTGGCACTGCCTTCTACACCCACCAGGCCCGATCGGGCAGTCCTCCGAGCACGCTGGTGACCGGGGAACAGCCAGCCAGCGCTGGTGTTCGCGGCCCAGCCCTGGGGAGCGGGGCGGTCGGCGAGAGTGTTGAGGAGGTCGGCGAGGGGGATGGGCAGCGGGATCGGGGTCCTGCCCAGGGTAAGGAACGTCGTCCCGTCATGAGTGGTCAGGGCGGTGGCGGGCAGTGCTGCGATCCGGGTGAGGTGCTGGCCGAACAGCAGGAGGATCGCGCCCGCGGCCCGGACGTCGAGGTCAAGGCGGGTGTCGGTGAGGCACTGGTGGAAGAGGTCCCAGTGGGAGTCCTCGTCCATACCGACCGGGTCGGCCTTCGGGCGGTGCGGTACGAGGCGGCCGCGGGCGTGGTGGCGGCGGTGGGCCCAGACGACGAAGTCGCGGACTTCGTAGCGGGTGCCTGGGTTGGCCGCGAGCCAGGCGTCGAGACGGCCTTGGTCGAGGGTGGCGATGGTCAAGCCGTGGTCGGCGGTCGTGGTGAGGAGTTCGGCGGCGAGGTTGATGCGGGTGTAGGCCCAGCGGAGTCGGTGCTTGACCCCGCCGACCCGGGCGGCCTGGTGGCGTTTGGCGCGGGGCAGCAGGGACCAGCGGACGTAACCGCGGAGCAGCACGCCATGCTCAGGGTGCCGGGCCACCGTCCGTTCCAGAGGGCGGACGATCCGCACCGCGAGTTCGTCCCGGGGCTCCAGGACCTGGTAGGCAGTCAGCAGGCCGCGCAGATACTCGGCGGTCATCGCCGTGGATCGGCCGGCGATCGTGGCGCCGAGGTCAGTGTGGGAAAGCGGGCGACCGGTGGTCATGAGGTCGCGGAGAAGACGAGCGGAGCGGGAACCGCGCAGCCAGTTCAGGACCGTTCCCGAATCGGGGGCCTGAGCCAGCGCCGTCCGCATCGCTGTGAGCGACCCGGTACCCACCCCTTCGGGCAGGCCGGTAAACAAGTCCTCCAGGTGGTCGGCGACGGCGCAGCGGTCGCAGAGTCGGCCGACCTTGTAGGAGCGCGGTCCGGCGCATCGTTCGCAGGCGTAGGGGTCGGGGACGTCGGCGCACGGCCCGCAGACCTGACGCTGGTCGACATCGCCAATCAGTACCCGGGTCCGCTCGCACCCCGGGCAAGGCATGGGGTGGCTGCGGGCGGTCCGGTAGCAGGAGGTGCAGACCGGGCCGAGCGGCCAGCGTGCGGTCACGGGCGCGGTGGTGTGGCAGAACGCGCATGCGGTCGCCGGCTGGGGGCGGCAGTTCGAGCAGGGGTCCAGTTCGGCCGGTTTACCGCAGGCAGAACAGGTGCGCGTCGCCATGGTCTGCCGGCGACGGCAGGCCGCGCAGGTGTTCCGGCTCGGTCGCGGTCTGATGGATCCGCAGACCGTGCAGGCGCCGATGTTGCCTCGGTTCGCGAGGATCCCTTCACACCCGAGACAGACCCGGCCCCCCGCCACTTGGAACCGCCGACAGGTCGGCAACCAGCTCCGCTCCTTGCTCCGCGAGTACTACCCCGCGGCCCGGACCGCCGTCGCGCACTGGAAGAACGTCCTCTGCCGGCCCGAAGCGCTCGCCCTGTTCAGGGCAGCTCCGACCCCCACCGACGCCGCCCGCCTGACCCGCCCCCAGATCGCTGCAGCACTCCGACGTGCCGGCCGCCAGCGCGGAATCGAGGCCGAGACTGAAAGGCTCCGGGAGATCTTCCGAGCCGAATGGGCCCACCAACCTACTCTCGTAGAGAAGGCCCTGGGCCAGCAGATGCTCGCGCTGCTCGCCCAGCTCGAAGCCGCGTGCACCGCCGTGAACGACCTCGCCCAGGCCGCGGAAGACGCCTTCCTGCAACACGAGGACGCGCAGATCATCCCGAGCTTCCCCGGACTGGGACCTCAGCTCGGAGCCCGCGTGCTGGCCGAGCTCGGCGACGACCGAGACAGATTCGCCGACGCCCGCGGCCTCAAGGCGTACGCGGGGTCCTCGCCCATCACCCGGGCTTCCGGCAAGAAGTCGAGCATCTCCCGCCGCCGCATCAAGAACGACCGGCTCAACCACGCCGGCTACCTGTGGGCCTTCTCAGCCTTACGAGCCTCACCTGGGGCCATGGCCCGATACCGGCAGCGCCGTGACGAACGCGGAGACTGGCACGCCCCCGCCCCGCGCAACGTCTTCAACAGTCTGATCGGACAGCTCTACCACTGCCTCCAGCACCACAAACAGTTCGATGAAGCCGCGGCTTTCCGGCCTCGGTCACCCAGATCTCGCAGGCTGCGTGAGGCAGGGCAAGACTGTTTCCGCCGGCCCAGAAGGGCCAAGCGCCAGTGCCGTGCGGGGCTACCGCAGGGCCGGGCAGTTGGCCGCCTCGTACTCATCCGAGACGGTGAAGACGCTGGCACATCTCGGGCACTCTGCCTTGCCGAAAAGGTGGGCAATTCCCTCGGCAAGTCCGAATTCCCCATCCCGGAAAGCCACCTCGCGCATCCACTGGCCGACACCCGAGAGCTCCTCGTCGGGCGCCGGCCGGAGGTCGCGCCGGTCCACGTCGCCCAGGTTCCAATCGCGGATCGCCGAGTAGCGCCCGTAGTCCCCGATTGCGATCGTCACCTGCGTCGCGCAGTGAGGGCACGATAGGTCGTAGAAGTCATCCGTGAAATCCTCCAGGACGTTGGCCCAGTGGTACTGCTTCTCGACCGCGAGGAGTGCGCGGAAGGTCACCAGGCAGTCGGCCGGCCGGGACTGCAGGTGCTGGTCCAGGAGGATGCCGAACTCGGCGATCGCATCGGCGCTGTCGGCCAGGAGCTCGTCACAGCCGTGGTGTCCTGCCGCGCGCTCCATGATTTCTCCGGCCAGGTGTCGCGCCTCCATGCTCCCCGAGGCGAGGTGCACAAGACGGGGCAGGCAGCGAAGCCGGCGGGAGACACCAGGTCGTGCTCCAGGATCAACCGGTATCCCAGCTCCAGCCAGGCCTCGTCTCCGCCCTCGCACTCCACGCGGTCCAGGAGCTCGGGGACTCGGTCCACGTCAGATTGCCAGTCGTACATCTGTGCCCAGTTCACCACCCGGGCATTGAACCGTCCTACGAGCCCCCAGTCGAACCCGCCCCCACGGCGTCGCCATCGGGAACCCTCGTCAACTTGACGCCTAGCGTCGTGAGGTGTCTGCGGTGAAACCGGCCACCCGGCCGAGTGAGCTGCCCGCTTCAGCGGAGCTGGAAGGCGTCGGCGAGGAGTGTGGTCTGTACGTCGAGGAGGAGGGCCGGGTCGTGGCCCATGCCCGTGAACTGGCCCGAGACTTCCAGACTCACCGTCCCGTGCATCTGCGTCCAGGCCATGACCGCCCCGGTCAGTGCGACGGCCGCTGCGGGGGCGTCGGCGGACAGGTCCGTCCATTGTCCGACCCAGGCCGCTACCTCCGCTTCCCCGGACAGCCAGGCCCGCGGCCCGTCCAGCAGCGGGTCCACTGCGGGCTGCGGGCGTCCCCGGGCGAAGACGGACAGGAACGGTCCGAGGACGGCACGCGCCTGCAGCAAGGTCTCCGCCGGTGCGGTGAAGCCCGCCACGGGGGTGCCCTGGATGAGCAGGTACAGGTGGGGCTGCGCCATCGCCCATGCACGGTAGGCGCTGGTCAGAGCATGGAGCGCGGTGCGACTCGACCCGCCGGCGTCCACCGCGTGCATCACCTCGGCCGCGCCCCGGTAGGCGTCCAGCACCATCTCCGACAGGAGGTCGTCGCGGCTGGCGAAATAGCGGTAGAGCGCCGGACCGGACATGCCGATCTCCTTGGCGATCCTCAGCAGCGCCACGCTCTCGACACCGCCGGCGGCGAGCTGACGGACCGCCGCCGCCTTAATCTCGGAGCGGGTCTGCTCCCGGTACCGCTCACGCGGACTGCTCACGCGCGCCGCCATTTCCGCACCTCTTACCGATCTCCCCGGCGCTGCGGGGACGGTTGCCGGGTGTGGTCCTACCGGACCAATTCACCTCTCGCGAACGCTTCACCCTATCGCTTCTGCTATAGGTGCGACTCCTCCCCGGCCTTTGCCAGGAAGGAGCCGCACCTTGCTTTGACCTGCATAGATGCGGGTCAGCCGCGCGACTGGGCGGCGAGGAAGCCGCGGTACCACTCCAGGGTTTCCTCCAGGGTGGCTTCGATCGCGGTGGGCTCGACGCCGAACTTCTGCTGGAAGGCGGTGGAGTCCATGATCTGCGGTTCGGTGTGCTGGTAGAAGAGCTCGGCGTAGGAGTTCATGAACGTCTCGTCGAACGGCCCGAAGGGACGCGGCTCGTCCATGGTGACGGTCTCCGGGGAGTGGCCGACCAGGTCGCCCAGGAGGCCGAAGATCTCCCGGGTGGTGCGGGCCGGGGCGGTGGGCAGGTGCCAGACCCGGCCGTCGCCCTGCGGGTTCTCGCCAAGCGTGGCCAGGCCGCGGGCGACGTCGAGGATGTTGGTGTAGCTGTGCTTGAGGTCGATGTCGCCCAGCGCCAGTACCTCGCCGCCCATGAGCGCGGCGGGGAACACGGTTCCGCCCATCGTGGAGTTCAGCACGCGGGGCCCGACGAAGTCCGCCGAGCGGCCGAGAGCCACCTTCGCGCGGCCTTCCCTGTGGGCGGCGAGGTAGTTCTCGTCCAGGGCGGCGCGCATCTTGCCCTTGGCGGTGGTCGCCCGCCACGGAGTGTCCTCGGTCATGACCTCGCCATGGGTCTCGCCGTACGGGTACAACGTGTCCAGCACAACCAGGCGGGCGCCGGTGCGCTTCACCGCGCCCAGGACGGCTTCCTGGATGCCGGGCATCACGTCGACCTGGAGGTGGTAGGCGACGTTGACGCAGTGGTAGACGACGTCCGCGCCCTCGATCGCGGCGAGCGCCCCCTCCAGCGTGGCGACGTCGCCCGCGACTCGCTCAACGCCGTCCAGCGGCTCACCCGAGCCGGAGCGGTCCACTAGGCGTACCGCATGCCCGCGTCGCACCAGCTCCAGGGCGACGGAGGTGCCGGCGGGACCGGATCCCAGAACGGTGTGGAGCGAACCCTGTGCTGCAGCCATGACGGAGTCCTTTCAGGACAGGAAGAACGGAAAACCCTTACCGTTATTGACGAACACTTACGTTATACATCGTAACTAACGTGTTGGTGCATCGCAACACTGGTGCGGCTAGCGCGCTAGCGCAGCAGGTAGCGACCGGCAGGGAGAGTCGGCGGAGGGTCGGGCGGGGTGCCTCTGACAGCAGGGCGAGATGTGGGCGTCCGATCGCTGATGGCAAGCGAGCCTTCCAGCCGCCGGCACCTTCGAGACGGGCAGGGCGGCTCGGGTGGATTCCGGCCGTCTTCGGGCCGTGCCACAGAGAGCGCTCTGCCCCCTGGAGGCGGGCTACCCCGTGGCGGACCAGGAGCGTGGGGACAACCAGCGCGCCAGCGCTCGACCATGGAGAGCCTTCAAAGGCGTCCCGATATCGATGCGCACGCAACAAAGCGATGCCGAACTCTTGTTCGACCCGTGAGGCTCGCACCTGCTGTCCGGATCAACTGACCGGACGTCAGAACGGAAAGGGATCTCCATCGTGCGTTCCGCAAGACTCCGACCCGTCTCCGTGTTCCTCACCACCCTGGCGCTCGCCACCACGGCGGCCGTCGCGGCCCCGGCTTCCTCCGCTGCCCCGCGCCCTGAACCCACCGCCTTCGTGACGGTCGACGGCCACAAGGTGGTCAAGGGCACCATCATCGGCGAGTGGGGCAAGACCGCCGACGGGCAGGCCTTCTCCTACACCTACACGGCCGGCGACGCCAAGCCGGCAGAGGCCGCTTCCAGCGCTGCCGCCGCGGCCATCTGCTCGGTGTACATCTCGGACGTCGGCTTCTATGGTGCAGGGTCCAGCGCCTACTTCCAGTGGGAAACCTCCCACGCGTGCTCCGGCTCCTACGGCTCGCAAAAGCTCCAGACCCAGATGTGGCGCAGCTCCTGGAGCGGACCGCGCGGATACAACTCCTGGACGGGAACCTCGACCACGACCAGCAACTTCATCGATTACGGCTGGTCCGTCGACTGCAACGACGGCGGAGGAACCTACGACTACTACCCTGTAATGCAGGGCTACGCCAGCGGCATCGGATGGGGCCCCAAGACCCGTTCCGACAACCAGCTGCGGAAGAACTGCGGAACCTCCGCCCCCTAGGGAGGCACCATGACCGGGCAACCTCACCCGCGCTACCCGCGTGAAGGCCAGCGGCTCGATTCCGGCACTACGGCCGACGTCGACGCCGAGCACACCGGCCGTGTCACGTACTCCAGCGGCACTCCGCTGCGTCAGCGCCTCATCTGGCGACTGCGTGACCTCCTCAGGCGCCCTGTGAGGAACACCCCCCGCCGCTGAACGCCTGCGCACCTCCCGGCACCCGTTGCCTTCCGGAAAAGTGAGCAGAATGGCCCCCGCCCTGCGATACCGGCAAGGCGGGGGCCTTCGCACACCAGATGACGGCTACGTCACCTCCGCAATGCCGGAGAGGGGTATCGTTCTTCAGCTGCATCCGGGCCTTCACCAGGGCATCGCCGGGGATTGTTTCGCCAGGGGCGAGTGGGCCAAGTTGAAGCCCGCGGGCCATCCCGAGAGGCGAGGAGCCGGGCTCAGCTCAGCGTGGCGACCAGGCTGGCCGACAGTAGTCCGGAACTGCTGTCAGTCCGCTTGCAATACGGAGCGGTCAGTGGCGGAGCGCGTAGTGGGTCAGGCGCGAGTCGGCCTTGTGCGGGGAAAGGCCAAGCCCAGTTCCGATCGCTTCAGCGGTGAGCTCGTCGTCCCTGGCGTTGTAAGCGGCGGTCCTGGCTGTCTGTCGGGTGCGTTCCAGGGCGGCCACGGCCCGGAGCGCGGACAGCGGGGCGGGGTCGTCAGCCGGGCGATGCCCTATCTCGTGGCAGCCCGCCTGGTATATGTCATCGGCCGCGGGAAACTCCGGATCCGCCCTATGCTCGCCCGCCACCTCACCCCACAGGACCGGCGCGCGGCCCTGGCAGCTCTTGCTCCGGAAGACCGGCTCGATGTCGGCCACTTCGAGGAGGAGCACGAACGGCGCCTGGCCCCCTTTACCAGGAGGAGAAGGCCCGCAAGAAGGCGAGCGAGCCGACAACCATCTGCGCAGCGTCCACTGACCTCCGGCCAGAGATGCGGGCGGCGGGGCGGTACCCAACTGGGCATCGCCCCGCCGTAGACCTGGCAGGCCGGGGAGTCCCGACAACGTGGGGTGCGCGGTGCGTTGGGCGCCGACATGCTGGCCCCTCGAACATCAGGTGCGACTCTCGTCCGCGCTCGCCCCGCCGACCTGACGATCGGCGGGGCTCCTTCCATAGCCCCGGCGATTCCCCAAGACCTCGGGGGTCCTTTCGACCGCAATCAGCACACCCGTCAGGGCGTTCTCATCGAACAGATCATCGTAGAGTTCACCGGTGAGCATCGTGGTGTTGATGGTGACGGAGGGGGTGCCTGGTCCAATCGGATCCTCCCCGGTCTGCCGGTACGCCGTCAGCGACGCGGTCACAAAATCGCTGTATTTCATCGTGGACACCGCGGTGTCGAAGGCCTCGCTCCGCAATCCCGGTACCTTGTCCGCAAGGCTCAGCAGGCGCTGCGTGGAGTAGCCGCCGGACGCCTCCGCCTCTGCCTGGTTCTCCATCAGCACGGCGTGGAACTCGGTGAACTTCTGCGCATCGAGAGCCGCACGTAGGGCATTGACCGCGCGTTTAGAGCCGTCACCACCAAGGCTGCCGTCCTTGAACGAAGCAAGTACATACTCCGTCCGCGTCCGCCCCTGGATGGTCTGAGCGCGGATTGCTTTGGCCCCGGTCGACTCGAAGTCCGCGAGGACCGGGCAACGCGGGTCCTCATAGAACCGGACGACCGTCTTTGCCTTCGGGTCCCCCACCACGATCTTCGTGCCGTCCGACGACAGCACCTCAGGCAGTTCCGTGGTGTCCGCGTATGCCTGTGGTGCGGGTGCGGGCGCGACGTCGGGGCTCAAGCCCGCCAACACCCCCGGACCGAAACTGACCGCAGCGACCGCGAGCGCCCCCCACACCGCCACGTACGCCAACGTTCTGACATATGTGACCTGCATCGATTCCCTCCCCTTGTGAATGCGCACACCCTAGTAGGGCTGTTCCGGTTGGGGCTGGTGTGGGTATGCCGCGGTGACAGGCACAGACGCAGGTTCATGCGACCATCGCCCTTGACGGGCCGGCGTCCCCCGGACTCTGATCGAGCGGACGACCTCGTAACCCCCTTCGTCCAGGACGCGACGGAGGTGAACCACACCAGGTCGTGCTCGGGCTGGATGACGACGAAGGTGTTGTCCGAGTCGTTGAGGTCGTCGATCAGCATGAACAGCGCGTCCTCGGAAGCCGCTTCCTTCGCCCGGACCAGCGTGCTCATCGGTACGGGCTCCACCGTCCGAAGCGAGCCATCAGCTTGCGTACCGCGTCCTCGTCGAGCTCAAGGTGGGTGGCGGCCTGCACGGTGTCGGTCGACCGCGATGCCGCCCAGTAGCCGACCCGCTGGGCCACCACCTGGCGCCGGCGGTCCGACCGTGCTGCCGCATCCGGTTGGTGGACTTCTGCACAGCACTGGGGCAATCGCGCCGATAGAGAGCCTCAGATCCAATTATCTCCATTCAGTAGGCGTCCTGCGGAGTTCAGCTTGGTTGGTCGCGGCGGCGGCGGTGAAACAATTTGCTCAGAAGGTTTGCACTCTGCTCATCGGCAGCTGATGATCTCCTGGGCAGGGAACGAGGACGCAGCAAAGTTCGGGGTTCTCTCGGCTAGCCGCCTCCTTTCCACCATCACATCTGCGGCGTGTAACGGGGTTGGGTGGCGATTGGCAGTTTCATGCCCTGGGATCCAGGCGCCGTGTGGCTGGCTCTGGCCGGGCCCCGCGCCTACAACGGGACTCTCCGCTGTCTGCGGACGTCTCTCACTCGAAAGTCAGGACCAGTTGAAGAGGACTCTGCGCAGAGCAGTCTCCATAGCCGCCGCGGCGTCCGCTGTCGCGGCCGGTCTCGGTGTCATGGCGGGCCCGGCAGTAGCCGTTGACGCCGCTCCCATCACCGGCCATCCCGGGGACGAAGTCATGATGCCCGGTACCTTGTGGCAGAACGGGGTGGGGTTCGGTGTCACGCGCGGCACGATGATCTACGCGTTCTCCACGAAGCCGCTCGACGGGCCGGTAGCGGCGGCCGACGGACTGCCCGCTTCCCTTACCAGGGAGCCCAATGCATGCGAGAAGGTCGCCGGGGCGACCTCCGTCTACGCCTGCTCGGTGTGGGAAAGGGCCTCTCCGGACCTCTTCATCGGCAAGGACACCGTCGACATGACGACGGTCTACCAGGGCTACGCCTACGTGCCCGCCGGCGGGGACCTGAAGGCCGCCATAAGACCGTGTCCTATGTGGTGAGGCGTCGTTGAGCTTTGCATGGGGCGGGGTACTTGGAGTTGGATTGTTCCGGACGGGCTGTGGGATATCGCGGAGCCGCTGATCCCCCCCCTCGAAGGTGCGGGCGCAGGGTGGCGGAACTGCGGATACGCCTGATGAGACGCTGTTCGCAGCGATCATCTACGTGCTGGTCAGCGGATGCGCTTGGCGGTCACTACCGCCGTGCTTCGGGATATCGAAGTCGACCGCCCACCGCAGGTTCCTGATCTGGTCGAGAGCCGGAGTCTGGGGCCGGCTACACGAGGAGATCCTGCACCGCCTCGACGACGCCGGCCTCCTCGACCTCTCCCGCGCAGTCCTGGACTCCGCCCACGTCCGCGCTAAAAAGGGGGCGAACTCACAGGTCCGAGCCCCGTGGACCGGGGCAAGCCGGGCTCCAAGATGCACGTCCTGTCGGATGCGAACGGACTGCCCCTCCTCGTCGGCATCAGCGCCGCCAACACCCACGACAGCCTCGCGCTCAAGCCCATGATCACGGGCCACCAAACGAGACACGACCCCCACCGTGGCCGCTACTTCAAGCCCCGGCGCCTCCACGCCGACAAGGCCTACGACATTCCCCACCTGCGAAAATGGTTACGCGGGAAACGGATCGGGGTCCGTATCGCACGCAAGGGCGTCGAGTCATCGGAACGACTCGGCCGGCGCCGGTGGGTGATCGAGCGGACCATGTCGTGGCTGACCGGCTACCGCCGCCTCAACCACCGCTACGAACGCCACCCCCGCAACTACCTGGCCTTTCTGAGCCTCGCCGCAGCCATCTGCTGCTACAAACGGCTCGCCCGCCTCACCACATAGGACACGGCCTAAAGGTGGCGCAGAGTGCCGGCACCCGCCCCGACAGCTCGACCGGCGGCTCGTCGAAGGTGACGGTGAAATCCCTGAAGCGGGCCGCCCGCAATACGGTCACCTTCCACACACCCGATGTCCCGGCCGGGAAGTCGGTCCGCCACCGCATCGACGTGCACGCTCTGGACGCGGGTTGGCGGAATCTCGTCTACCTGCCGGGCGCGGGTGCACCCGAGTGGGGATCCGGCTCGCTCGCCCAGCTGAGCGATCTGCGCACCAGCAAGGGCATGTCGTGCACGCTCGACCCGGCCATCACCTGGCGCTGGGCGAACGCCACCTGCAACTACACCGCAGGCGAGCACTGGATCGAGTTCACCGTCACGGTACCCAAGGGCAGCGGCACGACTCCCCTCATCGTGGACAGCACCAGCAACATCTACACCGGTAGCCCCAGTAAGGGTTCCAGGCGGGATGCGGCCTCCTTCAAGGTGGGCAGCGGGCCGCTGCGTCGGCTCAACCAGCTCCTCGCTCGCGACGGCAGCGGCCAGATGTTCGCGTACGGCGCGAGCGAGGAGGGCTCGCTGTCCAGTGACGAGTATCTGGTCGGTGGAGGCTGGAACACCTACGACCAGCTGACCAAGCTGACTCCGGTCACCGAGCGGCTCTGGTACCCGTCCGGCACCCCCGCGAGCGCGATGGCCGGGAACGGTGAACTCGTCGGGCGCGACGCCGCCGGTGTGCTCTGGCACTACCAGCGCCAGTTCTCCGGCAATGGCCCGTACGCGCCCCGCACCCGGGTCGGCGGCGGCTGGAACATCTACAACCAGCTCATCGGCGCCGGTGACATCTACCGCGACGGCAAGCCCGACCTCCTCGCCCGCGACACCACAGGCGTCCTGTGGCTGTACAAGGGCACCGGCAACCCGACCGACCCGTTCGACGCCCGCACCCGCATCAGCCTCGTGTATTCAGCTACGAGGGCCGTTCGTCAGTGATGTGACGCCCTGACAGTGGAAGGGTGCCCCTGACCTGCGATGATCTGGATTTCCTAGATCAAGAACGTCGCAGAGTGGGGGCACCCAACAGGTGCAGGCTACCGAATGGGATCACCGGCTCGTCGTGCGGGCCGACGGCAGGAACCTGGTCGGGCACGCGGGCGTGGTGCTGCTGCGCCGGACAGCGGACCGCGTCGGGCTGACCCGGGCCCTGACCGTCGCGCTGCCGCAGGGCGTCGGGCCGGGGTGGCGGGATCGCGGGATGGTGCTGGTCCAGCTGGCCTGCGCGATCGTCCTCGGCGCGAGGAACATCCTGCAGGCCGAGCAACTGCAGCATCACTGGCGGCCGTTGTTCCCCCGTCCGGTCTCGGACAGCACTCTGTGGCGCACGCTGGAAGCCATCGACGGTCCGGTCGTAGCCCGGGTGGAGCGCGTGCGCGCCGTGATACGGCGTGGGGTGTGGACGCTGCTCGCCCTGCGCCCCGGCGGGTTCCCCTGGATCTCGGTATGCGGGCGCAAGCTCACCGGCTGGTACGTCCTCGATCTCGACGCCACCCTGGTGACCTGCACCAGTGGCAAGGAGGGCGCGGCCGGCACGTTCAAGGGCGGCTATGGGCATCATCCGCTGGGCGCGTGGGTGGCCAACACCCGCGAATGCGTGACGATGCTGCTGCGGCCGGGCAACGCGGCGTCCAACGACATCGCCGACCACAAGAGCGTCCTGGCCGCCGCGCTACGTCAGCTCCCGCTGCCGCTGTGGTCGAAGCTGCTGGTGAGGATCGACGGCGCGGCCTTCAGCCACGGCCTCCTTGAGCATCTGCAGGCGCTGAGCACCAGCCGCCGCCGGGTGCGCTGGGTGACGGGCTGGGCCATCAACACCGCCGACGAGGCCGCGATCGCGCTGCTGCCCGACAACGTATGGAGTGAAGCCCTGCGCCAAGACGGCGAGGTCCACGAGATCAAGGGGCCGGACGGACAGAAAGTCACCTACCAGGCAGCCGAGCTGACCGGGGTCCGCGACCTTGGCGGCTGGCCCGAGGGGATACGGCTGATCGTGCGCCGGGTCAAACCCTCGCGCCGCGACCTGAAGAAGCTGACCGCTTTCGAGCAGCACACCGGCTGGCGCTACCAGATCATCGCCACGAACATCCCCGCCCACCAGGGACTTTCCGGGGTTCCGGGCTCCGGACAGGTGTGGTTCGTCGACGCTCTCTACCGTGATCACGCCGAGGTCGAGGACCGCGTGAAAGCGATCAAGAGGGTCGGGCTCGGGCTGCTGCCCTCCAAGTCCTTACAGCTCAACGCCGCCTGGATGCTGGCCGCCACGATCGCCGCCGACCTGGACGCCTGGACCCGGCTCCTCCTCCTGCACGACGAACCCGAACTCGCCGCCGCCGAACCGGAGACGATCCGGACGAAGCTCTACCACTTGCCCGCCCGCCTCACCACCCACGCCCGCCGGCGCACCCTGCACCTCGACCGCGCCTGGCCCTGGGCGCCGGCGTTCGCCACCGCCTGGCAGCGGGCCACCCAGCTCCCATCCCTCACCTGACGGACAGCCACCACCCCAACGACACCGCAGAGGAGAGGACCCGCAGCACCCTCGGGCCCGTGGAACCCGACGCCCCGCAGCGTCACGCGACGGCCCATCCTCGAACGACAGAGGACATTACGGGCAAACCACCGAGCCGACCAGCGTCACACCGCAAGTGAAGAATCGAGGCCAGCTCGGGCTGGAACACCTACAACCGACTCCTCTGAGCACAACCCCAGGCACCAACTGATACCGGCCCACGGAGCCTTGAAATGCGAACAGCCCCCTCGGCCTGATGGCCGAGGGGGCTGTTCGCATTGATAGCGGCTACAGGATTTGGACCTGCGACCGGTCGGGCTGTCTGCGGGCTGCTCCGATGCCGGCCACGACCGTGCGGACGGTCCCGGCGCCTGCAGACCTGGACACGGCGTGGCGCTACGAGTGGCGCTGCGACCCGCTGACGTCCCCGTCGGCGTCTGTTCGGCGCTCACGAGCCGGGAATACCGCACGATTCGAATAGCGCTTCCTGCCAGTTGAACGAACCCCCTGGTCAGCGGCACGGCGGGAGGCCTACGCCAACGACCAGGCCAGCCCCGACACCCTGATCGCGGTCTCCGCCGCCTCCAACCGCAGCAAGTCCGACAAGGACCCGGCGGAGTGGATGCCGTCGGATGGCTCGTATCACTGCTCGTACGCCGCGAGCTGGGTCGGGACCAAGCTGAGTGGGGCCTCGCGGCCGACGAGGCTGAGGTCCAGGCGCTCCTGGGGCTCGCCAAGGACTGCCCCACCACGACCGTCGTCTACGAGAGCGCCCTGTAGGCCGCAGGACGGGACCCGTTTCCCCGGAGCAGCGTGGCCGCAGCGTGCGGATGTGCTGTCCTGGCAGGCTGGTTGGTGGAGCTCGTCCGGGTCTTCCTTCGCACGTCGGTCCGGGCGGGCCGCCTCCTTCGCCCGGACCAGCGTGGTCATCGGTACGGGCTCCACCGTCCGAAGCGGGCCATCAGTTTGCGTGCCGCGTCCTCGTCGAGCCCTAGGTGGGTGGCGGCCTGCGCGGTGTCGAGGTCGGCGGCGGTGCCGCGGGCCGCCCAGTAGCCGACCCGCTCGGCGACCACCTCCAGGCGGCGGGCCGCCCGCACCCCCGCGACCGGGGAAGTCTTCGTCAGCCGCTCGATCTCCTCCTCCAGGCGCTCCAGCAGCGTGGTGACCGTTTCCGGCAGCGGGACCGTCGTCTCCTCGACCTGGGCCGTGTGGCCGTCCCAGTCCCGCTCGCAGGCATCCGCCTCCTCGGCCCCGCCATCCAGCAGGTCCTGGTCACCGATCGTCTCCCAGTCGAGGAGCCGGTCGGGGCCCGCCCAGCCGCACGAACACACCCCACGCAGTCCGGCCGCGCGCTCGACGCGGGGCCGGCGGCCGTCGTAGAGGTGCCACTGCGAGATAGCCTCCCCTCCCCGCCCGAGGAGGTGTCGAAGTACACCGGGCCGGGAACGGTGCCGTCGGCGAGGACGACCTCGACGGCGCCGGTGTGGGATGTGCCGAACTCTTCCGTCGTCCAGGTCTCGCGCCTGCTCACGACGCCCTCCCCGTCCTGCCTTCAGGCGGCCCACCGCTCGGGGCTGCCTGCCCAAGACGATGCCGCAGCCGCCGCGTCGGGCGGGCCGGTACCGGCGAAATGCTGGCGGAACTCGGCGCGGTTCACCCCTCGGTGTCGGTAAGCTTGTCCAGCCTCCGGGCCGCGGTCTCCGCCTGTGCCCGTGCCTTCGTGGCCGCCCGGCCGGCCGCTCTCAGTCCGGCGGCAGCCTCCGAGCTCGTCGTGCGCACCGTCGCCAGCCGGTCCTTCGCCGCCCGTACCTCGTCCTCGGCCGCGGCCACCGCGGCGGCCGCACGGGCCGCCCGCTCCTGCGCGGCTGCATGTTCCGCCTCCAGGCGCTCCGCCTCCGCCCCGGTCTTGGCCAACCGTTCACGACGTGCCCGCGCTGCAGCAGCGTCAGAGGCCTGTTCCGGCTCGGGGGATGCCTTGGGTCGCGATCGGGTCCCGGCGGCGGCCGGCTGTTCCCGTAGTGGTGGGGCCGCACCGGGCAGCGGTTCAAGGCCGGTGAACCCCGACGTCGCCTCCGGGGCCTTGGCCAGTCGGCCCGCCTGCCACCGCTCAGCGACCTCCGCATCGGCCAACACCGTGTGGAGGATCTGTTCGAGCTCGTGCAGTACCGGCTCGCTCACCTGCTGCCCGGACTCGGCGGCCAGGGAGCGTGCTGTGCGCGCGAGCTCGCCGATCACCACATGCTGATCATGCGACAGCTTCCGCAGCTGCCCAGCATCCAGCGCCCGGTGGGCGGCACGCAGCGCGTCACCGAGTTACACCAAGGCCCGCGCCTCCTGCGGTCGGTGTCGGGGCAGCAGTCCGGTGGTCCACGCCGCGAGCGTCGGCTTGCGCATCGCGGCGATCGCCGTGGCGAGTTGCTTGTCTCCGGCCTTTTCGGGCCTGGGCCACGTACGCGTCCCGGGCCGCGGTGAACTCCGACGGCTTCAGCCCGTACAGCTCCAACTCCAGCTCCAGCGACTCCACGTCCATGACCGGAAGTGTCCCGCCCGCCCTGCCGCACGGCGGACACCCAGCACGACACCGCGCGTCGGCCGGCACAGAGCCGAAGCTGACGTTTCAGGGGATGTGGGAGGGCGCCGACGGGCCGGTCGACGCCGGGGTGCACTCCAGCGGCCAGGCGCGCACGGACATCGGTGACGCGGCACAAGCGCCCCTGGGGCCGACGCAGCAGGACGGCTCGAATCCGGGTCTTCGGTGGAACAGGACGCGGGCCGGCTGGTAGAACCGGTCCATGCGTCCACGCCCGGGGGAAGTCCTGCACTTCTCGGAAGACCCGACGATCTCCGTGTTCCGCCCGCACATCGCTGCCACCGCGCGGCACCCGGAAGCAGTCGTGTGGGCCGTCGACGCCGGTCAGGCTCCCCACTACTTCTTCCCCCGCCAGTGCCCCCGCGCCATGGCCTGGGCCGGCCCGGACACGGCCGAAGCCGACGTCGAGCGCATCATCGGCCCCGGTGGCGGCCGGCGGGTCCACGCCATCGAATACGGGTGGGTGCACCGCTTCCTCACCGTCGACCTCTACGCCTACCGCCTCCCGGCCGCCCCCTTCCGCCCCATCGGCGAACCTCTCCCCCACGCCCACGTCGCCAACGAGCCCGTCGAGCCGCTGGGGCCCGCCGAACCGGTCGGCGACCTCCTGCAACTCCACCACGACGCCGGCATCCAACTCCGCATCCTCAACAACCTGTGGGAATTCTGGGACACCGTCACCACCAGCACCCTCGCCTACAGCGGCATCCGCCTGCGCAACGCCCAACCCCGACACGACCACGAGCCTGCTGCGCGCCCAGGGTAGGGTCGGACGACACGGTCCTGTCGAGGAAGAGCAGACGGCCGTGATTCAGGCGGCCGGAACGGGCACGGACTACGCCATGACGGCAACCCGCCCACGTTGCGCGGCGAAGGTGGTGCAGCAGATCCCGCCGCCAAGGTGTGCCCCTGAGACCGCCCTGAGCACCCCGCTGGTGCGCGCCCGCGCGGCGCCCCGGCCGCGACGTCGAGGGCTCGGACATGGGTGGAAGGGGATCGACACCCACTGAGTCGAACCGTGTCGACCTCAAGCGGCCTCATTTCCGGGCAGCGCAGGCCGGAGGGCCCCGGCTCTACCCATCCAGGTGCGGCCGTTCCACTCGCGCCGCTGGGCCACTGTGGCCTTGGGTCAGGCGCTGCTGGGTGACGTCTTGCGGGCGCGGGCGGCGGTCTTCTTCGCCGCCGTCTTCTTCGCTGGGGCGTCGGTGTTGATCTCGTGGACGGTCGCGTCCTCCTGGCCGTGCTCGCCGCGGGCCGCCTTCGCATCCTGCACCGACTTCTCCAGAGCGGCCATGAGGTCGACGACCTGCCCGCTGGGCGCTTCGGCCGGCTCAGGACTCTGGGCCCGGGTGCCTTCCGCCCCAGGGCTGATTCATAGTCCTGGTTGCTGGGGGAAACAGCAGGTCACGGGGGTGTGACGAACCTTCACTACGGCAGTTACGTACGCAACGAAGCTCTGATGATCAAGGTGACTCTCCAAGTTCGGTTGAGTGCTCTGCCCGATCCGCGTGACCGGCGCGGACGTGGCCATACCCTCGCCTCGGTATTACTGACGGCCGCGTGCGCAGTCCCTGGCCGGCGCCCGTTCTTATCAATCGATCGGGCAGTGGGCCCGTCACGCACCCCAGGACACCCTCTCCCGCCTGGGGTTTCATCCGCGAGGGCCCCTCGGCGCGCACCAGAGCGGACCAGGAAATGAGCGCCGGTGGCGCTCACCTTCTCCAGCATGTCGCGGGCGTCGAATGCGGCGTCGGCCAGCAGCAGCATCGAGGCATCTAACGCGCCGGTCAGACGGGTGGCGTAGCGAATCTCGCCATCACTCTCGGGGCCGAAGGCAGCAGCGAGCAGGGTCCGGGTGCCGCACTCGACGATCACCAGCAGACGCAAGAGCGGGTAGCAGGCCGCTCTGTGCTCCCCAGCCCGCTTGGGGTAGCGCCAGGTGACCTGCTCGTCCTCGGGCACATGCAGGCAGGTGCCATCGACCGCCACCGTGCGCAGGTCCCGGTAGTAGACGCCGGGACGGTGGCGCTCGCCGACGGGACCGGCTACCGCCTCGAACAGGGCCCTGAGCGGGCGGGCGCCCAGCCACCGCCGGGCCCGGGCCAGCGAGGACACGGCCGGACGCGCGAGGACCGTCCCGGGTAGGCGGGCGGTCAGCTTCTCCCAGACCACCCGGTAGGAGCAGTGCTCGAACAGGGCCAGGGCCAGGACGAAGTACACCACCACACGGGCAGGCAGCAGCCGTACCCGCTACTCCCGCGCTCCCGTCTCCTCAAGAACTGCGTCCACCAGCTCGAAATCGACGATCTGGGTCAACTCGCCCAGATGACCCGGTGCGTACACACCCGGTGCACTCCCGGCGCCGGGCATGGTGGCAGACTGCTCCTGCAACGGGACTCCCAACGATCTTCTCGCTTGGTCGCAAGATGATCTATCAGGAGTACCGTTCGTCTTTCATGACCGGGTTGCGCCGCCGGCCATAGGCTTAACGCAACGGTGTTGGTACTTCCGCACCCCGCTGATCTTGATGAACACCTCGTCCAAGTGCCATTTGCCGCCAGGCCGCGGGCGCCAGCGGCGCAGGGCGTTGGCGTAGGCCTGGCCGAACTTCAGGCACCAACGCCGGATGCTCTCGTAGGAGACGACCACACCCTGCTCGAGCATCATCTCCTC
This sequence comes from Streptomyces sp. NBC_01264, assembly GCF_026340675.1. Classification (NCBI taxonomy): domain Bacteria; kingdom Bacillati; phylum Actinomycetota; class Actinomycetes; order Kitasatosporales; family Streptomycetaceae; genus Streptomyces; species Streptomyces sp. NBC_01264. Next base: position 55,424 of record NZ_JAPEOX010000002.1, read on the forward strand.
CACCTCGCGGAAGGAGAGAGGGAAGCGGAAGTACAGCCGCACACAATGCGAAATGATCTCCACCGGGTAACGGTGATTCGCATACGACGGCGTGCTGGACGACACGAACCCCACCCCTCGCCGGACGGACAACCCGAAGATCACCCCAGACCCCCACCGACAACGTGACAATGCCCAGACAGACGATGTCAGACTGACGACACACCGAAGCTCCGGTGATCGGGTGACTTGGTCGGTCCCCTTGATCATCGGAGCTTCGATGCATGCACCAAATGCCGCACTGAAGGTTCGCCACATCCCTGTGCCCAGCAGGTTCACCAGGCCATCAGGATTATTGAGTCAAAAAAAGGTTCGGTTGCCTGTTCTTTTGGTTCGTCGTCGCAGGTCAGCGAGCTCTCGGCAGGCAGTCGAACTATTTCGATTCAATATGAATCAGACCTGGCCATTGACGCTTTCCGCGAAATGCTGGATATTGTAAGCGGATTTCGCGGCCGTCCCCGTATCGGAATGGGCGATGAGTCGTGCGCCAGGCCTGCTGGTTCCATTGGCCCGAGACAGGTCATAGTCCAAGATGGCCCCGTCTACATAGTGGCTCGATTCGTGGAGTATCACAAAGGCCTGCTGATCGCTTGAGAAGTCACTGAAGAACGTGTCCGTCACGTACACAGCCTTCCCGGTATCGGTCCACGCGGTGAATTTTGCCTTCAAATCCCCGCCACCACCGTAGCGATAGACAGGAATGTCACCGAGCACGCTAGTCATTCCTGTGAGCGTTACCCTTATCTCTCCGAGAGATTTCTCTCTCCATGATTTTCCGAACCAGTCGACGAGCAACTTCTCCTCGCCCCCACTGACCGCAGTCTCAAAGTATGTGAGGGCATTCTGCGCGAAGCCGGCAGCGTTCTTCTTGGCAGCCTCCACCTGACCATTCTGGTCATCGTTCATCTCACCGGGCACGATCGGATCATTCTTCGCCTCTTCATCCTTCTTGCGTGGCGGCTCGTCATCCGAAGTGGCACCGCCCAGCAGTGTTTCTTCATTCCTGTAAATCGCCCGCGCGAACCATTCGATGTTGTAGGCACGCTCTAGACCCAGCCCCTCCCTGGCATTCGTCTTGATGCCACTAAGACCTGACCCTCCCTCGTCCGTCGTGGAGTAGTACATGTGGGTTGATTCATGCAGAAGATCCAAAGCCTGCATCTGCGGATCGGTATCGTAGAACGAAGACGTCACATGCACGGGTATACCGGAATTCCCCGCGACGGTGAACGCCCTGACTGAATCCGTGACATCAGGTCCTTGGCGTTTGTGATTTTTGTGCCAATTCTTCACCGGGATTTTAGCAAGTTTCACTGAAAGTTCTTCGTAGAGTTTCGCCGCTGCCGATACGGATTCTGGGGTCGGCTTCGCGTTCAAGAGGGTCGTGTAGAGCTTGTGAACCGTCTTCACATCCGGGTCCATTTCCTCGTGCAACCCGTTGGCAAGCTGCTCAAGGTAAACCGCGGCACTACGCGCAAGCTCTGAAGCGAACATCCTGGCCGCTTCGACCACTGACTTTTGCGTGTCATCAAGCTCGGGAGAATCCGCCCACTCCGCCTTGCGATGCCAATTCGATTTCTTGGTTGGCCGCGATCCCTTCTCACCCCGGACGTACGCCTTTTCCCCTCGCTTGTCCTTGATCAGAGCCTTCCACGTCCCCTCCTCTACTGGATGTCTTGTCGACACGCCACTGATGGTGGCATCGATCACCTCTGGGTATTTGATACCCGCCGGCTTCATTGCGGCGACCCGGCGCTTCAATTTCGCGTCGAGCCGCGCGACACAAACTTCACCATTGTCCGTGGCCCAGCGCGGCACCAGCGCGGCAAGAATATGGAACGGGTTTCCCCCTGGCCAGAGAACCTCAATCGTGCTCTCATGCTCAGGGGTAAACCAGGTTGGCCTATTCTCCTCGCTGAGTTCGTCATCATTGAACGTCGAAATGATATACTGCAGAGAAGGAATGAATGCATCTTGGTTGCGTCCACCCCACAGTCGAAGTACCGCTCCGTTCAGCATGGAGCCGCTGTCTTGGGTCAGATAGGCGGTGTGACCCCGACGATACAAATCCCAATCCTCTTCGCCTATCTCGGTCATGTTCTCTTTGATCTCGTCTCGAATGGCACGGTTTTGATTCAGCCATACATTCATTTTCAGGAGATCGGCTTGCGGCAGGGGGGGCGTTTGGGAATCATCCACCTTTTCCCCGGAGTGGCCATAGCCGGCCGCAATCACCAGCGAGGCAACATATTTATCCGCCGCAAAGGCGTACCAGAGCGTGCGCACTGCGGTTTGCAGTGCCTCAAGCTTATCTGGCTCAAAAATGCCAGCGGTTAGGACACTTTCCCAGCTACACGCACTAAGGATATCTGCATACTTATTGATCGCCTGGCGGAGCTTTGGATTCTCGGCGAGCCGTTTACCCATAGCCGAGATCGCTTCATCCGAGACGGTGCTTGAATTTGCATTTGAAACGCGCTGCAGCTGCTCACCATAGGCCAAGGAATCGATCTGTTGCTGGATCATGCTCAGCAGGGCCAGATGTCGCTGCTCATTTTCCATGCTGACAAGACAGTCTCCATCGAGGAGCGTTTTCAGAAGTGCGATCTGATCCGCCGTGAGGATCGTCGGCAGTTTAATGTCGAAATCAGACCGCCCATTAGCGCACCATAGCACGGCAATGTCTGCCTTGAGAGCTGAGGAGATCTCCGGGTTGATCGCAAGCCAGTTATACATGTAAGCATACTGCTGATGCGTAATTGTTGCGGCTGTGTTCTCCATGAGTTCCCCTTATGTGGCGTGGAAGTTTTGGGGAAAAGCTCGATCATCTCGCTCCCCATTGTCTTTTATATTCTGGCTACCAGTTTCCCGCAGGCAGCGGTGCCACGTGAATCCCGAAGGGGCGGTCCTAAAGGCACCGTTCAGCTACGGCAGCTGTAGATAGCGCTGCCTGTGCTCATCGTGGCTGGTCAGCGGGGTGATGGGGTGGGGTGCGGGCGTGAGGACGGCCGCCCTGATCATGACGTGGTGTGACGCAACATCAGAACGAGACGGCCGCTTCGACCACGGTCGACGGAGCAGGCCACGACAGGGCCTTCGGGGCCTTGTCGGCCTCGTTGTCCGACTGCTTCGCCCGCTCCGAGAGCAGGGAGACGTTCGCGCGGATGACGCGGGGCATGCTGATGGAGCTCGAGGACGTCAACTGCTGGAGCCCGGCCGAAGCGATCGGCGAGCGAGGTCCGCACCGCCTGCATCATCTGCTGTCCCGTGCGGTGTGGGACGAACAAACGGTGCTGGAACGGACGGCGGCCTGGGCCGTTGACCTGCTCGACGACGGCGACGGGATCCTGATCGCGGACGAGACGGGGGACGCGAAGTCCTCGACCGACGAGGTGGCCGCGGCCCGCCAGTACTCCGGCTCGGTCGGCGGCGTGGCTCTGTGCCAGGTGGCCGTGCACCTCACCTTCGCCACGGCCGCCGGGCACTGCCTGATCGACCGGCGCCTGTACTTCACCAAGGCGTGGGCCGGCGACGAGGAGCGTCGTGAGCTGACCGGTGTTCCCGACGAGCTGGGCTTCGCGAGCAAGCCGCAACTCGCGGCCCGCATGGCTCGCGCCGCCCATCAGCAGGGCATATCCGCCTCGTTCTTCCTGGGCGACGAGGTCTACGGAGGGCGGGAGTTGCGTACGGCCTGCCGCGAGCTGGGCCTGCGCTACGTCGTGGGCGTGCGCTCCGATCGCCAGGTCACCACCCCGGCCGCGAAGCTGAGCGTGACCCAGATGGCCGCCCGGCTGCCGAAGCGGGCCTGGCAGCGGATGCGGACCGGTGCGGGGCAGAAGGGCGTACGTGACTACGACTGGGCGATGATCGAGGTCACCGCCGACGACACCCCGCCGCACACGACCGCGACGCGGGGACGTCCTTCCTGCTGGTCCGCCGGCACCGCTACACCCGCACCGTGTCCTACTACCGCTGCTTCGCCCCCGGGCCGGTGACCCTGGCAAGACTGGTGTCACTGGTGTGCCTCAGGTGGCGGGTGGAGGACGACTTCCAGGACGCGAAGGAGACCTGCGATCTCGACAAAGGCCAGGTCACCTGCTGGAACTCCTGGCGTCGCTGGAGCACGATCGCCCTGGTCGCCTACGCTTTCCTGGCCGTCGCCGCCACCCTCGAACTAGCCGCCCAGACCGGCCGGAACGACCCGTCGAGGCCGACCTCGTCCCCCTCAGCAGCCACGAACTCCTCCGCCTGCTACGGGCCTTAATCCTCCCGCCGCCCCGACGAGACCGCCCCCACCTGCTGTGGTGGTCCACCTGGCGTCGCCGACATCAACAACGCGCCCGCCTCTGCCACCAGAAACGGCACACGTACGCCGACACCACACCATGATCAGAAAATTCAGCAGCCGCCATCTACAGCTGCCGTATCTGTGGGTGTGGAGTGTCGCCAAGGCGCTGCATTCCTTTGTGGATTGGCGATGTTAAGACTCTATATCCGCGTGGCGAATAAATCATACGCGGAAAGTGCAATCCATCAGGCAATCAAGTTCCCGGACGAACCACCAGGGCTGGTTCAAAGTTGTCAGCTGACACGGCAGGTGGCTGTACTGAAGTTCGGCCGGGCCTACGCGAACGCGCTGCGCCGCCGGAGGCAGGGCTGATTCAAAGTCCAGGTGATCATGTGACGGTGCTGGTCACTGCGGTGTGAGGCTCCTCCAGGTGGCCCGTCACGAACACAACGAAGCTCCGGTTGACGGGGTGACCTCGCAAGTCGCCCTGAACACCCGGAGCTCCGATGTGCCGTCAGTCACGGCAGCTGTAGTTCTGGTTCAGGGCTGATCGTGGCGGTGGTGTCGTTGCTGGTGGCGGGTGGTCGCGACGGCTTGGTGGTGGCGCCGCCAGGCGATCCAGTGCAGGACGTGGTCACGGTCGCGGGCTGGTGGGGGTAGCACAAGGGCCCGGAGGAGACGGATGAGCTCGGGGCAGGTCAGCGGGACGAGTCCGGGCGGCGGCTCGGAGTCTTCGTGGACGGCTGCGGTGGTGAGGGCGAGGACGGCGGCGGCGATCAGGGAGAACAGTGACCAGCGCATCCAGGAGTTCCAGCAGGTCACCTGGCCCTGGTCGAGTCCGGTGAAGCCCTTGCCGAGCTGGAAGGCTTCCTCGATGCGCCACCTGCGGCAGATCACTTCCACCAGCGTGGCCAGCGAAACGTCGCCGGGCGCCCAGCAGCGGAAGAAGGACACCTCACCGGTGTAGCGGTGCCGCCGCGCGACCAACACACTCGTCCCGGCCCCGGCCCCGGCCCCGTTCTCGTTCTCGTTCTCGTTCTCGTTCTCGTTCTCGTTCTCGTTCTCGTTCTCGTTCTCGTTCTCGTTCTCGTTCTCGTCGGGAGTGTCGTCGGGGCGGACGTCGAGCCAGGCCCAGTCGTACTCCCGGGTGCCCTTGGTGCCATGCCCGGTCTGCCGGCGCATCCACTGCCCGGGCCGCACCCTGTTGACCAGTTTGCGGGCCTCCCGCCGGTGGCCGGCCCCGTCGGTGACCTGGTACGAAGCCGGGATACCGACCACGTAGCCGAGATCCAGCGCGCGTATGCCCCGGCGCAGTTCGCGTCCGCAGTACACCTCGTCGCCCGCGAACCAGCGGGCCTCGATCCCCGTGGCGAGTGCGTCGGTGACCATGGCCAGTGCCTGCTGCGGTTTCGTCGCGAAGGTGACGTGCTCCGGCACCCCGGCCATCTGGCGGCGTTCCTCGTCCGCGGCCCAGTCCGCCGGGAGGTACAGGGCCCGGTCAAGGATCATCTTCGTGGTCGAGGTGACCGCCGCCAGGTGGACCGCCACCTGGCACAGACCCACACCGCCGATCGCCCCCGAGTACTGCCTGCCGGCCCCCACGCAGTCCGTGGACGACTTCGCATCGCCCGTCTCGTCCACCACCAGCACCACTTCCTGCCCGGCGAGTTCACCGGCAAGCAGACCGGCGATCTCCCTGCGGGCCAGATCGTGATCGAACCGGGCCCGGGACAGCAGATGCTGCAACCGGTGCGGCCCCGGATGTCCCAACGCCTGCCCGAGAGTCCAGCAGTTCCGCGTGTCCACCTCGAGCAACAGCCCCGTGACCAGCTCCGCCGCCGTCGCCCGTGCCTCACGCCGCACGAAACAGCCCGCGACCACACTCATCGCCCTTCCGAAGGCCTCGCCCCACGCCTTCTCGGCTACCGTGGCCTCCACGGCCACCGCGTCTCGATACGTCGTCACAAACGTTCATGATCACGGTGGCCATACCCATGCCTGCACCCACCCCAGCAAGTCCCTGAACAGCGACAACGACGGAACTACAGCTGCCGTGTCAGTCTGCCACCGCCTGCCTGGCCAAGTCGCCCTCGCGTCAACAACGCGAACTCCCCGGCACGGCAGCCCGGCTGGCCGTCCTGCCCGACCCACGCGACCGGCGCGGACGTCGACACACCCTCACCTCGGTCCTGCCGACCGCCGCCTGTGCGGTCCTGGCCGGCGCCCGCTCCTACCTGACCATTGGCCAGTGGGCCCGCCACGCACCCCAAGACATCCTTGCCCGCCTGGGGTTTCATATGCGCGGACCGCTCGGCGTGCGCCGTCCGGCCTCGCCCTCCACCCTGCGTCGCGTGCTGACCCTGGTGTGACCCGGCGGGCTGGCCGACCTGCTTGGACACGATCCGACCGAGGCGGAGTCGGTCGCGGTGGACGGCAAGACCACCCGCGGCTCGCGCACCGACGCCGCCCCGGCCGCCCACCTCCTGTCCGCAGTCACGGCCGCCAGCCGCGCCGTCAGTCAGCTGCGGGTGCCGGACAAGACCAACGAAATCACTGGCTCCACCGCCCTGCTGACCCCGTTCGACCTGACCGGCACCGTAGTGACCGCCGACGCTCTGCACACCCAGCGCGAGCACGCGAAGTGGCTGGTGGAGGTGAAGAAGGCGCACTACCCGCGGGTCGTCAAGGGCAACCAGCCGACCCTGCACACGGCGCTGAAGTCCCTGCCGTGGAAGGAGGTGACCGCCCGCCGCTACGACCGCGAGGCCGGGCACGGGCGGCGCGAGACCCGCTCGGTACGCACGCTCACCGTCACCGGCCTCGGCCTGGACTTCCCCCACGTCGTCCAGGCGGCGAAGATCCTGCGGCATCGCACCGACGCCAAGACCGGCAAGGTCACCCGACAGACCATCCACGCCATCACCGACATGACCGCGTGGGAGGCATCGCCGCAGCTCATCGGACGTCTCGCCAGGTCACAGTGGTGCATCGAGGCCGTCCACCACGTCAGAGACGTAACGTTCGCCGAGGACGCCTCCGAGATCCGGACCGGACACGGACCGGAGAACATGGCCACACTGCGGAACTTCGCGATCAACACCCTGCGGGACGCCGGCCACCACAGCATCGCCGCCGGACTACGGGAGGTCTCCTACACGCCGTTCACCCGCCCGCTCGACCTGCTCGGGCTGACCTGACCAGCATCGCCACATGATCACCTGAACTTTGAATCAGCCCTGGGCGGGCAGGCGTGCCGAGTTCTGCAAGGAATGCCGGTTCTGGAATCTCATGAGACGGCCTCGGATGTAATACACTTCCCGCTTTGCCGAAAAAACCCATCCGTGGAGTGCATTCCCAGTCTGCGCCGGCATCGCGACGTGCCGGTAGGGGCAACCGGCCCGATAGTCCCGGGCAGGGGTAAACGAAGGGGAGTATTCGTATACCGGAGATCTTCAGTACGCACTGTCAACGTTGTCGATCGAGCCATAACGGGCGGCCGCATAGTTGGCCGCGGCCACGATGTTGGCGACCGGGTTGTACTGGGACTCCGCAGTGCCAGGCACGTGGTAGGCCAGGAAAGTCGGACGGATGACCTGGAGCAGGCCGATGGACGGATCACCGTCCCTGGCGTTGACGTCCCAGCCGTTGGTCGCCGACGGATTCCCACTGGACTCGCGCATGATGTTCTTGTAGAGACCGTCGTACGTACCCGGGATGTCGTGCCTCCTCATAATCTTGAGCGACTCCTTGATCCAGCCGTTGAGATTGTTCGCGTAGACCGGAGTGCGGGCGGCCGGCCGCTCTGCGGCCCCGTCTCCTCGACGGCTCTTCTCGCGGTGAAGGCCCTTGTCGTGGTGGTGCGTCGACACGATGTGCCGGGCAGGCCCGGCATGCGTCTCCGCGACGGTCTGCTGAACGGCCAGGTACTCCAGGGCCTTCGGCCGCCCGCCGCCGATGACCTGGGTCCAGGCGGCGGGTACGGCCGCCATGGCCGTGGGGCTCCCTCCCGAGTGGGAGCCGACGGTGACGAGAGAGAAGGCAAGGGCTGCGGATCCCAAGGCGGCAACACCGACGATCGCGGCCCGGCGCGCCGGCATCGGTCGGTGGCTTCGGCCCGGAGCGCCGGTCTCAAGCATGGGGAAACCTCTTCGAATAGCGGGAATGTCTGGAAAGCACCGCGGGACAGTGGCGCCGTGGGACTTAATTCTTAGCGGCGGAGGGAATGCCCCGCAATAACGTGACCTACGATCTCCCATAGTGGATCAGGGAGTCCCGGGGCCGTTCATCAGAGCCGAGATATTCCGGAAAGCTCAGGAGGAGGACGGGCGCGTGCGGACTGTTTACCCGTCCGCTAGGTGGCTTCGTAAGTGACTTACGACCCCGTGATCGGTCTCACATCAAATGCGGTCGAGGTGATCACGAATGTGTTCGACGGGAACGCCGCAGGCGCTGAAGGCCGCCCGCCCCTCGTGTCCGTGTTTCTCCACACTCCCTTTCGGGCACGCCGGGGCCGGCCGCAGCGGGACTCGGGGCCCTGGAGTCAGGACCTTCGCGGCCGCTGTGCCGGGCCTGTGAGGTGTGCCATGGATGGTGGGTATCCGGCCCCGGCAGGCCCATACCTCCCGCCGCCGGACCGGCGGCGGCAACCCATCGCCGGAAGGGGATCCGATGTACTTCCCCGAGTCCGACACGCGCTTCGCCCCGACCTCGGGACCGCTCTGCCCCGGGGACCTCCTCCGGGAGCCGTACACTTTCACCTGCCTGACCTGCGGCATTAGTTGGGAGGCGGAGTACGAGGTGATCTGCCGCATGGGGAACCTGGGCGTGGACCGCGAGATCTACACCGTCGACGGCGAAGTGACACCGCCGCCCACCGCGCCTCGGACCTGCGCGGGCTGCGGCAGCGCACAGGTCCGCGGCAGGCAGACGGAGCCGACCACCGTGGCGCACAACGTGCCCGTGCCGCGCCTGCGCCTGCGCCTGCGGACACGAAGCCGTCGCTGAAGAGCGAGGCAACCGTTGTGGGGCAGTCGGTGGTCCCGGCCCCGCACGACGGGGTTGCCGGGTCAACACGAGCGGCCGCGCGGGGTGTGCGGGTCGCACCGCGCCTGGCGGCCGCCTCAGCCACGCCCTTCCGCATCCTCCATGGGCCGACTCGACGCGAGCATCGTGACGCTCACCTCTCCCAACCTGGGAGTTCCACTCCCCCATTGGCCACGGTCCAGCGGTTCTCCCTCCCGTACCCGCTCGCCCTCACCGCGGCACTCGCCGCCGTCGGGCATCTCCCGGACGCACTGGGCAGTATCCGACAAATGATCATGGGGCTGGTTCGCGGAGCCTGAGGATCAGCGGGGCCCGGACGACTCCGGCGCGGTAGCGCTCGGCGAGCTTGTCGAACCTGGTCGCGATCGCGCGGAACTGCTCGAGGCGTGCGAAGCCCGGCTGGAGCAGGCCTTGTCGCCCAGGACTCGGGCCGGTGTCCTGCGCCGGCGGCCGACGCGACGGCCCTCAGCCGAACAGCGCCGCCCGCATCATAGCCGCGGCAATCGGCGCCGCCTGCCCGTTGCCCGATACATCGGTGCGGACCGCGCCGCTGGACTGTACGAGTACGGCCACCGCGACCTCCTTCCCCCGCGGGCCGCGGGCGCAGGAGACGAACCACGCGTACGGCTCACCGTTGTTGCCGTCACCGTTCTGGGCGGTGCCGGTCTTGCCGCCGACAGTGAGGCCTCCGATCCGGGCGTTCGTGCCGGTGCCGTCCTCGACCACCGTCCGCATCGCCGAGCACAGCTCTCCGGCGGTGGCGGCCGACATCGCGGGCGAGCCCCCGTACGGTCCTGGATCGGCCTTGCTCAGCGCGTGGCCGCTCGCATCGGTCGTCTCCTCGACCATGTACGGCTTCATCAGGGTGCCGCCGTCGGCGACGGCCGAGACGACCATCGCCATCTCCAAGGGTGTGGCCTGGTCGTCGAACTGGCCGAACCCCGACAGCGCGGTCTGTGCGGCATTCATCCGGGACGGGTACACGCTTTCCGCCGCACGTACGGGTGTGTCCACATCGGGATCGTTGAAACCGAGCCGGTCGGCCTCGGCCGCGATCCGGGCGCTGCCCAGCTGAACGGCGATCTTGGCGAAGACGGTGTTGCAGGAGTACTGCAGGGCGGTACGGATGCTGGCGTTGCGGCAGGGGGCGGAGGATTCCTCGTTGGTGACGTACCGCGTGGTCCGCGGCGGCAGGTAGGGGTCCGGGCTCTGCGTCGGAGTGTCGACGTCCGGGTAGAGCCCGTCCTTGAGTGCGGCGGCCGCGACCACCAGTTTGAACACGGACCCGGGTGCGAGGGGATCCCGCAGGGCGCGGTTCAGCGTCGGTGTCCGCGGGTCCGCGAGCAGTGCCTGCCTCGCCCGCACGTCAGCGGGCGACTCCCCGGAGAACGTCCCCGGGTCATAGGAGGGGGTACTGGCCATGGCGAGGATCGCGCCGGTCCTCGGGTCCAGGGCGACAGCTGCGCCCGTACTGGCTCCGAGACCCCGGTAGGCCGCCTTCTGCACGGCGGGGTCGATCGTGGTGAGCACCTCGCCCGGTCTGGCCGGCGTCCTGCCGAATTCTTGCAGCGGGGACTTCAGGCGGGGGTCGGTGCCGTCGAGGAGCGGCTGGTCCAGGGCCTCCAGCTGGGTACTGCCGTAGAGCTGTGAGGAGTAGCCGGTCACGGGAGCGTAGAGCTTGCCGTCCGTGTAGGTGCGCTTGTACGCGAGGTCGCCGCTCGTGCGCTCGGACCCGGTGACCGGGCGCCCCTCCACCAGGATGTCGCCCAGCGGACGGCTGTAGCGGTCGATGGCATCGCGCTCGTTGTGCGGGTTCACGGCAAGGCTGTGGGACTCGCCCGCCTGCAGCCACGTAACGCGCACGAGGAGGGCGAGGGCCAAGCCGAAGAGCACGACGGCAACACGCCGCACGGGCCGGTTCACGCGTCATCTTCCCGCCCGGCTGCGCCGGCGCGGTACACCGACGGAGACGGACAAGGATCTGCGGACGGGCAGCGGGCGGGAACCAGGGCTCGACTTGGCCGGCATAAAGGGCTCTTCACGGAAGACGGAGGAACAGGACTGGACCCCTCCAGCCTCCACCACGGTCCGCTCCCCCAAGGGATTACCTTCGTCCCGACCTTGCCTCGCTCACCACGACGAAAGGTAGCCGTGCGGGTGCCGACGCCCAGCCAGGCCGGTGCCCCCGTTATCTTTTTCGCGGTCCTGCAATGGGGCCGCTGGCCTCCGGGCCCGGTATGACTGTGTCCCCTCTGTCGAAGTGATGGCCTGGGGGGTGGTGTCGCCGGGGCCGTGGGGTGCCGTCGGAGATGCTGATGAGAGACCCGGCCACCGCCCGGTCCGGCGCAATGCCGGGCAGAGACGTGGGCGGCAGGTCTGCATAACGTGGATGCGCGAGCACGGTGCCAACGCCGAGGCCGGCCAGGTCAACCACCCGGGAGGGGTGCGATGTTAGACACCGGTGATGTGGGCGTCTTCCTGGGTATGGACGTCGGCAAGACAGCTCACCACGGCCACGGTCTGACGCCGGCGGGCAAGAAGGTCTTCGACAAACCGATGCCTAACAGCGAACCGAGACTGCGGGCCGTCTTCGACAAGCTGATCGCGAAGTTCGGCACGGTGCTGGTGATCGTGGACCAGCCCGCATCGATCGGGGCTCTGCCGCTGACCGTCGCCCGGGACGCGGGCTGCGAAGTCGCCTACCTGCCCGGCCTCGCGATGCGGCGGATCGCTGATCTGTATCCGGGCGAGGCGAAAACGGACGCGAAGGACGCGGCGGTGATCGCGGACGCGGCCAGGACGATGCCCCATGTCCTGCGTTCGCTGGAGCTGACCGACGAGGTCACTGCCGAGCTCACGGTGCTGACCGGCTTCGACCAGGACCTCGCCGCCGAAGCCACCCGCACCAGCAACCGGATACGCGGCCTGCTCACCCAGTTCCACCCCTCGCTGGAACGCGTACTCGGACCCCGGCTGGACCACCGGGCCGTCACCTGGCTCCTCGAACGCTACGGATCCCCGGCCGCTCTGCGGAAAGCCGGCCGCCGCAGGCTCGTCGAACTCATCCGCCCGAAGGCCCCGCGGATGGCCGTCCGGCTGATCGACGAGGTCTTCGACGCTCTCGACGAACAGACCGTCGTGGTCCCGGGAACCGGGACTCTCGACATCGTGATCCCGTCCCTGGCCGCTTCCCTCGCGGCGGTTCACGACCAGCGCCGGGCCTTGGAAGCGCAGATCAACAGCCTGCTGGAGGCTCACCCTCTTCACCAGGTCCTGACCTCGATGCCGGGAGTCGGCGTCAGGACCGCTGCCGTCCTGCTGGTCACCGTCGGCGACGGCACCAGTTTCCCCAGCGCCGCCCACCTCGCCTCCTACGCCGGGCTCGCGCCGACGACGAAGTCGTCCGGGACCTCGATCCACGGCGAACACGCACCCAGAGGCGGAAACCGGCAGCTCAAACGCGCCATGTTCCTCTCCGCCTTCGCCTGCATGAACGCCGACCCGGCCTCCCGCACCTACTACGACAGACAAAGAGCCCGCGGGAAAACCCACACCCAGGCCCTCCTCCGCCTCGCCCGCCAACGCATCAGCGTCCTGTTCGCCATGCTCCGCGACGGCACCTTCTACGAGTCCAGAACCCCCGCCATCACCCTCGCCGCATGACCACCCCAAACAGCCCCATACCCGGCACCACGTCCTTGACGAAGGACATAGAGACACCCCCCCGTAGGAATGGTCAGTTTGCTCGTCACAGCGCTGGCGCACCCGAAACCCCGCATCTCGCCCAGGATCGGGCCAGTGGGCCGCACGGGTACCCCTTGTCCCCCAGTGATCCCCCACGGGTGCCCGCGCTCACCCTCTACGACGTCGCCGTGCACGCCGGAGTGTCTGAGTCCTCTTGGCGCCACCACCACGCCGCGTTCACCGCAGCCAGCCGTCCCATCAGCCGCGTCAGTGGCCCTCACGGCGCGTGGCAGGAAGCAGGAGCGCGGCAACCAGGCCCACCGCCAGGGCCGACGGCATGATCAGGAGGGCAGTGTGGAAGTCGCCGGCGGTGGGGAGCGTGTCTGAAAGATCGTGTAAGTCCGTGATGTGGAAGCCTGGCCCGGGGCTCGGCCTCGGGCCTGTGGGCCAGGCGGATCGGACGAGTCATGGCAGACAAAAACGAAGCGGCCGCGTCCGTGGCCAGCGACAATACGGTCGACGAGGTGCTCGAGCGGCTGCTCGACAAAGCTGACGCCTCCGGGGCGGCCCTTCTCGGTGAGGGCGGGCTCCTGACCGAGATCACCAAGGCCGTCCTCGAGCGGGCCCTGGAAGCCGAGATGAGTGAACACCTCGGCTACGAACGCGGAGATTCCGGAGGTCACGGGTCTGGGAACTCCCGCAACGGAACCTCGCCCAAGACGGTCCTGACCGATGCCGGAGCGGTCACTCTGGCGGTGCCGCGTGATGCTACGAGGACCCCTCCCCCGGATTTGCCGCGCTCTGCGGCTTCCTGGCCTTCTACCCGTCCCGGGTGGATCACTGCCGAGTCGGGGACGAGGAAGTGGTCGCGCAGCCGGGAGACTTCTACGGGGGCTGGATCACATCCGAGATCAAGGGGCCCTTCAAGGGCCCTCCGGGTACCCGGGGGTGGTGATGCCGACCGCGCCGCCGCCGGATGGGCCCGGCTCGCGTATCCGGCAGCGGCGCGGTAGGAGAAGAGGAGGCGGGCAGCAACGAAGCGGTGTCCGCGCGGAAGAGATGCCGAGCCGCGGCGTACGCGGGTCGCGCTGCGCGTCAGATCGAGTACACCGGGAGCCGGCCGTGGCACGTTCCGGGGCACCAGCACCGATGCCGGCCCCGGCCCGCCCCCAACGGTCGAGGCAGTGGCGGGCCCTTACGGGCTTCCTCGCCGTGAGTTACGGCGTCTCGGCGCTGGGAGCGCTGGCCTCCGCCGATGCGGGTGAGGTGTACGCGGCGCTGGTCCGGCCCGGCTGGGCCCCGCCGGCCCGCCAGTTCGGGCTCGCCCTGCTGGACGTCGTCCTGCTGCTGGCCGCGCTCGCCACCACGGTTTGTACTGTTCTGGCGGTTGAGCCGCACTGCTGCGTTCCTGCTCGTCCCATACGTGGTGTGGGTGGCCTTCGCGACCGTCCTCAACGCGTCCATGGCAGCTGAACCCGTGAAGGTCGAAGAGCAACCCCTGCCACCGCCGGTGATCGGCATGAGTGCGGGCGCCGTGGCGCAGCGTCTCGGAGTGGCGCCGGGAACGCTGCGTTCGTGGGAGCGGCGTTATGCGATCGGGCCTGCTGTCCGCGTCGCGGGCAAGCACCGGCGCCGGCTGCCGGAGGACATCGCGCGTCTGGAGGAGATGTGCCATCTGACCGGGCAGGGGGTACCGCCCGCGGAGGCCGCGCGAGCTGCCCGGGTGAAGGCCGCAGGAGCGTTGCGGGACAAGGACGATGCGCCCGCGACCGGGGGGGGGGCGGGCTCCTGGAGATTCCGCGACGCTGCCACTGGGGCCGGTCCGTGTCGAGTGCCGCGGTCTCGCACGGGCGACGGTGAGACTGGACGGGGAAGCGGTGGAGCTCCTCCTGGACCGGGCGATCGAGGACCACGGATGCGCGCTGGTGTGGGAGGAGATCATCGCCCCGACGCTGCACGCGGCCGGCCGCACGTGGGCCTCTGCAGGCGAACGGTACATCGAGGTCGAGCACCTGCTGTCCTGGCTGGTCCTCCGGCGTTTCCAGTCTGAGCCCTGCGCGAGGTGGTACGACGGGTGGGCCCGTCGCCGATGCGTTTCTCGTTGAACACCGCTTGTCGGTTGGCCGTATCGGATCCCGTCTCCGAAGGCTCGTTTCGGCACAATGGTCGCGTGACGAACAATGAGGATGTCGAAGCACCTTCCATCAGCAAGGGCTTGGTTGTAGGCATACTGATCGGCATCGCAGTCGGGCTGGTGCTCGGGCTGGCCGTCTTCGACAACATGGCGATCGGCCTGGTACTCGGCAGTGGCGCAGGCGGGGTCCTCGGCGCCACTTTCCCAGCGGCGCGGCGCTCGCAGGGCCGGCCTTCATGAGCTCCACGCCGCGGCCTGTGCCGGAGTGCTGCACGTGAACTCCCCAAGCACAGCTCGGCCTTGTTCACGGGTTGTGGGATCCGGCACAGCTCTTGAGGAGCGGTCGCGGAGCGTCACCTCGAAGTTCGATTCCAAGGGAACTGGTTCGTGTCAGACCGCGTACGCCTTTCTGTCTGACCGTCGGAAGTAACGCCCCATCGGGTCTCCGCCGGTCGATGCCACGGCCGGCCGTGAACGGTGATGGTGCTGGTCATACAGACGGATGCACCGTTCTGAGCCTCGCTGGTGTTCGACGGGATCGACGAGTTGGATGTCGAGGCACTACGGCCGCGTGCGACACGGTCGAGGTGGTGGCGAGAGCCGATACCTGCGCAGGCTGAAGGACGGGCCACGTCAACAGGATCAAGAACGCCTACGTCGTCGTGGCGATCGCAGCCGAGAGCCGTGCCGCGCGCAGGTAGGCGGCTCGGCTCGCATCGGTCCGGCGTCAGAGGTAGGTCACGCCGGTCAGCTGCTCGGCCTGCGTCCAGAGCCGGTGGCCCGTCTCCGGATGGGCGGCTGCGACGCCGGGCTGGACCTCTCGCACGTCCCGGCCGCGCATCTCCTTGTAGCCGGAGGGACGGAAGAACTCTCCGCCGCGCACGTCGAGTGCGGTGGCGGCATGCAGCCGAGGCAGCGCTCCCTGCTCGCTGGGCGCCTGCAGGATCCGCAGAACGGCCCGGGCCATGAGCTGCTGGAGCCGACCCCGGTCCCGTCTGGCGGACCGGCCGCCCGCGGACCGCAACATGGTCCAGGTCCTGTTCCGTGAGCCCGAGGCCCGGATGCTCTGCCAGGGCTGGGAGAGCATGGCCCGCCAGTACGTAGCCATGCTGCGCTCCGCCGTCGCCGACGACCCGGGAACGACGAAGCTGCGGGCCAGCATCCCGTAGCACGCAGCGATCTCCCCCAGGTCGCTCTCCACCGACGCCGTACGCTTCCCGGCCCGCAGCAGCTCCACACCCAGCTCGCACAGCATCCGGGCCAGCTCACGGATCCACAGCCGCTCCGGATCCCGCGCCCCCGGCACGGTCACCGGCACCGCAGGCACCCGCCCCAGCCAGTGCTTCCTCCCCCACCGGGTACGGTCCGGGACGGCGTCGGACAAGGTCATCACCTTCTGTCTCGTACAAGGATCGGTACTGGCCGGAGCCGACTTCGGCATCGAAGCACGACACGTCGGCCGCCGCCCCACGCCCCGTGGGTCCCCGTACGCATCGCGGCATTCCGTTCCCCCATGGTGGACCACCGGACCACGGGCAGAATCAGGGCTTGAAGTCCCGGCTCTCCAGCAAGACGGTCCGGCGGAAGTCCCCACCCGCTCACCCTGTTGCATGCATGCAACCCACTGCCCCTGCGAGCGTCCAGACGGCCCGGATGACGGCGCTGTGTCTGAGCGCTACCACCACGGGTCGCGCCACGACCAGGAGCAGCTCGCCGCCTGACCCCACCGCCCGGTCGGCCGGCGCCTCCACCTGGGCAGTGGTCGTAGCGGGCCCGGCTCCCGCCCCGCGATACCGTGTTCCTCAATGGGGTGTCACAACAGATGTGACGCCCCCCTCCGGAGGTAGTCAGCGTATGAGTTCAAAGCGCAGCAAGAATCCAGCCCTGCCCGTGCTTGACGACGCATTCCGACTCGCGTCGGTCAAGGACTCCGAAGAGTCCACCCGTGACTTGGTCGCACGGCTGGCCACCACCGAGCTGCGCCGCGCTTCCCACCCGGGCCGGGTCACCTGGGAGCCCATCGATCAGGTCGAGCCCGAACCGGCCCCGCCGACTGTGGTCGACGGTGACGGAGACCTGTGGCTTCGAGACCGGGCCACTGGCAACTGGACCATGCCCGAGTTCAACCCGAAGGAGTTCCCGGCACGCTGTGGCGAGGTCCTGACGTGGAACGAGCTTGCCCGCGAGTTCGGCCCGCTGACCGCACTGGCCGACGACCGCCGCATCGGCGGCGGCCGGCGCTGACCGCGCAGCGTCCTGGGGCCCCCGGCGGCACCGTTTCCGGATCCGGGAACGGCTCGCGCCCGTCCGGCCGGGCGCGGCGGCCGGGGCGCTGGTGGGGCAGGAGCGGGCGGCGACCCCGCCCGCTCCGCGCGCACCGCCTTGTGATCGGCAGCCTCGCTGATCGGCAGGGATCGGTCGGGACCGACGGTCCGGTGGAACGGGATCCAGACCGATCTTCCCAGGCCACGAGTAGACTCGATGAGTTTGATCAACTTTCGGACGCCGTACTCGATGAAGTACCACGTGCCGGACTTGCCACAGGAGCCACCATCGAGATGATCTCCCTCCGCGAAGTGCTCGACAGTGATCTGCCTGTCTTCTGGCGGCACCTCTCCGACCCCACTGCGCAGCACGTGGCCGCTGTCACCAGGAAGTACCACTACGACCGGGGCCAATTCGACAGCCACTGGTCCAGGATCCGTTCCAACCCCGATGTCCTGATGCGCACCGTACTGGCCGACGGTGAGGTGGTGGGCCATGCCGCGGTGTACGGGCCGCCGGACGGACGCGAAGTCACTTACTGGATCGATCGGAAGCACTGGGGCCGCGGCATTGCCACAGCGGCGCTCACGGCGCTGGTCGATCTCGTAAGCGTTCGGCCGTTGTATGCCCACGCGGCAGCCGACAACGCGGGCTCCATTCGCGTACTGGAGAAGTGCGGCTTCGTCATCACGGCGCACGGCAGGGGATTCGGCCAGGCGCGGGGCGGCGAGATCGACGAAGTGCTCCTCACCCTGTACTAGGTCCTCGCGCAGTACCGGGAACGGGAAGCCGGCGGCATGCCGGGGAGCAGCCACGTCGAACAGCTCCCCGCCAGCAGCCAGCACCGGACCGGAATATGGATCGCGGACCAGAACCAAGGCCGCGACCGACTCCCCCCGGCCCAGCTCTCCGAACTCGGCGCTGGGCCTCACCGAGGAACTGACCGGCTTCGCCCGCCTGCTACTGATCGGCCGGTAGGCCGCCCGGTCCGGCGCCAACGCCTACGCGAAGGAGCAGCACGGCCACAGTGATGATCATCAGAAGGCCGAGAGCGTACGGGGTGGCGTGACCGGTGGTCGCGTACAGCCATCCGGCGAGGAGCGGGGCGGTCATCTGGATCCCCGAGCCGATCGAGGAGATGCCGCCGGCCAGCCAGCCCTGTTCGTCGGCGCCGACGGCGTTCGACATCAGCCCGTCCAGGGCCGCGGTCATCGCGCCCTGGCCGGAGGCGAACAACAGGGCGGCCACGGCCAGGAGTTGAGGCACGTCGAGACAGAATGCGACCAGGGCCATTCCGGCGCAGCCGACCGCCTGGCCGGCGATGCCGGATATGACGACGCCGCGTTCACCGATCCTGGGCACGAGCAGCGCGAGGAGTCCGCCCTGGATGACGATGTCGAGGATGCCGGCGGCCGACATCAGGAGACCGACCTGCGCCGGGCCCCAGCCGACGCTGTCCTTGCCCAGCACGGAGAGGTTGTTCACGTAGAAGTAGAACGGGACGCTGACGAGGGCAAACCCGGTGAGCAGCACGCGGAGTTCTTTGCGGGCGAAGGCGTCCTTGAGCACCTTGAACGGGTGCAGTTCCTCCAGCTTGAGCTTCTTGGACCGGTTGTGCGGGGCGAGGCTTTCGGGGAGGGCGAAGATGGCCACGAGCCCGACCAGGGCAGCTATCAGCGCGGTCGCGAACACCGGGACGTCCAGACTGATCCTGGCCAGCACTCCGCCGATCGCGGGACCGATCATCATGCCCACGCCCGTGAGGGCGCCGAGAAGACCGAAGCCCTGCAGCAGGGTCCGGCATCCAGCGGCCAGGCGGCGCTGACGGCTTCCCATAGCAGTGGATCCACGAATTCCGAATTCCCAGATCCGCCGCATCATGGAAGGACACCGCCACCCCTGTCCGCACCACGAAAGGCCGACGCCGCTGCCTGATCCACAACTCGATACCGCTGCCCGCCGAGCGGTCACGCCGCTTCGTAAGCCATCCGCAGGAGCGGCTCCACTCGGTGCAGATCGCGGTCCGTGCGCAGTCGGACTTCAAGGTCGCCCGTTCCGTGGTGGCCGATCTCGCTGACGTCCCGGGTGAAGCCGGGGACGAGGTCGACCTCCTTGGGCGACAGGCGGAGGGTCATGACGACTTCCTGCTGGTGGCCGTGGCTGACGCAGGCGAAGTTCCGCAGCGTCCGGTAGGCCCGGTACTGCTTGCGGTCGATGCGGCTCACGTCGTCACCGAGTCCCAGGAGGAGCTCCTCCAGTGCGGCCCGCAGGTCCGAGACGCCGGCGTTCTCCGCCGGCCTATCCCCTTGGGCTGTCCTGCGCTGCCGGCGGTCGTTTCGGACCGCTCCGTCGGCGACGACGGAGGCGACCGGCTCAAGGGCCAGGAGGTCGTTGCCGAAGTAGCTGTAGCGGACCAGGTCGATGCTGCGCCGGATCTCGCGTACGGCGTGGACGTCGTAGCGCGTGAAGTCCTCCGCGACGCAGATCAGCCTGGGCGCGCTCCACAGGACCTGGTCCGCAGCCGCATCCCCGAGCCGGTCGCGGACCAGGTGCTGGAACTCCGCCTTGTGGTCGACGAGCCACGACAGGTAGAAGAGGCCCTGCGTGATGACGCCGGCGTCACGGCCGCGCTTGTACTCGACGACGACGGGCGAGCCGTTCTCATCGATGCCGAGCGAGTCGATCCTGCCCCCGTGCACCGGCCCCGTGCTGTATTCGCTCGCCAGGAACCGGACGCCGAGCAGGAGCTCCATGTTCCCCTCGACCACGTCCTGCAGGTGGCGTTCCAGCTCCGCCGGCCTCGCGGTGATCTCCACCGCGCCCCCACCGTTCACATCGAACAGCCTCAGTCTCAGCACCCCCATGCATCGCTGTATCCAGGGGCCACAACAGCGGCGGAGACCGAATTGTTTCCGTCTCGGCCTTCGGGGATGTAAAGATCCTGTGAGAGGCTGAAGCCAGAGCCGATCGCCTCACACGTACCCTTGTGGCACATGTGTGGCACAGCACCACACGACTCGTGTTCGGAAGCTGCGTTTTCGCAGGCCAGCCCCCGTAGCTCGGCGGATAGAGCAGGCGCCTTCTAAGCACCTGCTCCATCGTCCGGTTCCAGGGCATGCGTCATCCGCAACAGGTGAACCTTGGTCTCTACAGCAATTCCGGGTCCGCTTGGGTCCGCGATCGCCCCCACGCCACGCGGACCGGTAACCCCTCCCCCTCCTGCCGGACGTTGCTGCGGTGCAGCAGCCAGGCATCGCCGGTCAGGTGGACGCGCCAGGGGCGGGGTGCGCGGCTTCGGCCCCGAGCCGGAAGCCCGTAACGAGATCGGGCCTGATACGCAGCGCCTTGGTCGCCGTCTGGCTCGCCCACGGCAGCAACAACGCCTCGTACCGGTCCGCCTCATCGTCGTCGCCGATCAGAGAGGCGTAGCCGGTGACAACAACGCTCCAGCCGAGGCAGGTCTCAGGGTCGATGGCATCAGCCTCGTAGGCGACGACGACCGCAGGCGCATCGGGCGTCGCCGGGAGCAAAGCGAACGCTCCGCTACCCTGGATGCGGACGATAAGGTCCTCCCCGTCCACCAGATGGCTGACCGGTCGCACGGCCGGAAGAGCGTGCTCGGTAAAGACAATGCGTCCCAGCGAGACCGTGGCGAGCAGCCTCAAGGCTTCAGTGCGGTCCAACGGCTTCACGCACCGGGTCGGCACCATTTCCGGGCCGCGGACGTCCTTTCGCGCCGTCGCTTCGTGGTCCATCATTCGCGCCCTTTGCTCGGCCCCCCCACTGCCGGGTTGATCGCGAGACCAGTCGGTCCCTGTCGCGGCTTGCGCCCGCAGGGCCAAGTTCAGCTCTGTTCCCGTCCCGGGCGGCCTTGACCTGGCTCGTGCGCACGCAGTGTGGTCAGGCGCTGTTCGTACTCTTCTTCGTCGATCTCACCTCGGGCGAACCGTTCGGCGAGCACCTGCTTGGCGGAAGGCGCAGCCGGGGGCTGCATCGGGCCCCCGGGAAAGCGGTCGCCGCTGCGGAGGAGCAGAACGGCTGCCGCGACGGCCAGGGCCACGAGGAGGACCATGCTGAACGACATGGCGACCCAGCCCCATCCGCCCATTCCATGGTCGTACCAGAACATGGTTCACACCTCTTTCGCGATGGTCTGGGACTCAGCCCGCAGGGCACGCCCTGTGTGTCCTCACTGTCCACCTGGCGGTGTTGTCCGGGCATGGGCCGTTAGGGACACGGCCAGGGCCGATCGGCCCATCCCCGCGGCCGTGTCAGCGTCCCAGACTGAAAGCGACTCGAACGGAGGCCTCAAATGAGCACGCCTTCCCCCACCCGGATCGCCGCCGCTCTGCCTGCGGAATACCGCGCCCGTCTGACGGACATCGCACGCGAGGCCGGTTTCCCCGTAGGTGCCCGCCTCTTCAATGAGGGAGGCCACGCAGACCGGTTCTGGATCGTGCGATCCGGCACGATCGGTCTCGACGTCCGCGTGCCCGGCCGGCAGGCGGCGGTCATCGAGACTCTCGGTTCCGGCGAGCTGGTCGGATGGTCCTGGCTGTTCCCTCCCTACACCTGGCACTTCGGCGCCGAAGCGACGAGCCCCGTACGCGCCCACGAGTTCGATGCGGCCGCCGTGCGGACAATGATGGAGGCCGACCCCCGCTTCGGCGCCGCCATGTGGCGCTGGGTGGCCCAGGTACTCGCCCACCGGCTCGTATCCGCCAGGGTCCGGCTCCTCGACCTCTACGCCCCTCACGGCAGCGGCAGCGCGCTGTGAACCGGTTCAACCCCACCGAGATCACTTGAGGAGTCGGCCATGCCCGCATTCCGGTACACCGTCAGCGATGTCATGACCCAGACCGCCGTGGCCATCGGCCGCAAGGCGTCGTTCAAGGAAATCGTCGAGCTGATACACCAGTGGAAGGTCAGCGCACTGCCGGTGCTCGAAGGAGAGGGCCGGGTCGTGGGCGTCGTCTCCGAGGCCGACCTCCTGCCCAAGGAAGAGTTCCGGCAGGAGGACCCGAGGCTGCCGGAGCAGCTGGCTGAGGCGTCCAAGGCCGGAGGCGTGCTCGCCGAGGAGCTCATGTCCAGCCCGGCCGTCACGGTCCACCCGGACGCCACGATCGCCGAGGCCGCCCGCATCATGGCCAGGAAGGGCGTGAAGCGGCTGCCCGTCGTGAACGGCATCGGCCTGCTGGAGGGTGTCGTCAGCCGCAGGGACCTGCTGAAGGTGTTCCTGAGGCCCGACGAGGAGATCGAGGACGAGGTCCGCAATGGTGTCCTCGCGGAACTGGCTCCCCCGATACGCATCGACTGCACGGTCAACGACGGTGTCGTCACCCTCCGGGGCGACCTCCGGGACCGCGCCCTGGCACCTCTGATAGCCCGCGCGGTCCGCGCCGTCGAGGGAGTCGTGGACGTAGGGGTGGACCTCCACCACCCCGTCGGTACGGGCGCCTGACACCGCTCCCCAGGTATTCCCCGCCCCTTCCTGCGACACTTCTCCTGAGACGTACACCGACCTCAGGGGCGTGGATGTCCGATACACCGGCCGCATCAGCGGAGGCGCCCACCCGGGTGTTCCTCCTGGACGACCACGAAGTCGTCCGACGCGGGCTGCACGACCTCCTCGACGCCGAACCTGACATCGAGGTGGTGGGCGAGGCGGCGACAGCCGAGCAGGCTCTGGCCCGAGGCCCTGCTCTGCGGCCCGACGTGGCGGTCCTGGACGTCCGGCTGCCCGACAGCGACGGAATCACCGTGTGCCGTGAGCTGCGCTCGCACATGCCGGAGCTCGCCTGTCTCATGCTGACGTCCTTCGACGACGAGGACGCCCTGCTCGACGCGATCATGGCCGGCGCCGCCGGCTACGTCCTCAAGCAGATCAAGGGTTCGGACCTGGTCTCCGCCGTACGGACGGTCGCAACCGGGCAGTCGATGCTCGACCCCGCGACGACCGCCCGGCTCATGCACTCTCTGCGGGACCCCGAAGCCGCCAGGCCACCAGGGGACGAGCGCCTCGCCGCGCTCACCGAGCGCGAGCGGGCCGTCCTGGAACTCATCGGCGGCGGCCTGACCAACCGGCAGATCGCCAAGCAGCTCTACCTGTCGGAGAAGACGGTGAAAAATCACATCTCCCGCCTGCTCGGCAAGCTGGGCGTCGAACGTCGGGTCCAGGCTGCGGTCATCGCCGCCCAGGTGCACGAGCACGACGAGGGCCAGCGCTGACAGCCACTGTGTGACGGCCGGAGGTCAGCTGCTGCCCCCGGCGATGGGGACTGTCCATTCGAGGCGGGTCCCGTCACCCTCCGCACCTCGCGCCGACACGGTCAGCCGGCCGCCCAGCGCCTCCGCCCGCTCCGCCAGGTTGCGCAGACCGCTGCGCCGTCCGCCTTCCGGGAGCCCGACACCGTCGTCGGTCACCGTGACCGTCAGAACACCGTCGGCAGCTGCGACCGAGACCTCTGCGCGGCGGGCACGAGCATGCCGAGCCACGTTGCTGAGGGCCTCACTGATCACCGCCAGCACTTCATCGGCCATTGACCGTGGTACCCCGGTTTCGATCAGACCTTCCATCCGCAAGGCAGGGGCGAAACCGAGCACGGAAGCTGCCGCGTCCACAGCCTGAAAGGCCCGAAGTCTGAGTCTCGGCGCCGCACCTTGCACCTCGTGTTCGCGGAGGCCGAAGATGGTCGACCGGATGATCTTGATCGTCGTGTCGAGGTCGTCGATCACCCTCGCGAGCCGTTCGGACGCCTGCGGGTGCTCCACGAAGCCCTGGGTGCTCTGCAGGGTCATTCCTGCGGCGAAAAGCCGCTGGATCGCGAGATCGTGCAGGTCACGGGCAATGCGGTCGTGATCCTCCAGGAGACTCACCTGTTCGGCATCCCGCCTACGGTCGGCAAGCTCGAGTGCCAGCGCGGCCTGCCCCGCGAAGTGCGGCAATGCCAGGACCTCGGTAGCCGCGAACGGTGGGCGACCGCTGCGACGGGCCAGCATGAGTACGCCGCTCAGCCGCTCCTTGGTGCCCACGGTCACCGCGACGGCGGGCCCGAAGCCCTTCCACCGCTCCGGCTGCACGGTCACGCGTTCGTCGCTCGCAACGTCCGGAACCGTGATCAGCCCGTCCTGGGCGAGGGCTGCTGCGGCAAGGGTTCCCTCGCTGCTGGGCAGCACGATGCCGCGATGCGTGTCGGCTCCCTCCCCCAGGGCCAGCGAGCCGCGCAGCTCACCACTCGGGCCGACCAGATAGAAGACGCCCACGTCGGCCGCGGTGATCTCGCGGGCCCTCTCCAGCATTCCTTCGAGCACCTGGATCTCGGAGGAACCGGACAGCAGCTCGCTCGTGAAGTCGGAGCTGGCTCCCAGCCAGCGTTCCCTGAGCCGGACCGCCTCGAAGAGGCGGGCATTGTCGATGGCAATCCCGGCCGCGACGGCCAGGGTCGACAGGACGGCCTCGTCCTCGGCGTCAAAGTCCGCCCGGCCTCGTTTCTCGGTCATGTACAGGTTGCCGAACACCGCCTCACGGACCCGGATGGGTACGCCGAGGAACGAATGCATGGGCGGGTGGTGGGGTGGGAACCCGTATGAGGCGGGATGCTGGGACAGTTTCGCCAGGCGCAGCGGCTCCGGGTGACGGATCAGCTCGCCGAGGATGCCGTGCCCGGACGGCAGATCGCCAATCTGGGCACGCAGCTCATCGCTGATGCCCACGGGGAGGAACTCCGCGAGCTTCTGATCGTCCCCGATCACGCCCAGGGCCCCGTACTCCGCGTCGACCAGCATCACTGCCGCCTCCACGATCCGTGTCAGGACCTGGGGCAGGTCGAGTTCGCGGCCGACCGACATGACCGCCTCCAGCAGGCCGTTCAGGCGGTCTCGGGTGCCGCGTACCTCGTCGATCCGCCCTTGGAGCTCATCCAGCAGCTGGTCCAGCCGCAGGCGCGGCAGCTGGCTTCGCGGGGTGTCGTGGCCATCCTCGACCATGGCACCTCCAGGGGCGCACGGGATCGGAAATCACATCTCCTTCCACGGTAGCCCCGCGCTGCCGCGGGTTCATTCCGGAGACTGGGGCGGTCGCTACCGCGCTTGGTTGGGCGCCGCCGGCTTTCCCTCGGCTTCACTCAGATGTCTGACGTGGGCGTCCGGGCCGGGGAAGTAGAGCGTGACGCGGCCGGTGTCCGACCAGCGGATGTCGTAGGGCGGAGTCCCGTCGTCATGGTGCAGGCCGACGACCTCGCCGTCACGGCCGGGCTTCCCGACCACTGGGCCTCCCACCACGACCTGGTCCCCCAGATGCGCGTGGATTCCATTTTCACTCACGTATGCGCTCATCGTCTTGTCTCCTTGTGGAATGCGGGTCTCGAATGTCGGGCCGCGGTGAATCCGGTGACGGCGGCGACTGCCGCGAAGCCCGTACCCGTCCAGCCGACGGGCTCGGTGTCCAGCACCGCCCGAAGGAACGGCACGTAGAGTGCGGCTGCGGCGAGCAGCACCGACGCGAGTACGGACAACGGCAGGAAGAGGTTCTGGCGGGTCAGCAGGCGCGTGCGCAAGCCCAGCACGACACCCAGCTGGCCTGCCAGGAGCGCGAGGAAGAGCACACTCTGCCAGGGCAGTCCCCAGCGCCGCGCGACGACCCCGGCACCCAGGCTCGATGCCGTGACCACGGCGGCGAGGAGGAGCAGCCGCTGCCAGGCTCCGTCACCGAGGATCTGCTGGCCCGCTGGCCGTGGGGGCCTGTGCATGGCTCCTGGCGCGACCGGCTCGGCTCCCATGGCCACACCCGTCAAGCCATGGGTGAGGAGGTTGATCCACAGGATCTGACCCGCCCGCAGCGGCAGGGCGAGTCCCAGCACGGGGCCGGCCAGCATCACGAGGATCTCCGCCGCGCCGCCGGCCAGCCCGTAGACGAGGAACCGGCGAATGTTGTCGTAGACCCGCCGGCCCTCCTCCACGGCCGCGACCACGGTCGACAGCTCATCGTCGGTGAGGACCAGGTCGGCGGCCTGCCGGGCGACCTCCGTGCCGCGCCGGCCCATGGCCACGCCGATGTCGGCCTGCCTGAGGGCGGGACCGTCATTGACTCCGTCGCCGGTCATCGCGGTGATCTGGCCGCGTGCGCGCCAGGCCTGGACGATGTCCAGCTTCTGCTGCGGCGTCGTACGGGCGAACACCCTGACGGCAGTGAGGTCGGCGACCCGTCCCGCAGCTACGTCCGGGCCGGTGGCGACGTGCTCCTCCCCGTGGTCGTCGTTCAGCAGGCCGACTCGCGTGGCGATCGCCCGTGCCGTGGCGGGATGGTCTCCCGTGATGAGCACCGGGGTGATCCCCGCCGCGCGGCAGGCAGCAAGTGTGGCGGCTGCGTGCGGCTTGGGCGGGTCGCTGATCGCTACGAGACCGAGCAGGCGCAGCCCCGATTCCACGTCGGCCGGATGTCGCGGAACGTCGTCCCGCGTGCCCGAAGCCACCGCCAGGACCCGATAGCCGCGCGCGGCCAGCAGCGTCGCTTCCTGCCGTGCGCCGCGCAGCAGATCGGCTCTCTCGCCGAGAATGGCCGCGTCCAGCACCACCTCCGGCGCGCCTTTCAGGCAGACGAGGACCTGGCCCGACGGCGTCGTGTGCAGGGTGGTCATCCGCTTGCGCACACTGTCGAACGGCGCCTCGTCCGTTCTGGCACGCCCACGCTGCAGGCTGGCCTGGTCCGCGCAGCCTGCTCCTGGCGGCCGCCGCCAGGAGCGCGGCTTCCATGGGGTCTCCGACGGCGGTCCAGCGATTCTCGTCATCCGAGGAATCCTGGGGCGGCCGCAGCCCCGCGTCATTGCAGAGGGCCGTCACGGTCAGCAGCTCGCGGACGGGATCGAGTTCGTCGGCGGTCGGCCGTCCGCCTTCGAACAGGATGTCGCCTTCCGGCTCGTACCCGACACCGAAGAAGTCGAACGTGCCGCGTGGCGTCCACACGTGCTGGACCACCATGCGCCCCTCGGTGAGGGTGCCGGTCTTGTCCGTGGCCAGGACAGTCACCGAGCCCAACGTCTCCACAGCCGGAAGCCGCCTCACCAGAGCGTGCCGGTCCGCCATCCGCCGCGCACCCAGCGCCAGGGCCAAGGTGACCACCGCCGGAAGGGATTCGGGCACGGCCGCCACCGCGAGGCTGATCGCCGTCACGGCCATCGTGGCGACCGAAAACCCGCGAGCGAGGCCGAGCACAAACACGACCAGGCAAAGGGCCAGGGTCACGCCGGCCAGGACACGGCCGAGGGCTCCGAGGCGGCGTTGCAAGGGAGTCGGCTCGCGTCGGCCGTCGAGGAGTGCGGCGATGCGGCCGAGCGCGCTGCCGGCTCCCGTGGCCGTCACCGTTGCCACGCCTCGTCCTCGTACCACCACGGTCCCGGCGCTCAACCGGGCGCCGGGATCCTTGTCCACGGCCACCGATTCACCGGTCAGCATGGACTCGTCGACCAACAGGACGGACGCTTCGGTGAGTTCGGCATCGGCGGCGACGATGTCACCCTCCCCGAGGAGCAGTACGTCGCCGGGAACGACCTCCGCGGCGGGGACTTCCCGCGGGGTGGAGTCACGGAGCACCCGGGCATTCGGGGCGGACAAGGCCGACAGAGCGGCCACTGCGTTGTCGGCCCGGACCTCCTGCACGACACCGACTGCGGTGTTCACCACGATCACAAGCGCGATCACCACCGCATCGGCGTGGTCGCCGATCACCAGGGTCAGTACGACGGCCCCCAGCAGGACCATGATCAGCGCATCCTTCAGCTGCGCCACCACCCTGGCGTACAGTGGCACGGCCTTGCCAGCCGCCACCTCGTTGCGGCCGTGCTCCGCGAGCCGCCGGGCCGCCTCCGGCTCCGTCAGGCCCCTCTGGTGCGCTGCGGGGGCGGACTTCTGCTGTGCGGCGTGCGTCGTCACGGCGTTTTCACCTGACGGGGACCGTGATCACCGGGCAGTGGGCCCGGTGCAGCAGCCCGTGGACGACCGACCCGAGCCGCATGCCCGTGTAACCACCCCTGCCTCGACGGCCCACAACCACCGCCAGGGCATGCTCGGCGGCACCGGCGAGCTCCTCCACCGGATGTCCGGTCAGCACCTCGTGCGTCAGCGTGATGTCCGGGTACTTCTGTGACCAGCCGGCCGTCGTCTCGGACAACATCCGGCGCTGCGCCTGCACAGCGGCCTCCTCGTCGTGGAACGGGAAGACCGGCGGCTGCCACACCGAGACGGCACGTAGCGCGGCTCCTCTGAGATCCGCTTCTTCGAGAGCCAGTGCCAGCGCCGCCTTCGACGATTCGCTGCCGTCGATGCCCACCACGAGGTACGGCGGCTGCTGCGTGACGTGCTCGGCGTCTCCCACGACCACGACCGGGCAATGCGCCTGGGCCGTGACGGGGACGACCAAGGAGCCAGCACTGAAGAACTCCGAGGTGCGACTCAGGTGGCGGGAGCCGAGCACGATGATGCGCGCGTGGCTGGACAGTCGGCCAATCGTCGGAGCGGGGAACCCCTCGACCAGATCCACGACCGGTTCGACCTCGGGGTGGCGCTCCCGGCTCCAGGCCGCAGCGGCGCCGAGGGCGTCCGAGGCGGCCTGATGCAGGGCGATGTTGCGGGGGGTGTCGTCGACGTGCTGCGTGTCGTGCCGCGGGGGTACGGCAGAAACGAGCCGCAACCCGCACCGACGCCGTCGGGCCTCGTCCACCGCCCAGGCCAGGGGCAGGTGACAGTCCCTGGCCGGGTCGATGCCGACGACGATCTCGTGGCGTTCGCCCAGGTCCGTCACGACTCGCTCCCGTGCTCGTGGTTGTGGCGCGGGATGAGCTGCACGGGGCAGTGAGCGTGGTGGATCAGGCTGTGCGTTGCCCGACCGAGGGTGGGTCCGAGGTAGCCGGGTGCCCGCCGGCCGCCCATGACCAGCAGGTCCGCGCCACGGGATGCCTCGACCAGGACGCTGGCCACGGACACGCTCTTCTCGGCGTCCACCTGCACGGTGAGGTCCGGGAACTCCTCGCGGATCTGATCCCCTACGGCCGTCAGGTGATGGGCGTGCTCGCCTGCGATCTGGTCCACGTCGTCGAGCATGGTCGCGACGTTGCCGACGGACTGCAGGATGTTCCACACGTGCAGCAGCCGCAGCGAGCCCTTGCGGAGCTCGGCCTCGCGTGCGGCGTACCGTGCGGATTCGAGGTCGTGCTCGTCGCGGACGGCAGCCAGTACCGCACCCATTTCGGCGCCGTTGCCGATGCCTCTGACGATGATGACTGGCGTCTTCGCACCTGCGGCGACCTTCAGTCCGACCGAGCCGAGCATGAGTGAGCTGAATCCGCCCGCGCCGCGGTTGCCGACCACGATGGTGCCGTAGAGGCCTGCGGACCGGTGGAGGCTCGGGACGGGTGCGCTGCGGCTGAACTCGGTGTTGACCTGCAGGCTGGGAAACTGTTCCGTCACCGCGATGGCGGTGGCGTCCAGCAGTTCACGGCCCGCCTGGCGGACCTGCTCGATGGTCTCCACCGACGCGTAGAGGGCTCGACCGTCCGTATCTGCCCCGTACACGATGTGCAGCGGACGCTCGCGGCGCGTGGCCTCGGCAGCCGCCCAGAGCGCTGCCTGGCGAGCCGGCTCGGAGCCGTCGACACCCACGATGACGGAGCCGAATTCGGGGCTGCTCGTGGTGCTGTTCATGGTTCCTCCTTGCAGAGCCGCCAGGGGTCCGGCTCTCAGGTTGACACCGCGGACGCTCACACCCGGAGGGCCGCTCAGGCCCCCGACAGGGGCCGAAGGTCCCTGTTCATTCACTACGGCGTCCGCAGGTGTGGCGCGGGTCCGGTCGGACCCGGATCCGGACCATTCGGCCCTCCTCCTCTCATGGGAGCCGGCGGATCGTGGGTTCTGAAGCGACTCCGACCGTCACGTCCGCGTGGGATCGCTGTAATCGCTGCACCGGCAGGAGGTGTCTCCATGAAACACATCAAGGTGGGAGACCTGATGACCGACGAGGTCGTCTCGGTCGTCACCTCCACTTCCTTCAAGGATGTCGCCAAGCTGCTCGCACAGCACGACATCAGCGGACTGCCGGTCCTCGATAGCGAGGATCGCGTGCTGGGTGTCGTCTCCGAGAGTGACCTCATCGGCCGAGAAGCCGCAGATCATCCACTGGTGAGCGATGCGCCTGATGCCGGCCGAGGGGCCGCCACGTTCCCATCCGAGGTGATCTTCACTGCCGGTGAGGTCATGTCTGCGCCGGCGGTCACGGTTCACGCGGACGAGACCGCGACGGGAGCCGCCCGCTTGATGGCTCGCAGAGGCGTCGAGCGACTGCCGGTCGTGGATGACGAGGACCGCCTCGTCGGCATCGTCACCCGGCGTGACCTGCTCAGGCTCTTCCTGCGACCCGACGCGGAGATTCGACGCCGCGTGGTCGAGGACGTACTCACGGACACCATGGGGCTGGACGAGGACACGGTCACCGTCCACGTGGTCGACGGCATCGTCACGCTCGAGGGCAGGCTGGGAGGACGGAGCCAGATTCCGGTTCTGACAGGACTCATCAGCCAGCTCGATGGCGTGGTCGCCGTCGTCCCCCGCCTGACGGCTCGCGTCGACGACTCCCTGCTCGCTCCACCGCACCGGAGCGCCTATGGGATGCCCTGGTGACAGCCACGGCCGTCGTGGGCCGTCCGGGGGACACCTGGACACCGCGCGCCGCGTTTGCCGCCGTCACCAAGCGTGACGTTGTCTCCTTGAAGATTCCAAGGCAAGGACAAGGACCCGGCCATGGATCACCTGATCATCCGCAAACAGCCCGGACCCGGCGCCGTCTTCATGCTCCAGGACTACGAGCGGGTCCGGGCGGATTTCACCTGGGACGAGGCTCGCTCCCGGATGTCCGGGCTGCCGGGAGGCGGGCTGAACATCGGATACGAGGCCGTCGACAGACACCTGGCTGCAGGCCATGGCGGGCGGGAAGCTCTCCGCTGCATCGCAGCCGACGACACCGTCACCCACATCACGTACAGCGAGCTCGGCGCCCTCACAAGCCGTTTCGCCAACGTACTCACCTCCCTGGGCGTGGGACGGCAAGAGAAGGTCTTCACTCTTCTCGGCCGCTGCCCTGAGCTGTACGCGACGGTCCTGGGCACGCTGCGCAGCGTGCGCGTGCTGTGCCCGCTCTTCTCGGCCTTCGGGCCCGAGCCGGTGCGCCAGCGGCTGGAGCTGGGCGACGCCCGGGTCCTCGTCACCACCGAGGCGCTGTACCGGCGCAAGGTCGAGGAGAACAGACACCGCCTGCCGCATCTGGACCATGTCCTGCTCGTGGACCCGGTCACGGATCCACCGCCCGGGACCGTCTCCTTCGCCGAGCTCATGGAGCACGCCTCACCGGAACACGTCGTCCCCCCCACCGACCCGGAGGACATGGCGCTGCTGCATTTCACCAGCGGCACGACCGGTACGCCCAAGGGTGCGGTCCATGTGCACGAGGCGGTGGTCGCCCACCACGCGACAGCGGCCTTCGCGCTCGACCTCCGCCAGGAGGACGTCTACTGGTGCACGGCGGACCCCGGGTGGGTGACGGGCACCTCGTACGGGATCATCGCCCCGCTCACCCACGGCGCGACCGTCGTGGTGGACGAGGGTGACTTCGACGTGCACCGCTGGTACCGCATCCTCGACGGCCAGGGCGTCACGGTCTGGTACACGGCGCCGACCGCGATCCGCATGCTGATGCGCGCCACCCCCAGGGGCGGCACCCGGGAGCTCACCGGGCCGTACGACCTGTCGGCCTTGCGATTCATCGCCAGCGTGGGCGAGCCGCTCAACCCGGAAGCCGTCCTGTGGGGGCAGGAGGTGCTCGGCCTGCCGATCCACGACAACTGGTGGCAGACGGAGACCGGGGCGATCATGATCGCGAACTTCGCCGTCAGCGACATCCGCCCCGGTTCCATGGGGCGGCCCCTGCCCGGCGTGGAAGCCGCGCTGCTCGAACGCGGCGAGGACGGACGCGCCCAGGTGACCGCAGGACACGTCCGCGTGATCACCGAGCCGGGAGTCGAAGGGGAGCTCGCGCTACGCCCGGGCTGGCCCTCCATGTTCCGCGGCTACCTCAACGAGGAGGCCCGCTACCGGGCCTGCTTCGCGGACGGCTGGTACCTCACGGGTGACCTTGCCAAACGAGACGAGGACGGATGGTTCTGGTTCATCGGCCGGGCCGACGACGTCATCAAGTCGGCGGGGCACCTCATCGGCCCGTTCGAGGTGGAGAGCGCTCTGATGGAGCACCCCGCCGTCGCGGAGGCCGGAGTCATCGGCCGCCCGGACCCGGTGGTGGGAGCCGTCGTCAAGGCCTTCGTCTCCCTGCGTCCGGGGCTCACCCCCGACGCGTCCCTCCAGCGCGAACTCCTGGCGTTCGCACGCAGGCGGCTGGGCCCCGCCGTGGCCCCCAGGGAGATCGAGTTCGAGCAGAACCTTCCCAAGACCCGCAGCGGCAAGGTGATGCGCCGCCTGCTGCGGGCCCGGGAACTGGGGCTGCCCGAAGGGGATCTGTCCACCTTGGAGAACCCCGGATGACCAGCTCTCGAAAGAAGGCAGCACGATGAGCGGCACTACCCCGCAGCACGAGGGACGAGCCCCTACCGCAGCACGCAAGAGCGGGCGAAGGAAGACACCGGCCGGCGCCGCCCGCGGCGCTCCCGACAGGCATCCGGCACTCGGAGATCACCTGTCCCTGCTCCGCCGGATGCTCGCCATCCGCCGCTTCGAGGAACGGTGCGTCGAGTTGTACAGCGGCGCGAGGATCCGAGGATTCGTCCACCTCTGCATCGGAGAGGAAGCCGTCGCCGTAGGCGTCAACCAGGCCCTGCTCGAGGAGGACGCGGTGGTGTCCACTTATCGCGAGCACGGGCACGCCCTGGCCCGCGGAGTTCCCGCCGACGCCGTGATGGCCGAGATGTACGGCAAAGCCACCGGCTGCAGCCACGGGCGCGGCGGCTCCATGCACCTGTTCGACGCCACACGCCGCTTCTACGGGGGCAACGCGATCGTGGCCGGCGGACTTCCTCTGGCGGCCGGGCTCGCACTCGCCGACCGGATGCGCGGCAGCACCCGCGTCACCTGCTGCTTCTTCGGGGACGGCGCCTTCGCCGAAGGCGAGTTCCACGAGACCGCCAACCTCGCGGCCCTGTGGCGGCTGCCCCTGCTGCTGGTCTGCGAGAACAACCTGTACGCCATGGGCACCAGCCTGGCCCGGGAGCACGCGCAGACCAACCTCGCCATGCGCGCCGCTTCGTACGGAATGCCCGCCTGGACCGTCGACGGCATGGACGTGCTCGCCGTCGAAGCCGCCGCCCTACGGGCGACGGAGTCCGTGCGCGCGGGCAACGGACCGCACTTCCTGGAGGCGCAGACCTACCGGTTCCGCGCCCACTCCATGTACGACCCGGACCGGTACCGGGCCAAGTCCGAGATCGAGGAATGGAAGGGACGCGACCCCCTCAAGGGGCTGGCCGACCTGATGCGTTCGGAAGGAGAGCTCGACGACCGGGTGATGGAAGAACTCGAAAGCGAAGTGCTCGACGAGATCGACACGGCCGTACAGCGGGCCGAGGAAGCCCCCTCCGAGCCGGTCACGGACCTGCTCTGCTTCGTCACGAGCTCATCCGGGAGCACGCCATGAACACACGGAATCCATCCGCCGTCACTCCCCGGCCGACCACCTACCGTGAGGCTCTCCGTGAGGGGCTGCGCGAGGCCCTGCAACAGGACGAGCGGGTCTTCCTCATGGGCGAGGACGTGGGCCGGTACGGCGGGTGCTTCGGCGTCAGTCTGGGACTGCTCGAAGAGTTCGGGCCCGACCGCATCCGCGACACTCCGCTGTCCGAATCCGGCTTCGTCGGCGCGGGCATCGGCGCCGCGATCGGTGGGATGCGGCCCGTGGTCGAGATCATGACCGTGAATTTCAGTCTTCTGGCACTGGACCAGATCCTCAACAACGCGGCCACGCTGCTCCACATGTCGGGCGGGCAGCTGAGCGTGCCCGTGGTGATCCGCATGACGACGGGAGCAGGCCGGCAGCTCGGCGCCCAGCACTCCCACAGCCTTGAGGGCTGGTACGCGCACATCCCCGGTATCCGGGTGCTGGCCCCTGCGACGGTCGACGACGCGCGGCACATGCTCGCCGCCGCCCTCGCCGACCCGGATCCGGTACTGATCTTCGAACACGGCGGTCTGTACAACACGGAGGGCTCCCTTGACGGGACCGTCGAAGCCGTCGACCTCGACACCGCGGCCGTACGCCGGTCCGGTACGGACGTCTCCGTGATCACCTACGGCGGCTCCCTGCCGAAGGCGATGGCGGCCGCGGAAACCCTTGCCGGGGAGGGCATCAGCGCGGAGGTCGTGGATCTGCGCTCCCTGCGCCCGCTCGACGATGCGACGGTGATGGCGTCCGTCGGCCGCACGCATCGAGCGGTGATCGTCGACGAGGCCTGGCGCAGCGGCAGTCTGGCCGCGGAAATCTCCTCCCGCATCACCGAGCAGGCGTTCTACGAACTCGACGCCCCCGTTCAGCGCGTGTGCAGCGCGGAGGTGCCCATTCCCTACGCACGACAGCTCGAAGAGGCGGCGCTGCCCCAGCCCGCGACCATCGTGGACGCCGTCCGCCGGACGGTGAGCTGACATGGCCGACTTCACCATGCCCTCCCTCGGCTCGGACATGGACGAGGGCACCCTCGTGGAATGGCTGGTCAGCCCCGGCGACACCGTCACGAAGGGCGATGTCGTCGCGGTCGTGGAGACGGCCAAGTCGACCATCGAGGTCGAATGCTTCGACTCGGGAACGGTCAGTGCCCTCCTCGTCACCCCGGGGACCACGGTGCCGGTGGGGACACGAATGGCCGTGATCGGCCCGGCGGTCGAGCCTCGGGCCACGGCCGGCGCGAAGCAGCCGGCCGCCCCGGCCACTGGCCTGCGCGCCGCTCCCGGCCGCACCGTGGTCCCAGGCGGGGACGCCGTGTCCACCCCCTTGGTTCGGCACTTGGCCGAACGCAAGGGCGTCGATCTGTCGTCCGTGCACGGTTCCGGCAAGGGCGGGCGGATCACCCGCTCCGACGTGGAGCACGCGCCGGTCGAGGGGCCGCACCGGGTGAAGGCCTCCCCGCTTGCCCGGCGACTGGCCCAGGAGGCGGGCGTCGACCTGAGCACCCTGCGGGGAACCGGGCGGGACGGCACGATCCGGGCCGACGACGTACGCGCCACGACGGAAGGGCATCCGGCCCGTACCGGCGAACGCCATGAACCGGTCCGACCGTCGCCGGCCACGCCTGAGCCGCTGCATCCGGCGCGTTCGGCGATCGCCGCGCTGATGGCCCGCGCCAACCGGGAGATCCCCCACTACTACTTGTCGACGAAGGTCGACCTGGCCGTCGCGATGAGCTGGATGCGCGACCGGAACGCGAGCGTGCCGGTCGCGGAACGGCTCGTGCCGGCGGCCCTGTTGCTCAAGTCAGTTGCCCTGGCGGCACGCCAGGTACCGGAGCTGAACGGCTACTGGCGGGAGGAGGCGTTCTTCCCCGCGAGTGCGGTGCGACTCGGCGTCGCGGTGTCCCTGCGCGGCGGCGGCCTGGTGGCGCCCGCGCTGACGGACGCCGACACCATGCCGCTGCCGGAGCTGATGGCGACGCTGAAGGACCTGGTCTCGCGGGCTCGTGGCGGCCGTCTTCGGGCTTCGGAGACCGCAGATCCCACCCTGACAGTGACCAACCTCGGCGACCAGGGGGTGGAGGCCGTCTTCGGGGTGATCTACCCACCGCAAGTCGCGCTCGTGGGTCTGGGGCGTGTCATCGAGCAGCCGGTGGCCGTGGACGGGATGCTCACGGTGCACCCGACGGTGACGGCCACTCTCTCCGCGGACCACCGGGCGAGCGACGGTGCGACCGGGGCTCGTTTCCTGACGGCCATCGACCGCCTGCTCCAACGACCGGAGGAACTGTGAACCGCGACGAGGCCCTCGTACTGATCAAGGACGTCCTGACAAGCGCCGTTCCCGGCGCTGACGCGAGCGTGCTCTCCCCCGACGAGAACTTCCGGGACAGCCTGGAGATGGACTCGCTGGACTTCCTCAACTTCATCGAGGCACTGGGCGAACGCACCGGACTCCCCCTGCCCGAGACCGACTATCCGGCACTGAACACCCTGCACGGCTGTGCGGACTACATCGCCTCACGCACCTCCGGGCAGTAGCCGGGGCTGGTCGGCCCCACATGGGGCCACATGGCCCCTCCCCTCTCACCACGCCGCGGACGAACCTGGAAGGGCACCGCGGCTCCGCGCCGCCCAAGGAGGTTCTCGCCATGAAGCACCACGTGACCGTCGGCGTCGACGGCTCTCCCGAGAGCCTGTCCGCGGCCCGTTGGGGCGCCCGTGAGGCGGCCTTGCGGGAGGTCCCGCTGAGGCTCGTCCACGCCGTCGACTGGCCGATGAGCCCAGCGATTCCGGGGTTGGGCCGTGAGGGCGCCGACCGGTGGGCCGACGAAGCGCTCACCGAGGCGCTGGATGACGTACGACGTCGGCATCCGGGCCTGGAGGTCTCCACTCGGTGCCTGGCCGGCAGGCCGGCGGCAGCCCTGGCCGCGGAGGCGGTCGACGCCGGGCTGCTCGTACTCGGCTCCCGCGGCGTGGGCGGCCTGGTCGGCTTCCTCATCGGCTCGGTGAGCATGTCGACGCTCGCGGCCACCGAGACGCCGGTGGCGCTCGTACGGGCGGCGGGCGAAGCCGAGGAGACCGGACCCACCCCGTACGGAGAGATCGTTCTGGGTGTCGACATCCACGAGGCGGCGGACAGGGTTCTGGCCTTCGCGTTCGAAGAAGCGGCCCGCCGGGGCTGCGCCCTGCGTGCGGTCCACGGCTGGAGGATGCCGTCCATGTACCAGTACGCCCCCTTCTTCGACCCGGATGACGAGAGGGAGGTCGGCCGCAGTGTCACCCAGATGCTGGACGACATGCTGCTGCCGTGGCGCCACAAGTTCCCCTCCGTGAGGGTCACCCACCAGGCGTTCGTAGGGTCTGCCGGCCCGCAACTCGTCCAGGCCGCGTCCGGCGCGGATCTCGTGGTGGTGGGCCGGCATCTGCGCCGCTCCCCCTTGGGCTCGCATCTGGGGCCGGTGGCCCACGCCGTCCTGCACCACGCCACGGCTCCCGTCGCGGTCATCGCCCACGACTGACGGCCTCATCCTCAAGGGAGATCGGACCATGTCCCATCGCACTGTCGCAGACGTCATGACCAGGGACGTGGCCACCGCCAGCCCCGAAGCGTCACTCAAAGCAGTCGTCTGGAGCCTCGACCACAACGGCGTCTCGGCCATGCCCATCGTGGACACCCGCCACCACCCGATCGGCCTCGTCTCCGAAGCGGACCTCCTCCGCAGGCAAGCCGGCCTGCCCGACACCGGAGGGCGCGACCCCGTGCACCGTGCGGCATCCCTGGACCGTGCCTCCATGGACGCCCGCACCGCCGGGGACCTGATGTCCACCCCCGTACTGACCGCCCGGCCGGAGTGGGGCATCGTCGAGACGGCCCGATTCCTGCACGAGCGGGGCGTCAAGCGCCTGCCCGTGATCGACGAAACCGGAACTCTGGTGGGCATCGTCAGCCGTTCCGACCTGCTGCGGCCCATGCTCCGCCGCGACGACGCCATACGTGATGAAGTCGTCGACGACGTGCTGGGCCGGACGCTCCGAATGACCCCGGGCGGCGTCGCCGTAACCGTGCGGGAAGGCGTCGTCTCCCTGAGTGGCCGGGTCGAGGAGCGGTCCACCATTCCGGTTCTCGAACGGCTGTGCCGGTCGGTCGACGGGGTCGTCAGCGTGGACCAAGCCCTCGGCTACACCGTCGACGACCTGTCTCCGGCTGCCGAGCCGAACCACGGCACCGGTTGAGCCCCTCACGACAAGAGGCGGAAAGAGCCCGCCCGCTTCTCGCGGATCCCGATTGCGCGGTGGACGGCCATCAGCCGCTTCTCCGCATCCTCTCAGGGACTCTTTCCGTCAACTTCAGGAAAGCACGCCTGACGCCTGCACCATAGGGCCGATCAGGCCCCGGTGGCCCCCGGACGGCCCTACCACCAGCGGGCGGTGGTGCCGACGCTCGGATGTATCGGGACACCGCTCTGGAGGAATCATGAAGCGCCTGCGCACCGTCAACGACGTGATGACCCACGCCGTGATCTCCGTCAACCGCGGAGCACCGTTCAAGGACATCGTGGAGGCCATGCGGCAATGGCGGATCAGCGCCCTGCCCGTCCTGTCGGAAGACGGACGAGTCGCCGGCGTGGTGTCCGAAGCCGATCTGTTGCTCAAGGC
Organism: Streptomyces sp. NBC_01264; assembly: GCF_026340675.1. Classification (NCBI taxonomy): domain Bacteria; kingdom Bacillati; phylum Actinomycetota; class Actinomycetes; order Kitasatosporales; family Streptomycetaceae; genus Streptomyces; species Streptomyces sp. NBC_01264. The sequence goes on from NZ_JAPEOX010000002.1 coordinate 94,240, forward strand.
CCAGGGCGCGGACGAATCCCGTGCCGTCACCGCCGGCCAGCTGATGACCGTACCCGCCGTCACCGTGACCGAGGAGACCGGCATCCCCGGCGCAGCCCGCCTGATGGCCCACCGGCACCTCAAGCGGCTCCCCGTCGTCGATGCCGACGGCCGCCTCGTCGGCGTCGTCAGCCGGGGCGACCTGCTCAAGATCTACCTCCGGCCCGACGCGGACATCGCGGAGGAGCTCCGCGAACTGATCATGGCCGAGCTCATCCCCGCAGGCTCTGCCGTGGTGCAGGTCCACGTCGCCGACGGCATCGTTCATCTGGACGGCTCCATCCCCGACCCGTCCCTCAAAGACGTGCTGGTACGTGTCGCACGCACCGTACCGGGGGTCGTGGACGTGACGGCCGCGCGCCTCGACACGGAAGTCCGCGCGTGAGGCGACGATGAGACACCGCAGCGTCGCCGACCTGATGACCCCCTCCGTCGTCAGCGTGCAGCCCGGCACCCCGTTCAAGGAGATCGCCCATCTCCTGAAGGAGTTCGACATCTCTGCCGTGCCCGTCGTGGACGAGGCCGAGCGTCCTGTGGGCGTCGTCTCCGAAGCCGACCTGCTCCGCAAGCCCACCTTCGCCAGCGGGACGAACACCGCTGCCGGTCTCATGACCAGCCCCGCCATCACCGCCCAGCCGCACTGGAGCGTCGTCCGCGCGGTGCGAGTCATGCGCAAGCACCAAGTCAAGAGACTGCCCGTCGTGGATGCCGCCGGCCGGCTGATCGGCATCCTGAGCCGCAGCGACCTGCTGCAGCTCTTCCTGCGCAGGGATCACGCGATCCAGGAGGAAATCCTCGAGGACGTACTGACCCGCACCCTCGGACTCAGGCCCTCCGCGCTGACCGTCGAGGTCACTGACGGTCTCGTGACCCTCAGCGGCACCGTGAGCCGCCGCAGCCTGGTCCCCATCGTGCTGCGCCTGTGCCAGAGCGTCGACGGCGTCGTGGACGTGGTCAACCGACTCGACTACGAACAGGACGACATGTCGGTCGACACGCGAACAGCCCGCTGAGCGGTAGGAGAAGAGCATGAGGCATCGAGAAGTCCGCGAGCTGATGACCCGCGAGGTCATCAGCGTACCCAACAACGCTCCCTTCAAGGAGATCGCCCGAGCCCTGACGGAACACCAGGTGTCGGCCGTCCCGGTCGTCGACCAGGCCGGCCATCCCATCGGCGTGATCTCGGAACGGGACCTGCTGCCGAAGTCCGCAGGCCAAGGAGACTATTTCCAGTCGCTGCCCGAACGGGAAGCGTGGCTGGAGGACAAGGCCGCGGGTACGCGCGCCGAGGAGCTGATGTCCTCGCCCCCCGTGTGCGCCAGACCCGACTGGACAGTCGCCGAAGCCGCCCGGCTGATGGAATCACAAGGGGTCAAGAGGCTCCTGGTCGTGGACGACTCGGACGTGCTGATCGGCATCGTCAGCCGACGGGACCTGCTGCGGATCTTCCTCCGGGACGACGAGGACATCCGTCACGAGATCACGGGTGACGTACTCGACCTCAGCCTGCGCCAGAGCCCCACCGCCATCACAGTGGCCGTCGCCGACGGCCGGGTCGAACTGCACGGAACCGTCGACTTCAAGAGCCTCATCCCGCTGATCGAACGGCTCTGCCGCACCGTGGACGGCGTGGTCTCCGTCACCCAGCACCTCGGATACGCCATCGACGACACGACCCCCACCTGAAGGAGTTGACGTACATGACCAGTGCCATGGGTGTCCCGCAACCGGTCATCGTGTCGGCGCGGTTGGACAGTCCTCTCTCACGGTGGCTGTGGCTGGTGAAATGGGTGCTGGCGATCCCCCACTACATCGTGCTGGCCTTCCTCTGGATCGCCTTCCTCGTGGTCAGCGTGATCGCGTTCTTCGCCATCCTCTTCACCGAGCGCTACCCGCGAGCACTGTTCGACTTCAACCTCGGCGTCCTGCGCTGGTCGTGGCGCGTCTCGTACTACGCGTACGGCGCGCTCGGCACCGACCGGTACCCCCCGTTCAGCCTCGGCCCGGAACCCGACTACCCGGCACGGCTCGACATCGCGTACCCACAACGGCTGTCCCGGGGCCTGGTACTGGTGAAGTGGTGGCTGCTCGCCATCCCCCACTACATCGTGATCGGCTTCTTCACCGGCGCGCCGCACGGCGGCTGGTGGGGCGGCGGCCTGACCGGCGTACTCGCCCTCATCGCCGTCGTCACGCTGGCCTTCACCGAGAAGTACCCGCGCGACCTCTTCGATCTCATCATCGGGCTGAACCGCTGGGTGCTGCGCGTCGCGGCCTACTCCAGTCTCATGACCGATGCGTACCCGCCGTTCCGCCTCGACATGGGCGGAGACGAACGTCCCGAGACCGTGCAGCCCTCTGCCTGAAGGAAGTCATCATGAACGATCGCATCCTCGTCGGCCTCGACGGATCCGCGGAAAGCGTCGCGGCCGCCCATTGGGCGGCACGGGAAGCCCTTCTGCGGGGCGTACCACTCCACCTCGTCCACGCCGAGGAATGGTCGACCCCGCTCGACATTCCTGTCGCCACGGACGATGTACGCCGTCACTGGTCCCAGGCGCTTCTGAACGAGGCCGCCGACGAGCTGCGCACGAGGCACCACGAACTGGAGGTCGACATCCGGTCATTTGACGGCAAGCCGGCCGCCATGCTCGCCGCCGCCGCAGCCGGCGCGAGCATGATCGTTCTCGGCTCCCGGGGACTGGGCACCATCACGGGGTTCGTCCTCGGGTCCGTCGGCATGGCGGTCATCCAGGCGACGGTGCGGCCGGTTGTCATGGTACGGGCGAGCGAAGACACGGCGCCGCACCCGGACGGCCGGCACACATCCCGTGACGTGGTGGTGGGCGTCGACATCAGCGGGCCCTGCGACGCGCTCCTCGCCTTCGCCTTCGAGGAGGCGGCGCGGCGGGCCTGCGCCCTCCACGTCCGGCTCAGCTGGTCGATGCCTCCGCTGGTGGGATACGGAGCGGCGTACGATCCGCGAGTCCACGCCCAACTCGAGATGAGCGCGAAGGGGTCTCTGGAAGACATCCTGAAGCCCTGGCGGGACAAGTACCCGGCTGTCGACGTCACCTCTCGGGCGAACGCCGGCCACGCCTCCACAGAACTCCTCGACGCAAACTCCGAAGCGGGTCTCATCGTCGTCGGCCGCCGCATCCGACGGTCCTCGATCGGCACGCACATCGGACCGGTCACTCACGCGGTCCTCCACCACTCCAAAGCACCCGTCGCCGTCATCGCGCACGAATAGCCCCGGCAGGGCGACCGCTGCGGCTAGCGTTGTGCGCAGATGGTCTCGACGAAGTGGCCCACCTGCTCGTCGGACAGGTGCCGGGCAAGATCGGCCTCGCTGATCATCCCGACGAGACGGTGTTCGGCGATGACCGGGACGCGCCGGATCCTGTGGTCCTGCATCGTCTGCAGGACCTGGCTCGTGTCGGCGTCCGCGTCGACCGTGATCGGCTTGCCCTGCGCGAGCTGCCCGGCCGTCATGTGGTGCGGGTCCTTGCCCTTGGCCAGGCACTTCAGCACGATGTCACGGTCGGTGATGATGCCGTGCAGACGGTCGTCAGGCCCGCAGATCGGCAGCGCGCCGACGTCCAGCTCGCTCATCCGCCGGGCCGCGTCCATGAGCGTCTCGGTCTCCTGAACGCAGGTGGCACCGCTGTGCATGATGTCCCGTGCAGTGGTCATGTCCGGCCTCCTCGCGCCTCGGCCCCCTCTCCAGTCTGGGCTTCGGCGCAGCGCCCCGCTCGTCGGCACGGAGATCCACGTGCGCATACCCGCAGCCGGATCGATCATGGGGGCATGGCCTCTCCGCGCCGCGAGGAACAGCCCGATGCCTTCCGAGTCCTTGCCGAACGCCGGGGCCAGCCGGGAGACCGGCTGACGCGGGCTCTGGCCGCGTCACGCGAAGAGCACACGGCCGGTCCAGCCGAGTGGGCTCCTGCCATCGCCGACCGGTTGGGCCTGCCTGGTGCGGCCGCTCTCGGCCCCGCAACCTACTTCGCCGACCTGGCCACCCCGCACGGACGCCGCCACGTGTCCATCTGCTCCGCTACCGCGTGCTTCGCGGCGACCGGTGGTCGCCCGCTCGATCCGGTGGAACGAGAGCTGGGGTTGCGCCCGGGTTCCGTGTCGCCGGACGGAGGAACATCACTTCAGTCCGTCCGGTGTCTCGGCTACTGCTACGCGGCCCCCGCGGCTCTGGACGGCAGCACGCCGTGCACCGGGCCGTCGCTGTCCGCCCAGCTGGCCGGGCGGGAACCTCCGCACGCCCCGGACATCCCCGCGTCCGACGACACCGGTGATCCCGTACTCCTCGCTGACGCGAGCCCATGGCAGCTGTGGCCGGAGGTCGTCGCCTCCGGTTCGGCCGAGGCCATCCGCCGGGAAGTCGCGGCCTCCGGTCTCCGGGGGCGCGGCGGGGCAGGTTTCCCCGTCCACGCGAAATGGGAGGCCGTACGCGGCGCGCCCGGCCCGGGGAGGGTCGTCGTGGCCAACGGGGACGAGGGAGATCCCGGCTCCTTCGCCGACCGCCTTCTGATGGAGCGCTACCCGGAACGGGTACTGGAAGGCCTGGCGTTGGCCTGCTTCGCGTGCGGAGCGGACCGCGGGGCCGTACTGGTGCGCTCCGAGTACCCGCGGGCCCTGCACTCCGTACGCACGGCCCTCGCGCGGGCCTACGCGGACGGCCATTTCGGAAGGTCCTCGCACGGGACGGCGACCGCCCTCGACGTCGACGTGGTGAGCGGGGCCGGATCGTACGTGGCCGGCGAGGAGACGGCGCTGATAGCCGGCCTGGAAGGCGGCCGCGGGTGCGCCCGGGCTCGGCCGCCGTACCCCACGCAGCGGGGGGTCTGGGACCGCCCGACCGTGGTCAGCAACGTGGAGACGCTCTCGGCGATCCCCTGGATCGTGGCCAGGGGCGGCGCGGCCTATGCCCGCCGCGGCACCACCGCGGAGACCGGGACCAAACTCGTCTGCCTCTCCGAACGCTTCGCCCGCCCAGGCGCCTACGAGGTCGACATCGGAACGCCCGTGGAGCGCATCGTCACCGAGTTGGGCGGTGGCCTCAAGAACGGCGCGGAGCTGGCCGTCCTGCAGGTCGGCGGGCCGCTCGGCGGGTTCCTCGCCGCTGGCGCGCTGGACGTGCCCCTCACCGAAGCGGACTTGGCCGCGCACGGCGCGGCGCTCGGGCACGCGGGGCTGGTGGCCCTGGACCGCGGCCTCGACCCCGTCGAAGTGCTGCGGCACGTCTGGGAGTTCGCCGCCGCGGAGAGCTGCGGGGCATGTTCGCCCTGTCGGGTGGGCTCACGTCGGGGTCTGGAACTCGCAGCGGCGGGCGCGCCGCCCGGGGACGAGTGGGCCCGGTTGTCGCGTGTCCTGGAGAAGGCGAGCCTGTGCGCCTTCGGCAGGCGCCTTCCGGCGGCGGTCCGCAGTCTGGCGCGGGCGTACGGGGATCGGCTCCCGGGGTGGGATCCGTGATCCGGGTCGAGGTCGACGGCGTGGACGTCGACGTTTCCGAGGGAGTGACACTGCTGTCCGCGGTCCAGTCCGCGGGCGTGGAACTGCCGGCGCTCTGCTCGGACGAGCGACTGCGGCCTGCGGGGTCGTGCCGTACCTGTCTGGTCCGGTCCGACGCCCGGCTCGTGGCCGCGTGCGTCACGCCCGCGACCCCCGGCAGCCGTGTTCTGACCGCCACGGACGACCTTCGTGAGCTGCGGCGGGAAGCCGTGGAAGTCATCGTGTCCGCCCTCCCACCCCGCGCGCTTGCTGCCAGCAATCCCTCCGAGCTCGCGCACGTGTGCAGATCGCTCGGGATCGGACCGGATGCGGCAGGGGGCACCGACGGCCGCGGGAGCGACGACTCCCACCCCTACGTCACCCTGGACCGTGATCTGTGCATCGCCTGCGGCCGGTGCGTGCGCGTGTGCGCCGACGTACAGGGCACCTTCGCCCTGACCCTGATCGGCCGCGGAGCCGACACCGTCGTCGCCCCCGGAACCGGCGGGCCCTGGGCGGACTCGGACTGCGTGTCCTGCGGCGGCTGCGTGGACAGCTGCCCCACCGGCGCGATCGCCGCGCCGGGGCCGGGCCGCGGCCTGACGTCCGGGGTTCCCTCCGACGGTGCCGTACGCACGACGTGCGGGTACTGCGGCGTCGGGTGTTCCCTCGACGTGGTCGTCCGCGACGGGGACGTGGCAGCAGTACTGCCGGCCCGGGACGGACCGGTCAACCGCGGGCACGCGTGTGTCAAAGGCCGCTTCGCCCACGGCTACCGTCTTTCCCCCGACCGTCTCACGCAGCCCCTGATGCGCCGAGGAAACCTCCTGGAGCCGGTGGAGTGGGACACCGCGGTCCGCCACATCGCCGACCGGTTCTCGGCAGCCGTGCACGCGGCCGGCCCCAACGCGGTGGCCGCCATCTCCTCGGCCCGGGCCACCAACGAGGAGAACTACCTCTTCCAGAAGTTCATGCGGACCGTCATCGGCACGAACAACATCGACAACTGCTCCAGGCTCTGCCACGCCCCCTCCGCAGCCGGCCTCGTGGCCTCCTTCGGCCTGTCCGGCGGCACCGACTCCTTCGACGACGTGGAACGGGCCGACTGCCTCCTGGTGGTCGGCGCCAATCCGGTGGAGGCCCACCCCGTCGTCGGGGCGCGGCTGCTCCAGAGCGCCCTGCGAGGGGCCAAACTGATCGTCGCCGATCCACGGGCCGTGGGGCTTGCCCTGCATGCGGACGTGCATCTCAGGCCGCGCCCGGGCACCAACGTGGCACTGTGCCACGGCCTGGCCCACGTGCTGCTGGCCGAGGGGCTCGTCGACGAGCGGTTCCTGCGGGACCGGGCGGGCGGACTCCCCGAGTTCGGCGCACTGGTGGCCGACTACCCTCCGGAGCGGGTGGCCTCCATCACCGGAGTTCCGACGGCAGACCTGATCAGCGCCGCCCGGCTCTACGGGCGGGCCCTGCGGCCCGCGATCGTCTACGGTCTGGGCGTCACCGAGCACCTCCACGGCACCGACGGCGTCCGCTCGCTCGCCAATCTGGCCATCCTGCGCGGCGCCGTCGGCACGGATCGGGGCTTCGGCATCAACCCGCTGCGCGGCCAGAACAACGTCCAGGGCGCCTCCGACATGGGGGCCCTGCCGGACCTCCTCCCGGGATACGGAAAGATCGCCGATCCGGCGGCCCGCGCACGCGCGGAAGCCGTCTGGGGCCTGCCGGTCCCGGCGCGTCCCGGCCTGCGCATCCCGGAGATGTTCGCGGCCGGCCGCTCGGGAACCCTGCGAGCCCTGTGGATCATGGGCGAGGACGTGTGCGCCACCGATCCCGACACGGAGAACGTGGTCCAAGCCCTCCAGGCCTGCCCCTTCGTCGTCGTCAGCGAGCTGTTCCCGTCGGAGACCGCCCGGCACGCGGATGTCGTCCTCCCCGCCGCGTCATGGCTGGAGAAGGACGGCACCTTCGTCAACCTCGACCGCCGCTTCCAGCGCGTACGCACGGCGGTACAGCCACCCGGCCAGGCCCGCAGCGACTTCGAGGCCGTGCACGCCGTCGCAGCCGCCATGGACGCCGACCTGGGCTGCACGGCCCCCGCCGACGCACTGGCCGAGTGGGCACGGCTCGCCCCGCTCTTCGCAGGGATCTCCCACGCGCGGCTGGACCGGGAAGGGGCCGTCCCGTGGCCCTGCCCGCATCCGGACGGACCCGGGACCGCCAAGCTGTACCGAGAACGGTTCGCCACACCGGACGGCCTGGCGCACCTGGCATCCGTGCCCTACCTGCCACCGGGCGAAGAGCCCGACGCCGACTACCCACTGGTCCTCGTCACCGGTCGCAGCTGGGCGCACTACAACTCCGGCAGCATGACGCGGCGGGGCGGCAACCTCGGCTTGGACGCCGTCGACCACCTCGACATCCATCCTGACGACGCCGGGCGCCACGGCGTGCACGACGGTGAGCCGGTCACCGTGGAGAGCCGTCATGGCCGGGCCCGGCTGCTGGCTCGCGTCGGTCGGAGCGTCTCTCCCGGTCAGGTGTTCTGCACGTTCCATTTCCCCGCCAGCGGGGTGAACCGGCTGACGTCCGACCGCATCGACACCGTCACGTCGTGCCCTGAGTACAAGGTGACGGCGGTTCGTCTGACCATGTGAGCGCAATCCGTCATCGACGCGACAGACGACCAATGTGCAGGGTTGCGGTCGCCCCAAGCGGGCTGGTCGGTCCCACAGGGGACCGACCGGCCCCTCCACAGAGGCTCGCCGAGCAGCCAGTCTGGAAGAGGCGGGAAGACCTCCCGCCCAGAAGGAGATGGTGACCATGCCGAACCGAGTGACCGTCGGCCTCGACGGGTCCCCGGAAAGCACGGCGGCCGCCCGCTGGGCCGCACGCGAGGCCGAGCTCCGCGGCGCCACCCTGGACCTGGTCCACGCAGAGGAGTGGCTGGAGAATCCACCGCTTCCCGTCGCGACCACCGAAGAACGCCGACGCTGGGCGGAGACCGTCCTGCGCGACACCGCCGAAGAAGCGCGACGCGCACATCCGTCCTTGAAGGTGGACACCCGTCGAGTGGGCGGGCTGCCTTCCCTGGCGCTGGCGCACGCCGCCGAGGGTTCCGACATGCTGGTACTCGGCTCGCGCGCGCTCGGCAGCATCGCCGGGTTTCTCGTCGGATCCACCGGCTCGGCCACCATTGCCGAGACAGAACGCCCCGTCGTGCTGGTCCGGGCCGTCGGCCGCGCGGGCGTTGCGCCCGACGGCGGTGGTGACCGCGGGCCGGTCGTGGTCGGCGTGGACATCCACCAGCCCTGCGACAAGCTCCTGGCCTTCGCTTTCGAAGAGGCGTCCTTCCGGCGCTGCCCGCTCGTGATCGTCCACGGCTGGTCGCCACCGCCGATCCTCAGCTATGCACCGGCCCTCGCCCCGGGGATCCATCAGGAGATGGCCCGCGGCATCACCAGCGCGCTGGACGAGATGGTCCGTCCGTGGCGCGAGAAGTACCCTGCAGCGCAGGTCGACTCGAGGGCCACCATCGGCCAGTCGGCGATCCAGATCCTCGACGCGGCCTCTGCAGCCGCCCTCGTCGTCGTCGGCCGCCGCATCCGCCATTCCGCATTCGGCACCCACATCGGCCCCATCGCACACGCCGTGATGCACCACGCGGTCTCGCCGGTCGCCGTCATCGCCCACGACTGAGGCCCACCGCACAGGCAGGACAGTCCCATGACCGCTTCGATTCCCGAGCCGGCGGAGGTCGTTCCCCTCATCGAGGACGCCGTCATGGCTCCGTCCATGCACAACGCCCAGCCCTGGAAGTTCCTCTTCCGGCCGGCTTCCGGCAGTATCGAACTGTACGGCGACCCCGGACGTGCCATGCCCCTCGCCGACCCGGACCACCGCGCCCTCCACCTGGGCTGCGCCGCCGCACTGTTCAACCTACGCGTGTCCGCCGCCTGGGCAGGCCGGGGCGCCAACGTACGGGTGCTGCCGGACAGGGACGATCCGTGGCTATTGGCTGCAGTGGACCTCAAGGACCCCGAGCCCAAGGACCGGGATCTTGGAGCCCTCCACCCCGCCATACGACGTCGTCACTCCAGCCGTTTCCCCTTCTCGGAGGAGGAAATACCTCCCGCGCTCCTGGACGGCCTGCAGGCCGCCGCCCTGCTCGAAGGGTGCCGCCTGCTCGTTCCGGACGCATGGCACACCGACACGGTCCTGGGCCTCATACACGACTCCGAGCACCGCGAGGAGATGGATCTCGCCGTGGCGGCGGAAACGATGGCCTGGACACACACCGGTACGCCGGATCAGCAGACCCGGCCCGACGGCATTCCCGTACACGCCTTCGGCCCGAAGCACACGGGTCGCGGTGGAGGTGTGCGCGACTTCGGCCGTTCCCAGCACATCCCGGGACGCGCCTGGGCCGCCTTCGAACGGAACCCGCACATCGCGCTGCTGGGCACCTCCGGCGACAGGCCCGAGGACTGGATGCGAGCAGGACAGGCCCTGCAACGCGTCCTCCTCCAAGCCACCGCCGACGGGCTGGTCACGTCCATGACCTCCCAGCCGCTGGAATGGCCCGAACTGCGCTGGACGGTGCGCGATCCCGGCTCGGCCATGAACCACGTACAGATGGTGATCCGGCTCGGCTACGGGCCACAAGGTCCCGCTACGCCCCGACGCCCCGTGGCCGAGGTCCTGCACATCCGGTGAGTCGGACATCCGGAGAGTCGTGCTCCGGCGGCGCCGCGACGCCGGTGCGACAGCCACAGAAGGGGAGGCCGAGGCTAGGACGTCGCGATGTCCAGCCACCCGGCATGCGGCTTGAGGGACTCGCGCAGTGACGGTTCGTCGGCGGCCTGCCTGTCTCCGTAAGCGGTTTGCTTCATCTGGGCCGCCAGGTCCTCCATGGCGCGGGCGACCGCGAGTTCGTCGCCGATTTCCGGGATGTCGGTGTCCTGCGGGGCGCAGCGGGCGGTGCCGTGGCCGGTGAGTCTGGTCGTGCCGGTGTCGAGTTCCAGGCGGGCCTTCGTCGTCTGTTCCTCTTCGAAGAGGAACAGACGGAGCTTCCATTCGGCTGTGTGTGACATGAGGTGTCTCCCGGGCGTGTGTCAAGGGTGCGGGTTTCCGTGCGTACGTCGCCTCCAGCGCCTCAGCTCGTCGGTGCCCCAGACGAGGACCGGGAAGCAGGCGATGAGGGCGACGACGTCGAGGGGCAGGGCTGCGGTGCCGAAGAGGCCTTGCAGGGGCGGTGCGTAGACGAGGGCTGCCGTGAAGGCGAGTTCGAAGGCGATGCCTGCCAGGAGCAGGGGGTTGGTGAACAGGCCGATGTCGCGCAGCGCCGCGTGGTCGGTTCGGGCGGCAACCGCGGTGCCCACCTGGCAGGTGACGATGCCGGCGAAGGTGGCGGTCGTCGCGGTGACGTACGCGTGGTGGAGGGGGCTGCCGACGCCGGTGGGGTCTCCCGGGTGCCAGCCCGCACGCCACAGCACGTAGAAGAAGGCGGTCATGACCAGGACGGCGGAGACGGTACCGAGGTAACCCCAGCTGCGGATGAGCATGTCGCGGGAGATGACCCCTTGCGAACTCGGTCGGGGCGGGCGGCTCATGGTGCCGGGCTCGGCCCGTTCGCGGCCGAGGGCGAGGGCGGGGAGGGTCTCGGTGCCGAGGTCGATGGCCAGGATCTGGAGGACGGTCAACGGCAGCGGGACGGCACCCGCCGACAGTGCGAAGACCAGGAAGGGGACGACCTCGGGGGTGAGGTGGGCGAAGATGTAGACGATGAACTTGCGGACGTTGTCGTAGACGCGGCGGCCGGATTCGATCGCGGTGACGATGGTGGCGAAGTTGTCGTCGGTCAGCACCATCGTGGATGCCTCGCGGGCGACGTCCGTGCCGGAGCGGCCCATGGCCACGCCGATGTGTGCGCGGTGGAGGGCGGGTGCGTCGTTGACGCCGTCCCCGGTCATGGCGACGATCAGGCCGTGTGCGCGCAGCGTGTCGGCCACCTTCAGCTTGGTCTCGGGCGAGGAACGCGCGAACACGACCTCCGCGTCTGTCGAGGCGAGGAGTTCGTCGAGTTCGTGGTCGCCGATCGCCTCGGACTGGGCCACCACGTGCAGACGGGGCAGTCCGATTCCGACTTCGCGTGCGACGGCCGCTGCGGTGGCGCCGTTGTCACCGGTGACGATGTGCACGCGGAGTCCTGCATCGTGGCAGCGCCGAACGGCGGCCGCGACTTCGGGACGTGGCGGGTCGTACAGACCGACGAGCCCGATCAGACGCAACCCGGTCTCCGCGTCCTGGCGGCGGCCGGGCGCTTCGGCTCCGGTCGGCAGTGTCCGGACGGCAACGGCCAAGACCCGCATTCCCTCACGGGCGAGTTCGTCTGCCGCGGCAGCCTCCGCCCCGGAACTTCCGTCCAGGGTCTGCAGCACCGTCTCCGGCGCACCTTTGGCGATGACGCGCAGGCCGTGTTCGTCATCGGCTTGGACGACGGACATCAGGCGCAGCCGGGGGTCGAAGCGGAAGAGGGCGCGGCGCCCGGTGTCCCGGCCGTCGAGGTCGACGGGAGCGGCGTGGGCAGCGGCGCCTTCGATCAGGGCCATCTCTGTCGGGTCGCCGTGTAGTTCGCCGTCGTCGTCCCGGGTGACCGTGGTGCACAGTGCGCTGGTCCGCATCAGCTCTCCCACCCAGGGGCCGGTCTCCCTTGCGTGGTCGGGCGTCCATACGGCTTGGAGGCGCATGCGGTTCTGGGTGAGTGTTCCGGTCTTGTCGGTGCAGATGACGTTGGTGGAGCCGAGGGTTTCGACGGCGCTCAGCCGTTTGATCACCGCTCCTTGGCGGGCGAGGACGCGTACGCCGACGGCGAGCGCGAGGGTGATGGTCGGCAGCAGCCCCTCGGGGACATTGGCGACGAGCAGGCCGATCGCGAACATCAGGGTGTCGGTCAGCGGCAGGCCCGCGGCGACGCCGGCCGCCAGGAACACCCCGCCCATGGCGACCGCTACGGCCGCGATGAGCCAGGCGACCTTCTTGACCTGCTGTTCCAGGGGGCTGGGGTCGCGCCGGGTGCGCTGGCTCAGGGCGGCGATGCGGCCGAGCTCCGTGTGGTTTCCGGTGGCGAAGACGATCGCCTGGGCCTGTCCCCCGGTGCAAATGGTGCCGCTGAAGACGAGGTTGGGCTCCTGCAGCAGCGGCGCTCCGACGAGTCCGGGGCCGGCGAGGCGCTCGGCAGGGGTGGACTCGCCGTTCAGCATCGACAGGTCGACCTCGATGGCCCCCTCGGTCAGCCGTGCGTCGGCCGGAACCTTGGCACCCTCTTCGAGAACGACCAGATCGCCCGGCACCAGTTCCCCTGCCTCTACTACCGTGGGCCGACCATCGCGGATCACCAGGGCGTGCTCGGGCAGGTACTTGGCGAGTGTCTCCACGGCCTGTTCGGCCTGCCGTTCCTGGAGGAGGGCGAACGCCGCGTTGACGAGGACCACGGCGACGATGGCCCACCCGAGCACGGGAATGCCGGCGACGAACGCCAGCGCGGCGGCAACCCAGAGCAGCAACGCCAAAGGGTGGACCAGCTGACGTACGAGTTCACGCCCCAGGGAGGTACGGGTCTTGCGCCGGACCTCGTTGGGGCCGTAGACGGCGAGGCGGCGGGCTGCCTCTCGGGCCGACAGCCCGCGCGGCCCGGTTCCGAGCTCGCGCCGCAGCAGCGGAAGCGGCTCCATCGGGTCGGGGTTCAGGAGCGGATCCCCGTCGGAGGGCCGGGGGGTGGTGGCGGCTTCAGTCATCCTCGGCTCCCGGGTCCCTGCGCACCCGGCCGGACCAACGCGGCTCCAGGAGCTCCCACTCGCGGTCCCATGCGGCCAAGCTGTGCGCTTCGACGCGGTGGAGCCTGAGCCAGACGACTCCCCCGGCAGAAAGTACGATGACACCGAAAACAGCAGCTCCGGCGGCGACCGCGGTGGAGGCCACTTCGCCCTCTGGGCGGGGCTCGGATGCCTCCCTACCCGCGTCGTCGACCCAGACCATGACCTTCCCACCCACGGGTGTGCCGGCCGGGACCAGAACCGTGTCGGTGTGGCGGTGGGAGACGGGATACTCCCAGGCCGCCTGCGCCTTCACCATCCGGGGGGCGATGAAACGGGCAGGAAGTGCCTTGTCGGCCTGACCTACCGTCGTCGCCGGGATTCGGTGCCGGTGCAGTGCCTCCGCCTGGGCGGCGCGGTTCTCCGCGTTCCAGACCGCCATCCCGATGGCAATGCCGCAGAGCACGGCGATGAGCGGGGAGAGCCTGAAGGCGGCGATCCAGAGGCCGCGCGTGCGGTCGTCGGCGCGACGTAGTTCATTGGGGCGGCGACCGCGCCGCCGACGCCCCGGGCGGCCTTCCTCTGGGTGACCCTCGCGCATATCGTGCCTCCGGCTGCCGGGGATTGACCGAGCGTGTCAGTGGAGAGCGGTGAGCTCGGCGCTGATGTGGTGGGCCCAGCTCTGGATCCGCTCGGGATTACGGAAGTCGCCGCCCTTGCCGGATCGGACCAGCGCTCTGGCGAGCAGACCCGAAGTGTGCGCCGTGATGCTGCCGCCGAAAGTGACGTGTTCGCGTGCCCCCAGGCGCTCCATCTGCTGCGCGACCGCCCGTACCGGCGGGATGTCGTGCCGCTCGGCGGAACTGTCCACCGGGCCGCTGCTGAACAGCCAGACCGGCCGGTGCTTCAGATAGTGGGCATTGCGTTCGGCGCAGCGCTTGGCCTTGCGGCTCCAGTGCCCTGCGTACAGGGCTCCGCCGAGCACCACGGCGTCGTAGCCACGCACGTCGTCCACGTCGTCGGCAGGGAGCACGACGGCGTCGAGGCCGTCCTCGCGCAGCGACACACCGATCTGCTCGGCGATTCCCGCAGTCGCTCCGTGCTTGGTGCCGTAGGCGACCAGTACCCGCTTCGAGGTCATGACGATTCTCCGTCCCCGTCGTTCCCGTCGTTCTCGGCGCGCTTCACCGGGAACCCGGCCCGGACCGTTTGGTCCGCGCCGTAACGCTTGAGTTCGCCGGCGGCCACGTGCTGTTTCACCGCGGCGAAGCTGTCAGGGGCCACGGAGATCGAGTCGATGCCGGTCTTCACCAGGAACTCGGTGAAGGCGGGGTCGTCGCTGGGGCGTTGGCCGCACAGGCCGACCGTGGAGCCCACGGACTGGGCCCGCGTCACCAGGATCTCGATACTGCGGGTGACGGCAGGGTTGGTCTCGTCGAAGACGTGGGCGAGGGCTTCGGAGTCTCGGTCGACTCCCAACGTGAGCTGGGTGAGATCGTTGCTGCCGATCGAGAAGCCGTCGAAGCGTTGGGCGAAGTCCTGGGCCAGGATGACGTTCGCGGGGATCTCCGCCATGACGTACACCTTCAGCCCGTTCTCACCCCGGCGCAGGCCCTGCTCGTCCATGGCCTCCAGGACCTTGTCGGCCTCTTCGAGGGTGCGGCAGAACGGGATCATGACGATCACGTTGGTCAGGCCCATCTCGTCGCGGACCCGGCGCAGGGCGCGGCATTCGAGGGCGAATCCCTCCCGGTATCCGTCGCTGTAGTAGCGGCTCGCACCGCGCCAGCCGATCATCGGATTGGCTTCGACCGGTTCGAAGGGCCGGCCGCCCAGCAGGCGCGCGTACTCGTTGGTCTTGAAGTCGCTGGTGCGGACGACGACGGGCGCGGGCCAGCGGGAGGCGGCGATGCGGGCGATTCCGTAGGCCAGGCGCTCGACGAAGTATTCGCCGCGGTCCAGGTAGCCCTCGGTGAGCTGGTCGATGACGCAGCGGTCGTGGTCGTCCAGTCGTTCGGGGTGCAGGAGGGCCATGGGATGGACCTTGACCTGGTGCGCGACGATGAACTCCAGTCGGGCGAGGCCCACGCCGTCGGCCGGCAGCCTCCACCAGCGGAAGGCCGCGGACGGGTCGGCGAGGTTCAGCATGACCCGGGTCCGCGTGGCCGGCAGACCGGCGAGGTCGGTCTCGGTCTCTTCGTAGGCGAGCAGGCCCGGATAGACCCGACCGCGGCCTCCTTCGGCACAGGAGATGGTGACTTCCTGGCCGTCGCGGAGCACCTCGGTGGCCCGGCCTGTTCCGACGACGGCGGGAACGCCGAGTTCGCGACTGACGATGGCTGCGTGCGAGGTGCGGCCACCGTGGTCGGTGACGATCGCAGAGGCCCGCTTCATGATCGGTTCCCAGTCCGGGTCCGTGATGCCGGTGACGAGCACGCCACCGGCGGGGAAGCGGTCCAGGTCGACGGGCGAATCCAGGGCGACGACCGGGCCGCGGCCGATGGCCTCACCCACCGCGATCCCCTCGATCAAGGCCTCACCCGGTGTTGCGGTCAGGCGACAGCGGCGCAGGGTCGAGGCGCGGCGCCGCGACTGCACGGTCTCGGGCCGGGCCTGGACGATCCACAGCTCTCCTGTCAGACCGTCCTTGGCCCATTCCAGGTCCATGGGGCAGCCGTAGTGTTCCTCGACGGTCTGGGCCCAGCCGGCCAGGAACCGGACTTCCGCGTCGGTCAGGACGCGCTGTGAGCGCTCGTCGCCGGTCGTATCCACCGTCCGGGTCAGACCGTGCTCTGCGTAGACGGCCTTCTGCCGCTTCGCGCCGATCCGTACGTCGATCACCGGGTCCAGCGACGGGTCCTTCAAGCTCGGCTTGAACACTGTGTACTCGTCGGGGTCGACCTGTCCGCTGACAACCGTCTCGCCCAGTCCCCAGGCCGCGCTGACCACGATGACCTCGGGGAATCCGCTCTCCGGGTCGAGGGTGAACATCACGCCCGCACCTGCCAGGTCCGACCGGACCATCACCTGGATACCGGCGGAGAGGGCCACCGAGAGATGGTCGAATCCCATCCGCTCCCGGTAGTCGATGGCCCGGTCGGTGAAGAGCGAGGCGTAGCAGCGATGGACCGACTCCAGCAGTTGGGCGGGCCCTCGGACGTTCAGGTAGGTCTCCTGCTGCCCTGCGAAGCTCGCCTCCGGAAGATCCTCGGCGGTGGCGCTGCTGCGTACGGCGACCTCCGGTTCCTCACGGCCTCCATCGCGCCCCAGCTGTTCGTACGCCGAGACGATCTCCGTACGCAGCACGTCCGGGAGCGGCTCGGCCAGGATCATCGACCGAATGGCCGCCCCCGCCTCATCCAGTGCCGCCCCTTCGTGGAGACGCCCGATCTGCTCCTCGATGCGGTCGCGCAACCCGTGGCCGCCCAGCAGCTCTCGGTACGCGTCCGCCGTCGTGGCGAACCCGGGAGGTACCCGCACACCTGCGGAGGCCAGGTGCACGGTCATCTCTCCCAGGGAGGCGTTCTTCCCTCCCACACGGCCGAGGTCCTGCCGGTCGAGTTCTGCGAACGGTATGACGCGTCGGGTGGTTGCCATGACGTCCTCCGTCGTACGTGTGGGGCTCAGTAGGGCATCGGGCGGCCGGACGGGGTGCGCAGGTCCATCGGCGCAGGCGTGCGGGGCTGCCTCGGTCGGGTCTGGATCCGAATGCGCTGCATCGTCCTCACCTCTTCCGGAACGGAGCCCTCGGCGGCGTCCGGATTCCACGATCGCTCTGATGAGTCACCTCTCCGACCGGTGGATCCAGGCGGGCGGAGCTACCTTCCAGGGGAGTCCATCGGACCGGGCCGCGGACAGGGCCGCGTGGGTCAAACGAGGGACCAAAGGGCCCATGCTGCGGCAGCCGGGCGCGGTCAGGCTGGGGGGTATGTCCAGCGCGACAACCACCGACCTGTACGAGGTGACGATGGCGATGTCATACCTGCGTGAGGGTATGCGCGCCCCGGCCACCTTCAGCCTGTTCGTCCGGGATCTACCGCCAGGTCGTGGGTTCCTCGTCGCTGCGGGCCTCGAGCCGGCCCTGGACTACCTCTCCCGGTTCCGGATCACATCAGCTGACGTGCATGACTTCGCCCGCGCCCTGCACAGACGGCCGGAGGAACTGGCCCCTCTGCTGGACCTCCGCTTCGACGGCGAGGTCCGGGCAATCCCCGAGGGCCGGCTCGTATTCGCCGGTGAGCCCCTGCTGGAGGTCACCGCACCGCTGCCGCAGGCCCAGCTCGTCGAGACGTACTTGCTCACGCAGGTGTGCCACCAGACCGCGGTCGCGTCGAAGGCGGCCCGCTGCGTGATCGCCGCCCAGGGGCGGCCCCTCGTGGACTTCTCGTTGCGCCGCACGCACGGCCCCCAAGCCGGGTTCCAAGCCGCCCGGCTCGGGACTCTGGTGGGGTTCTCCGGGACCAGCAACGTCGCCGCCGCCACCCAGCTCGGCATCCCCGCGTCCGGCACCATGGCGCACTCCTACATCGAGGCCTTCGCTTGTGAGGAGGACGCCTTCCGCGCGTTCGCCCGCGCCCATCCGGGTCCTCTCACCTTCCTCGTTGACACGTACGACACGGAGGGTGGCGTCAGAGCTGCCGCTCGTGTCCTGACCGACCTGCGCCGTGGCCCGGGCTGCGCGATCCGCCTCGACAGCGGCGACCTTGACGCGCTCGCCCACCGGTCGCGGGCCCTGCTCGACGAGGCTGGACTGGAGGACGTGCGGATCATCGCGAGCGGCGGCCTCGACGAATACGCCATCGACGCGCTCGTACGCGGTGGAGCGCCGATCGACGTCTTCGCGGTCGGCACCCGCGTGGGCGTCGCCACCGACGCCCCGTACCTGGACGCGGCGTACAAGTTGGTCGAGTACGACGGTAGGCCGGTGATGAAGCTGTCCTCCGCGAAGGTCACCGCGCCGGCCCCCAAGCAGGTATTCCGCCGGGCTGGTTGCACGGATGTACTCGGCCTGCGCGGCGAAGTGCCCCCAAGCGGCGCGACGCCCTTGCTGCGTACGGTGATGAGGGGTGGCTGTCGTAAGGGCCCGCCCGACTCGCTCACCGCCGCCCGAGCCCGCTTCGAGGCGGATCTGGCTGAGATGCCGCCAGCGGCGCACCGCATTCAGCGCCCCGAGGCACCGGTCCCTACCACTTCCCCGCAGCTGAAATCCTTGACCGTCGGCGTACGACGACGTCTCGAAGCAGCAATCGTTACGGGTCCCGGTACAGGCGCTCGAGATCGACGAGCATGACTTCGTCCCGCGCTTGCGCCGCGTACAGCTCGGGGCTGAATCCCGAAGCACCATAGAGGGCCAGGCGAACCCTGCCGACGTCTTCCTCCTGGGCTGCGAGTGCCTCCAGGATGCTGTGCAGCTGTTGCAGATGGCGGACGTCCATACCGGTTTGCCATCGCGCGAGTCCCACCGACAGGAGGGCGCCGCTCTTGTGCGCGTCCCTTTTGCGGACCACGACCTCGGCCTCGAGCCCTGTCGGCGAAGAAGGATCGCCGAGCGAACCGTACGACGCGGTGAGCTGGTCGGCGCCGAAAGAACCCGGCGGGGCGAAGTGGACCACCCAGTCTCTGCATGTCTGGGCGAACTGGGGGCCGACGACGTGGGAGTTGAAAGCGTTTCGCGCCTCGCTCCACACTGCTTCGGCGGCGCCCCGTTCCAGTGCGGTCCTGCGCGGACGGGCCACGACGTGGTCGAATGCCAGGAGTTGGTCGGTGGGCCGGTGGTGTACGAGAGCCGGTCGCAGTCCGTCGTGCTCCCGCAGGAGCAGGCCGTGCTCCCGCAGGACGGAGAGGGCACGAGTGGCATCGGAGAGCTGTTGCCCGAGGAAGGCGGCGATCTCCCCCTGGGTCGTGCAGCCCGCGGCCAGGGCGGCGAGCACGGAGTGGCACGCCCCGGGATTCTGGTGCCCGGTCTCCTCATCGACCAGGTGCCGTGCTTCACGGAACAGCGGCGTGCGTGGATTCAGGACGGTACGGCAGACCCAGGCGTCGAAGTCGTTCCGATCGGCGGGAACGTCACCGCCCACGTAGTCGTGCCGGTAGGCCGGAGTTCCGCCGACCACGGCGTACACGAGAAAGGCGAGCTCCAGGTCGTCAAAGCCCCACAATTGCGCTGCCTTGCGAAAGTCCAAGGGTGGGATGTCGAGTTTCAGACCCGATACGGCGTCCAACGGAGACGAAGGCGCGAACAGCCGGTTCATGACCGGCGCGGTCGCACCTCCCAGAATCAGGCGCGCGCGGTTCTCCTTCGGCGAGTGCTCAGAGCGGCGAAGGACGCCATGGACGATCGATGTCAGAGCCGGGCTCGCCGCGACGAGGTCCGGAAACGAGTCGATGATGACGGGCAGTGGCCTGGAGTCACCCAGCGCGAGCAGGTCGTCGACGGCTTCCTTCCAATCGCGCCAGTGCCTGGGCGGTGCGACCTGCCGGTATCGCGCGTACTCCTCGCCCAATCTGCGCAAGGACTCGGCTTCGGTGGCCTCCTGACCGCAGAAGTAGAACCCGCCGGTGGCCTGCGCCACCGATTCCAGCAGGAGCGTCTTGCCCTGTCGCGGCCGACCCACGACAGCCCCCAACCTCGTCCCCGCATGCGGATCGCTCGCGAAGGCGATCAAAGTCGCCCATTCGTCCTCCCGGCCGAAAAGTCGGTCAGGCTTGGCAGAGAGGAAAGAACCCGTCATCGGGGTTTGCTGTCCGTGTACGGCGTTCACACCATGCACCTCCGGAAGCAGCTGAGGGCTGACTCCATTCTCGGGCTCCGGGCCCTCCAGCGCGCGCCGCACGGGCCCCGGCCGTACCGGCGAACCTCATCGGAAGCCGCGCCACGCCACGCCCGCCGCCAGTCGGAACCATCGCTTCGCGGCCACGGTCACGATCCGTTTGCCGGCCAGGCATATCCCAACGCACCGTCATGGCGAGGCAGGCCGTCGACCAGGTCCCGGTACTCCCGTTCGGCGTCGAAGGGCCGCTGCCTCCCCCCATCCGATGCCCAGGTGTCCAGGCAGCCGTCGAATGCCGTCTTCCAGGCGGCTGCGTGAAGTGCCGCCGAGTCGAGCAGCACCCCGTCGGTGTCGAAGATGACCGTGCGGAGTGTGCTCACCAGTGCACCACACGGCGTCCGGTGATCCGGATCGGTGTGACCTTCATCCAGTGGGACCGCTTGCCTCCGGCCCAGGGCATCGAGCGCGCAACGGCATCGAGCCGCTGCTTGCCCGCCGCATCCGTGACGCCTTCGGCCTCGCCCACGGCCATGACGCTCCAGCCTTGTTTCATGGCGTCGTCGATGTGGTCGACCTCGAAGGCCACCTCCGTCCCCGCGGCCCGCGCGAGAACCGCCTCTTCAGACGTGCGGAACGCGATCTCGCTACCGGCCATGACGTAGTTGACCGGGAAGATCGCAGGTCCCTCGGGAGTGAAGACCGCGACTCTGCCGACGCCGTGGGTGGACAGCAGGCGTCGGCACTCGTCGTCGGTGAGCGCCATCAGTTCCGCGTTCCGAAGAGCTGTGCCCCGACCGGGCGGATACTCGGTGGTCGCGCCGGTCAGTTCCGCCACGGTCGTTCCCAGCGCGTCGGCGATGCGGGCGAGGGAGCCGATGGCGGGTGCCGCGGCGTGTTCTTCCAGGTAGGCGACGTACGTGGCATCCGCCCCGCAACGCTTGCCCACCTGTTCCCTGGTGAGGCCGAGTTCCTGACGGCGCGCGGCGATCCGGCGCCCCAGGTCGGTACGACCGGCGGGCACCTCGGTGGAGGCGGGTCCGGACTTGTTCCTGCTCATGACCTTCACGTCCTCTCGGCTTCGCGTTGGGTCGCCTCGGCGACCACGTCGTGCCGGGGGCCACCCAGCACCACCTTCAGTGCACCGGTGTCGCCGGCGCGGGCGAACACGTCGTACGCCTCTTCCATCTGTCCCAGCTCGAAGCGGTGGGTGACCAGCGCGCTCCCCGGCAGGCGGCCGGCCGCCATCATCCGGAGCAGCATCGGCGTGGAGTAGGTGTCCACCAGCCCCGTGGTGATGGTGATGTCCTTGATCCACAGGTCTTCGAGGTGCAGGGTGGCGGGCTTGCCGTGCACGCCGATGTTGGCTACCCGGCCGCCGGGGCGCACCATGCGCGTGCACATCTCGAAGGCTTCCGGAACGCCGACGGCCTCGATGACCACGTCGGCGCCGAGCCCGTCGGTGAGGTCGGCGACCAGCTGTTCCGGTTCCTCGGTAGCGCTGGCGGTTGCGTCCGCGCCGAGTGCACGGGCCGCCGCCAGCCTCGAGTCCGCGAGGTCTACGGCGACGATCCGCCCGGGACTGTACAGACCGGCGGTGGCGATCGCCGCGAGGCCGATCGGGCCCGCTCCGACCACCACGACCGTGTCGCCCGGCTGCACGTTCCCATTGAGCACGCCGACCTCGTACGAGGTGGGGAAGATGTCCGCCAGCAGCACCGCGTCGTGGCTGTCCACGGCGCTCGGAAGCGGGTGCACGGAGAGATCGGCGAAGGGGACACGGACGTACTCGGCCTGGGTGCCGTCGATGGTGTGGCCGAGCACCCAGCCGCCGCCTCCGCGGCACTGTCCGTAGTGGCCTTCGCGGCAGAAGCGGCACCGGCCGCACGAGGAGATGCAGGAGATGAGGACCCGGTCCCCGGGTCGGACGGTGCGGACGTCGCCGCCGGTCTCCACCACGGTCCCGACGGCCTCATGGCCCAGTACGCGGCCGGGCGTCACCTCGGGCACGTCGCCCTTGATGATGTGCAGGTCGGTGCCGCAGATGGTCACCGCGTCTACGCGGACGATCGCGTCGGCGGCGTCCTTGATGCTCGGATCGGGTACGTCCTGCCAGGCGGTCTGCCCCGGTCCGTGGAAGACGAGTGCCTTCATGGCTTCGCCCTTCTTCCTGCTCTCTCTTCGAGTAGGGGACAGTGCCAGGTTGGCCCGATCTCCGTTTCGGGCGCATGGGCCGGTCGGTCCCGTCCTGGACCCTGTCGGCCCCCTCGCCGCCCCCTGCGGCGAATGCGATGGTGAAGACCGGTACCCGCCTCGAAAGGAGGGCTGCCGCCATGGCCGAGACAGCCCCGATACCCCTGCCCTCACCCTCCCGCCCAGCTCTGCTGCGGTTCCTCGGGGGCGTACGGACCGTGACCGGAAGCAAGTTCCTGATCGAGAGCGACCACGCCCGGATCCTCGTCGACTGCGGTCTCTTCCAGGGTTTCGCGGACCTGCGACGGCGCAACTGGGAGAAGCTGGCTTGCGATGCCGCCGACATCCACGCCGTGGTCGTCACCCACGCCCACCTGGACCACTGCGGCTACCTGCCACGCCTGGTCCGGCACGGCTTCCGGGGACCCATCCTGACCAGCGCGTACACCGCCCGCCTCGCCGAGATCGTCCTGCGGGACAGCGCGAAACTGCAGATGGAGGCAGCCCGGCACGCCAACGAGCACGGCTGGTCCAAGCACCGGCCCGCCTCGCCGCTCTACGACGACAACGACGTGGACCAGACGATCAAGTACTTCGACCCCGTGCCGGTGGGCGAGGAGGTCGAGATCATGGCCGGGACGAAGCTGAAACTGCACCACGGCGGCCACATCCTCGGCTCCGCCTGGGTTCACCTCACGCTGGAGGACGGCCACACGTTCGCGGCCAGCGGCGACCTTGGCCGTCCCGGACACCCCCTGCTCCTGCCGCCGGAACCGTTCTCCGGTGCCGACGTGCTGTTGATGGAGTCCACGTACGGGGACCGGCACCACGATCACGAGACTGCTCAGCGAGAGTTCGCCTCCGTGATCACACGAACCCTCGCACGGGGTGGAACCGTCGTGATCCCGGCCTTCGCGATCGACCGCACCGAGGTAGTGCTCCACGAGCTCTCCGGCCTGCGCCGCGAGGGCGTCCTGCCGCAGAACGTCCCCGTGTATGTGGACAGCCCGATGGCCCTCGCGGCTCTGGACGTCTACCGCGACGCACTTCGTTCCCGCTCACCCGAGCTGCGCCCGGAGGCCCTGGCGCGGGGCGAGCAGGCGATCAGCCCGGACCCCTTCCTGGCCGCCCGGACGGTGCAGGAATCCATCGACATCAACAACGCCGAAGGTCCGGCCGTCATCGTCTCCTCCGCCGGCATGGCGACGGGCGGGCGTGTCCTGCACCACCTGAGCAGGGTCCTCCCCGACCCGCGCAGCGCCGTGGTCATCGTCGGCTTCGCCGCCGCCGGCACCCGCGCCCGCGACCTGGTGGACGGCGCCCGCACGCTCAAGATGTTCGGCGAGTACATCCCCGTACGAGCCGAGATCGCCGACGTCCCCCACTTCTCAGCTCACGCCGACGCCGGCCAGATCATCGACTGGCTGCGCAACGCACCCGCACCCCACACCACCTACCTCGTCCACGGCGAGGAGGCCGCGGCCGAGACACTTCGGGACCGGATCGACCGCGAGCTGGGTTGGACGGCCGTCGTACCCAAGTCCGGGGAGGCCGTCCTGGTCCGCTGACCGGGGCCGCATGGCCCCAAGGTCGGTCCCACGAGGCCCTTCCGGAGCCCAGTACCGGGCGCGAGTCTGTGGGAAAGGCCGGAGGCACCCCATGAGGACCAAGAGGGCTCTCCTGAACGACACGGCATCCGAAGCCCGGATGCCCTGCTCGCTCGCTCCCGTTGGGTAGGAGGATTCCTTGGTCGGACGCGGCGCCTCGGTCACCATCGCGGCCGTTGCAGCACAGCGCCTCTCCTCCGCAGGCATGCGGACCCTCGACCTGTTCGCGGCCACGGCAGCGGTCAGCCGCTCGCCTACGCCCGCTAAGGACCAGCCATGACCTCCACCCCGTACACCGTCAACGACGTCATGACGAAGCCCGTCACCACCGTCGCCCCCACCACCGATTTCAAGGAGATCGTCGCTGCGATGGAGCGTTGGCAGGTCACCGCGGTCCCCGTCATAGAGGGAGAAGGCCGTGTCGTCGGCGTCGTCTCCGAAGCCGACCTCCTCCCGAAGGAGGAGTTCCACGAGCACCGCCCGGGCCTCATCGAGCAGATGCGCCGCCTCGGCGACACCTCCAAGGCCGGCTCCGTCCGGGCCGAGGAACTGATGACCAGTCCCGCCGTCACCATCCGCCCCGAGGCCACACTCCCCCAGGCCGCCCGCCTGATGGCTGAGCGCCGCATCAAGCGCCTCCCGGTCGTCGACGCCAACGGCACCCTCAAGGGCATCGTCAGCCGCGCCGACCTCCTCAAGGTCTTTCTCCGCACCGACGATGAACTCGCCGCCGAGATCCGCCACGAAGTCGTCGAGCAGCTCTTCCCCGTATCACGGAGGGCAGTCAAGGTCGGCGTCACGCACGGAATCGTCACGCTCACCGGCCAGGTACGCGACGCACACCGCATCCCCGTGGCCACGCGCCTCGCTCAGGCCGTCGAGGGAGTCGTCAGCGTGCGCAATCGCCTGGAATTGCTCGAGTCCGCCTCGGATGACGGAGCCTAGGGAGCCAGATCCCGCCTCATCAGCAACGTATGGGCCGCGAAGAGTCCGAGCACTCCGACGCCTACGAGAACTCCCAATTGCGGCCAGAGCACATGCCCTTGGGCTAGCGCGTCACCGGGTGTGTAGTAGTGGAACGGGCTGATGAAGCGCAGCGGCGCTGCCTTCGACCACGCCAGGGCGATGAAGTTCAGCGCAAAGCCCACTGCCCCGATCGCGATGGTCGCCCCGACCACCTGGGCCCGCCTGCGGCCCCACGCCGACACGGCAAGAGCCGGTCCCATCAGGCACAACGCAAAGCCGCAGCCCATCACCCCGGCGGCGAAAACTCCGCCGAGCGATACCTGCTGATGGATGTCGGGCGACAGCACAACGCCGACCGCCACCGTCAGCGTGGCCGCCGCGTTCAAGGCCAGCGCGGCGAGTCCCAGCGCCACCGTACGTTCGGCCAGGAGGCGGTGCCGGGACACCGGGCGCACCATGAGCAGCTCGATCGTCCCCGACTCCACATCGGCGGCGACGGCCGCAGCCGCGAGCGAGCCAATGGCGGTGAGCTGCATGGCGATCCAGAACGGATGCACCAGTCCGGCTCCCAGCAGGCCCGGATAACTCGCGAGCGACACGTCGCCGCTCGATCCGCTGAAGGCCCGGTACGCCGACGGCGGCCCCTTCCCGTTCCCGGAGAACAGCTGCCCCGGCGGGATCGTATTGGCCACGACGACGATCAGCGCTTCGAAGACCATCATCCCCACCACCAGGGCCACCAGCATCCGGCGACGCCGGTGCAGTGCCAGCCACAACAGGGGCCACCGAGCCTTCATGGTCCTTCCCCCTCGTCGCTCTCCCGGTAGAGGTCCAGGAACGCCTCGTCCAGCCCGGCCTCTTCCACGGTCACGTCGGCCACCGCCAGCTCCAGCAGCCCCCTCAGCGCGCCCACCACCGCACTGGGCGGTACGAGCAGTTCCACCCGGTCGCCGTCCCACTGCGGTGACCACTGGTCGGCACGTCCCAAGGGCCGAGGGCCCGCACCGTCGCCGAAGGCGAGCCGGATCTTCCGGGCCCGGGCCTCGCGCAGAGCCGCCACTCGTTCGACGGTGACCAGCCTCCCGTCCCGCACGATCGCGACGCGCCCGCAGGCCCGCTGGACCTCAGGCAGTACATGACTGGACAGCAACACGGTCCGCCCTCCTGCTTCGGCCTCCCTCAGCAGCTCGAAAAATGTCTCC
Source organism: Streptomyces sp. NBC_01264 (assembly GCF_026340675.1). Taxonomy (NCBI): domain Bacteria; kingdom Bacillati; phylum Actinomycetota; class Actinomycetes; order Kitasatosporales; family Streptomycetaceae; genus Streptomyces; species Streptomyces sp. NBC_01264. Next base: position 120,333 of record NZ_JAPEOX010000002.1, read on the forward strand.
TGCACCAAGGGATCCAGCCCCTCGGTCGGCTCATCCAGCACCACCAACTGCGGATCGTGCTGCAGCGCCTGCACCAGTCCGATCTTCTGTTTCATGCCCCGGGAGTACTCACCCACTGTCCGCCGCAAAACCGCCGGAGTAAGCCCCAACCGCTCACACAACTCCTCCTGCCGACGCGCGGGGACGTCCTGCAGATCCGACAGCAACCGCAGGGTCTGCTCCCCGGTGAGCTCGGGGTACAGCCGCAGCTCTCCGGGCAGGTACCCCAAGCTCGGAGCCACCCGCCGGTGATCGGTGAACGGGTCCATCCCCAGCACCTGAACCCGGCCCGCCGTCGGCCGTAGCAACCCGGTCAGACACCGCAGCGTGGTCGTCTTGCCGGCCCCGTTCGGCCCGAGGAATCCGAACACCTCCCCCGCCTGCACAGTCAGGGTCAGTCCTTCCACGCCGACCACACGCCCGAATTTCTTGGTCAACCCGCTGAATTCGATGGCGTGCACAGATCCCATAGAACCAGTCTGTCCGCACCGGCACCGTTCACCCTTGACTGTCACGAACAGCCTGCCCTCTACCGCCCAAAGGGACCAAAGAACGGCCATGAACAACGGCACGGATCTCCGGTGGGTCTGCGCTATCCACCCACCGGATCCCTCATCCCTCCGGCTTCGGCCAGCCCTCAGGGTGGGCGCGGCATCGAGTCGGCCGAGGTCATGCGTTGGAAGTGCCAGGCGGCCGCGGCAGTGAAGGTGACGGCCCGGAACGAGGGACTCCCCGGATGCGGCCGTAGGCCGCGCTGAAGGCCCTTCCCAAAGGGTGGTGGGCATACGGCCAGCGCTCCCGTTCTTCTTCCCCGTCCGGGTGGGAATGTGGACCGTTCGGCCCCTGCCGGGCACATGAACCGCGCGCAATGCTGGAAGGCGGCAGGGCTCGTCGGCACCGCCAGACCCGCGCGGCCCTGCGGTCGGAACAGCTCTGCTTGGGGTTCCGCCGCCGCTCAGGGACCCGCGCGGGCACGACGTGGTCCTCGTTCTGAGGAGCATTGCCGTGGGAGTTCTGGTCTTCGTTCTGATCGTCATTGCCGTCGTGGCCCTGGTGGGGCTGGCGATGGCCATCAAGGTCGTCAGGCAGTACGAGAAGGGGGTCCTGTTCCGGTTCGGCCGGCTAATCGGCACCCGGGAACCGGGCCTGCGGGTCATCGTGCCGTTCGTGGACATCCTGCACCGCGTGTCGCTGCGGATCGTCACCATGCCCATCCAGTCCCAGGGCATCATCACCCGGGACAACGTCAGCGTCGACGTCTCCGCGGTCGCCTACTTCCGCGTCGTCGACGCCACCAAGTCGGTCATCGCCATCGAGAACGTCGGCGCCGCCATCAACCAGATCGCGCAGACCACCCTGCGCAAGGTCGTCGGCCAGCACACCCTCGACGAAACCCTGTCGGAAACCGACCGCATCAACATCGACATCCGCGAGATCCTCGACATCACGACCACCGACTGGGGCGTCGAGGTCACCTTGGTCGAGCTGAAGGACATCCAGCTGCCCGACAGCATGAAGCGCGCGATGGCCCGCCAGGCAGAAGCCGAGCGCGAGAAGAGGGCGAAGATCATCAGCGCCGAGGGCGAATCGATGGCCGCCGCCGCACTCGGCGACGCCTCCGACACCATGATGGCCCACCCCCTCGCCCTCCAACTGCGCAACCTGCAGAGCCTCGTTGAAATCGGGGTCGACAAGAACAGCACCGTCGTCTTCCCCGCACCGCTCATGAGCACCATCGGCGAACTCGGCGCCTTCCTCGCCCGCGAAACGGCCGCCGCTGCACGCCAGACCACCACACCGGTGGACATCGGCAAGACAGTTCCCGTCCCGCCCCTCAGGAACGGAGCTGCCAAGTCGTCACTGAACGTGGCGGGCGAGTGACGCCGCGGCCGCGCTGGCCGGGTCGGCGTGCGACCCGCGCGTTCACCACCGACGATGGGCGGCGTACCCATCCACTGCCGCTGTCAGGAGCACCGATGCTGGAGCGCACGCTACACAAGGACCGTACCGAGGTCACCTTCGTCCTCCCCGCCGACACCCCGCCCGGCCCGGTGAGCGTGGTCGGCGATTTCAACGACTGGCGGCCTGGCGTCCACGCCCTCAAGCCCCGCAAGGACGGCAAGCGGGCGGTCACGGTCGCGCTACCCAGCGCGAGCACCCACACGTTCCGGTACCTGGCCGCGGGGGACTACTGGTTCAACGACGCGAGCGCCGGAGACCAGGATGGCCCCAACAGCCGCCTCCACACCTGAGGCCTCCGTCGGCGTGCCCCCGCCTCGGGATTGGCCGTTGCACCGGCGCCACGATCCCCCGCGCCTGCTGGCCAACGCACGGGGTACCGTCACCTCCGAGGGTGACTCAAGGTTTGCGGCACGAGGCCGACGACCTGCTGTGTCTGCCGGCGCCACGTGCCTTCGCCTCCGTGAGCGAGTGGTACGAGGTTTTCGCTTCCTAAGGGCTGTCCCGTAAATGATCTTTTGGTTGGCGCAGACGCGGCTGTTCGTCGTGCGGCCTGCCGCCCTATCCCGCGAGGACCAGGTTGTGCAAGCGCGCGATGCCGAGCATGGCGTGGTGGACACCGTCGCTTTTGAGGCGGCAGTCGCGGAGGATTTTCCAGGTCTTCATGCAGGCGAAGACGTGCTCCACGCGCGCACGGACCTGCTTGTGGGACTTGTTGTGCGCCTGTTTCCACTTCGCAAGCTGTTCTCCCTTGCAGCGACGGTGGGGCATGGCGAGTCCGGTGCCCGGATAGCCGCCATCGGCGATCGTGAGCGTCTGACCGACGGCGGCTTTCGCGCCGGACTCGTCCCATGCCTTGCAGTCGTTGCGGTTTCCGGCGAGCGGCTGACCCACCACGACGACCAGCCGGGTGTCGGCGTCGATGACGACCTGGTGGTTGGTGGAGTAACGGTAGTTCGACTGCGCAGCCACCGAGTGGTCGCGGGTCGGGATCAGGGTGCCGTCCACGATCAGCACGGTGTCCTTGGCAAACCGCTTGCGGGGCCTGAGGTGCCCCGAAGTTCTCGGACAGGGGCCCAATAGGGTTGTCCTGTCAAGGGAATGAGGAAGCACGAAGTGGCACCGCCCAGCAAGTACACCCCGGAGTTCCGCGAGGAAGCAGTCCAGATCGCGCTCCGCTCCAGCAAGACCGTCTCGGAGACAGCCCGAGAGCTTGAATTGAACCCGGAGACACTCCGGGGCTGGGTGAAAAAGTTCCAGAAACGGCGTGAGCCGGCCGCTGACGCTGAGCTGACGGTGAGTGAACGCGCCCGGTTGAAGGAACTCGAACGCCGCATTCGCGAAGTCGAGATGGAGAACGCCTTCCTGAAAAAATGCGCGGCGTACTTCGCGAAGGATCCCCGGTAGCACGCAAGTACGAGTTCATCGAAACGATGCGACTCGACACCGCGGAGTACGTATTTTCTGTCGAGTTCATGTGTGAGCGGCTCGACGTGTCCAAGTCCGGCTACTACGACTGGCGACGCCGTCCTGATTCTGCGACGGCTCAGCGGCGCGAGGAATTGAAACTGCTCGTCAAGAAAGCCTTCGAGGTGTCCGACAGTACGTACGGATACCGGCGCATCCGCGCCCAGCTGGCGCGCTGGGGGCACGCCGCCGGCCTGGAGCTCGTGCGCCAGCTCATGCGTGAACTGGGCCTGATGCCCTGCCAGCCCCGCCCGAAGCGGTTCAGCCTGACCCAGGCTGCGGCGGGCGCAGTGCCCGACCTCGTCGGCCGGAACTTCACCGCCGACACCCCGGGTGAAAAGCTCGTCGGAGACATAACCTACATTCCGACTGGCGAGGGCTGGCTTTATCTCGCGACGGTCATCGACTGCTGCACGAAGGAAGTCATCGGGTATGCGATGGACGACCACTACCAGACGCCTTTGATATCCCGGGCCATACGCAACGCAGCCCGCAACAGGAAGCTCACCAAGGGGGCAATTTTTCACTCCGATCGCGGAAGTAACTATATGTCAGCCGAGTTCGGGAAGGCGCTGAACCGGCTCGGCCTCCGCAGATCGTCTGGGCGCACCGGGATCTGTTTCGACAACGCGATGGCCGAATCGTTCTTCGGAACTCTGAAGAACGAGCGTGTCTCACGTGTGACTTACCTGACCCTCGAGGCCGCCCGGCAGGACATCACTCGCTACATCGAATTCTGGTACAATCGCAAACGCCTTCACTCGGCTGTCGGTTACCGGCCTCCGCAGGAAGTCCACGCCGAGTATGCAAGGTTGCGAATAGCCGCGTGAAATGAACGGTCAGATCCCTGTCCGAAAAACGCGAGGCCCCTCAGCCGGAGCGCGAGCATCGGCCCAAGATGATCGATGATGCGGTCCGCCGCCGACTTCGACACCCCGAACAGCGGAGCGAGCTGCCGCATGGTCAGGTTCGTGCGCCAGAACGCCACGACCAGCAGGGCCCGGTCCTCCAGCGGAAGGCTCCACGGCCGGCCCTTGCGCACCGCGTCCGCACCCTTGCGCCGCAGAAGCCTCACCAGCTTCCCGAAGGCACGCGGAGTCAGCCCGGCGAACGGGGCGATCCAGGACGGGTCAGATGCCGTGATCACACCAGCCATAGCAAGATCATTACATCGCCATCAATTACCCAAGTATTCCTGCGTCCTGCTCAGCCTTCGAGGACGCCCGCTCAACGGCACAATGGCTGGACCGTCCCGGCCATGATGGCCGGGTGACAACTGCCGAAGAGTTCTTTGGGAGCGACAGCCTCGGCTTGGCGGTCTTCGAGCGAATGAGCTCCTTGCTGGAAGAACCAATCGAAGTCCGGGTGTCGAGAAGCCAGGTCGCGTTCCGGCGCAGACACGGTTTTGCCTACCTCTGGATGCCCGGACGGTACCTTCACGCCCCGACCGCCGAGGTGGTGCTGTCGATCGCCCTCGGCAGACACGACCCCTCACCACGCTTCAAGGAAGTCTCCCACCCCACCCCCCGACACTGGATGCATCATCTGGAAGTGCATTCACTGGACGACATCGACGAACAGGTGACCGCATGGCTCATCGAGGCCGCCGCGCGCGCGACTTGAGCGGTGCACACGGCCGGGAGCGTTCGACGTCGCCGTGCGCCCGCCGCCCTGGCACCTGGCACCTGGCACCTGGCACCTGGCACCTGGCACCTGGCGAACCCGACCTCGCGTGGTGACGAGCACAGCACTTATTGGCCAGCCGTACCGGACACGCCTCCCATGGATCTTTACGGGACAGCCCTTACTGACTTCAGCTCTTTGGGGTGAATGTTTGCGAAGTCCCTGATGGGTCTGGGTGGGTGGCTGTATCCGTGGTGTGTGAAATATGCGGATGGGGGCGGGCTGACTCCTGCGGGACGTCGGCGCCGGGAGACGGTTCGTATGCAGGCGGCTGAGCTGTTCGAGCAGAAGATCAATCCGTCGGAGGTCGCACGGCGGCTTCGGGTGAGCGTGAAGTCGGCTTATCAATGGCATCAGTTGTGGCGGGATGGTGGTGTTCAGGCTCTGGCCTCCCGCGGTCCGAGCGGTCCACGGTGCCGTCTGTCCCCGCGGTGTCTGGAGAAGCTGGCCGCGTATCTGGAGCAGGGCCCGGCCGCTCATGGCTGGGTGGAGGACCAGGTGTGGACCGCGTCGAGGGTGGCCACGCTGATCGGCCGGAAGTTCCACGTCACCTACAGCGTCTCGGGCGCTACCCGGTTGATGCACCGGCTCGGCTTCAGCCCGCAGGTCCCCGCCCGGCGGGTCGCCGAACGCGATGAGCAGGCCGTGAGTATGTGGCGGGAGGCGACCTGGCCGGAGGTAAAAGGGCGAGGGCGGCCTGCGGGGGCTACGTCTGCTTCGAAGACGAAGCCGGGTTCACCCGCAGGCCGCCCCGGGGGCGTACCTGGGGCCGGCGAGGAGTGACTCCGGTCGTCACCATCAGCGGCCGGCGGTCGGGACGGCTGTCGGTGGCCGGGCTGATCGCGATGCGGCCAGGCTCGAGGACCCGGCTGTGTCACCGCCTACGGACCCATCCCGCGGGCAAGGGAACACGTCGCAGCATGAGCGAGCGGGACTTCATCGCGCTCGTCGACGGAGTCCACCAGCTGGTCAGGGCACCGATCGTGCTGGTCTGGGACCGGCTGAACACCCACGTCTCCCGCAGGATGCGCGACTTCGTCGCCGAGCGTGAATGGCTGACCGTGTTCCTGTTGCCCGCCTACTCACCCGAACTCAACCCAGTCGAGTGGGTATGGGCCCACGTCAAACGCAGCCTCGCCAACCTCGCCGTCATGGCCCTCGACCGCCTCGAAGCCCTCGTCCGCAACCGCCTCAAACGCCTTCAATACCGGCCCCACACCCTCGACGGCTTCATAGCCGGCACCGGCCTGACCCTCGACGCACCACCCTCACCCTGAAAAGCCGAAGTCAGTAGGCGGCCGTCCGGGCCGCGGGCCCGAAGCCGTCTTCTGAGGGCGGCCGTAGCCGGACACGGCGCTCCGATTCCCGAAGGGGCCGGATCAGCCGAAGAGATCAAGCACGCGGATCGTGTGTACGGGACGCAGCCCGGGTTGGGCCCTCCCCTGCTCCCGGGGAGGAGGTGTCAACGTCGTGCGCGTGGGCAGCTTGCCGCTCGGGCCACGCCCAACTGGTTCATCGTGGGCTACCACGAGTTCCCTGCGTGGGGTCGCATGCGCCGTCACGATCTCCTCCTATCGATGGTTCTGGGGGTCCGCCGGCGGGCCGCCTGGCGTAGCACGTGAGCAACCGGTCGGCCGGGCCCCAGACCCACTGCTGCCTGCACAGGGCTTCAGTGGGCGGCGCAGACACCCTCGACGAAGTGCCCACCTGATCCTCGGACAGATGACGTACCAGGTCGGCTTCGCTGATCGTGCCGACGAGCCGGTGGTCTTCGATGACGGGCAGTCGTCGGACGCGGTGCTCGGGCAGGAACTGCAGGACCTGTCCGCTGCGGCGACCGTGAACGGCTTGTCCTGGGCCGGCATGCCTGCCGTCATGTGGTGAGGGTCCTTCCCCTTGGCCAGGTACTTGAAGGAGGCCTGTGGACATACGGGTGCCTCGGAACTGCCCCAGGCCGGTCCACGGGCCGACATCAAGGCGCTGCCTGTCAGGTTGTGTCGGCGGGGCCGCTGCCGGAGTCGCGGCGGCCCTCCGGCGTAGCGGTCATCAGCCACGACACCGTGCGGCTGATGTCGGAGGACGCGACGATGCCCACGAGCGTGCCGTCCTCGTCGAGCACGAGAGCGCGCTGCCCGGTCGCGGCCAACATCCGCGGAAGGATTTCGACCAGCTGATCGTCCGGGCCGACGACGATGACCTGCGACAACGGGATCATCACCTCCCGAACGCCCACCGCCTCACGTTGCTCCTCGGGCACCCGCCCTGCTGTCTTGAGAGTCACCAGACCCTCCGGAGAGTGACCGTCGTCGCCGGTGACGGGGAAAGCAGAATGGCGGTAGCGATAGCGAGGATCGGCCAGAAACGCCGCGACACTCAGCTCGGCGGGCACGGTGACCGGCCCGAACGTCATGGCCTGGCGCACCGGGACACCGCGGAGCACGGCCCGAAGTTCTGCCTGCTGCCCCTCTGCGGTCGCCGCGGCGATCAGGAACCAGGCGATCATAGCCAGCCACAGCCCACCGACCACATCACCTCGCGCGAACAGCAGCAGACCCCCAAGGAGAAGGAACCAGCCGAACCCGCGGCCCGCCGCCGCCGCTCCGGCAGTCGCCCGTGCCCGGTCCCCGGTCCGCCACCACAGGAACGCGCGCAAGAGCCGTCCGCCGTCCAGCGGAGCGGCCGGCACAGAGTTGAACACGGCCAGCAAGAGGTTGATCACCGCCAGCCAGACCAACGCCTCACTGGCCAGCCCCGGCCCCACGGCGCTGTCGACCAGCCATGCGGCCAACGCAAAGCATCCGCCCAGGCACAGGCTCACCAGCGGTCCCACGCCCGCGATATGAGGTTCCCCCGGGATGCGGAGAGTGTTGACATCGGGTCAGATGGGACTCATGAGAGGACCAGTGGCCATGGCTGCACCCCGGAAATACTCGCTCGAGTTGCGTGAGCGTGCGGTACGGATGTATCGCACCGCGGAGCCGAAGCCCCAGATCAAGAAGCTGGCTGTCGACTTCGGCGTGCATCCCGAGGCCCTGCGCGGGTGGATCCGCCAGGCGGAGGCGGATGCCGGCGAACGCGATGACCGGCTCACCACCGACGAACGCGCCGAGCTCGCGGCCCTGCGCAAGGAGAATGTCCAGCTCAAGCGGGCCAACGACGTACTGCGGACGGCCTCGGCGTTTTTCGCGGCGCAACTCGACCCGACCCGGCCCAGGTGACGGCGCTCGTTGACGAGCACCCGTGCCTGGGAGTCGAGTGCGTACTTCGGGAACTGCACATCCCCTCCTCCACCTACTACCGCTGGCGCCGTGCAGAGGCCGAGCCGTGCGAGCGAAGGCGCCGTGACGTCGAGCTGACCGAGCGGATCAAAGAGATCCACGCGGATTCCGGCGGCAACTACGGCTCGCCGCGGGTACACGCCGTCCTCAAGCGTGAGGGTGTCCACGTGGGCCGCAAGCGGGTCGAGCGCCTGATGCGCGAGGCCGACATCGCGGGGGTCAGCCCACGGCGCAAGGGCTTCACGCGCCGGGACCCGAAGGCCACCCTGGCCCCGGACCTGGTCAACAGGGACTTCACCGCACCGGCTCCGAACCGGTTGTGGGTCACCGACCTCACCATGATCTCCACCGGTGAGGGGCCTCTGTGGCTCTCGGCGATCCGCGACGCCTTCTCCCGCCGGGTGGTCGCCTGGGAGACTTCCGCCCGCGCGGACGCCGACCTGGTGCTGACCACCCTGGAGTACGCCCTCGCGTCCCGCGAGGTCGAGCCCGGCCAGCTGATTCATCACGCGGACCACGGCTGTCAATACACGTCTATCAAGCTCACAACCCGGCTAATGAGAGCTGGAGTTGAAGCGTCCATGGGCTCGATCGGCGACTCATACGATAACGCTCTCGCGGAGAACCTCTGGATGCTCATCAAAACCGAGGGCCTCCGTGGCCGGACCTTCACCACCCGGGCTGAGGCGAACCTCGCGCTCTTCGAGTACATCGATGGCTTCTACAACTCCCGTCGCATCCAGGAACGGCTCGGCTTCCTCAGCCCGATCGAGTACGAAGAGAAGCACTACGCCAACCAGGCGACGGCCGAACCAGCGAACCTGAACACCCGTCAACCCCTCCTGACCAGCTAATCAGCAACTCCCGAACAACGGGGGAACCTCAATACGCAGTTCCGCAGCGGGCGTGGACGCCTCTGACCTGAGCCTGGCCACGCCGCCCAGGAGCCACAGCACGATGTCGTCCACCGCGACGTTGTTGCGACGGGCCACGACGGCGTGTGCCAACTCGTGAGCGAGCAGGGAGGCGAAGAACACCGTGGCGGTGATCAGCCCGATCAGCCAATAGCTCCACCAGGACCGTCCCGGATACACGTCCGGCAACCGTCCCTCGGCCAGCCCCAGCGCGATGAGGGTGAAGATGATCAGGATGCTCCAGTGCACCCCGACCCGTACCCCTGCGATCCGTCCCAGTGTGAATGTCGCCCTCACGGCTCCTCCAGATGTCGCGGCCCCGCGGGGCCCGCGAAGCGGGGATTCGCCGGTTTCTGCGGTCCGTTACGGCGGCGGCAATCAGCCGCGTTCCGCCGCCCCACGCGGACCCAACGACCGGCTGGATCCGTAGGAGCTGTGCCTGCCCAGCCGAGCCGACCGGGCCTCCGTAGCCGATTCGCAGGCCTTTCACCAGCGTAGACACCCTCCCACTTCCATGGAGGGGCCGCATGGTCCACACCTCGCCCGGACGGTCCTACGAGCCGGGCGCTCGTCGGCGCACGACCGTGCCGAGCACCCTGGCTCCGGCGGCAGTGGCGCGAGGCGGGCGAAGCCCCGTATGTAGTCGTCCGTTATGCCCTCGACCAGGCCCATCACCAGGGGCGGGAAGACGCCGCCGCCTACCTCCAAGCGAGCGGGTCCGGTGGACCGTCACCTTGCCGTGACGCATGGTGACAGGTGACGCCGCATACTCGCCGTCTTGATCACGGAGGCTTGCCATGACACAGAGCACCCCCTCTGAGCACGACCGTTTGTCCCTCGTCGAAGCACAGGTGCAGACGCTCGCCCAGGCGGTCCGGGCACTGGCCGAAGGCCTGGAGGCCAACCCCGCACAGGACACGGACGCGTCGACCCACGCGGCGCGCGGTGCGCGGCTCGCTCACGAACTCCTCCTGGCCCAGGGCTTGTAGCGCCACAGCCGAGGACCGGTTGACAGAACCCAAGCTCGCGCAGTTCGGCAGGCGAGGATTCCGCCGAGGCAGGTGACCTCAGGTCGCTGACCTGGGGCTTTGCCGCAGAGCGGACGGTGGGAATCGAGCTTGAGGAACGCCAGGAGCCAGGTCGTCGGCATCCGCCATGTGGACCTGGCGCCCGCGCAGGCATCGACGTGGTCGCTCGTTCCGATCTGTCCGGCAGGAGCATCCGGGCCGCCAAGGCGTACACGGCCGGTGCGGCGGCGGCCAGGTCGAAGGGGAAGCTGCGCCCTGCCGCGTCGGCCAGCCGTTGTCAACGACGACAGCGCGGTGTCACGGTGCCGATGCCTTGAATTCCGCCCCGGCGGTCGGTGAGAGCGCGGAGGAGGATGCGGCCGAGCGAGCCCCGATGACCGGTACGGCAACGACCAGGACTGCTGGAACGACCCGAGATGCAGATCATCGCGGAACGCCGGCCCGAGAGGCGCCAGCAGAGCCCACGCCCAGAACCAGATCCCCAACAGGATCCCCAGGCCTGTCGGCGTCCCGCATCACCGCTCTCCCTTACGGCCCTGCCCGCCATAGCCACCGCCTCCTGGCGTCTCCACCACGAGCACATCGCCGGGCTGGACCTCGACGGAGTCGCAGCCCGCCATCGGCAGGGAGGTTCCGTCGGCCCGCTCCACGTGGTTGACGCCCAGCGCGCCCGGGGCTCCGCCGGCCATGCCGTAGGGCGGGACCCTGCGGTGGCCGGAGAGGGTGCTGACCGTCATCGGTTCGCGGAAGCGGATCTTGCGTACGGTCCCGTCGCCGCCCCGCCATCGGCCCTCGCCACCAGTGCCAGTACGTACGGAGAACTCTCCAGCAGCACCGAAAGGCGCCACTCGAGAACCTCGGGATCGGTGAGCCTGGAATTGGTCATGTGGGTCTGCACCGCTGACGCCCCGTCGAACCCCGGTCCCGCACCGGAGCCGGAGGCGATGGTTTCGTAATACTGGTGGCGTTCGTTGCCGAAGGTGAGGTTGTTCATCGTGCCGCTGCCCTCGGCCTGGGCGCCCAGGGCGGCGTAGAGGGCCCCGGTGGTCGCCTGGGAGGTCTCGACGTTCCCAGCGACGATGGCCGCGGGGTAGACCGGCGCGAGCATCGATCCGGCCGGGACGATGATGCGCAAGCCAGTTGTCGAAAAGGACTCCCTCCTCGTCGATCTCGTGGCTGTTCGCCGGCATGGATCCCGGTGTCAGGCCGCCGATCTCCGCGTGGTGGCCGCGTGAGGCGACGAAGAACAGGATCTCCGCGCCGGGCGCCTCGCCCCGCTCGTCGAAGACCGGGGTGACCACGGTGATGTCGGGCAGGTGAGTGCCGCCGTGGTACGGATCGTTGACCGCATAGGCGTCGCCCGGCCGCATCGCACCGGGGCGGCGGCGGATCACTTCCCTGACGGCAGTGCCCATCGAGCCCAGGTGCACCGGGATGTGCGGGGCGTTGGCGACGAGACTGCCCTCCGGGTCGAACAGCGCGCAGGAGAAGTCCAGTCGTTCCTTGATGTTGACGGACTGGGCCGTCGCCTCCAGCCGGCCGCCCATCTGCTCGGCGATCGACACGAAGAGGCTGTTGAAGATCTCCAGCATGACCGGGTCCACCCTGGTCTCGACCCCGGCCTCGGAGGGCCCGGCCACGCGTTCGAGGCGCAGGTGCCCCATGGCGGTCGGGGTCGCCCGCCAGCCGGGGTCGACGACGGTGGTGGCGTCGGCCTCGGCGATGACGGCCGGGCCGGTCACGACGGCGCCCGGTCCCAGTCGCTCCCGCTGCCACAGGGGGACATCGCGCCACGCTCCGCCGGTATGGAGCGGGACGGTGTCCGCCGGTACGCCGTGGTCAGCGGTTCCGGTCGGGGCGAGGCGGCCGAGATCGGGCTGCGGGGTCAGCCCCGTCGCCTCCACCGAGAGGGCGTCGACGATGACGGGGCTTATCGGGCCCACCGGGGGGCCGGTCGGCCCATGCCCCGCGTGGGGCCGCAGGACCAGACTGGTAGCGGACTCGAACGGAGGCCGCCATGAGCACCCCTTCCCCCATCCGGATGAGCGCCGCCCTCTCGGCGGAGCACCGCGCACGGCTGATGAGCATGGCCCAGGAGGTGAACTTCGCGGAGGGAAAGCGGATCTTCAACGAGGGCGGTCGTGCGGACCGGTTCTGGATCGTGCGGACCGGCACCGTCACCCTCGACGTTCACGTACCCGGCAGGCAGCCTGCGGTGATCGAGAATCTCGGTCCCGGCGAACTGGTCGGCTGGTCCTGGCTGTTCCGCCCCTATACCTGGCACTTCGGCGCCGAGGCGATGACTCCCGTGCGCACCCACGAATTCGAGGCCGCGGCCGTACGGATGATGATGGACGCCGACCCGGCCTTCGGATCCGCGATCGGGCACTGGGTGGGCCAGGTGCTCGCCCACCGGCTTCTCGCAGCCCGGATCCGCCTGCTCGATCTGTACGCCCCCCACGGGAGCGGCGGCACGTTGTGAGCCGCCCCACCGACTGAGAGAAGTACCGAAGGAGCCGGTCATGCCCGCAATCCGCTACACCGTCAGCGACGTGATGACGCATACGGCCATCGCCGTGGGCCGCGAGGCCCCGTACAAGGAGATCGTCGAGCTGATGCACCAGTGGAAGGTCAGCGCCCTCCCGGTCCTGGAGGGCGAGGGGCGCGTCGTGGGCGTGGTCTCCGAGGCCGATCTGCTGCCCAAGGAGGAGTTCCGGCAGGACGATCCGAGTTTGCCGGAGCAGCTGACGGAGGCGTCGAAGGCCGGCGGGGTGCTCGCCGAGGAGCTCATGTCCAGCCCTGCCGTCACCGTCCACCCGGACTCCACGATCGCCGAGGCCGCCCGCATCATGGCCAGGAAGGGCGTGAAGCGGCTGCCCGTCGTGAACGGCATCGGCCTGCTGGAGGGCATCGTCAGCCGCAGTGATCTACTGAAAGTGTTCCTGCGGCCGGACGAGGAGATCGAGGAGGAGATTCGCGACGCCGTCCTGGCGGAGCTGGCGCCGCCGGTTCGCCTGGACTGCTCTGTCGAGGAGGGTGTGGTGACTCTCCGGGGCAGCCTCCACAACCATGCCCTGGTCCCTCTGGTCGCGCGCGCCGCCCGCGCCGTCGAAGGAGTCGTGGACGTGCGAATGGAGCTCACAGGAGCTGCGGGGGCCGCCGCCTGACGGACCTACCGCGGCCAACCCGAAGGCGTTTCTCGACACCGACGGCCGATGCAGCGACCTTCCTGGATGGCCAAGCCTATCGGCCCTCGTCGTCCTGCTTGCCACGGCGCGGAATGAGCTCCACGGGGCAGTGTGAGTGGTGCAGGAGGCTGTGCGTCGCCCAGCTAAGGGTGGGGCCGAAGTATCCGGGGGTGCGGCGGCCGCCCATCACCAACAAGTCCGCATGACGTGACGCCTCCACCATCACCCCTGCGACCGATGAACCCTTCTCGGTGTCCACGTGCACGTTCAGAGCCGGGAACTCGTCACGGACCCGGTGTGCCACCGACGTCAGCCTTCGTACGTGCACCTGCACCACTTCGTCCACGTCGTCGAGCATGGTCACGACCTCCCCCACGGACTCCAGCACATTCCAGACGTGCAACAGCCGCAGTGACGACTTACGCAGCTCCGCCTCACTCGCCGCGTACCTCGCGCACTCCACATCGTGTTCGTCGCGGATGGCGGCCAGGACGATCCCCACTTCGGCGGTGTTCTCGTCTCCCCGGACCACGACCACGGGCGTCTTGGCGCCCGCGGCGACCTTCAGACCGACCGAACCCAACATCAGCGACTCGAACCCTCCGAGGCCTCGACTACCGACCACGATGGTGTCGGAGGCCGCAGCCGCAGCGTGCAGGCCGGCGACCGGTTCGTGGGGGCTGAGTTCGGTCGACACGTGCAGCCCCGGATGGCGTTCGGCGACCTTGGCGGCGGTCTCCTCGAGCAGGTCCCGGCCCGCCTGTCGTATCCGCTCGATGGCGTACATGGACGCATACAGCATCCGGCTGTCGGTGTCCGCGCCGTGCACGAGGTGCAAGGAGCCCTCCCGCCGTACGGCCTCCACTGCGGCCCAGAACACCGCCCGCTCCGTAGGCAGGGACCCGTCCACTCCCGCCACCACCGTGCCGAGTTCAGGACCGTGCGTCATACCTGCTTCCATGAATCCTCCTCACCGAGCGCCATCGAGGGGTCATCCATCACACCTCAGACCGGACCGACCCTGGAGAGCTGGGCAGACCGAAGGTGCCCGTAGGAAGCACATCAAGGTCAGAAACCTGATGGCGAACGAGGTCGCCCCGGTGGATCCCGTCGCCCCCTTCAGGATGTCGCGAAGCTGCACGCCGCGCACGACATCACCGGGCTTTCCCTGGTGGCCGGGCAGGAGCGACGACGCCCGACCCGATGACAGCGCTGCGGTCGGACATCGCCCGCGTCGTGCCGTGGCTTGAGACAACTGGCTGATGCCATCCAGTCCCGTCCCGGCCGCATGACAAACCAGGTGACGGCCTCGACGGCTGCGGCGCGAGCAACGCCGCGGCCCACCGGCCCGCGCGCGGGGCCGAGCTCAGGAACACGGCACTGGAGCTGGTCCGCTCCACGGAATGGCTGGATCAGCCGCCGAGCAGTGGCGGCCGGCGTGGACACCCGTCGGCCCCATGACGTGAAGAATTCCCCTCGGTCGAGGCCAAGGCGCGTGCACCCGTCGGGCAGGCCGCGATCCAGCTCGTGGAGGCCGGCTCCGACGCGGCTCTTCCCGTCGTCGGCCGCCGGATCCGCAGCTCCACCCTCGGCCCCCGCGTCGGACCGGTCACCACGCGGCACTGCGTCACTCCACCGCACCGGTCGCCGTCGTGGCCCACGGCTGAACGGTTCCGCCGTTCGTCCGCCTCCCCGCGCAGGAACGAGCAGCACGCTGGGGATGGGGCTGACGATCTCCTCGTACGCAATCCTGGGCCTCGCTCTGGTTTCGGTCCCCTGGATCTGTCCGGCTGGCGGCCGCCACCAATCTCGTCTTCTCCCTACCGTTGCTGGCCTGGCGTCGTGGGGGGCGACTGACTCTCCGGGAAGCGGCGGGGCGCGGCCATATGCTCCCTGGGTGGCACGAAGCATTCCTCGGGACGACGTGCCCTCAGACACCAGCATGGCGTCCGTGGTCACGGGCAAAGGCATCGAAGACCGTTCGCGTCACGCCACGGGTGTGAAGGAAGCGCTGGTCGAGGATGACGGCGAGGTCCTCCAGAGCGGCGCTGAGCACGGCGGCCGCGAGGCGGACATCAGGATGGCGGGCGAAGGCCGCCTGATCGGCCAGGTCGTCGGCGTACATGATGTGGAATGCCAGGGACGTCCGGTCTTCACCGTCGTAGAAGTAGTAGGACTCGGCGTACTGCATGAAGTCGACTGAGATCACCGAGATCGCGGCGGCCAGGCTGTCGAGGACCGCCGCCGCCGCGTCCGTGTCGATCTGCTCCGTCGTGGGGTGTGTGCGAGAGAGATGGGAGAGGCGCAGCGCCAGCGCGCGGCGGCGGGCCAGGGCCGGGTAGATGCCGAGGGTCCACGAGACGGTCGCTGTCAGGAGGGCGAAGCCGACCAGGGCCTCCAGCGGGGCGAGGATCCGCAGCCACCCTTCGGTGGGCGCGATGTCGCCGAGACCGAGGGTGGACACGTTGACCAGGGAGATGTACAGCGCGTCGACGAATGAAGCGTGGTCAGCGGGCCTCAGTCCGGCGGTGTACGTGAACGCCTCCGGCATGTGCGGCCAGTAGATCAGCGCCCAGCCCACGACCACGGTCAGGGCCCACACCGCGACCACGGCCACCATGGCCACGGGGCCTGCCAGACCGGCGGCCCGACGCTGTGCCGTCATGAAGGAGGACAGCCGCCACAGACCGGTCATGACCAGTCGACTCAAGCCACCGTGGCGCGTGGGATGCCAAAGTGTGTGGAACACGTCCCTGAGGACGAACAGCACCAGGGCCGCACCCGCGATGTTGAACAGCCAGATCATCCGGCTCCCCTTCCTTCGTCAGCCACTCACCCTTCCGCACGGGAGCGCCGGTCGGCCGGAGCCGCGCACAGGATCGAACCATTCGCCGCAGGGGTATGCGTCTCTGGTCCGGCGCCGGCCAAGGTGTTCAGCAACCTGGCCATGGCGTCTGCGGTGACCGGCGCCCTGCACGTGTTCCTCAGCTCCTCTGTACCCGAGCGGGGGGGCGATTCGCAGGTCAGTCTGGAGGGGTGTCGGTCAGGGCCCGGTGCAGCTGGTCACGGCTGGGGAAGCGACCGGGCCGTCCGAGGTCTGGTACATCCGGCAGGCCAGCCCGGCGGGGCGTCCCGGTTCGGGGAAGGGGTCGCGGCCGTTGATGAGGACGGTCGGGGAGCCGATGAAGCCGATCCGTTCCGCCTCGGCCTGGTCGTTGATGACCCTTGTGGCGATCGTGGTGCTGCTCCCGATGTCCTCGAGCACACGCCGCAGCAGCTCGGCTGCGGGCTTGTGGTGCGGGCAGTCAGGCACGACGAGGAGGTGGATCCGCATGTCTTCAGGATCCCCCTACCCGGCCTAGAGCCCGTACGTCCCGCGGTCCGTGCCGGCCGGTGCGGCTTGCCCATGAAGCCAGGACGCCGCACCAGACCGGGCTCGGTTGGCGTTCAGCCGGCAAGCATCGTCCGCATGAGGGCGATCTCGGCGGTCTGGGAGGTGATGATGCTGTCGGCGAGGGCCTTCGCGGGACCGTAGGCGCCTTGCTCTTTCTCCGTCTTGGCCATGTCGATCGCGCCCTCATGGTGCTCGATCATCATGGTCAGGAACATCGTGTCGAAGGCATTGCCCTTGGCGTTCCCGAGCCGGTTGATGTCCAGGTCACCCATCATCCCGGGCATGCCGGAGTCGTCGTCGCCGTGCCCCATCCCGATGCCGGTGGGGACCTTCTCGCCCCATGCCTTGAGCCAGCCGGTCATGGTGTCGATCTCGGGCTTCTGCGCCTTCTTGATCTTTTCCGCGAGTTCCTTGACCTCGTTGGAGGCGCCATGGGATTCGACCATGTCGGACATGACGATGGCCTGCCGGTGGTGGGGGATCATTCCTTGCGCGAAGGTGATGTCCGCCTGGTTGTGCCGGTCGGCCTCCGTGGAAGCCGGGGCGGTGGTGGTCGCGGCGGTCGTGCCGGGCGTGCTCGTGCTGTCGCTGCTGCCGCAGGCGGCCAGGACCAGGCCGGCAGCGGCCGCGGTGGCCGCCAGGGCCGCGCGACGCGGCAGGGATCGGTTCGTGTTCATTTCGCTGAGCTCCAGTGATCGGATGCGAACAGGAAGCGCGGTGTGCGGCACCGTGGGGGCGGGCCGCAGACGGGGCTCCTATATCCGCAGGAGCTGCAGTCCGGCGAGTGAGGGCGGTGCCCGCCCTCCAGCCGGCTCGTAGGCCAGCGCGATCGGCCACGGGACCGGGGCATAAACGCCATGCGCCGTGGTGGTGACCGACTCGGTGTCTGCTGCGGCGATACCGGGGGAACCCGGCACGGCAGCAGACGCGCACATCTGGTCCGTGTGGACGACATGGCGACCCGTGTCGCGATCGTCGTCGGGGCAGCGGTACTGCGAGCCGGGGTCGGCGGGGGCTGCCGCCACGTGGTGGGAGGTGTGCTCGGTGGCGCCTGCCGGCGGCAGGGCGGCGGCGCCCAAGGCGTGCATGCCGAGCAGCCCGACGATGACGGCGAGGACGAGCAGCGTGGTGAGCCGCAGCAGGGGCTGCGGCTGCGTGCGGGGCTCGCGGCCGGTCACATTTCCCACGGTAGGACGCACCCGGGTACTGCGCAGCGCGGCCCGGGCCGCACTACGTGCCACCTCGAACGCCTCCCTCGGCCGGGCCCGTGGGGGCTGGGCGGGGCAGGCGCAGGCGCTTGAGGGCGAGCGCGTTCAGGGCGACGATGACGCTGGATCCGGACATGGAGAGGGCAGCGATCTCGGGGCGGAGGATCAGGCCGGTGGCGGGTTCGAAGACGCCTGCGGCGATGGGCAGGGCGATGGCGTTGTAGCCGATGGCCCAGCCGAGGTTCTGGCGCATCGTGCGCAGAGTGCCGCGGCCGATGCGCAGGGCGGTGGGGACGTCGAGGGGGTCGGAGCGCATCAGGACGAGGTCGGCGGTCTCGATGGCGACGTCGGTGCCGGCGCCGATGGCGATGGCGATGCCGAGCTCGGCCTGGGCGAGGGCCGGGGCGTCGTTGATGCCGTCGCCGACCATGGCGACCTTGCGGCCGCCGCGCTGGAGCTCGGCGATGGTGGCGGCTTTGTCGCCGGGAAGGACCTCGGCGATGAGGGTGTCGATGCCCAGGCGCTGCGCGATCCGTTCGGCGGTGGCCTGGTTGTCGCCGGTGAGCATGACGACCTCGACGCCCAGGGCGTGCAGTTCACTCACGGCGGCGGAGGAGGTCTCCCGGGGTGCGTCGGCGATGCCGATCAGGGCCGCCGCCCGGCCGTCGATGGCGGCGATGGCGACGGTGCGGCCGGTGGCGGCTAGCCAAGCCGAGCGCCCGCCTGCCGCCGCACTCACCGAACGCACCGCCCTCGTCTCAGCCGACCAGTAGATGACCGCCCCGTCGGGGGCCGAGCGGGCGGCTTTGGGTTACGGACGCCGCCCACGCCGACGCCCACCCCAATGGACGGGGAGCGACTGGAGCGAAGAGCTCAGACACCGTCGCGCAGAGCGGCCAGGGCGGCATCCAGGCGGCGGCCGGCCTCTTCGGCGACCGGCTGGAGGGCGGGCAGGCCGGTGAGGGTGACCATCGTGTCCGGGTCGAGCGCCTGGACCACGGTCTCGCCCCCGTCGGCGCGGACGACGACGTTGCACGGCAGGAGCAGTCCGATGGTGCGGTCGACATCCAGGGCCTGGTGGGCGAGCGGCGGGTTGCAGGCTCCGAGGATGAGGTAGCCCTCCATGTCGTGGCCGAGTTTGGCCTTCAGGGTGGCGGTGACGTCGATCTCGGTGAGGATCCCGAAGCCCTGCGCAGCCAAGGCCTCTCGGACGGCGGCCACGGTGGTGGCGAAGTCACCGGTGAGGCGGACGGTGCGGTCGTAGCGCATTGGTTCATCCCTTTCATGGCGGTTGCGGCCTTGCTCGTAAGCAGGCCCACCCACGGGCCTCCAACGGGTCGAGACTCCGCCAAAAATACCCCCGGGGGTACTAATGCTACGCTCGAGATATACCCCCGGGGGTAATTCTCGCGAGAAGGAGCGACAGCGTGTTCTTCATCGACACCCTTGACCTGGAAGGGCTCGGCAACCGCAGCTACCTGGCAGGCGGTGCCCACAAAGCCGTGGCGGTGGACCCGCCGCGCGACATCGACCAGGTGCTCGCCGCCGCGGCCCGGCGAGGGGTGCGGATCTCCCATGTACTGGAGACCCACATCCACAACGACTACGTCACCGGCGGTCTGGATCTGGCACGCCTCACCGGCGCGGAGTACCTGGTGCCGGCCGCGGCCCGGGTGTCCTTCGCCCGCACCCCCGTCCATGACGGCGACACCGTCACGGTGGACGAGGGCATCACATTGCGGGCGCTGGCCACCCCCGGGCACACCCCGCATCACACCTCCTACGTCTTGGAGGAGCAGGGCGCGGCCGTCGCGGTGTTCACCGGGGGTTCCCTGCTGATAGGGACGGTCGGGCGGCCCGACCTGGTCGAACCTCGACTGACCGAGGAGCTGGCCCGCGCCCAGCACGCCTCCGCATACCGGCTGGCCGCCGAACTCCCGGACGAAACCGAGGTGCTGCCCACCCACGGGTTCGGAAGCTTCTGCTCCTCCGCCCAGGCCGACGGGGACACCAGCACCATCGGCAAGGAGAAGGCGGGCAACGACGCCCTCGTCCAGGACGTCGACGCCTTCGTCTCCGCCCTGCTGGCCGGGCTCGACGACGTGCCCGCGTACTACGCCCACATGGGACCGGCCAACGCCGCGGGCCCGGCTCCGGTAGACCTCACCGCACCTCCCGTGGCGGACGCCGCCGACATCGCGGCCCGTCTGGCAGCCGGGGAATGGGTGGTCGACCTGCGCAACCGCATCGCATTCGCCCAGGGGCATGTCGCAGGTGCCTTCAACTTCGAGGCCGACGGGAAGCTCGCCACCTACCTCGCGTGGCTGATCCCCTGGGGCAAGCCCGTCACCCTCCTCGCCGAATCCCCCGAGCTGCTGGCGAAGGCACAGCGTGAACTGGCCCGGGTCGGTATCGACCGGCCGGCCGCCGCGGCCACCGGAGAGCCCGCCGACTGGCTTCCGGAGGGCGAGGATCCGCGGAGCTTCCCGCGGGCCACGTTCGCCGACCTCGCCGCCCTGGACCCGTACGAGCACAGGATCGTGCTGGACGTACGGCGGGACTCCGAGCGAGCGGAGGGCTGGATCAAGGGCTCCGTACACATCCCCGTCCACCAGCTCCACCGGCGCCAGGACGAAGTACCGGGCGGAGTGGTCTGGGTGCACTGCGCGGGCGGAATGCGCGCGGGAATCGCAGCCTCCTTGCTCGACGCCGCCGGACGCGATGTCGTGGCCGTCGACGACTCCTTCGACGCCGCCCGGAGCGCAGGTCTCCAGGTAGTCAGCGGGCCCGGCCGCCTGGGCAGTTGACGACTCGTCCTCCCCCATTCCGCCGAGAGAAAGACCCACAGATGTTCCTCTTCCGGCGCGGCCCCGCCCGCGTGACTCCGACCCAGGCCCATCAGCGCACGCGCGACGAGGGCGCCGTCCTGCTCGACGTACGCGAGCGCGCCGAGTGGAGCGCCGGACACGCACCCGGGGCCGTACACGCCCCGCTCTCCGCCCTGACGACCAGTGACGGCCTGCCCCCGACCGCCCAGGGCCGGCCACTGGTGGTGATCTGCCGCTCCGGGCACCGCTCCCGGCAGGCCGTGAAGATCCTGACCGCGCGCGGGTCGGACGCCGCCGACGTCAAGGGCGGCATGAGCGCCTGGGCAGCGGCCGGGCTACCTGTTGTCGACGACCGTGGAAACAGCGGCTCGATAGCGTGAGCACGCTCCTCCTCGCCCTGATCGCAGGAGCAGTCATCGGCCTCGCACTCGGAGCTCTCGGCGGCGGCGGCAGCGTGCTCGCGGTCCCGGCCCTGATCTACCTGCTCGACTTCAGCCCGGCCGCCGCGACCACGGCGTCGCTGATCATCGTCACCGCCACATCCGCCACCGCTCTCTACGCCCACGCCACCTCCGGCAACGTCCGCTGGAAAACCGGCGCCCTCTTCGCAGCCGCCGGCATACTCCCCGCCATGGCGGCGGCCACCCTCGCCGCACGACTGCCCGAACAGGTGCTGACCGCCGCGTTCGCGGCCATCGCGGGCCTCGCCGCCCTGCGCATGCTCAAACCCCCCAAAGCCGAGAAGGAGTTCCGCCCGGCACAGCCGCTCCGGGCAGCCGGAGCCGGCGCGGGCCTCGGCGCGATCACCGGATTCCTGGGCGTCGGCGGCGGATTCCTCGCCGTCCCCGCCCTCGTGGGAGTCCTGGGCCTGCGCATGCGGACAGCCGTCGGCACCAGCCTGCTCGTCATCACCGTCAACTCACTCGCCGCGCTCACCGCCCGCACCGCCACCCCCGCACCTCTGCACTGGGCGGTCATCGCACCCTTCACCGGCTCCGCGATCCTCGGCGCCTGGGACGGGAAGCGCCTCGCCGCCAAGATCACGGACCCCACCCTGCAACGGATCTTCGCCGTCACACTGCTGGCCGTCGCGGCCTTCATGCTCACCGACGCGATCCGCTGCCCCCCCCCCCCCCCCACGGCACACCCCAAGCTCACCCGGCGCCCGCCCCCGGCCCCCGCCGCCACCCAGGAAGGACTACTCCGCCATGACCACCCGTCACACCCTCGACTCCGCCCAGGCCCGCACCCGGCTACACGAGCTCACCGTCCTCGACGTCCGCACCCCCGGTGAATACGCCGCAGGCCACCTGCCCGGCGCCCTGAACATCCCCCTCGACCAGCTCTCACGCGCCCTGCCCGACATCCGTCACGCCGCCGACCGCGGCGACATCCTCGTCGTCTGCGCCTCCGGAGCGCGATCTGACCGCGCCTGCACGACGCTCGCCGAGCACGGCATCAGCACCGCCACCCTCGCCGGGGGCACCGGCGCGTGGACCGCCGCCGGCCACGACCTGCACTACCCCGAGCACCCCACCCGGACCACGTGGGGCATGGAGCGCCAGGTCCGCCTGACCGCCGGCGCCCTCGTCCTTGCAGGCCTCGCGCTCGGACTGATCCACCCCGCCTTCCAGCTCATCTCCGCCGCGGTCGCCGGCGGCCTGACCTTCTCCGCCCTCACCAACACCTGCGGCATGGCAGCCGTCCTCGCCAAGCTCCCCCACAACCGCCCCCGCCAAGGGGACCTCGATGCCGCACTCGCGGCCCTCCGCAACCGCTGACCCCCACATATACCCCCTGGGGTACCATGAGGGGACAGCACGTCAATCAGGAG
This sequence comes from Streptomyces sp. NBC_01264, assembly GCF_026340675.1. Lineage (NCBI taxonomy): Bacteria > Bacillati > Actinomycetota > Actinomycetes > Kitasatosporales > Streptomycetaceae > Streptomyces > Streptomyces sp. NBC_01264. The sequence continues at coordinate 143,153 of NZ_JAPEOX010000002.1, forward strand.
GCACCTGGTGAAGGTCGACGAAGCAGCGGTCAGCTCGGTCCTCAACCGTCTGCGCCGCGCCCAGGGACAGCTCGCCGGAGTCATCGCCATGATCGAAGCCGGCCGCGACTGCAAGGACGTCGTCACCCAACTCGCCGCCGTCTCCAAGGCACTCGACCGCGCCGGCTTCAAAATTGTCGCCAGCGGCATGCGCCAGTGCATGAACAACGCCGACGGAACCCAGCCGCCCATGACCGAGGAAGAACTCGAGAAGCTCTTCCTCGCCCTGGCCTGAGAGCCTGGTGATCAAGGGTTAGCCAGTGCGAGTGGGGCCGCTCTGGCGGGTGGGTGCGGGCTGGATTCCGGATAGAGGCATCGAGAGGTTCCGGGAGCGATGCGGGAGGTCTCGATGGTGTCCGTGGTGTCGTTGATGACGGCGAAGGCCGAGCTGGCGCGGGGGAAGGCCATGGAGTGGCAGGCGTTGCTGGCCGAGGCCCAGGAGCAGGTGGACTTCTGGCTGACGGAAGCGAGCGCGGAGGAGGACGCGGTGCGCCGGCTGCGCCTCGCCTTGGAGGAGCGGTTGGAACTGACGGATAAGGCGGCCGTGGTGCGTGGAGCGGTGGCGTCGTGGGAGCCGGGACGGGACGAGAGTGTGCTGCCCGGGGTGTATCGGGCGGCGCTGGCGGTCGTGCGGGAGGTGAAGGGTCCGGTGCTGGCGCGGCAAGTGGCCGAGAAACTGGGCTGGGAGGCGACGCCGGCGCGTCAGCAGCGGGCGCGGGACGTGTGTTCCCGGCTGGCGGCCCGAGGGTGGATCGTGAAGCGAGGCGACGGGAGGTTCACCAGGCTGCCCGGCTGACCCGCCGGGCAGGGGCGTCGGCACGGCCGGCCAGTCGGCGGCTCATCGCGATGCCCACCGCGAGCAGGACGAAGGCGGCGTGGTGGTCCAGGCGGCGTTCGTAGTCGCGCACGCAGCGACGCCGCCGAGTGATCCACGCCAGCGTGCGTTCCACGACCCACCGCTTGGGGATGACCTTGAAACCCTGCGCCTTGCGGCGGCCGGGGTGCACAGGGATCTCCAAGTCCAAACCGAGGTGCCGGCGGGCCCAGGGCACGAGTTCGCCGTCGTAGACGTGGTCCGCCCAGACCTTGGTGACCTGGGAGAAGAGCAGCCGCAGACGGTCGAAGAGGGCCATGGCCGCGGTGCGGTCGTTCACGTCGGCGGCGGTGACGGCCACCAGCAGGACCAGGCCGAGGGTGTCGACGACGATGTGCCGCTTGCGCCCGTTGACCTGCTTGCCGCCGTCGAACCCACGGCTCGCGGCACCCACCGTCTCGGCCGCCTTGAGCGACTGCGCGTCGATGATCGCGGCCGTCGGCTGTTCGGCACGGCCCTCGCGGCGGCGGATCTCCTTCACCAGCAAGGAGTGGATCATGGCGAACACGCCCTGGCGTACCCAGCGGCGGAAGAAGTCGAAGACCTTGCGCGGCGGCGGGAACGGCTCGGGCAGCGAACGCCACTTTCCCCCGTTGTCCGCGAGATAGCGCAGCGCGTCCAACATTCGCCGGTGGCAATACTCCTCCGGCCGGCCCCCGCGCCCCTCCAGCCACGGCGGCGGCGGGATGGCCGCGCGCACCTCGTCCCACTCGGCCTCGGTCATATCCGTCTCGAAGGCCCGCTCGTGCACCGGCGCCCCGGACGGCACGTTCCCGAACCGGCACGGCAGACACCTGCACGCGGGGCGGGTGAAGCTGTCTGCGGGCACGGCAAGTTGGTACAACTGCGGCACGGGGTCCTCCGGGGTTGTTCGTGGCAACGAAAAACTCTCCAGAGGGCCCCTGTTCTCATGCCCACCGAGCCCCAGAAACGACCCCTCGAACTCCAGAGCCCATGATCACCAGCCTCTGAGGGCCATCCGGAAGACGGCCTGACCGCCCGAGCGGGCCAGGCCGTGCGCCATCTCGTGCACCAGTTCGCGCCCGTCGGGCCCGACACACTCCGCCCGGACCGCTTCGGCCAGTGTCCTGTGCCGTCGATTCCTAATGCGGTCTGTCAAGCCGCGAGGGCGGTCGGCGGCGCGAGCTCGTAGCACCGTCCGTCGCGGAGGAGGGCCCAGAGGACGTTGACGCGGCGGCGAGCGAGGGCAAGGACGGCTTGGGTGTGACGCTTGCCCTCGGCTCGTTTGCGGTCGTAGAACCGGCGGGATTCCTCGGACCGTCGGATGCTGAACAGCGCGGAGGTGTAGAGCACGCGCTGGAGCCGTCGGTTGTATCGCTGCGGGCGCCGCAGGTTGCCGCTGATCTTGCCCGAGTCGCGCGGGACCGGGGCGACGCCGCCGAAGGCGGCGAGGCGGTCAGGGGTGCCGAAGACGGTCATGTCGCCGCCGGTGGCGGCCACGAACTCGGCGCCGAGGATGGTGCCCAGTCCGGGCATGCTGGTGATCACGTCGAAGTGGCGGTGGTCGCGAAATCGGGCCTCGATGAGCTTGTCGAGCTCGGCGACCTGCTCGTTGAGGGCCATCACCTCCTTCACGAGCGTGTGCACCATCTGGGCGGTCAACTTCTCCCCGGGCAGGCTGGTGTGCTGACGTTCGGCAGCCGCGACCGCGGCCTCGGCGAGCTGGTCAGCGCGGAGAACCTTGCGGTTCCGCAGCCAGGTCTCCAGGCGTTTGGCGCCGAGCCGGCGGATGGCCGCAGGGGTCTGGTAACCGGTCAGCAGGGTCAGCGGGCCCTTGTTCGTGAGGTCCAAGGCCCGCTCCAGGCCCGGGAAGATTCCGGAGAGCTGGGCCCTCAGCCGGTTGACGGTGCGGGTGCGATCGGCGACGAGATCCATGCGGCGACCGGTGAGGATCTTGAGGTCGATGACGGTTTCGTCGCTGGCGCGTAAGGGGTTCAGATCCCGCCTGATACGGACCTGGTCGGCGATGACCGCGGCGTCCTTGGCGTCGGTTTTGCCCTCGCCTCGATAGCTCTCTGAGGCGCGGTGGATGGCCCGGCCGGAGATGTAGTTCACCGGCTGGTCGTGGTTGAGGAGGATGCCGATGGCCAGGGCAGCTCCGCCGTCGGCCAGGTCGATGCCCCAGGTCACCTCGTCGCCCAGGGCCAAGACGTCGATGAGGAGTTCGAGCAGTTCCGGCTCGTCGTTGGCGACTCGCCGGGACAGCAGCCGACGGCCGCTCTCGTCGATCGCGACGCAGTGATGGTGGGTCTTGCCTGCGTCGATGCCGGCCCAGATCGCGGCCATGGTGCCTCCGTGCGGTGGGTGTGCTGATGCCTCCCGACGGACGACCTCGCTGTCGATTCCCTAATCCCTTGTTAAGGGCGGTGCTGGAGGAGATCGAGTTCCTCGGGCCTGTTCGAGTGCAGGCTTGCGACATCTTTCGATTCCCGGGCAGCAGGAAGCCTCTCCGTAGATCGGTGCGCATGCCTGCACTGAAGTGCGGCTGATAGTGCCCGCGGATGCCGGACGGACGCCTGGACATCACCTGGCCCCGCGCCCATATGTAGAGCGGCGACGTCCGGCACCTCCAGGCGTCAACACCCAACTCTTCATCACTCGTTGGTGTTGGTGGTGCGAGCCCGCGCCATGGTGACCTCTTGCGAAGCCCGAGCTGTTCAGAGCTCCCGTTTAGACCGAGGCCCGTGGGGTGAGCTGGTGCCACGAACAGCTACTGAGGTGGCGGACCAGCCGAGCCGGCTGAGTCCTGGGATTAGGTCGCTGCGTGGTTCCGCATGAGCTCGTGACCAGCCCAAATAGACAGAATCACTGGGAGGGGCCTTGATCTACTGCGGCATCGACTGGGCGGAGAAGACACACGACGTCGCCCTGGTTGACGACAGCGGCCAGCTGCTGGCCAAACGGCACATCACCGACGACACCGCCGGCTACCGGATCCTGCTGGACCTGCTCGCCGAGTACGGCGACAGCCAGGAGGCCCCGATCCCGGTCGCGATCGAGACCTCCCGCGGCCTACTGGTAGCCGTGCTCAGGACCGGCAGGAGGCAGGTCTTCGCGATCAACCCGATGGCCGCCGCCCGATACCGCGATCGGCATTCCGTCTCGCGCAAAAAGTCCGACCCTGGCGACGCCCTGGTCCTGGCGAACATCCTCCGCACCGACATGCACGCCCACCGGCCTCTGCCCCAGGACAGCGACCTGGGCCGTGCCATCGCCGTGCTCGCACGAGCCCAGCAGGACGCCACCTGGAATCGTCAGCAGATCTCCAACCAGCTCAGGTCCCTCTTACGCGAGTACTACCCCTCAGCCCTCGCAGCCTTCGACCCTTGGCGCAACGGCCTCTGCCGGCCCGAGGCCCACGAGCTCCTCAAAGCCGCCCCGACACCGGCCAAGGCCGCACGGCTGACCCGCACGCAGCTTCAGGCCGCACTCAAGCGGGCTGGCCGCCAGCGCGGCATCGACGCCGAGGCCGAGCGGCTCCGGGAAGTCTTCCGCGCCGACTGGGCCCACCAGCCACCACTGGTCGAGGACGCGCTCGGCAGGCAGATGCTCGCCCTCCTAGTCCAGCTGGAAGCCGCCTGCAAGGCCGCAGACGACCTCGCGAAGGCGGTGGAGGAGACGTTCCCTCAACACCCCGACGCTGAGATCATCCTCAGCTTCCCCGGCCTCGGCACCCAGCTCGGGGCCCGGGTGCTCGCCGAGATCGGCGACGACCGCAAGCGGTTCGCTGACGCCCGCGGCCTGAAGGCATACGCCGGCGCCTCACCCATCACCAGAGCCTCGGGGAAGAAGTCCAGCATCACCCGCCGATGGGTCAAAAACGACCGCCTCAACCACGCCGGATACCTCTGGGCCTTCGCCGCCATCACCGCGTCACCCGGCGCCAAACCCACTACCGCCGACGCCGCGACGCCCACGGAGACTGGCACGCCGCCGCCCAGCGCAACCTCTTCAACCGCATGATCGGCCAGCTCCACCACTGCCTACAAAACCACCGTCTGTTCGATGAACACACCGCCTACCCGACCGAACTCGCCGCCGCCGCTTGACGAGATACACGCCTGAGGTGTCTACGGAGCGATCATTCGCAATTCCTAATTGGCAGCCGAGTCGTCGTGGGGCGTCGGGCGGCCAATCGATGGAAGCCACAGGCGGCAGAACATTGAAAGCCACACCCGACGCCCCTGGGTGGGCCAACCATACGAAGGGCTCGCCCGGTCCCGCAGAACAACGTAGGGAACATTGATCGACGCGAGTTCGTGCCATCGAGGGTTAAGCACGCTTGAGGTGCCCCGAAGTTCTCGGACAGGGGCCCAATAGGGTTGTCCTGTCAAGGGAATGAGGAAGCACGAAGTGGCACCGCCCAGCAAGTACACCCCGGAGTTCCGCGAGGAAGCAGTCCAGATCGCGCTCCGCTCCAGCAAGACCGTCTCGGAGACAGCCCGAGAGCTTGAATTGAACCCGGAGACACTCCGGGGCTGGGTGAAAAAGTTCCAGAAACGGCGTGAGCCGGCCGCTGACGCTGAGCTGACGGTGAGTGAACGCGCCCGGTTGAAGGAACTCGAACGCCGCATTCGCGAAGTCGAGATGGAGAACGCCTTCCTGAAAAAATGCGCGGCGTACTTCGCGAAGGATCCCCGGTAGCACGCAAGTACGAGTTCATCGAAACGATGCGACTCGACACCGCGGAGTACGTATTTTCTGTCGAGTTCATGTGTGAGCGGCTCGACGTGTCCAAGTCCGGCTACTACGACTGGCGACGCCGTCCTGATTCTGCGACGGCTCAGCGGCGCGAGGAATTGAAACTGCTCGTCAAGAAAGCCTTCGAGGTGTCCGACAGTACGTACGGATACCGGCGCATCCGCGCCCAGCTGGCGCGCTGGGGGCACGCCGCCGGCCTGGAGCTCGTGCGCCAGCTCATGCGTGAACTGGGCCTGATGCCCTGCCAGCCCCGCCCGAAGCGGTTCAGCCTGACCCAGGCTGCGGCGGGCGCAGTGCCCGACCTCGTCGGCCGGAACTTCACCGCCGACACCCCGGGTGAAAAGCTCGTCGGAGACATAACCTACATTCCGACTGGCGAGGGCTGGCTTTATCTCGCGACGGTCATCGACTGCTGCACGAAGGAAGTCATCGGGTATGCGATGGACGACCACTACCAGACGCCTTTGATATCCCGGGCCATACGCAACGCAGCCCGCAACAGGAAGCTCACCAAGGGGGCAATTTTTCACTCCGATCGCGGAAGTAACTATATGTCAGCCGAGTTCGGGAAGGCGCTGAACCGGCTCGGCCTCCGCAGATCGTCTGGGCGCACCGGGATCTGTTTCGACAACGCGATGGCCGAATCGTTCTTCGGAACTCTGAAGAACGAGCGTGTCTCACGTGTGACTTACCTGACCCTCGAGGCCGCCCGGCAGGACATCACTCGCTACATCGAATTCTGGTACAATCGCAAACGCCTTCACTCGGCTGTCGGTTACCGGCCTCCGCAGGAAGTCCACGCCGAGTATGCAAGGTTGCGAATAGCCGCGTGAAATGAACGGTCAGATCCCTGTCCGAAAAACGCGAGGCCCCTCAGCTGGCCAGAGGGGTTCGATCGCTGGGGCGCGGCCTGACGGGGTGTACGGCCCAGGGGTGCACCACACCGGTACGGACGTGACCAGGGGCCTCGCCGCGCGCGCTCCCGCTTGGAGGCGTGCGCAGGGTGGATATCGGCGGGATACGAGCATCCGAAGCCTGTGGAACTCTCGCCCCGGTGTCGGGCTTCGCGAGCGTGGGTTTCGGCCAAGAAGACCGGGTCTGCGCGCCAAATCATTGCCCGGTGTATGCAAATGGTAGCGGTGAGTGACGACACTCTGTAAAGATCGATTACGGCACGCCACCCCGATGAAGGGCTGACCTATGACGACTGCGGAGAACACCTACGAGCTGCAGATCGGCGATGAAGACGGTGACGGCATCCTGAACTACGCCGACCCGGACTTCGACCTTGAGGCCGCCCTGGCGGCAGCCCGGAGGCGCGAACTGGAGGAGTGGAAGCAGTACCAGGCCGATGAAACGGCGAAGCTCGCGGACTGGGCCGAGCTGACGGCCGAGGAGATCCGACTGATTCCCCGGGCTGACCGGACGGAGTTGCTCGGTCGGCTTCCGGTCAAGACACGTGAGGGCTTGGTGGCGAAGCTGACCCCGGCCGAACTGGACGGGGTCCGGGCGGCGGTCCTGGAGTACTACACGGTGCGCCACTACAAGGGCGTCACGCAGACATGGCAGCCGGCCGTGGACTGGCTGAACGCCGCCGTCGCGCAAGACATGCACTTTCCGGGCACCGTCCTGGCGTACCTGCCCGCCGAACGTCTGGCGGAGTTGATCGAGCCGCTGGACGACGACACCACCCGCGGCCTGTCCAAGTTCCTTGTGGACAAGCAGCAGGCCATCGTGGAGGAGGCGAACAAGCGCGCGGCGATGGGCGCAGAGGACCGCCGGGTGTACGACGCGTTCAACAGCGCGCCGGACGCTCCGGTCAAGGCGACGACGCCGGCGTGGAAGGTCTCGGCGTTCCGCTGGCACAAGAAGGTCGACCAGTGGGGCGGCTTCATGTGGCTGGTGGACCAGTTCCCGCCGAACTACGCGTTCACGGACGTCTCCAGCACCGATGAGGACTGGTACGCGCCGATGGACGGTCCGAACTGGGAACAGTGTCTGCGTGACCGGGGAACAGCCGAATGGCTCAAGTGGACGTTCGACAAGCGCAGCGGGCTCTACATCCGCTCGGAGTACCTGACCGCGAAGTAGCCCGCCGTTATGCGCCGCGCCCTATCCCGGGAACTGCCCCAGGGTGGGGCGTTTGGCGTCGTCCAGCTCGCTCGCGCGGAGGAAGCCTTGCCCGGCCAAAGCTAGGACAGCTCACCCCACAGGCCAGCAGGTGATCAAACCTCGATGGCACGCGCTCAACATTCGGTGTCACGGAACAGCCAGGACCTCGCCGGCCGAGCGCACGGTCAGTAGATCACCCAGGCCCTGGTCGAAGACCAGTTCCGGAGGCACCCGGAAATCGACGCAGCCCAGGACCACGGCGAAGGGATGCTGCCCTGCGGCCAGCGTCTGCTGACCAAAGCACGGGTTACCGGCACCTCCGAGGGTGGCCCTTGGCACTCAGGCCGCCGAGTGAGCGCCCCAGGGCTTGATCGGCGGGCTCGTCGGCCCCTTCGGCCCCTTCTTGAGTGCTCCTGCCGCACCGACCTGAAGCACCCTTCCCGGTCCCGGCACCTCGATCCAGACCGGCCCGAGCACGTTCTTGCTCCAGATGCCGCAGCTGCCACCGCCCACCCGATGCTCCTGGTAGATCGACATGCCGAGGAACAGGCCCAGCCGCGGGCCGCCATGCAGGTGACGTCAAGTTGTTTCAGTATGGAAGTCGGGTCGGACGTGTCGCTGTCCACGGAGGTGAGTGCGATGAGTACGGCCTCGACGCCGCCCCCCGTCACAGCCGGGACTACCGGCGGCGCGGAGGGATCGGGGAGGGCCTCCGGGCCGTCGATCCTCACCTTGACGATGAATCCCGCAGTCGATCTCTGCTGGGAGGTCGGACACCTGGAGGGCATCGGCAAGAACCGTGCCCAGGTCAGGTCGGTGGCCGCCGGGGGTGGAGGGATCAACGTCGCCCGTCATGTCGTGCGGCTCGGAGGACGAGCCACCGCCGTCCACACCGCCGGAGGCGAGGTCGGCCTGCGCCTGAACCGGTTGCTGGACGAGGAGGGCATCGACCACGTCGCCGTCGACATCGACGACGACACCCGAGAAGCACTCGTGCTGTTCGAGGCAGAATCGCGCCGCGGCTACCACATCGTGCCACCCGGCCCGCACCTGCACAGCCACGAGGGGCGGCGATCCCTGGATGCGCTGGTGCAGGCCGTTGACGGTTGCCCGTACGTCGTGGCTAGCGGCAGCCTGCCCGGTGGCTTGCCAGACGATTTCTACGCGGCCGCCGCCCGCCGTATCAGGGAAGCCGGATCCCGACTGGTCCTGGACACCTCCGGGCCGGCGCTTCGCGGAGCACTCGCGGAGGGCGTGTTCCTGCTCAGGTGCAACCGGACAGAGGCCGAGAGCCTGACCGGCCAGCCGGTCCGCGGCTTCGACGACGCCCGGGCCCTCAACGAGCACCTGCTCACCACAGGGGCCGCCGAAATCGCCGTCACCACCCTAGGAGAACTGGGCGCACTGTGCTCTACCAGCCACGGCCACACCGAGCTCTACGCGCCGCCGCTGCCTGGCGAGCCTCTGAGCGATGCCGGGGCGGGAGACAGCATGGTCGCCGCCCTCATCACGCAGCTGGCCGCTGGCGAGGATCCCGTCAGCGCCTGCGCACTGGGGGTGGCCGTAGCCGCCGCAGCGATGCTCACCCCCAGCACCGAGTCCTTCGACCTGGACGTGGCCCGATCCCTCCGCTCCCAGGTGAGGACCAGGTTCCAGACCAATGCACGACGCCAGGACGTTTGACCCTGCCCAGCCACGTGCCGTTTGATCAGCCCTCTCAACCACATTGCGTTCCCCGTGCTCACAAACCGACCCCGCCCCCACAATCGAGTCGGGGCGGAGCGCTGCCGGTGGTGCCGAAGCGACGCCAGTGCCGACCTCGTGATGCGAGCGGTCCCGTGGTTGTGAAGACTGGAAGCATGGCGACAAAGGCAGTGCTTGAGGGCGGCCCGGACGATCTGCCCGAGCGGATCGTTCCGATCTCCGACCCCGGACAAGACCTGAAGATTCCACACCGCGGTGGGTACGAGCATTTCAAGATCACGTCGCGGCGCCAGGATAGCTCGGAGGGGCAGCTGGCGGTCTACGAGTGGTGGGAACGGACAGAGATCGCCGAATAGCACGGACGGTCAAGGCTGACTCCTCAGGGCAGCAAACCGATGATCCACAAGTCGTCGCACAACGCTTCTCGTGCCCGGACTCAGCCTGCTGGCCTTCGTACCTGACGCGGACGTCCGGGTTCCTCAGGTCCGGGATGCGTTGACGAGATCCAGTCGGACGCGGGTCGCTCGCCGAGCGCAGGAAAGCCATCACCTCCGATGGATCTGGCGGTGGACCATGTGCTGGACGCGTCGACGACGGCGCGGGCGATCAGCCGTCGCTGCCGTCCGTGTTCGCGATGCCGACGGTGAAGGGCTGGGCCTCGCGGTCAGCGTCGACAATGCGGTCGCCGTCGGCGCGGGACACACCGGTGACACGGGCGGCGACGCGGACGTGCTCGCCCAGGACCTCGGCCAGCGGCTGCAGGTACTGCTCGACCCAATCGCCACCGGTCAGGTAGGTGGCTGCCTCCGACTGAACCAAGATCCCGGCCATTCACGGGCCAGTCGCCAGCCGACACCGCCACAGATGGCCATCTTTGCTGGTCAGCTGGGGTGTCACCCGTGTACCACCAGCACACGAGGTTCCTTTATTGCAGCTATTACCCGAAAGCAATCGGGTTCTCCTAGAGCGCCAAGTCGAGCTCCCAGAAGGGGAACTACCCTCGCGAAGTCAGCTCTGGAACGTCACCCACCGACACAGAATCATCATGCCAAGTGCGGAGCAGAGCATCTCAGTCGCGCCTCCCGGACCAGTCGCGGCCAGACTCCCGCCCGGAGTGAAGCAGGCGACCACCCTCTGGCACGTGTGGTGGCACGACGCAGCGGGACGGCTCGACTCTGCAGCGCGCCGTGGGCGTGGGCACGCCCTTCGTGCCCCACCGCTTTCATCACATGGTCCGCACGACCACCATCGTGACGGCGTCCTGCGCCTGGTCTGGTACGTCAACTCACCCCAGAGTGGCGGGGACCGATTACCCGGCGGGCTGGCAGTGGCTGCGCATAACCTGCCGACATGCCCTCGACTCCCGGTGAGCTCCGCCACGTCATGCTCGGTTCGATCTTCAAACCCGAGGTTCCCCTGGGGCCGACCCGGGACATCCTCATCACCTGCCACGCATCGGCAACGGGCAAGGGCAAGCTCCACGGAAGCCCCGAGTGCCGCACGCTGCGGTCTGCCGCCTCCGTGAACCAGATCGACTTCCCGTTCGGCGAAGCCGTCGAGCGGCTCTGTGCGAACTGCCGGTGGCCTCTGTCCACGGACAGCCCGATCCTGCCGCTCGGCGCAGCGGTGAGCGAGGTGGACTCTCTCACCATCTGGCTCGACAGGGAGCCCAGGGACGAGGAGGACATCCAAGCCGGGCGTGACGCCGCCATCGCCCTCGCCACCGGCGATTACCCGCCCCACGCCGATGACGCCCGCGACTCGGAAGAGGAAGTCGACGAGGCCGGGCGCGACGAGGAACGGGAGCGCTACGACCGCGCCCGTAACTTCCGCTCCGGACGGCACTCACATTGGCGCCGACTGCACTCCTACCTGGCACGGAGCAACGAAGCAATAGCCGAGTACCCGTTCCTCGCTCCGTGGGCCGACGGGCTACAGAGTCGGCTCACCGCCGTCCTCGACGCAGAGCGTCGGGCCTTCGCGGCACTCGTCCAGCCGGCCCATCTATTGGACGCCGCTGCCGTACGCGTCCTGCCCACGCCGCAGTTCTCCGGCGATCCCGGCTTCGCCGGGTTGGGAGCGGAGGCGGAGAAGACCTTCCGGCGAGCGTGGTACGAGTGGAGTCGCCGAGCCATCTGGTCCTGGCAGCGCCTGGAAGATCAGGACTTCTCGGTGTACACCGTCGTCAGTAACGCCTTCGGGCGCCGCCGCAAAGGGAAGCCCGAAGCCCACGCCGCGTTCCGCGAGCTCACCGCCGACTGGATCCGCCAGGCACGCGAAGAAGCCGATCGCCCCGCCAGCGCCCCGTGGCAGCTGATGGCCGTCAAAGCACCCGCCCTCCCCCGAACCCTCCACAGCGAGCCGGAACGCGACCCCTCACCCTGTGGGAGGCATCAGTCATCGCCACCTACCAGGTGGCCTTCAACCGAAAGGCCGGCACAACGGCCCTGCTCGTTCCCCACCTCGTCGCCGAGCAACTGTTCGCATGCGCCTCCCACGACATGCCGGTCCAGCTCCTCGCTCCCGCGGGCAGCGCGCTGCCCGCGGAGACACTGCTGGAGCAGTGGGACCACGAGAGCCTCACCCACTCGTGACCTCGCGCTGTCAGGTCATCGCCAACGCGACCGTGATCAGGTCCCGGGCAGTTGCCGGGGAGATCTGCGCCTCGGCAAGGGCGCGCGGCAACCTGACCGGAGACGTGTGCGCCTCGGCCAGGTAGGTGCGCAGGACCTGGACGAAGAGGAGCTGGGCCAGGAGGTCGGCCACGAAGGAAGCCCCTGACCCATGGAACGCCTGGTTGAGGAGCCAGCAGGCGGCAGGGGCCTCGGTTGACGCCCGCCTGTGCATCACGGGTGGCAGAGCGCCGATGAGCAGGTCCTTCCCGACTGCTTCGAGTTCGATGTGGCCGCCGAGCGCCACGGTCTCCCGGATTCCCGGCGCTCCCGTGTGGTGGTGGGGCTCGGTCGTCGCTTTCAGCAACGGCAGCGCCTCGACCGGGGTCAGATCCGGATCGCTCGCGAGCACGTACCGCCGGTCGCCCGCGAACACCACGACGTCCCCGGGCTCCAGCAGGAGCGGCTTGCCGATCTCTTCCATCACCAGTCAAGGGACTTCCTCGATGACGGCGTGGATCTTCAGCCGCCCGGTGCTGGAAAGGCCAGGGCCCACGCGCCGGCGAAGGTGAATCCCCGGGTCAGCACACATCGCGCACCCGCCAGTTCGAGCGTCTCGGTGAGAGAATCACCCCAGCCAGACGGGCGGGGCGACGGCGGAATGTCCATGACGGGACTGCCCGCATGTCTAGGGAACCGGCAAATGCCCCGGATGGCCGAAACGCAGTCCGAACAGCCTGATCAGGACTCATCCTCGGCGCGGTGGGTGTGCTCGGGTCCGGGGTGGGCTACGCCTGGGACAAGAGGATTGTCGTAGTCAAGTTCGATCTTGCCGAAGGCTGCGCCTGGCGTGGGCGCCGAGTCGTTGTCAGCGATGATCAGCTGGACCTGTGAGTCGTGGACCTCGGCGACTGTTTGAAAGCGCTGGTAGGTCCGATGCCCGCGCGCCTGGTCGTCCAGGTTGCTCCCGGATGCCTTTCGAGGCGAGTCGATGATCAGCAGCGACGGCACTCGGACGTCTGGGTGCGTGATGCCGAACTCAAGCAGGGAGAGGCTGTACGCGACGTTGATGCAGGTCACGATGCCCCCGCCGTCGGCCTGAAGACTTTCGAACGAGACGTTGTCCACTACCGGCAAATAGGACGACGCGTCGATGGTCGCAGACTGGATCCACGGCGCAGGGCGCAGCTGAGAGATCATCGTGTTGAAATCTCGGCCAAGGTCGCTCACTAGGGTTTGCCGCACAGCGAGTTCGGCTGTGCGGGCCTTCCATTCAGCGGTTGTGAGGCTTCGCTGCTCCTTGATAGCTCGGACATCTCGTGCGATCGCGTGTGCCCTCGTCCAGGAGTCTCGTAACTGGGTGACGGAGTCGATGGCTGCCCTGAGTGAGGCCGCGCGGCCACTGGCGTCTGCAATGGCGTCGAAGCGGGGCGCCACGAGGTCGCGGGTCTGCGCGTCGAGTTGACGGCGCAGGCTATGGGCGAGGAAGTCGGTTTGCTGGGCTCGTTGTTGTGCGGCTTCCAGGACACCGCTGTCGGCTTCGAGTACGGCTCGGGCGTCCTGGAGCTGAAGGTCAAGGGTACTTCGGGTCTGCGCGATGGCGGCGGGATCGACGTCTTGATCGTGTGGGTCGTCCTGCAGACAGACCACGCAGTGGTCTTCGGGAACGGGGCGGGCGCTGAGGCGCTGCATGCAACGTGGGCAGACAACGAAGTCGAACGGTGACAGCTTCTCAATGGCAGTGGTGGAGCGGTCGAGTCGGGAGAGGTCGAGCTCGACCTGGGCGACAACCGCAGCACGGGCCTCCACGAGCTCTTGTGCCGCAAGGACGTCCTGCTCGGCGTCGCGGGCGCCGTCCAATGCCGCACGCAAGTCTCGGCGAAGGACGGCGTCGGCTGCGGTGTTCTCCTCCAGTTCGTGGCGCAGGGATGCCAACGCTGCATCTGCTCGCTCCAGCATGTCCCGCAGACTGGTGAGCTCAGCCCGCAGTTGGTCCTCGGTTCGAGGATCAGTCGCACCGAGGAAGTTCTTGACGTTCTCGTACTCGTCCGTCTTCTTGCGGAGCTCCTCCTTGAGTTCGCCCAGCTTCCGGCTGAGTTCCAGCACGGTGCTGTCGGTGAGCGCGAACATCAGCTTGAAGAGGGCGGTGCGTTTGCTCCTGAACCAGGTGTCAAGGTGTCCCACGACTTCGCGGTCGATGTTGCGGGCTTCCCGGTACACGTAGGCGAAGAGGTCGGTGAAGGTGAGGTCCCGCGTTGTTGCTTTGCCGTCCCGGCTGGAGGGGATCGTCTCGCGGGGGAAGCCGAGGGCTGCAAGAAGGTAGTCCGACAAGGGCGGCAGGTCGCCGTCCGCTTGTACGGCGTAGGTGTTGCGAGTGGCCAGGGTCTGTGGGTCCAGGACATCGACCTGTCCGGAGCGGGCGTCGTTCACGGTCCTCTTGAGGATCACGTGCTGCTCGCCGATGAAGACCTCGGCACGGGCAGAGATGACGTGATCGCGGACGGCCGGGGTCAGTACGGCTTTGCCACCCACCACATGCTTGAGCAGCATCAGGAGGCTGGACTTGCCGGTGCCACTGGGACCGCTGACGACAGTGGCCGGCCCGTCGAAGCGGTAGGTCTTCTCGGCGTCGGCGGTGGTGACGGTGAGGGAGCGGAAGCGAAGGTGGACTGCCATTTCAGATCTCCGTCCGCCAAGGCCTGTCGACCGCGTCCGGCAGACGGTCGTAGATGAGGGTCTTCAGCGTCGTACCTGACTTGTTGAAGTGCTTCTTGAGGAGAGTGATGCGTTTCGCCACCACGGACCACTCGTCCGTTTCTGCCAGCATCGCCGCGGCGACCGCGCCGGATGCTGTGATGCGGAACTCGGCCCGGTCACCCCCGCTGTAGGTGATCAGGTCGCGGGCAGCCAGGGATCCCAGGACGGTGTAGTAGCGGTGGTCCCAGGGCCCGTACTTGTAGCGGGTCATGCGGCTTTCGACGGAGAGCCTTTCAGCGGAGGTGGGTTGGGCTCCGTCGGGCCACGGAATTCCCTCCTCGGCCAGGAGGCGCTCCAGCATGGCCGGGTAGCGCAGCAGGAAGTCGAGCTTGGCAAGTTTGGTCAGGCCGTCCAGGCCCTTTTTCGCTCCGGTGAAGCGGTCGATCAGCAGCAGCACTCGGGCCTCGTGATAATGAGCCTCATACTGCTCCTGTCGACGGGCCCGGTCCCTGAGGCGCGTGGTCGCCACGAGACGGTCGCCGGCGCTTGTCACGACACCTCTTCCTCAGAGGGGTCGAACACGTCGGAGAAGTAAAAGTCGCAGTCGTCACAGAGCTGGTAGGCCAAGCCCCGCAGATGCCGCCCGTTGACCGGAAATGGAAGCCCGGCACCGAATAGGTCTGGTGTCAGGAGCCGCGTCATCAGCTGGTTCATGCGGCGCCCGAAGGGTGCACCGTCGGGCGCTTGCTCTTCGGCCTGCTCGCGGCAGGCGAAAACGGTGTCCAAGACCTCGTAGCTCGCGTTGACCAGCTCCGTGGTGTCTCCCGCCAATCCCGACCGGTGCTGGGACCAGGCGACATACCAGGCTGATCGAAGGCGCTCAGCGTGGGCAGCCTCATCCGCCGGAATACGCCCGCGGGCCATCTTCTTGCGCAGGTTGCCGCCACCCGGAGCGACGATTGAGGTTCCCCCGGGATGCGGAGAGTGTTGACATCGGGTCAGATGGGACTCATGAGAGGACCAGTGGCCATGGCTGCACCCCGGAAATACTCGCTCGAGTTGCGTGAGCGTGCGGTACGGATGTATCGCACCGCGGAGCCGAAGCCCCAGATCAAGAAGCTGGCTGTCGACTTCGGCGTGCATCCCGAGGCCCTGCGCGGGTGGATCCGCCAGGCGGAGGCGGATGCCGGCGAACGCGATGACCGGCTCACCACCGACGAACGCGCCGAGCTCGCGGCCCTGCGCAAGGAGAATGTCCAGCTCAAGCGGGCCAACGACGTACTGAGGACGGCCTCGGCGTTTTTCGCGGCGCAACTCGACCCGACCCGGCCCAGGTGACGGCGCTCGTTGACGAGCACCCGTGCCTGGGAGTCGAGTGCGTACTTCGGGAACTGCACATCCCCTCCTCCACCTACTACCGCTGGCGCCGTGCAGAGGCCGAGCCGTGCGAGCGAAGGCGCCGTGACGTCGAGCTGACCGAGCGGATCAAAGAGATCCACGCGGATTCCGGCGGCAACTACGGCTCGCCGCGGGTACACGCCGTCCTCAAGCGTGAGGGTGTCCACGTGGGCCGCAAGCGGGTCGAGCGCCTGATGCGCGAGGCCGACATCGCGGGGGTCAGCCCACGGCGCAAGGGCTTCACGCGCCGGGACCCGAAGGCCACCCTGGCCCCGGACCTGGTCAACAGGGACTTCACCGCACCGGCTCCGAACCGGTTGTGGGTCACCGACCTCACCATGATCTCCACCGGTGAGGGGCCTCTGTGGCTCTCGGCGATCCGCGACGCCTTCTCCCGCCGGGTGGTCGCCTGGGAGACTTCCGCCCGCGCGGACGCCGACCTGGTGCTGACCACCCTGGAGTACGCCCTCGCGTCCCGCGAGGTCGAGCCCGGCCAGCTGATTCATCACGCGGACCACGGCTGTCAATACACGTCCATCAAGCTCACAACCCGGCTAATGAGAGCTGGAGTTGAAGCGTCCATGGGCTCGATCGGCGACTCATACGATAACGCTCTCGCGGAGAACCTCTGGATGCTCATCAAAACCGAGGGCCTCCGTGGCCGGACCTTCACCACCCGGGCTGAGGCGAACCTCGCGCTCTTCGAGTACATCGATGGCTTCTACAACTCCCGTCGCATCCAGGAACGGCTCGGCTTCCTCAGCCCGATCGAGTACGAAGAGAAGCACTACGCCAACCAGGCGACGGCCGAACCAGCGAACCTGAACACCCGTCAACCCCTCCTGACCAGCTAATCAGCAACTCCCGAACAACGGGGGAACCTCAAGGTGGTGCTTGCTGCCGGTTCTGCCCCGGTCCACGGGGCTTCGTCCCGTCTTGGGCCCCCTTTTAGCGCCCGGATATGGGATCCGTCGACCGCTGCCAGGGAGAAGTCCAGGGCGTTCGCACTGCGGAGCTTGGAGAGGAGGACCTGGTGAAGCCGGGGCCACACCCCGGCCTCAGTCCACTCGGCCAGACGGCGCCAACAGGTCATCCCCGAGCCGAAGCCAAGCTCCTGCGGCAGGTGTTCCCAGGAGATTCCGGTGTGCAGCACGAACAGGATGCCCTGGAACACCAACTGGTCCGGATGCCGCTTGCGTCCGGGGTACCGCGACCGGCGCTCTACCTTAGGCAGAAGGGGTTCGATCACCGCCCACAACTCGGCATCGACAGCCCATGGCTTCGGCCGCGCCATTCCACACCCCCGGCTCCCCAGTTCCGGAGTGATCCAACCACGTCAAAGATCATTTCGTTAGGAGTTCTTAGGGGGATCAGGGCTGGAAGCCCCCGCCTGACGAGCACCTTCCAGGAGGCGCGCCCCTCGTCGCCGTCAGCTCATCTAACTACTCGTCAGCAAAGTCAGCAAAAGGTCAGCATCCGTCCGACTAGACCTGACCACACCCTCACCTACACGGGACACGATTTCAAGATCAGATACCTGCCCCATAGGCCCACCACTCACCATCCATCGCAAAGAAGCGGAGCGCGAGCTGCGCCACGGCGCAACTCGTAGCTCGCATGACATCAAGGCAGTTCAACGCGTTCTTCCCTTGCGCTTCAAGCACATTGGGGGAGTTTGAGGGCAGGAATCGGAGGGCCGTCGTAGCCCTTGACCTCGCTGGAGCGGGTGCCGTTCACCCAGTCTTCACGGAAGCCTGCGATATCCTCTTGGGACCGTCCGATCCAGTTGAACTCGAACATGATCCGGGTGGCGTTGGAGAAGTACGTGAAGGCGACCACGACCGCCTCCACCCCGTGCCCGCTTCCGCCCACTCCCCCGCCGGTGCTCCCGGCGACCGTGACGGCGATCAGCAGGCCCAGCGCGTTGGTCACGACGGACATCGGTGCGACCAGGGTGTCGATGCGCAGGTTGCCGTAGTCCCACGACCGCAGCGTGAGCGCGCGCGACTGCGCGACCCGGGACCGGTGCTCGGCCGCCTCGCGTTCCTCCGCGGCGAACGCGCGGACCGTGTCCATGTTCATCAGGCTGTCGGAGACGTGCCCCGACACCCGGGCGATCGCCTCCTCGCGCCGGGCGACGAGCGCCTGGCGGCGCCGGATGAGGGGCAGTACGCACACCCCTGTCACCACGATCATCGCCAGGAGCTCCACGACGAGCAGCGGTTCGTAGTGCCAGAGCACCACCGACCCGAACAGCAGCGGTACGAACCGGCCCACGACCGAGAAGGTCAGCGCGTCGACGAACTCCTCGAAGCGGGAGGCGAAGCTCAGCACCCGCTTGGTCAGCGACCCGGCGAAGTTGTCGGGGAAGAACGCGGCGTCCTTCGCGAACAGCTCGTCCATGCCGACGATGTACAGCCGCTCGATGCCGAGGGCGTCGAGCCGGTTCAGGCAGTGCAGGCCGAGGCGCCACGCCGCTTCCGAGAGCAGCAGGACACCGGCGAAGCCCAGGACGTACGGGAGGCAGGCGCCGAGGCCGAGCCCGGCGCCGCCCGCGATGCGCCCGACCAGCTTCGCGACGACCAGCGGGGCGATGTAGTTGATGCCGATGTTGCCGAGGGCGGGCATCAGCATGGCGGGCGCGGTCAGCCACCGCAGCCGCGCCAACTCCCGCCCGTAGTAGCGGAGTGCGAGGACCACCGGCCCTCTGCCTGGCGGACCCCCTCGTACCAGAGACGCTTTTATGGCCACCCTACGTAGTCACTTGCTTACGGAGATCGCAGTCTCCCGCGACGCCGTCCGCGCCGTCCAAGCGTTTTCCGTACGGGTGACGACCGCCCGGGATCCGGCCGGCCCGCCATCCGTTTGGGGTGAACGACACCGGCAGGGCCGGCGGGCGTACGCGACCAAGCCCAGCGCCGCCTCCCCCACCGCGTGGCGCCACCTTGATCTGCGGGACGCCGGAAACCCGGGCGCCAGTGGGTGATCGTCAAGGGGAGCGTGCGCGAGCCCTTCGGCGGGGCGGTCCGTGCGGGTTTCGGGTGGTGGCGTCGGGGCTTCGTGCTTAGCGTGGCTGCATGGACTCGACGGGTGACACCCCGGCCCCGGCAGCCGGCCTCGCGCCCAAGCTTGTCGTTTTGGCCTGGCTGACGCAGTTCCTGGTGGGTACAGACCTCTTCGTGGTGGCTCCGCTGCTTCCCGCCATCGCGACGTCGCTCGATGTGCCGGAGGCCGGCACCGGGCTGATGATCACGGTGTTCTCCATCGCCTACGTGGTGGCTTCGCCCTTCGCCGGCTGGCTCTCGGACCGGAAGGACCGCGCCACGATCCTGGTGTGGGCCCTGCTGCTGTTCTCGGTGGCCAACATCGCCACGGCCCTGGCCACGGACTTCGGCCTGCTGCTGGTGACCCGCGTGGTGGCCGGAGTCGCGGCCGCGGCCACCGGCCCCACCGTGTACTCGCTGGTCAGCACCCGTGCACGGCCCCAGGCGCGGGCCCAGGTGCTGGCCATCGTGGGCTCGGGACTGCTGACCGCCCTGTGGGTGGGTGCCCCGGCGGGGGCGCTGCTCAGCCAGCACGTGGGCTGGCAGGCCACCTTCGTCATCCTCGCGGCGGGAACGTTCCTGCTGGCCCTGCCCAACGCGTTCGTCTGGCGGGGCGGACCGGCTTCCGTAAGCGGCACGCCGCAGGAGGCGGCGAAGGGCGGGCGCAGCGGTACCGGCGTCGCGGTGTTCGGAGTAGCCGTCACCACCCTGTGGGCCTTCTCCGTCTATAGCCTCTACACCTTCCTGGCCATCGCCCTGCACTCCGACGGCAGGAAGGGCGACGTGACGTGGCTGCTCGTCGTCTACGGGGTCGGGGCCGTCATCGGAGGGCAGGTCGGCGGGCGGGTCGCCGACCGGGCCGGCGCCGTACGCGTCACGAGGGCGGCTCTGGCCCTGACGGCCGTACTGGAGGCGGCGGTGGCCCTGGTCTATCCGGCCACCTGGGCCCTGGCCTGCGCGCTGGGACTCTTCGCTCTGGCCGCCTACGCGTTCTTCCCCGCCCAGCAGCGCCATCTGGTGGACATGTTCCCCGAGCGGGCGACCGGCATGCTGTCCTGGAACAACAGCGCGCTGTTCGTGGGCCTCTCCCTGGCGGGCGCCGTCGGGGGACAGGCGGTGGACGTCCTCGGGTACCCGACGTTCTTGTACATCGGCGCCGCCGTAGCCGTGGCGGCATGCCTGGTGGCCGGCGGACGACCGGCCCGCCCGGCCCCGGCCACCGGACAGGAGGCCCGGACTTGACGGACCCCCTCCTCCGACTCCTCCGAACATCTGTACCGGACACGGACCAGCCACCCTGCGCAACCCCGTCATCGACACCCTGCGGGGACGCCGGACACCACAACATCGCCGTCGGACTCCGGGAGACCGCCGACTCCAGCGAGTCTTCTGCATCTCCGCGTTGTTTCAGCATCCGGCACTGTGAGGCTCGCGCCGGTCTTACGAATGCAAGCGCGCTGAGGGCAAGCGTCACATCCAAGCGGCCCTCGCCCTGGCACGCCGCCGCGTCAACGTCCTGCGGGCACTTCTCCACTACGGGCGGACCTGCCAACCCCAGCCGCTCACCCCACCCGCTGCTTAACAGAACGCATGAAGAATCACTTTTCGGGTAGTTCCATGCATTCCAGAACATACACCCCGATCTCCGGCATTTGCACCACGCGCCAGCGAACGTCTCCCAGGAGCACCTCCATGCCGATCTTCTTCGGTCCCGCAGGCTTGAGTGCTCCGTCCTTGGCCTTCAGTACGGTCGTGGCGTACGCCTTGAGGAGCTGAAGATTTCCCTTGATCCTGTCACCTGGATTGGGGTACCTGTCCTGACCCTCAGGGATGCCTAGCTCCTTTCGGATCTGAGGAGTGAGCGGAAGTATCTTCTTCGTCACCCGCTCGTAGTCGGCCTTGAACTCCCTGTAGAAGTAAGTCTCGTCGTGGATCTCTCTGAGCGATTCAGCAAACTCTGCACAGCCTGGCGTGAACTTGAACGGATAATCCCTCAGGTAACTCGCATTGCGATTGGTGGTGAACCAGCTCCTTGCGAAATTGGCACCCAACAGTTGCTTGATATATTGGAGCTCCAGTGTAAAAACCGCGCCGCATTCGGTCTTGTTCTTGGAGACGATGTGCCCGGCCTCGTGCAGCAGAATGCCGATTCCATCCTCGCTGTCCAGACAGCTCGCGGCCAGCACGATGACACCGGGGGTCACGCGATCGCACCACCCGTCGAAATCGATGTGCGCGCCGCGCTCGGCCGCATACTTCGGGAAGTACATCTCCTTGATTGCCTTCTGGATGTTCTCGGCGGTCGCATCGAGCATAATGGCAATTGCGACATTCTTGGATGCTGCGGCGTCCGGCATCACGATGATGTCCTTGCAGCTCACGCCCACAGCATCGAGTACCTCCCTGGCCTTGCCATCCAGTTCCCTGCTCCAGCCGGGGTACTTCGGGGCGGCCTGCTTCGGGGCGGCCTGCTCCATCTGCTTCCGCCTGAGTCGTACTTCGTTCCGACGGATATCAGCGATCTCAGCGGGCGTGGCACGGACGAACTGCTCGGACGTCGGGGTCGACACGCGGGCCAGGTGGCTCTCCCCGCCGGGGGCGCCGGGGGCACCCAGGGCCTCACAGTCCTCGAACAGCACCATCCGGGCGAGACGGAACCACTCAGATGCGACGCCGCTCGCCTGGAGGAGGGAATCCGGCCCCAGGGCCGCCTGCCGCAGGAGCCGCGACGAATAGTGTCCGCCGTTCGCGCGGAACTGCATCAGGCTATGATAAACACCGGCGGCGAAATTCGGGAACTCTACGTCGGTGGGTTCCCGGTAATAATGATCGCCGCACGCCAACCTGAGATGCTCCAGGAGGCTTTCCGGGTCGCCGTTGCTCTTGACGACCTCCATGGCACCCCGAAGGAATATCTCAAATTCTGCTGCCGTGGAGGGTACGGTGTGTCGCGTTTCCATTGCAACCTCATTTCTTTGATTACTGTGCACGGTGGATGGGGCAGGGTGTCGGCAGCAATCTAGAGGGGGCACGGGTTGCGATGCCATACCTGAAAAGTCAGGGGTTCGGGCACGTTTGTACGGGCGGTGACGTTCGGCCACCCACGCGAACGCGCTAGGCCGACGGCACCCACAGCCCAGCGACACATGACACCTGAACGAAGCCTTCAACAAGATCAACGGCGTGCAGAAGTGCTTGTGGCGGGCCGTGGATGCCGACGGCAACTTCCTGGACATCCTGGGAACTTCAACCCGTCGGAGGCCGACGAGGCCCAGGGGCTCCACCGCTACCTCGAGGCCGGCCGAATCGCCTTCGACGACCGCAACCGCCGGGTGGGCGACCTGCCTCCTCGGACGTTCCCGCCCAGGAGCTGCTGTCCCAGGGCTTTGCCAAGGATCGGGCCTGCCTGATCCGTCCCGACGCCGCGCTGACCAGCCCGCCGGCACCGGAAGACCCGCGCGTGCCGGGCTCGGCCTGCACCCGCGGCAAGGGCGGCGAGAAGCCGTACGAAGGTCGCTCCACCGCCCGCCTGGTCACGGCGGACCACTGGGGCGGCGTCGCCTCCTACACCTTGACGATCGAGCGGTCGGACGGCCGGGTCACGGTGATCGCCGAGCCGAAGCACCGCGGGGTGGTTCCGCGATGGTGGTGTGCGGGAGCCGCTGACACCGCTACGGCTCCGCGGTGCCCGGCACGTGCTGCCGGGCACCGCGGCCGCATGTCAGCAGGGCGGGGTTCAGACGGCGGCGCCTGCGCTCTCACGGGCCGGGGCCTGGCGGGCCGGGCTCTGCGGCTGGTGGCCGAGGCCGCGCCGGCTGGTCTCCGGGAGGAAGCAGAGGCAGGCCAGGGACACGACGCCCGCCGCGCCCATGTAGAGCCCCACGGAGAACGAGCCGAACGAGGCCTGCAGGTGGGTCGCGATCAGTGGGGCCGCCGCCGCCCCGAGCACACCGCCAAGGTTGTAGGCGAGGCTCGCCCCGGTGTACCTGATCCGTGCGCCGAAGAGTTCCGGCAGGTAGGCACCGATTGGCCCGTAGGTCAGGCCCGTGCAGAAGTTCAGTGCGCCCAGCGCGAGCGCGATCAGGACGATCTGCCGGGTGTCCATCAGCGGGAACACCACCAGGGCGCAGGGTACGGACACGGCCGCTCCGAGCAGCATCATCCGCTTGCGCCCGATGCGGTCGGATCCCGTCGCGGACAGCCAGATTCCCGCGGCGAAAGTCAGGCAGCCCAGGAGGGAGATCGTGAGCATGTCGCCACGCGCGATCTTCAACGCACCCGTGGCGTAGGAGAGGCAGAAGGCGGAGCCGGTGTAGAAGGTGCAGAAGACCACGACCATCGCTCCGGCGCCCAGTAGGAGCTCCCGCGGGTTCCTGCGCAGCACCTCCTTGACCGGGACCCGGCTGAGCACCTGCGCCTGTGCCATCGCGCGGAAGACCGGCGTCTCGGCCACCTTCAGCCGCACCACGAGGCCGACGGCGGTGAAGGCGAAGGACAGCAGGAACGGAATCCGCCAGCCCCACGCGATGAACGCACCGTTGGGCAAGGCGCAGGACATGGCCCAGAACACTGCGGTGGCGACCAACAGGCCCAGTGGGGCGCCTAGCTGTGCAGCCGAGCCGTACTTGCCGCGGTGCCCGCGAGGCGCGTGTTCGACCGCCAGCAGCGCGGCCCCGCCGAACTCGCCGCCAAGTCCGAGGCCCTGGACGAACCGGAGGAGTACGAGGACGACGGGTGCGGCGAATCCCCACTGCGAGTAGCCCGGCAGGAGGCCGACGAACGCGGTCGACAGGCCCATCAGCAGCAGAGAGACGACCAGGACCGACTTCCGCCCGAGGCGGTCGCCGAAGTGGCCGAACACCATCGATCCGAGGGGGCGGGCCACAAACGCCACGCCGAACGTCGAGAACGAGGCGAGCAGTGCGCTCGTCGTCGAGAGGTCCGGGAAGAACACGTGGGTGAAAACGAGGGCGGCCGCCATGCCGTAGACGTAGAAGTCATAGAACTCGATGGCGGTGCCGAAGAGACTGGCGGCTGCGATCCGGTGCATGCGCCCATGCCCTGCGCCGCCCTCGGGGGCGGGAGTCGCGGACAGCCCCTCTGCATATTCGACCATGACCTACCCCTTGCGGATATTTATCGATCCAAACCGGTCAAACCTCACCGAGGTTATCGATGCGGGCAGGCACGGATGATCCGCCGATCGGGGGGCGCGCAGGGCCACGGGAGAGTCGGCCACTCGCGGACACGCGCGGCCGCGTTCACGGCGCTGACCGCGGCCACCGCCGTCGTGGACACCACCGGAGACTTCATCGTCATGCCACGACATGACGCAACCGCTCCTGGGCGGCATCGTCACCGACCTGCCCGGCGACCACGGCCGGCGCGGCCAGGCCCTGGGCCTCAACGCGTTCTGCCTCTTCGTCGGATTCGGCCTGGGCACCTGGCGTTCCGGTCCCTGCTGCCCGTGGGCTTCACCGTGGCGTTCACCGTCTTCGGCGTCGCCACCCTGCTCGCGGCCGTCGCCGCTGTCCCCGCGTTCCGCGACGAGCGCGTGCTCTGAGCCAGGCGCCCCCACCGGCCGAGGTCCTCCCGGAGCCGCCGACTGACCGCCCACTGACCGGGGGAACTGGGTGCTCAACGCCCGCAAACCCGTCGGAGGACGGGCTGCCGTCGGCGGGGCATCCGCTGCCGCTCCCCCGGCCGGTCAGCCGGTCAGCGGATGCCCTGGGGCGGCTGCCCGCCGAGGATGGTTCCAGATCCAGTTGCCCTGGTGTTTCGTCGCGTCCCCGGGAGTCCTGCCGTGCTGATCGAAGCGTGCTTGAGCGTCATTGCCCCTGGAGGGCTTCCGTTCCCCGCTCCGATTCTCCGCGCTGCCACGTGCGGCCGGGGCGGGCATGCCAAGGACACGACCGACAATGCGACGCCTGCTCCGTAACCCCTCCCCTCCCGGCCCGACCGCGAGCCCCCAGGCGGCGCTGTACGCGCTGTGCGTCAGCTTCTTCATGATCTGCCTGGACGCCACCGTCGTGAACGTGGCCCTCCCCGACCTCCGCGGGTCCCTCGGGGCCTCGCTCAACGATGCCGTCTGGGTCAACAGCGCCTACGCCCTCTGCTACGCCGTACCCCTGATCCTCGCGGGCCGGCTCGGTGACCGCTACGGCCCCAAGCGGCTCTTCCTGGCAGGCCTGGCCGGATTCACCCTTGCCTCACTGGCCTGCGCTCTCGCTCCGGACGCGCCGACGCTGATCGCCACCCGGGCCGTCCAGGGCCTGGCCGCGGCGCTGATCGCGCCGCAGATCATGTCGCTCATCGTGCACCTGTTCCCTGCCGAGCGGCGGGGCCGGGCGCTCGGTGTGTTCGGCGCGGTCGGGGGCGCGGCCATGGCCGCCGGGCCGGTGATCGGCGGACTGCTCGTGGCCTGGACCGGCTGGCGGGGCATCTTCCTGATCAACCTGCCCATCGGCATCGCCGGGTGGATCGCCGCGTACCGCCTGCTGCCCGACTGGCGACCGTCCAAGGACCACCGGCTTGACCTGTGGGGCATCGCGCTCAGCGGCCTGGGACTGACCGCGCTGGTCTTCGGCGTACAGAGCGGGGAGGCCTACCACTGGGGCACCGTCGCCGGACCCGTCACGACCCCCTCAGTGCTGGCTTTCGGCGCCGTGTGCCTGACGGTGTTCGTGTGGTGGCAGCACCGCAACACCCGCGAGCCGCTCCTGCCGCTGCACCTCTTCCGCAACCGGGCCTTCTCCGCCGCCGCCACGGCCGGCGGAGCCATGGGAGCCGCCATGATCGGCATGTTCCTGCCCTTGATGATCTACCTGCAGAGCGACCTCGACTACAGCCCGCTGGCCGCGGGCGCCGTCACCGTGCCCATGTTCGCCCTGTCCTCGCTGTGCGCGCGCCTCGCCGGCAAGCGGTCCGACACCACCAGCCCACAGCTGCTCGCGGCCCTCGGCTTCGTGCTCTTGATCGCCGGAGTCGGTTCCCTGACCTGGCTGCTGCACCCGGGCATCGGCCCGTGGACGCTGATGCCCCCGCTGCTCGTCACCGGCATCGGGATCGGGCTGGTCTCCGCCCCGCTGGCCGGCATCGCCACCCGTGGCCTGGAGCCTGCCCTGATCGGCGCGGCTTCGGGGGTCTTCAACACCACCCGACAGCTCGGCGGAGCCTTCGGCAGCGCGGTCACCGGCGTACTCCTCCAGGCTCAACTCGGAAGCACTCCGACCAGTGCCACCCAGGCCGCGCTCGCCTTCCCGGTGGCGATGCTCCTCGTCGGCCTCGCGTGCTGCGCGGCCGTCCGGCCGGTGGCGGTCAGGACGTGAGGATGCGGGTGGCTCCGGCGAGGCGGCCGCTCCACTCGGTGCAGGTGCCGATGGATTCACCCGGGCGGAGGTCGCCGGTGCCGGCCACCCGGGAGCCGAATCCACTCGCTCCTCCCCACAGGCACGGCGTCAGCGGACGGGCGTCGCCTGGTTCAGCGCTTCGAGGAGTCTGGCGGCGAGGTTGAGATAGGTGTCGAGGTCCTCACGCCCGAAGTGCTCCAGGGCGGGCCGCAGTGCAGCGTCTGCCCTGGTGACCGTCTCGTCCGTCACTGCCGTGCCGTGGGCGGTGAGGCGGTTCTCCACGATCCGGCCCCGGCCTGCAGCCCGTTCCACGATGCCGTCGGCCTGGAGCTGCTTGAGGATCGCCCCGCAGGCCTGCGGGGTGTGACCCGCGGTCCGGGCGAGCTCGGAGGCGGACGCTCCGGGCGTCCGCCTCAGCTCCCGCATCACCGTCCACTGACTGAGGGTGAAGCCCATCGGCTGGACGACGGCTTCGATGCGCACCGCGAAGGCGTGCTGCACGGTGCGTGACAGTGCGCCGGTGTCGACGGTGACGGGGAGGTCGCCCTGGAAGTCCATGGATCCATCATATACACTCCTTTCCATATAGAAATTTTCTTCTATATGGAAGATGGATTCATCACCTCGGAGGTGCCCGTGTCCACGCTCCAGATCCAGGGGGCCAGCCCCACCCCGACGACCGCCCCCACCCCGCGCCGCACTGTCAGTGGCCCGCCCGGCTGGCTGGTGATCCTCCTCGCGGCCTCCTGCGGCCTGACCGTCGCGAACCTCTACTACGCCCAGCCGCTGCTGGAGATGCTCCAGCACACCTTCCACCTGGGCGAAGGCACCATAGGCACCCTCGTCACCGTGACCCAGATCGGCTACGCCGCGGGCATGCTGCTGCTGGTACCGCTGGGCGACCGGCTGGAGAACCGCCGCCTGGTATCCGTCCTGCTGGTCATCGTCACCGTGGCCATGGCCGCCGCCGGGCTCGCGCCGAGCTTCCCGCTGCTCCTGGTCGCGGCCATGATCGCGGGGGCGACCTCCGTCGTCGCCCAGATCCTGGTCCCCTTCGCCGCGGACCTCGCGCCCGACCACACCCGCGGACAGGTCGTCGGCCGCGTCATGAGCGGACTCCTGGCCGGCATCCTGCTCTCCCGCACCCTCGGCAGCATGCTCGCCGAGGTCGCCGGCTGGCGCATGGTCTACCTGGTGTCGGCCGCGCTGATGGGCATACTCGCCCTGACCCTGCGCCTCACGCTGCCCCAGCGCACGCCCACCGCGAAGGGAAGCTACGGCGCTCTGCTGCGCTCCACCGCCTCCCTGGTCCGCACCCACGCCGTGCTGCGCCGCCGCGCCCTCTACCAGGCCGCCATGTTCGGTGCGTTCAGCGCCTTCTGGACGACCGTCTCCTACGTCCTCAGCGACGCCCCGTTCCATTACTCCCAGCTCGGCATCGGCCTCTTCGCCCTGGTGGGCGCCGCGGGCGCGCTGGTGGCCCCGCTGGCCGGCCGCTGGGCCGACCGGGGACACGGACGCACGGTGACCGCGGCCGGTTTCCTCCTGTGCATCTGCGCGATGGGCCTGGCCGTGATCGGGCGGCACGACATCGTTGTGCTGGTCGTCGCCGCCGTCCTGCTCGACCTGGCCGTACAGAGCACGCTCATCGTGGGCCAGCACGCCATCTACCAGCTCGACCGCACCGCGCGCGCCCGCCTGAACAGCATCTACATCGGGACGTTCTTCATCGGCGGGGCGGTGGGCTCCCAGGTCGGGGCCCTGGCCTTCCACTTCGGCGGCTGGACAGCCGTCGCCGGCAGCGCCGCAGTACTGCCCGCCCTCGCGCTGCTGCTGTGGCTAACCGATCGGACAGGACGATCGGTGGATGTGCGCCCCGCCGACGGTTCGGATGATGGCTGCCCGACCATCTGACCGCGCCCGCCCCGGGCCCTCGAGAAAAGCGAGCCATGCAACTCAAGAACAAGAACGTCGTCGTCACCGGTGCCGCGAGCGGCATAGGTCTTGGCCTCGCCGCGCGCTTCGTCACCGAAGGCGCGCGGGTGGTCATGTCCGACCTGGCCACGAGCGCCGGCGCGGACAGGGCGAAGGAGATAGGCGCCCGGTTCGTCGCGGCCGACGTCTCGCGCGAGAGCGACATCGCGGCGCTGGTCGACGATGTACTCACCCACGAGGGCCACATCGACCTGTTCTGCTCGAACGCCGGGATCGCGACGCGGATGGACGCGCTGGCGGACGACAGCACCTGGGAGCGGATCATCGACGTGAACCTCAACGGCCAGATACGGGCCGCCCGTCACGTCCTGCCCCACATGCTCGAGCGGGGGGAGGGGTACCTGCTCAACACCGCGTCCGCGGCCGGCCTGCTGACCGAGCTGGAGAGCGTCGGCTACGCGACGACCAAGCACGCATCGGTCGGGTTCTCGGAGTGGCTCGCCTTCACCTACCGCGACCGTGGCATCGGCGTATCGGTCCTGTGCCCCGAAGGGGTGCACACCCCCATGGCCGAGCAGGCGCCCTACCTGCTGCACAACGCCATCACGGTCGAGGACGTGGCCGACACCGTCGTCGAGGCGCTGCGCACGGAGCGCTTCATGATCACCACGCACGCCTCGACCCTGGAGCGCTTCCGTCTGAAGGCCGTCGACTACGAGGGCTACATCAATGCCCTGGTCGGACGCCGCTCTCAGGTCCTGGGCGGAAACGCGCGCTGAACGTGGCCCTCAGGTCACGGCGGGGGTGCTCGCTCCAGAAGGAAGCGCGCCCCCGCACCGGCACCCCTCCCAACCCCCTTGGAGAGGTGCCGGTGCGCGGTGCCGTGCCGGTGGCCCCATCCACAAGGAGGACGATCCGCAGTGCCGGCACGTGAACTGGAAGAGCAGTTGCGCATCCTTCGGGAGCTGGGAGGGCACCCCTCGGTCCAGGTCGAGGAGCACGCACACCTGCGGGAACTCATACGGCGCCTCGAAGATCCGAGCGTGCCCGATACCGCTTCCGGCGACGAACACCTGACGGACAGCGTGAGGCTCGCGGCGGAGAGGTTCGAGATCGGCCATCCCGCCGTGGCCGCGACCCTGCAGAGCATCGGCCTGGCTCTCGCCAACATGGGCATCTGATCCAGGATCGACCGGCCCGGCGTCTCGGCTCCCGCTCCAGCGGCCCCGTCGGCCGGATCGGGAGATGCTCAGCTCGGGGCGATGACGAGGACCTGAGAGGTCCCGTCGCGCATGCCGGCGATGCTGAGCTGTCCGCCGCGCAGGCGGTCGGCCCCTTGCGGACCGCTCAGCGGTCTGAAGCCCTGCCAGGACGCCGGGAAGCGGATGTCGTGCCAGACGTTTCCGTCCGCGCCGACTGCGAGGACCTGTGCCGTTCCGTCAGGCATGCCCGCGATGGCGATGGCACTGGCGGACATCGTCGGGGTCGTGACCCCCCGCGGGGTCGCGAACCCGTCGAAGTGCCCGTCAGGATGTCGGACCTGGTGGTAGACCATCCCGTCCATGCCGATCGCCAGGAGCTGGGAACTGCCGTCCGGCAACCCCGCGATGTCGAGGGCCGGTCCGGCGAAGGTCGCGGCGCCGCGGGCGCCGGGGACCGGATTCCAAGTGCCCCAGGAGCCGTTGGGCTTGCGGATGTTGAGGTACATGTTGCCGCTGGAGCCGTAGCTCAGGACCTGGACGCTCCCGTCGGGCATGGCGGCGATGGCCACCTTCACCGCCGTCCAGGTCTTGCCGCCTGCGGCGCCGGGAACCGGGGTGAACCCTGTCATGCGTCCGCCGACCTGCCGAACCTGGTGGTAGAGCGTGCCGTCGAGGGAGACGGCGACGATCTGGGCCGATCCGTCGGGCATGCCCGCGATGGCCGCGTCGCGGAAGGCCGCGCCTGCCTGGACGATGCCCGCGGCCGCTCCCGCCGGTCCGGCAGCCGTGATCCCTGCCGTCGCGCCGGAGGACACGATGCGCGCCGCCGGTGCGGACGCCCCCCGGGCGGCCCGCAGGGCCCGCCGGAACGCGGCTTCCGCGGCCTCGCCGAGGTCGAGTATCGGCCGGCCCTGCGCGCCGGGGCCGGCCAACTGCTGCCAGGACTGCCACTGGCCGTTGGTCTGGCGTTCGTTGATCCACAGGCCGTTGTCACCGCTGAGGCCGACCGTCAGGGCGGACCCCGTGGACAGGCCGGTGATGGACGCTCGGGGGCCGTTGAACGTGGGCGCGCCGCCGATGCCGGGCATCGGGGCCACCGCGCTCCAGCTGTTCGGGTACCGGACGGTGCTCAGGAAGGTCTGTCCTCCCTGGTAGACGGGTTTGGGGGTCGGTGCAGGACCGAACCACACGGGGTTGCTGAGGGCCACCATCTGGTCGAGCGTGCTGCTGCCGGGCTTCGGGCGGCGCACTTCGACACGGGCGAAGACCGACCCCAGCCCCCAGCCGCGCCAGTTGAGGTGGCCGACGCCGTCGCCCCCGATCCAGGTCGCCAGCATCAGACCCCATTCGGTGTACAGGGTCAGGAAGGAATTCGGGGCGCCGTAGACGCTGACCGAGACGTCCACCGCGTCGAAGAACGACACCGGGAGCGAGTCGCCCGGCCCGGCGTGCCGGCCGTTGCAGCTCGCGCTCAGCGAGACGCTGACCTTCGAGGACTCCGCCAGGTAGGAGTGGCCGCGGCGCACCCCGTCCAGTATCGCGTCACGGGACAGGGCGGTGGAGCGGACGACCGTCTGCGGGAGCCCGACGACGTCCGAGGGAGCGTGCGTGTCGCTGTTCGCGACGGCGGGGACGCGCTGGCCGAAGAACAGCATGGCGGCCCACATGGCGACGGCCGCCTCGTCGTCGAGCGTCCACGGACCGTTCCACACCTCGATGGCGTCGACGTCGCCGAATCCGAACTCCCAGAAGGATCCCGGGGCCGGAGTGAGCGGGTGGGCCGCGACCACGAGCCCGCCCCGGTCGCGCAGGTAGTTGGCGTGCTGGGCCATCACGCCCGTGTTCCCGGGGCCGAAGTGCCAGTCCATCACCTCCCCCTGGGGCATGCCGAGGGCGAGCCAGTGGCCGTGGCGGGTGGTCACCTCCTCACCGTTGATGACGAGGAGGTCCGACGGAATGCTGCCGGCCCATGAAACGCCGGCCGCGCTGGTGTTGTGATCGGTGGAACCGAGGAAGTGGAGACCGTTGTCGCGAGCCGCGCCCACGAGCTCGCCCAAGGTGCGTCCCCCGTCGGAGTGGACGGTGTGGGTGTGCATGTCTCCCCGGTACCAGAACGGGAGCGGGACCGGGAACCCCGGGATCTGCCCGCGGCTCGGCGCGGACGTCGGCAGGACGGCGAAGGGTGTGCTGGATAAGGGAGGGCCGTACTCGAGGGTGACCTCGACGCGCCAGTTCATCCCGGCCGGGTTGAACACGACGGGTCCCAGCGCCACCGACCACCGGCCCGGCTCGACGGGACCGGGTACGTAGCCCGGTGTGGCGTCCGCTCCCGAGACCGTGAAGGCGTCCCGGGCTCCGCCCGACCAGCCGCGGAACCCCGACGGGCCGAAGAGACCGATGTCGAGGACGTCGGACATGATCCCCGGAAGGCCGTCGTAGTGGTCGAAGGTACGGGTGACCGATATCCGGTTCACTCCCGCCGGTACGACGAAATCGACCGAAGACCACTGGTCGAACCCGAAGGGCGAGTGTCCGGGGTAGGCGGTCGTGACCCTGGCTCCGGGCCCCGGCTCGGCAGCGCCGGCCGAGGTCTGAGCCCGCGCCGTGTCCACCGGGACGAGCGCGGCGAGCCCGCCCGCCGCCATGAGGGCGCCGAGCCGCAATACGTCCCGTCTCCCCCGTCCGGTCGCGGAATGCTCCCGATCGGCTGCGCAGGTGCCGCCGGAGTCCTCTTGCTCACCGTGATGACCACACACAGGTCCTTCTCCTTCCGAGGAAGAAACGCCTAAGTCACATCGAGGAAGCTCGCTCGCTCGTCCGTCCTGTTCGTTCGAACGAACCGTAAGGGATCCTTGCGTGTTGGAGAACCCGTTCGAGCGTTCTTGTTGCGCGCGGCGTTGCTAGACATAAGAACATGTGACGATCCGTCAATCTGGTGAACGGATCGCATTCAGTGTCGGGAAGCCGGTCTCAGTGGATATGGATACCCGACCGAGCCGTACACGACCTCGAGTCACCAGGGATGGACGATGCAGACGTATCGCCGGGCACGAGCCCGCCGGTGGAGTACGTACACGCTTGCCGGAGCAGCGGCCTCCTTGGCGCTCGGCGTCGCTGGAGCAGCCGACGCCCACGCACTGATGGGAGGGGATACCGCAGCGCCCCCCGGCGCGTCGTCGGCGTACGCGGACCCGTGCCAGGAGGTTCCGTGGCTCGGCGGCTCCCCCGAGGAGTGCCACCCCGCGGAGAACGGACGACCCGAACCGGGCCATGAATCCTGGCCGGAGGGACACAAGCCCGGGGGTCACGGCGGCTCGGGGCCCGCCGGTCCCCCCGGGCCGCCCGGTCCGGCCGGAGCTCCCGGGCCCGCAGGAGCCGCCGGAGCTGCCGGACCCGCCGGGGCCGCCGGACCGGCCGGAGCTGCCGGACCCGCCGGGGCCGGCGGACCGGCCGGCCCTCCCGGCTCCACCGGGGCGACGGGTGCGACGGGAGCGACCGGCGCCACGGGTGCGACCGGCGCGACCGGTGCCACGGGCGCCCCCGGCCCAGTGAACACCTACTTCCGGCGCTCCGAGAACCTCGTCGTGCAACCGCAGCAGTTCGGCTTCCTAGAAGTGGCTTGCGATACGGGGGACATGCGCACGGGGGGCGGAGAGAGCTTCTTCGGTGCGCCCACGGACCTCTACCAGAGCATTCCGATCGGCATCCGCTCATGGCAGGTGGCCGCACGG
This sequence comes from Streptomyces sp. NBC_01264, assembly GCF_026340675.1. NCBI lineage: Bacteria > Bacillati > Actinomycetota > Actinomycetes > Kitasatosporales > Streptomycetaceae > Streptomyces > Streptomyces sp. NBC_01264. The sequence goes on from NZ_JAPEOX010000002.1 coordinate 176,572, forward strand.
AACATCGCCCCGCTCGGGGGCGGGTCCCTCACCCTGACCTCGTACGTGGTCTGCGCCGATACCACACCGTAGCACCCGTGGCGGACCGGCCCCCGGACTGGGCCGGGGCGCCGCGAAGCCCATCACTGTTGATCCGTCCGCAACGCGAAGATCGACGCGGGTCCTGGCGATGCTGCGCGAGCAGCCCGCCCGGACCTCCGAGGGCCGGTAAGTGCGCGTGGTGGGCGGATGGCCGGCCGAGCCGTCCGGACCCGGAAGCCGCAGTCAAGACCGCCGTGTCCGTCCCACGTGATGCAGCGGTCCAGCAGGTCCGCGCTCCTCTACTCCACCTCCCGAGCCAGGAGCTGTCCGGTCGATCATTGCACTGCCTCGTATTCGGGTTCCGCGCCGCGGTGGCGAAGTACTACGGCGTAGGGGTCGACATCTGCCCGCCCCGCCGCGGCAACCGCAAGGGCGTGGTGGAGAAGGCCAACACTCGGCGGCTCAACGCTGGTGGCGCACCGTTCCGGACGGGCTGAGCATCGAACAGGCTCAGTCCGGCGTCGACAAGCTCGCGCTGCGGACGGACGAGCGGCGCCGCCGGATCGAGGGCGCGTCGGCGACGGTTGCCGACCTCGTGGCGGCCGAACCTCTGCTGGAGATCCCGACCCGGCCCTTCCCCACCGAACTGGAGGTCGAGCGCACCGTCAGCCCGCAGGGCCCGGGCTCCTTCGACGGCAAAAAATACTCCGTCCCGCCAGGCCTGCCCGCGCCCAGGTCAAGGTCCTGCACCGCCTCGGCGAGGACTACCCCCACGTCCTGACCGCCGGCCGGGCGGTGGTCGTCAAGCACCGCCCCGGCGGTCGAGCTGGGTGGGCGGGCCGGTGAACGGCTGTGCCGCCGTATGCACCTGACGGCCGGACGGACACGACTGCTGGAGCTGCTGGTTCCTCGCCGGTGCCGGAGGGTGCCCCGCGAGTGCTCGGTGTCGACGAGTTCGCCTGCCGCAGGGGGCGCACCTACGGCACCATCCTCGTCGACGTAGAGGCCGGCCAAAGCGTGGATGTTCTGCCCGACCGTACCTCCGAGACCTTCGCCGCCCGGCTGCGCGAGCATCCCGGCGCCGAGATCATCTGCCGTGACCGGGCCTCGGTTTGCACTCGCGCAATCAACGAAGCGGCACCGGACGCTGTGGAAGTCGCCGACCGCTGGCACCTGCTCCAAAACCTTGCCGCGGCAGTGGAGAAGACCTGCCACCGGCACCACGCCTGCCTGCCTGCCTGCCTGCCTGCCTGCCTGCCTGCCTGCCTGCCTGCCTGCGCAAACGCGTCGACGAAGTGACCTGCCCTATCCCGGAGGCACCGCCCCTGATGCAGCTCCCACTCCACCAACTACCGCGGACACCGATCCCCGACCGGAAAACCGTTCGACGCTTCCGCGGCACCGACCTAGACCAGCCCCCTGGCCTCGGCATACGAACGCCAGCCGGCCGGAGTGCTGGAACCGTTCAAGCCGTACCTGAACACCCGCTTCACCGAAAGCCTAGGCCAGGTCAGCGGCAGCCGCCGCTTCCTGGAGATTTGCGAACGCGGCTACCGCGGCAGTCGCCAGGTCGTTCGCAAACACCTCGCCGCCCTCCGGGCCGGCAATGCCGAACCGATCCGCGCGGACATTCCCAGCCTTCGCAAGATCACCTGCTGGATCATGCGACCACAAGACATCCTTCCACCCGGCCGTGCAACGTTCGCGCTTCTCCGAACTCGGATCCTCACGAAGTCGTGAGGAGGCTGTGCTCCAGGTCCCGCGCGACGGCTCAGTGTTGGGTGGAGAACGGCATGGCGTCAGCCCACTCCCAGAAGGCCCGGCCCTGGGACACCTCGCGTCGCATGATGTCGAACAACGTCGAGGGCTTCGCCTCGGGCGGAATGTCGACGGCGACGTGGCGGTCACCGTTCCACTCGCTCAACAGACCTGCGGCAGCGATTTCGGTCCGGATCCGATCTATCGTTTCCGTCAACTGCTTCGAGGCTGGGACGGGCATGAGGAGCATCCGCAGGACACGATGGGAAGACGGCCCCACGACCTCGCTGACCTGGTCGTTCGCTGACAGGTGTACAGGGTCGCCGAGAGCAAGTCCGTACGTTTGGAACGGGATGCAGGCGATGGAGAAAGTGCCGTCGTTGAGGGGCTTCAGCCACAGCTGTTCCACCTGGCCGTCCAGACCGAACGGCGTCAGGCCGGCTTGGGCGATGTAGTTGCTCTGAGCCCGACCAACCGGTTCGTCATGGACGATGAACTTGGTCATGGCATGCCCGCTCGATCACTCTTCGCCTCCATGATGCCGTGGCCGAATGCCCGCATCGTGAGCGGGGTCGCTCCATGCGGCCCCAGGCCGCTTCACGGAACTCTGGTCAGAGCCAATTCCGCAGATTCTCATCACGGCCGCAAAGGCCCCGATGCCCCCTTGTGGGTGTCGCAACGGTCCGTCGGGGTCAGCCCGCGGTTCCAGCGCTTGTACAGGTCCCGCTTGCAGCCCTCTCGTGGCTCATCGCCGACCGGGATCAAGTCGACGGCAACGGACAGAGCCAGCGGCGCCCGCAGCCCGCGGACGGGGCGCGGGCGGGGGCACGAGCGGCGTACGCCTGGCCGGGATGCGGCCGCGTGCAAGGCCGGTGAGAGGGAGAAGGGCGGCGAGGGCAAGCGCGGGGAGACCGCGTTGCAGCAGATTGTTGATCACTCCCCGCCTTGTAGCCGCCCACCCGCCCCGGCCCAACAGGTCAGCCGCCTCGCCGATCCGTGCCTCCGCCCGCGCCCGGTCGTCCACGCCCAGTCGTCCGCGCCCACGGGGACGTCGTAGCGCTCGCGGACCTGCCGCGCTCGTCGCGTTGCCGAAGGTGCAGCAGTAATCGAAGGGCAGGGCCCGGAAGGCCTCGTCGACGAGTCGGCGACGGCTGTGACAGGCAGATCTCTTCCGCGATCCGCTGTACCGCTGTTGTCGTTGGATGCACCGGTCACGAGGCGAGGAACCCTTCCCGGTCACGGCCGACGATCCAGGCGTCGTCGCTGGTGAGGTTGGCGCCCGCCGGTAGGCGCGGCCCACCTTGCCGGGGAGTCGGACCGGCAGGGTGCGCCGCGGCTTGGCACCGGCGGCGACACGCTGCGCGGCGGCCAGTTCGGGCAGCGTGTACACGCCCGGACCGGCCAGGTCGGGTACCCGTCCGGCTGGAGCTCCGAGGGTCAACTCGGCCAGCTGGGCGGCTGCTTCGGCGGCGTCCACGGGCTGGACGCGCAGTCCGCCCGGCGCCGGCACCAATGGCATCCGGCGCATCGCCCCGACCATTTTCAGCAGCAGCTCGTTGACCTGCGCCGCCGGCAGCACGGTCCAGCCGATCCCCGACTCCATGACGGCTCGCTCGGCGCCCGCCTTCGCCCGGAAGTACCCGAGCGGCATCGCGTCCGCACCGAACACCCACACCAGGATCAGGTGCTTCACCGTCCCGGCGGCCCGCGCGGTCCGCGCGGCCCGCACCAGTCGAGCAGTCGCCGCATCGTCACCCTTCGGGCCACCGGTCAGGTGCAGTACGGTCTCGGCGTCGCCGATCAGGGCGGGGTCCACGGTCTGATCCTTTGCGGTGGCCAACAGACGGCCGTCCGGCGCCACGGCCAGGGCCCCGACACCGCCCGCCCTCGCTTCGCGAGGGGTCCCGGTTCCGGTGCTCCACACCAGCACCGTACCGTTCGTATCCGCGCGTGCCAGCCAGGACCCGTCGGGGGCGAAGCACAGTGACGTTCCGCTCGTCCAGGTGGTGCCTTCGAGCGTCGCGGCCACGCGCGCGCCATCCGCCTGGTGCAGCAGGACCTCTCCGCGGTCCCCCGGAGACCCAGCCCCGCAGTATGGGTGTTCGGCCCCGTCGAGAAGAGCGTGATGCCGTCCGGGGCGTACGCGACGGCGGACGCCTGTCGAGTCAAGTGACCTCCGGCCAAGTCTTCCGGCGGGCCGGCGGGGGTGTCCCACACCCTTAGCGCGCCGAACTCTCCTACGGCCGCCAGCCAGGAGACGTCCGGTGCGACCGCCAGCCGTACGACGGGGACCTCCGGTCCGAGTGATGACCTCGGAATCGTCGTCCTCGTAGAGCCGGCAGGTGGCCGGTCGGAGGGGCGGCGAGCGTGTCCGCTGGGCTGTCGCCGCCTCCGGAGCGCCGCCTCAAGGGCAAGACCTTGGTGCCCGCCGTCATGCAAAGGTGCCCGTGGCGCGTCCGCGCTGCGTACCAACTGCCGTCAGGGGCGGCAGTCAGCCGACGCAACCGTTCGGAGGCGGTGAACAGGGGCACGGCCTGCTCCGGCCGCAGCGGGTCAACCCGAACCACGGTCCGGCCCTAGGCCATGGGTAGCGACCCGTCCGCCGGGCCGGCCAGAGGGCATCCACACCGTCGGTGAACCTGCGCCTGGCCAGCACGATACCCGTACGCGGATCCCGCACCACCAGCTCACCCATGGCGTCGCCCGTCGCCAACCAGGCCCCGCCCGGGCCCGCCGCGACGGCGAGCACCGGCTGCTCGAGGTCCCCGGGCCAGCTGAGGTCGCGCGGCGGCGCCGGGACCGGCGCGTCGGGCAGTGGCCAGTGGTTGGCGAGCAGCGGCCGCAGACCGGGCTGGGTGGCCTGCCGTGCGGCGACCTGCCGATCCCAGTGTGGGAGGCCGGCCAGGCGGCTGTGTAGGACGGCGGCCAGGATCCGGGCCGGCTCGATGGGGGCGAGGAGGCGGGCAATCCGGCTGAGGTCACGGGCGAGGGTGGCGGCGGACCCGTGGGGATGCGGGCGAGGGCCGACCACCGCTCAGGGGTCGCGATGGGGCCGCCGGCACCCCCCGCTGGAACAGCTCCCACGACGTGTCCGCGGCTGCCTCGGCCGGGCGGAGGCCGCGACGACCGGCCGAGGGCATCGCACCGGAACTGGTCGAGCTCCTCAGCGCCGAGGGCTTCAAGGCCCCGCTGACCGATCCGCGCGTCACGGGTGTCTTCGCGAAGTGGTCTTCGTACATGCGCGCCAAGGGCGACCACTACCTGGACCCGCTGAGGGCGAACGAAGGCCCCCGGTTCGCGGGAGGTGTGATCTCCCAGCTGGAGAAGGACCACGCACGAAGGGCTAGGCCAGGTGGGGCGGTCGCTCACTCGTTCACCACCTCGTGGTCGCCGCCTGCGTGTCCGACTCGTAGCGTTCGTAGCACGGTGCGGGCTGAATCCGCATTGAGCCGAGGAGACCGAGGAGACCTATCCATGCTGTCCAAGCTGCCCGCACCGCCGTCCCTCACCACATGTCGTCTGCTCGCCGTCACGGCCGCGGCGCTCGCAGTCACCGCTACCGTGCCGGTCACCCTCGCCCAGGCAGCTTCCAACGTCACGGTCTCCCCAGCCTCCGTCACTCGGGGCTCTTCCGTCACCCTGGCCATGGAAGGCTGCGGGAGCAGCACCGTCCGGGCCGTGTCCAGCGCCTTCACCACGGTCAACCTGGCCCCCGGCACGACAGCCGGCTCCTTCTCGGGAAGCGCCGTTGTCATGAGCAATGCTGCTCTCGGTACCCACCAGGTCACCTTCGAGTGCGGGACGGGCACGCTCCACCTCGTCGCCTCCTTCCAGGTGATGTCTGGTCCCGCGCGTGGAGGTGTCGGCGGCAGTATCGGGTCCATGAACCCGAGTGCGATCGCTGCGGGCGGCGCCCTCTTCGCGAGCGCGCTCGGCGCGGGCATCTGGGCGGTGTCCCGCCGAGGGCAACACCGCTGCGTCTAGAGGTCCCAACAAGGGCGTTGGAGGTGCCGGTGGGTGATGAGGCAGGTGGCGAGCCCGAGGAAGGCTTCGCGGGCGCTGTACTTCCGCTGCCCGCTCAGCTTCCTCGAGGCCGGGGAGCTCATGCTGGAGCGGGGCGTCGTCGTCTCGTACGAGACCGTCCGGCGCTGGTGTCTGGTTCGGCCAGGCCTACGCGAAGGCGCTACGCCGACGGCGCCCGCAGCCTGGCGACGAGTGGCACCTGGACGAGGTCTTCATCAAGATCAACGGGGTGCGGAGGTACGTGTGGCGGGCCGTCGACACCTACGGCAACGTTCGGGACATCCTCGTTCAGACCCCGCGTGACAAGGCCGCGGCCAGGCGCTTCTTCCGCCGGCTCCTCACCACCATGGGACAGGTGCCTCGGGTGTTCGTGACGGAGGAACTCCACTCGTACGGGGCTGCGCACCGGGTGGTGATGCCCTCGGTCGAGCACCGCTCCCACAAAGGATCGGACCACCGGGCGGAAGACTCAGACCGGCCCACCAGGCAGCGCGAACGCGCGATGAATGACTTCCGCGGCGTCGGCGGGGCGCAACGGTTCCTGTCAGCCTTCACTGAAGTTCCCCCTCTGAGCTGGACAGCCTGATACTGGGACGGACAGTCCCGGAGGAAGCAGTCCCAGGTAGTGAGCAAGAAGAGCAACACGAGCAAGCGGTACACGGCCGAGTTCAAGCGCGACGCGGTGGCCCTGGTGCACTCGTCGGGCAAGACGGTCACCGAGGTCGCCCGGGAGATTGGCGTGAGCCCCGAGGGACTGCGTAACTGGGTCAACCAGGACAAGACCGACCGCGGCCAGGGGCCGACGGGCGCGCTGACCACGGCCGAGCGCGAGGAGCTGGCGCGCCTGCGCCGCAAGGTCCGCGAGATGGAACAGACCATCGAGGTACTGGGAAAAGCGACCGCCTTCTTCGCGAACCGCAAGACGAAGTAGACGCAGCCACGCGCTACGCGTTCGTCGACGCGGAGAAGGCCGGCCCCGAACGCCCTGACGGCTACAGTGTCTCGCTGTTGTGCCGGGCCCTGGAGATCTCCCGCTCCGGCTACTACGCCTACCTCGCCGCCCGTCCGGCCGCCGCCGTCACAGCGCGCGAGGAGGACGAGCTGGTGGCCGAGATCCGGCAGGTCCACGAGGAATCCCGTCGTGCCTACGGCGCCCCGAGGATCACCGCGGCCCTGCGCCGAAAGGGCCGGAGGGTCAACCGGAAGAAGGTCGAGCGGCTGATGCGCGAGCACGACATCCGCGGGATTACCCGCCGCAAGCGCCGAAACCTCACCAAGGCAGACCGCAGGGCGGCACCCTCCCCGGACCTGGTCGGACGCGACTTCACCGCGGCTGAGCCGGGCACGAAGCTGGTCTCGGACATCACGTACCTGCCGACGCTCGCCGGCTGGTGGTATCTGGCGACCGTCATCGACCTGGCCACTCGCGAGGTGATCGGGTACGCGATGGCCGACCACCACCGCGCCGAGCTCGTCACCGGCGCCCTGAAAATGGCCGCCGGCCGCGGCGCCCTCAAGCCGGGCTGTATCGCCCACTCGGACCGCGGATCTGAAGGCGGATTCAACTGGTCGTCGCAACACCTCGTGATCGTGGAGGTGTGGGGTGGTTCGTCGTCAGCAGGCAGCGGACAGGGCGGTGCGTCCGAAGTTGAGGTCTCCGGGGCATCCGAAGTACCAGCGTCATGTCGAGGCGGCGTTCTGGACGGAGATCGCCAAGGGCCTTCTTGCCGAGGAGGCCGCGGCCGTCGTCGGCGTGGCGCCGGCGGTCGCGACGCGCTGGTACCGCCAGTGTGGCGGCATGCGACCGTTCGATCCGAAGCCGCCTTCGGGCAGATACCTGTCGTTTCGCGAGCGGGAAGAAATCGCGCTTCTCAAAGCCCAGGGCAAAGGAGTGCGCGAGATCGCTCGAGATGTCGGTCGTGATCCTGGAACGATTTCCCGGGAACTGAGGCGCAACGCGGCCACGAGAGCCGGCAGGCGTGACTATCGGGCGTCCGTTGCCCAGTGGAAAGCCGACATGGCTGCACGCCGCCCGAAAGCGGCAAAGCTCGTTGCCAACCCGCGGTTGCACGCCTACGTCCAGGAGCGACTGTCCGGTCAGATCAGCACGCCATGCGGCAGGGCTATCGCAGGTCCTGCAACAGGCAACTGGACGGGACGGAACAAGCCGCATCGCGCGGATCGGGCATGGGTCCAGGCTTGGAGTCCGGAGCAGATCGCGAACCGGATCAAGCTGGAATTCCCGGATGATGAGTCCATGCGCATCAGCCACGAGGCGATCTACCAGGCCCTCTACATTCAGGGCCGCGGAGCGCTGAAACGCGAGCTCATTCTGTGTCTTCGAACCGGTCGCGCTCTGCGTGCGCCGCGGGCGCGTTCACGCCGGAAGACCTGGGCGCACGTGACGCCGGAAGCGTTGATCAGCGAGAGGCCCGCCGAGGTCGAGGACCGTGCTGTTCCCGGCCACTGGGAAGGGGACCTGATCATCGGGCTGGAGCGTTCCGCGATCGGCACCGTAGTCGAGCGGTCGACCCGGTTCACGATGCTGGTCCACCTGCCCCGCGAGGAAGGGTTCGGGACAATCCCCCGAACGAAGAACGGCCCCGCCCTGGCCGGTTACGGAGCGATCTCCATGAAGAACGCACTCGCCAACACGATGTCGACGCTGCCCGAGCAGCTGAGGCGCTCTGTGACATGGGACCGCGGCAAAGAGATGTCGGCACACACGCAGTTCCGCATCGAGACCGGTATCCCTGTGTTCTTCGCCGATCCACACAGCCCATGGCAGCGAGGCACAAACGAGAACACGAACGGGCTCCTGCGTCAGTACTTCCCGAAAGGCACCGACCTTTCACGCTGGTCCGCCGAGGACATCGAAGCTGTCGCCCACGCACTGAACACCAGACCACGCAAGACACTCGGCTGGAAGACCCCAGCCGAGGCACTCAACGAGCAAGTACTGTTGCTCCAACAGGCCTGTGTTGCAACGACCGGTTGAGTCCAAGGAATACACATCAGGCGAATACCGCACGCTCATATGGGAGTTGAACCTGAGACAGAGGGGCCTTGACCCCTGATTTTGCACACACGAGACACTGGATCCTGAGGATCTGAGAACGGACATCTCGTGGTCATGAAGAACTACCCGCCGGAGTTCAAGGCGGACGCGGTCGCGCTGTACGAGTCGCGGCCGGAGGCGACGATAACGTCGGTCGCCGCCGATCTGGGGATCAACCCGGAGACGCTGCGGAACTGGGTCCGGGCGGCCGGAGCGAGTCGGCCCCGCGGACGCCGGACGCAGGAACCGGCCCAGCCGCCGGCCCCGCTGGAGGCAGAGAACGCAGCTCTGCGGAAGAAGGTCCGTGAGCTGGAAGAGGAACGCGAGATCCTGCGGAAAGCGGCGAAGTATTTCGCCGGGGAGACGCGCTGGTGAACCGCTTCCAGTGCGTCGCCGACCATCAGCGCCGCTACGGCGTGAAGCGGCTCTGCAGCATCCTTGGTGTCAGCCGCTCGAGCTTCTACTACTGGCGCCGGACAGCCACGGGCCGGGCCGCCCGGCAGGCAGCCGACGCGAGGCTCACCGTCCGGATACGGGCCGTGCACAAGGAATCGGACGGCACTTACGGAGCCCCGAGGATCACCGCCGAGCTCCGCGAGACGAGCGGAGAAGCGGTGAACCACAAGCGGGTCGCCAGACTCATGCGGGCGTCCGGGATCGAAGGAGTCCGGTTGCGCCGCCGGCACCGCACCACCGTCCCCGACCCGACCGCGGCCAAGGCGCCGGACCTGATCGGCCGCGACTTCACCGCCGAAATCCCGAACACGAAGTACGTCGGCGACATCACCTACCTGCCCATCGACGGCGGGAAGTTCTGCTACCTGGCGACCGTCATCGACCTCGCCTCGAGCCGGTTGGCCGGCTGGGCGATCGCCGGCCACATGCGCGCGGACCTCGTCACCGACGCCCTGGCCGCAGCGATCCGCACGCGCGGCAGCCTTGCCGGATCGATCATGCACACCGACCACGGAGCCCAGTACACGAGCAGGGCATTCGCCGAAGCCTGCAGGTCAGCAGGGGTCCGGCGAAGCATGAGCGCGGTCGGGTCCAGCGCGGACAACGCACTCGCCGAGTCCTTCAACGCGACCTTCAAACGCGAAACCCTGCAGGGACGAAAGAGCTGGCCAGACGAGTGCGAAGCCCGACTCGACGCCTTCCGATGGCTGACCCGATACAACACCCGACGCCGACACTCCCGCCTCGGACAACGATCACCGATCGCCTTCGAAAACGCCCTCCACCTCACACCAACTACGCTGACACCAGCCGCATAACCCGTGTTCAGGATTCGGGGTCAAGGCCCACCCACGACCTCACCCCCGCAGCGTAACCACCCGCTGTCCAGGTTCAGGGGGGAACTTCATCACAGGGATCTCCCCCCGCTTCCGGCCCCACCGGCACCTGACGACCGCCAGCCGGAACCGCTTCGAGATGACGATCCGCTTCACCGTTTGGAACCACATCACCGACAACACCGGTCTGCCTGCCGGGGCCTGAACCACATTCCCGTCCAGGCCCCGGCACACCTTGACCCACCATCAAACGATCACGCCGCCGCCGACGTGACAACGCCCCCGCCGGCTTCGACACGCTCGACCTGCACCGCGGCAATGGGTCCCCCCACCCTCACGACACAAACAGTCGGCCCATAACCGCCAACCAGCCGACACCACAGCTGAGTTGCGGCGATCAACGCCTACGAAAATCTCGTAAGCGCCGTTCTTCCTACAGTCCCCCGGAACGGTTCACTTACTCTCTGGCCTGTCCGGAGGTCATGACGCGCCGTGGAACGTCTGGGCGTTGTTGATTTTGGCCCCGGGGCTGTTGACGTTGCTGTTGGTGTTGATGTTGTTGTAGACGGTGAACAACCCGTTGAGGTTGATGGGGAGGATGGATCCACCACCACCGCTGCCGCATCCGGTGCCGGTGCCAGTGCCGTTGACTGTCGTGGGGTCGTCGGCCACGACGGTGAACGGCGGCTGCCCAGGCGTCGTACCGGACACGCTCACCCTGTTGGTGACGCTCGAGCACGGGATGTCATTCGCGATGCGCACCGGGACCGTGATCGTCGCCGATTCGCCGGGCTGCAAGCCAATGGCGCTGTCGCAGGTGACCGAAGCCTGATCACCCGCCACCGTGCAGGTGAACGGACCCTGTACCTGAACGCTGCCGGAGGCCGTGATCCCTGTTGGGAGGTTGTCCGTCATCTGGAGCGGCGGAGTTGCGTTCGTGCCGTCGTTGTTGATGGAGATCTGGTACGACCCGGTTCCACCCGGCGCGAACTGCGTCGGTGTGTGCGTCTTGGCGACTGTCGGCACGCCGGTGTCGGTCCGACAGCCGATGATGTTCGTGGGGTCTTCTGCTACGACGTCGAGGTTCGGGTTCCCCTGCTCTGGAAGTGTGTCCTGCACCGCGACCAGGTTGGTGACGGTCCCGCAAGGGGCGTTGGCACAGGGCTTGATCAAGTTCCGTGGGTGTCCGGATCGTGGGTGATGCCCAGGATGCCGAGTGCTCGTTGCGGTTCGTGGCGGATGGCTCGGGTGGTCTTGGCGATGTTGGCGGCGCCGAGGGTTTTCAGGGCGCCGATGGCGAGGTTGCGGAGAGTTGCCATCGCGCGGGGTGCGGTTCGGGTGTGGACGGTGGAGGCGGTCCTCGGCGAAAGTGACGTCCCTGGTGTGGTGCGAGGAGTTCTCGATGCCCCAGTGCCCGCGGATTGCGGCGGCCAGGTCGGCTGGGGTGGCTTGGTGGGCGTCGAGGCTGGTGACGGCGTAGACGCTCTCCCGGGTCTCGCGCTGGCCGGTCTGCTTGCGGCGCCGGTGGATGCGGATGGCCAGGCGGGCGTGGGGAAAAGCGATCCCGCCGAGTTGGTCGGGGACGGCGCAGGTCTTGACCGAGCGGGACTCGCGCCTGCCGTGCCCGGTGGCGGAGGCGGTGTGCTGGATGGAGATGTCCCGCCACGGCAGGGATGCGAGCTGGCGGTGAGCCGTCGGCTGGTTGGTCTTGATCACGGCGATGTAGTGGGCCTTCTTGGTCTCGACCAGCCAGGTGATGTTCGCTCGGACCGAGTGGAGGGCGTCGAAGGTGACGACGGTGCCGGCCAGGTCCAGCGGTGTCAGAAGCGGTTGGAAGTGTGTGGTCTCGTTCGTCTTCGCGCCGACCTCCACCTGGGCGATGGTGACGACGGTGCCGTGTGTGACCGCGGAGAGCAGGTGTCGGCGCTTCGCGGTGAGACGGGCTGATCCCTTGAGTGCTTTGCCGTCGACAGCGATCACACGCAGCCGCTCCGACGCCGAGGGTGGTGTCCGGGTGGGCTCGGTGGCAGCACGGTGCCGGTCGGCCAGGTAGGCGCCCACCGCCCGGTCCAGCACATCGCCGTCGACAGCCCCCAGCACGCGACCGATCGTGGCCGGCGACGGGGCGCGCCGCCATCCGAGCAGGTGACGGCGGATACCGATCACTGTCAGGAGTGTGTCCGAGGCGCGCTGGCCCCACTCGGCGAGCTCGTCGATGCTCCTGGCTCCCGAGACGACCGCGCAGGCACACACCAGCAGGACCGCGGTCAGTGAGTACCAGCGGCCCCGCAGTGAGCGCGGATCGGGCACTGCATCGAAGTAGGGGCGCAGATCAGCGACCCGGTCAGCGTCCAGCGGACCCAGCCTCACAAGCACAGCCGGGACGGGAGAAGATATGGCAGCAGGCACGGGCCACCTCATGATCAACGGGCGTAGACACCCAAATGATCACGAAGCCCGCGCCTGCTCCTCTAACCACCCCAACCCGCCACAACACCGACCGGCTCGCACGACCCCGGAACTTGCAACCGCCCTGGCGTTGGCATCAATGGCCACGTTGATGAAGAACACTTCCGTCTGGCCGGGCGTCAGGACGACTCCGTTTAGACCGACCGGCAATAGGCAGCCTCTGTCGAGTGATCGAGCGCGGTGGATGCAGTGCGGGCACGGGTCCACGTGATCATGGAGTTCTCTACGCTCAGTGATCACGAAGGACGGCCGTGCCCGCGCTGCCATCTTGCCTGCTCGAACCCCTCTGGGACCAGTTCTCCGCCCTCCTGCCCGCCCGGCGAGAGTTCGCTGCGGACCACCCGCTGGGCTGCCACCGCCGCCGGATCGCTGACCGGACGGTCTTCGAGCACGTCGTGCTCGCGCTGGTCCACGGCTCAGGCTACGAGCGCATCTCCACCCCCGGATGCTCCGACCGCACCATCAGACGCCGCGTCAAGGAGTGGTCTGAACTGGGGATATCCGAGAAGGTCCACGCACTGGCTCTCGAGGCGCACGACCGGATGATCGGTCTCGGGCTGGGCGAGATCTCGGTGGACGGCTGCATCACCAAGGCCCCGTCCGGCGGTGAGAAGGCGGGACGCTCCCCGGTCGACCGGGGCAAGCAAGGACTGAAACGCTCGGTCGCCTCCGACGCCTGCGGTGTCCCGATCGGAATCGTCTCCGCCGGCGCGAACCGGCACGACTCACCCCTGCTGGGCCCCACCCTGGAGGCGGCGAAGGCACAGGTCGGCGCAATGCCGACGGCGGTCAACGTCAACCTCGACCGCGGCTACGACAGCACCACGTCCCGTGCGCTTATAGCCGAGTTGGGATTCACGGCCGAGATCGCGCGTAAGGGCGTGCCAGCCCCGATCCAAGCCGGCAAGCGCTGGGTGGTCGAGCGCACGCACTCGTGGATGAACGACTACGGCAAGCTGCGGCGCTGCACAGAGAAGAGCGGCAGCATCGTGGACTTCTACCTGTACCTGGCCGCCGCCCTCGTCACGCTCCGCATGCTCATCCGTCGAGCAACGAGCCGCTACCGCTGGGCCGACCGCCCCACCACCCGACGCCTCAAGTGATCCATTTGCCGGTCGGTCTAACTGATCGTTTCAGAATGAGATTGGTTGCGGGGCTTGGCAGTTGGGTGTGGTGTCGGCAGGATCTGGGGTGTGTCTGCTGATCTCGTGCCTGATGACCTGTGGGAACGTGTGGCCCCATTGTTGCCGGAGCGGCCGGCCAGGCGGTTTCGGTATCCCGGGCGGCTGCCGGTAGACGATCGTGCGGCGTTGAGGGCCATCGTTTACGTGCTGTGCAAGGGCGTGAGCTGGCGGGACGTTCCCGCTGAGCGGTTCGGCTGCAGTGGTGTGACGGCCTGGCGCCGGCTTCGGGACTGGACCGAGGCAGGCGTGTGGCCCCGCCTCCACGAAGTCCTCCTGGCCGAGCTGCGGGCCGCCGGGCTGCTGGACATGGATGACGCCGCGATCGACGCCTCGCACGTCAGAGCCCTCAAAGGGGGGCTCACACCGGACCTTCGCCAGTCGACCGCGCCCGCCCGGGGAGCAAGCACCACCTCATCGTCGACCGGCACGGAACCCCACTCGTCGTCTCCCTGACCAGCGGAAACCGTCACGACGTCACCCAGCTCATGCCTCTGCTCAACGCGATACCCCGCATCCGCGGGCTTCGAGGACGGCCACGTCACCGACCCCGCCGACTCTTCGCCGACCGCGGCTACGACTTCGACAAGTACCGGCGCCTGATCCGGGCCCGCGGGATCACCCCCAGGATCGCCCGCCGCGGCACACTTCACGGCTCCGGCCTGGGCAAGACCCGCTGGGTCGTCGAGCGCACCTTCGCCTGGCTCCACCAGTTCAAACGCCTTCGAATCCGCTACGAGATACGAGCCGACCTCCACCTCGGACTCCTCCAACTCGCCTGCAGCATCATCTGCTTACGGCGACTCCGAACCTCATTCTGAAACGATCAGTAAATGGCATCTCGACGAGGTGTTCGTCAAAATCGGCGGGGTGCAGAAGTACCTGTGGCGGGCGGTCGATGCCGACGGGAACGTCCTGGACATCCTGGTGCAGAGCCGTCGTGACAAGGCTGCGGCCAGGCGTTTTCCGCCGGCTCCTCACCACGACCGGGCAGGTGCCGAGGGTGGTCGTCACGAACACCCTGAAGTCGTACGGGGCTGCACACCGGGAGGTGATGCCTTCGGTCGAGCACCGTGCGCACAAGGGGTTGAACAACCGGGCGGAGAACTCGCACCAGCCTACGAGGCAGCGGGAACGGGCGATGAAGGGGTTCCGCAGCCCAGGATCCGCGCAGCGGTTCCTGTCCGCGTTCACCGGGATCTCACCCCACTTCAGACTCCACCGCCACCTCATGACCGCCGGCCGCCACCGCTTCGAAATGATGATCCGCTTCACGATCTGGAACCACATCACCGGAGCCGCAGGCATGCCCGCCACGGCCTGAACCACAGCCCAGCCCCGGCCCCACCACACCCTGATCCACCATCAAACGATCATGCAGCCGACAACGTGACAAGGCCGCGGACCAGGACATCTCGGCAGATCGTGTTACGAGCTCGTAGGGATGTAGCTGGAGTTAACCAATGCCTTTTTGATGTCGCTGGTACAGGTCAGCGTAATTGTCACCGATTCGTTGTATACAGACCAGTTATGATACGTTCCGCGAGCGGATCTGTAGGTGATATAAGGGAGAGCTGCAATTACGTGTCTATCTTTCCCGTAGATCTGACTGGGAGGGGTTGTTATGTCTCTGTGACTTGCAGACACGCGGACGCGCTGGCCGTACTTCCCGTTCACCATCCATCTATGAGATGCCGGGCACGTGACATCGTACGACCGGGTATTCCACCAAGGTGCCGACTGTCTATGGGCTACCTGAATAACGTCATTAGAAATCATCGTGACGCTGGACCGTGGGGGGCCAGCGTCGGCCTCCGCTGCAGCCGCTACACCCACGGAAAGTCCAGTCCAGCCCACCGCTGCGCCAGCCGCGACGGCTATTAGTTTCCACACGCAAGAATGCCTACTTATCATTATCACGAAAAATCCTTCATAATCATGTCGGCCGAATTACGTCCGATTTCTGCGACCATGCCCGAATGCCGGATTTCACTCCTACTGCATTATTCCAGATCTTGTGCACAGAATAAGAACCTGGCTAATATTTTGCCATGTTCCGCGAACGGCGAGCTGCACTTCCGGGCAGCCTATCGGTCACGATCCCGCCAGGTATTGACCTCGATCCTTCAGCGAGGTTCGGGCTCTGATCGACTCGGCGGTTCGCCCGTAATGTTTTCGCGCCTGTCGAGGTGGGCCGTCGCGTGACGCTGCGGATGCACCGGGTTCCACGGGGGTGCTGTCAAGTTGTTCGTGGGCTGGCTGGCTGATGGTGCGTCAGGGCATGGTGGGGCAGAGTGGTCGCGCTGGGTCAGGCCGTGGTGGGCATGACGGTGACCCCGGCGATCTGGTCCCATATGGCGAAGCGGATGATCATTTCGGCGCGGTAGCCGGTGGCGGTGGGGCCGGAAGTGGGGTGAGATCCGGCTGAATGCGAACGGGAATCGTTGGGTCCGGCCCGCATCACGGAAGCCCTTCATCGCGCGTTCGCGCTGGCGGGTGGGCTGGTGGCTGTTCTCGGCCCGATTGTTCAGTCCCTTGTGCGAGCGATGCTCGACCGAGGGCATCAGCACGCGGTGGGCGGTGCCGTAGCTCTTCAGGGCATAGCGGTGCCGTCGGCGAAGAGCGAAGTCATCGACGCCGACCACTCGAGGAATCCGGTTGGTCGGCAGAGGAATCCCCAGCAGGGCGCGGAGGGCTGTGTGGCGGGAGAGGTCCATGGCAAGTACTGCCAGCAGACGCACGCCCGCCCGGCCCGCTAACTCCTTCACCACCGCCTTAGAGGACGTTAAGTCCGTTTCTGGTAGCGGCCGCGTTCGGCTTGGGTGGGGAAGCCTCGGCGGGTGAGGCGTCCGAGGCGGCTGCGGGTGATGTTGACGGACGCCTCGTGGGTGGGCAGGCCGAGGAGTTCGTGCAGCTCACGAGCCCTGAATGCCTGGTCGGGGTGCTGGTTGAAGGCGTTCACGATGGTCTGGTAGGCGGTGTTCGTCTCGGTCGGATCGGGCTCGTCTCCGGTCGGCGCGAGTTCCGTGACGACCTTCCGGGTGGTGGTCAGATCCGCAAGTCGCGCTTCGATCTCGGCCAGGGCGGCGGTGAGGTGCTCGATCTGGCCGCGTAGTTCCCCGACTCGGGCGGTGGCCTCGTCGTGCTGGGTCTGGAGGCCGGCGAGGAGTTCGGCGACGTTCACGCGGCCAGTCCGAGAGTGTCGCGCCAGGCGGGACTCGGT
The DNA here is from genome assembly GCF_026340675.1 of Streptomyces sp. NBC_01264. Taxonomy (NCBI): domain Bacteria; kingdom Bacillati; phylum Actinomycetota; class Actinomycetes; order Kitasatosporales; family Streptomycetaceae; genus Streptomyces; species Streptomyces sp. NBC_01264. The sequence goes on from NZ_JAPEOX010000002.1 coordinate 193,597, forward strand.
ATCGTGAGGCGGCGGGTCATGTTCGCGGTGGAGGCCCAGTAGACGCGTGAGGCGGAGGTGTCGGGCCGGTGGTCATACTCACGGGTCAGACGCCGGTGCAGCATCAGCGTGCCGTTCGTCTGCTCGACCACCCACCGCTTGGGCTGCGGGACGAACCCTTTGCCCTGGTCAGCGGGGTTGCGGTGGACGACCTCGACGTCGATGTCCAGCAGGGCGCCGTGGATGATGACCTCGTCCTTGAAGCCCTGGTCCACCAGGGCTTTCTCCAGGCGCATCCCGCACCGCTCGGCAGCCTGGTCGAGCAGGATGGTGCCGGCGGCGTTGTCGTGGGCGGAGGCGGCCAGCACGACAACACCGATGACCAGACCCAGGACGTCCACGGCCAGTCCCCGCTTTCGCCCCGACACCTTCTTGTTCGCGTCCAGCCCCGTCGTGGCCTTCGGCACACCGGCGGCCGCGCGGACGGACTGGGTGTCGATGATCACGAGGGACGGGTCCTCTAACCGGCGGGCCTTCTCACGGACCTGGCAGCGCAGGAGTTCCTGGATCCGCTGGTCCAGCCCGTCCTCGCGCCACAGGCGGAAGTAGTAGAACACCGCCGACCAGGCCGGTAGATCGTGCGGCAGCAAGCGCCACTGGCAGCCCGTCCGGTTCTGGTAGAAGATCGCGTTCACGACTTCCCGCAGGTCGCAGGACCCGGGATCTCCGGTCGCCGACCGGGCCACCCGGCCCTGCTTCCAGGCCGTGACCATCGGCTCGATTAACGCCCACTGCTCATCCGATAAGTCGCTGAGGTACGGCTCTCTCTTCACGCCCCGCATCTCAACATGGACATGCCCACGAGGCGGTCCGGACCGCGATCAGTACCACGATCGAGCGATCACGAACCGAGGAAGATCGGACTTAACGCCCACTCAGAGGAATTGGGCAGATGCCGTGAGCGACACAGGACAAGCAGCACCTCGATGGCCTCGGTGGCTTATTCACGAGGTTGCGGGAAGGGTCTGGGGGCTGCTTGAGGTGCGTGGCCCTCACCGCTGATACAGACGCGGAGGAGATTTCGCCGAGTCGCAGCCGGCGGCTGAACCTGACAGCGGACCCTCCCGTGGTGGATGGGTGAGTCGCAGTGGGTAGAAGCCTGCCGAGAGTTTTCCGTACTGCATCTGCACCGACGGGCGACGTGATAACTGTTGTCGGCCAGTGGATGGACGTGGGGAGACAGTCGTGCACGTGGTGGTGGCGGAGGTCTGGCGTGGCGACTTTCTGGAGTCGGTGCACCATGGAACGCTCCTTGCGGTCGGCCCGGATGATGAGACGGTGTTGAGCGTCGGCGAGGTGGACCGCCCGCTGTACCCCCGGTCGGCCAACAAACCCCTGCAGGCACTCGGCATGTTGCGCTCAGGGCTCGACCTGGACGGTGACTTGCTGGCGTTGGCCTGCGCCAGCCACTCTGGCGAAGCCTTTCACCTCGACGGGGTGCGCCGTATCCTTGCACGGGCGGGGCTCGACGCCGACGCGCTGCAGTGCGTCGCCGGGCTGCCTATCGGTGAAGCCGCGCTCCGTAGTCATCTTGCCGGCGGGGGTGGCCCCACCCGGCTGACGATGAACTGCTCGGGCAAGCATGCGGCGATGCTCGCCACGTGTGTCGCCAACGGCTGGGACACTACGGCGTACCTGGATCCGTGCCATCCACTTCAGCAGGCCTTGCGTGCCACCATCGAGGACCTGACCGGTGAGAAGGTCTCCGCGACCGGTATCGACGGTTGCGGAGCCCCACTCTTCGCTTTTGGATACCGAGGCCTGGCAAGGGCGTTCGCCAAGTTGGCGACAGGCGCACCGGGTTCCCTGGAACGGCGCGTTGCCCAAGCGATGACCGAGCATCCCGAGTTCGTGGGCGGGACCGGCCGAGACGTGACCCGCCTCATGCGCGCACTTCCCGGATCGGTCGCCAAGGACGGAGCAGAAGGTGTCCTCGTGATGGCGTTGCCTGATGGGTCATGCATCGCTTTGAAGATCGCGGATGGCTCAGTCCGGGCCCGCCCTGTCGTCATGATCGCCGCGCTCCGGCATCTCGGCATCGCGGCCGAGACCAACCACACCCTCGCTGAGCTGGCAACGCCCCCCGTCCTCAAACATGGCCAGCCGGTCGGCGCCATACACCCAGCGCGCACACTTCAGTAGCCATTCACCCCTGGAGGCCTTAAAATACGGGGCTCAGGATTCGCGACCCTCGATCGCTAAGGCGATCCCGTTCGGATGGCCTGATGAGTTCGACCGGCGCCCTGGTCACAACCTGGGACTGGACAGGGCACGGCACCTCCCTGTGGTCGGGCAAGCCCTACGACCCCGGCTGCAACCTTCAGATCGCCGCCGTCCTGGCCGGCGACCTGATCGCCGCGTCGGCCCCGTTGGGCTGATCACAATCAATTCGGAATGACTCGTCTAGCGCTACCGCTCGCCGCCCGAGGGCGAGCGGCTCGCCGTACGCAAGAGCAGTTGTGTCTACGATGTCGCGCTCCGGCGCCGCATCGACCTGACCGCGGCCGACCCGAACGTCGAGGTGGACGTCGCACTCGCCCGCGTGATGAGTTCTGTGGAAGGCAAGCTCGATCATGTCCGCGGCTACTTCGAGTGGCTGCGCCCACAACCGGGCGACGACCGGCATCCAGATGAGGTTCTTACCCGATCAACGACAGCAGAAGAGTATTACAACGCGGCCGTCGAAGCCGGCGGCAGCGGCGTCGACACCCCCGTCCGCAATCGAGGCGACAAGGCCGCCTCGGCCTGGACTTCCACCGCGGGGCGTGCTGACATGTACACGGCTAGACCCACCCATTCCGGTTGTCGGGCCCCGCGCCGCCCGCTCCCATCCCCTGGAAGGTGAACATGAGATCAGCCACCACGCACCCACGATTACCGATCGTCCTCGCCCTCGTCCTCACCGCAGTCAGTGTCGCGGCCACATCGGCCACGTCGGGCTCCACTGCCGAGACGCCCGTGGACTTCGCCTGCCAGGCAAAGCCGCCGATCGTCGGACCGCAGGCCTTTGCCATCCCTGCCGGCGTGACCGCAACCGCTCCTGACGCAGCCGCGGCGGGCAGCACTTTCCCGGTGTCGCTGGCCACCGCCCCGATCACCGTGCCGGGAGGGGTCAACGGTTACACCGTACGGTCCATCAGCAACCTGAAGCTGAGCATGCCGATCCCGGCCAATGCAGTGCTGACCGGGAAGTCCTTGTCAGGCGGTTCCGGACTGGGATCGGGCGTCCCAAGTCTCACGACCAGCGGCAGCACCCTGCTCCTGACAGTGCCCGGGCCGATCGGCGGCGGCCAGACCTTCACCCTGCCCGTCGTCCACCTGGACTTGACGGCGGGGGAAAAGGGCACCACCGTCAGTACCCAACTCGCCGGGAGCAGCTACTCGAACCCGGGCCTGACCTTCAACGCCAGCGTCCCGATCTTTGGCTTCCCCGTCAACGTGCCCACCGCCTGCTACCCGTCACCGAACCCAGTGCTCAGCAGCACGAATGTGAGCTGACCCACAGCGCACCGCTGCTGCCCAGACGCCCCGTTCCGGGATGCCGTCACGCTGTCGGTGACGTGATCGTTTGATGGTACGTCAGGGTGTGCCCCGGGCCCGGCACCACAACCGTGAGTCGTGGCCGCCAGCACGCTTCCGCGTTTCTCATCGACGCCACCGACAGCAACCCCGTGGAGGCCCCCGCTACGGAGGCATCGCCCGCAACTGACCCGGTCACCGCAGTAGGGCCGATCACCGAGGCCGCCGGCAAGCGCGCGAGATCCATCACACGATCACCCTGATCAACCGCGAAGAGAAGAAGCCCGGTTACGAGATGCACGTCGAAGCCGGTGTCGCGTTCAACGCCCGGCACGAGCGGACCTCACACCCCGGAGAACGGGCCACCGATCAGAGCATGGCCCGCACCCCTATGTGACGCCACCCACTCGGCCTCCGACCGAGGTGCCCGCCACCGCCCGAACCACACCCCTACCAGGCCCCGCCGCAGTCTGACAACCATCACACAATTACACCGGGTCACCGACTGACGGCATATCGAGGCTTCGGTTCTGAACGGCGACCGGCAAGGTCATGCCTTCGCAACAGGAGCCTCGATGCGTCCGTAGCAGCCCCCACCGACATCGTCACCACGCCGTGACCGGCTCATACGCCCACCCGCCAGGACTTGGGAACGGCCCTGGATTTCCATCAGGCCGCGCTCGTGCATGCCGGTGGCGGCCAGGGCGCCATCGAAGAGATCAGGCAGACGGCGTAGGTACCACAATCACTGCACGGGCGCGTATGACCGCGTCAGAGCACACAGATCCGCCACCAGGGCCTTGCGTATGGCGGTGAAGTGCTGGCACGCCTCCGGCGGAGTCATCGTGCCGTGCGAGGGTGGACACTTGGCGATGGCGTTCTCAACAGCACGTACTCCCCGGAGAGATACGACAGCAGGCCACGCCGCCATAACTATGGCCTGACCGTCGTCGCGGACGGATCAAGAGCAGCCCGCTTGGGGTGCTCAATCAAACGGCGGTGTGCGTTCACCACCGCAGGCACTGTCACGTTACCCATGTATGACATGGCCGTCCCAAGAGATCATTCCGCTGAGCTGCCTGGGCTACCGCATCGAGCGAGAGAACTTTCGCCCCAGGCACCCGGGGCGTCCAAATTTTATGACGCGGACACGTCATCTTCGATAATGTGACAGTGTCGGCGCGGCTCTTCGCCCCGCGTCACAACGCCGCCGTACGTCGAGAAGAGGAGGAGCCTCACATGATCAAGGTTCGCCGCGTTGCCTCACGGTCGGCAGTTCTGGCGGCCGTACTGGCCGGCCTGACCTTCGGCCCGGCCGTACCTGCCCTCGCTGACCAGACCACGGGATACTCACACGACAGCAGTATCGGACTGACCTCCACCGACTGGATGGCCCGACTGCCCAACTCGACACTCCTGAGTGAAATATCCATCCCTGGCACCCATGACAGTGGCGCTTCACTCTCCGGGGGAGACATTGCCCTCACGCAGTCGATGGACCTGGTGACACAGCTGAAGTCGGGGATCCGCGCCTGGGACATCCGGCTGGGAGACTCATCAGGCCGGCTGGTCGTCTATCACGGCATCGCACGACAAGGACAGGACTTCCAGAACGACGTACTCGGGGCTGCCGACGCCTTTCTCAAGGCGCACCCGACCGAGGTGATTCTGATGCGGGTCGCACAGGAGCAGCCCGCATCCGACTTTGCCGGCCGGGTGCACAGCTATGCGTCCGCGGACCCGCGCGTCTACCGCGGCCTCAGCGACAACCCGCCGTTGAGCGAAATCCGCGGCAAGATCGTCATCCTCCAGGACTTCCCTTCGCCTACCCGGGAGGGCATTCCCTGGGCCAACAGCGGCTGGTCTGTCCAGGACGACTACAACATGTCCAACAACTGGGACTTGGCCCGTAAATGGCGCGGCGTTGCAGCCCAGATGGACGCGGCAAGCTCCGGACCGGCCGCGAAATTTTATGTGAACTTCCTCAGTGCTTCGGGCGGGTCATTTCCGTATTTCGCTGCCAGCGGTCATTCCAGCCCAGGTACCGGTGCACCCAATCTACTGACCGGCTGGACACGAGGCATCATCAACTCATGCAGCTGGTCTGCCAATTGCATAAAGGAGTACTCCAGTGTGAACTGCTTCCTGGGCACGTGCTCGGTGGCTTTCCAGGGCGTGAACATGCTGGCTACCCAGAAGATCAATGAAGCCCAAAGCGTGCACCACCGCTACGGGATCGTCTACGCCGATTTTCCCGGCGCCGGGCTGATCCAGAGCGTCATCAACTCGAACGCCGGCCCTGTCACGACTACGTCTTGACGCCGCCCCGTGGTCACGGGCACGCAGGGCTTAGAGGCCCTAACAGAAGCTGTTGATCATGTGACTTTCGGTCCGGCTGGTCGTTGGTCTGGCCGTGGGGAAAACGTCAGCCGCGACCGTGGATCGCGTCAGATGAACTGTGGCCGCTCATGAAGCCGTTGCTGCCCGAGCCGGCGCCGAAACAGGCGCAGGGGCGTCCTCGGGTGCCCGACCGGCAGGCACTGCGCGGGATCCTGTTCGTACTGCACACCGGGATCCAGTGGGAGTACCCGCCACAGGAGCTGGGCTTCGGCTCCGGCACGACCTGCCGGCGGCGCCTGACCGCCTGGAACGACGCCGGCCTGTGGGATCAACTGCCTGTGGTGCCGCTGAAGAAGCTGCGGGTCGCGAAGCAGGTGGACTGGTCGCGTGCGGTGATCGACTCCTCCACGTCAGGGCCGCCCGGCGCGGCCCAAAAGCGGGCCCGGCCCGGTCGATCGCGAACGTCCGGGCAGCAAGCACCACCTCATCGCCGACGGCCAGGGCATCCCGCTCGCCGTCTCGCTGACCGGCGGCAACCGCAACGACGTCACCCAACTGATACCCCTGCCGAAGAAGATCCCGTCCGTCGCCCGCCTGGTCGGACGGCCCCGCAACCGCCCCGACAGCCTCCTCGGCGACCGCGGCTACGACCACGACCAATACCGCCGCCTGGCCTGGGCGCTGGGGATCCACCGCTGGGTCGTCGAGCGGACCATCGCCTTGCTCCACGGCTTCCGCCGGCTCCGGATCCGATGGGAACGACGCGACAACATCCACGAAGCCTTCCTCGGCCTCGCCACCTGCCTCATCACCCACCCACACGTCCAACGCCTTTGTCAGGACCTCTAAGTCGCCAAACTCGTTCCGACCGGGCCGCGCGGGGGTTTCGCAGGGGTGGGGCGGTTGCTGGGTTGTAAGTGTGGTGATTGTTTCAGTGGCGTGTTGATCACGTCGAGCGGCACGGCCGGAACGAGACTGGCCATCCCCCCAGTCACGAAGCAAGGCGAGAATCCATGACCCCCACTGCAAAGCTTGGCCTGCCCATCCTCGCACTCGCGATTTCCGCTGCTGCGTCCGCAGGGCCCCTTGCCTACGCGGGCCAGGCCCCGCACTCCGAGGCATTCACGTTGATCGCGACAAAGACCGGCGAAACCCTGATCGACAGCGGCCAGCCCACAGGCATCGGCAACGTGTTCATCGGCACCTCGAGCTTCGCCCGCGGCCATGACAGCGACTACGGAACCGGCTCAGCGCTCTGCACGAACGTATCCGCCGAGGGCGCGAAGCTGTGCTCGGGAACCTACGAACTTCCCGACGGGCAGATCACCTGGCAGCGCGGCCAGCCACCCGTCGACGCCCCGCCCACCGGATTCGACGCCGCCATCACGGGTGGCACCGGCAAGTACTCCACCGCCCGTGGCTACATCCACGTAATCGTCCCCTCCAGGGAGGGGCCGACGGAGGAGACCGTGTACCTCCAGCACTGACCATTCAGTTGTAGATCGGTGGGTCCGCTGCAGTTGGGCGCTCGGTTGATGGGGGTGGAGGCCGTCCGGTTGGCCGGGGGGCCTCCCCCTGAGTGGTGGGCACGCTGCTACTGGATCTTGATTGATCCGGAGGAAGCGAGAAGACCGCCTTGATGAAGCGGATCACCTTTCGAAGCGGTGGCGGCCAGCGGTCATCAGGCGTCGGTGGTTGAACCTGCTGGCCGCAGTCTTGTCACGCTGGTTCCGGAGGGGCACTCGGTCATGGAGGTGTCGCGGCGGCTGCGGATCGCTCCGGATACGGTCCGCACCTGGCGGCGGCGCTTCCTCGAGCACGGCCTGGACGGTTTCGGAGACGAGCCACGGCCCGGCGTCCCCCGAAAGATCACCGACGCTGATGTCGAGCGGGTGATCGTGAAGACGCTGGAGGAGACGCCGAAGAACGCGACGCACTGGTCGACGAGGTCGATGGCCGCGGCCACGGGGATGTCGCAGTCGACGGTATCGAGGATCTGGCGGGCGTTCGCGCTGGCCCCGCACCGCTCGCAGACGTTCAAGCTGTAGCCGACGGCAACAGTGACCCACCGCTCGCCGACCGGACCCAGCTGCCCGGCCGCTGCCGCTGCCGCTCCTCCGCCGGTCCGCAAGCCGGGCGTGGCGAGCATCCAGGAGCCCCGGGACCAGCCCGGGGCCTGCGGTCGGATCGTGGCCCTGCGCGTTCGGCTGCCCCGTCCGTTGGCCGAACGGGAGCCGGAACTCGAGCCGGAGAATGTGTAATGGAGGCATCGGACACCGGCGGAATCCGGGGATGTTTCCCCACGCCGGTTCCCCCATCCTCAACGAGTGGAAAAGCAATGCCTGCAGGAACAGTGAAGTGGTTCAACGATGAAAAGGGTTTCGGGTTCATCGCCCCAGAGAACGGTAGCGCCGATGTCTTTGTTCATCACAGCGCCATCATCGCCAAGGGTTTCAGGACGCTCAATGAGGCGGACCGGGTGACCTTCGACGTGGAGAAGGGCCCGAAGGGCCTCCAGGCCGTGAACGTGGTCGTCACTCCCCTTGTCCGGGCCGACGGTCCCATCCCCCGAGGCTGACTGCCTCGCCAGGCTCCACCCCGGAATCCTGGCACCCTCAAGCGACCCCGCCGCTGGCGTGACGATCCGTTCGTCGCGACGACGACGGGGTCCGGGTCGTTCAGCCACTGAACTGGATCGGGCGTATTCACGTCGCCGGAGGTCACTGGCCCGGCTCGTGCACGCCCGCAGCCACGACCGAGACCCGAAGGCCTCGTCCAGCACTCCAAAACCCTGATCACCTGGGCCGCAGTCACCCTCCGGACCAGGCGAATCGAGCTCCGGGTCATGCACCCCTCGATCGAGCCGATTCATCGCGGCGGCTGTCTCGCGCTCCGCCTCACAGGAGGGCCGTGAGGGCTGCAGCCAACTGGCGCCGTTCCCTCCCCCGGCAAAAGGGCCGATCGGAGGGCCGACCCGCCTGCCTGACCGGGCCAGGATGGAGCGGAGAGTACGTGCAATGCCGCGTGCCTCCGACCTACCCTCCACGTCCGCTCTCCCGCGAGGACTCTCATGGCTTCTCTCCGCCGCCTGGTGACACTCTTCACCGTTGCCCCCGTGACCGCCGGCACTGTAGCCGCTCTCCTGGCCTGCGCCCCGCCCCCCGCAACCCCTGCCCACCACGGACGCGCACCAGCAGGCCACGCAGCACCCGTCCAAGCAGGTGCAGCATCGGCATCAGCTTCAAAGCCCTCATCCCAGCCGCAGCTGACGGACAGGCGCACCGGTCGGATACTGAACCGCCTGGTCACCCTCAGTGCCGAGAAGGTCTCACTCGACGTCTGCCTCCCCTTCCAAGCGCCCAAGAAGCCTCTGCTGGGCGGGTTTCCGGGGGGGTTCACCCCGTCGGCCAGCCTCAACGCCAAGGGGGAAACGCACAAAGACCTGCGAACCCTTTGCACCACCTACGAGGCCCGGTGGAACGCCAACGACGCCAGGCTGAGGCCGGTCGCCCTACAGGCACGCCCCATCCTCTCCACCCCCGAGGGCAAGAAGGCACTTGAGCCGGTCATGGACCACGTCGCCAAGGAGTTCCACTTCAACGGGGCGCAGAGGGACGCGCTCCCCTTCGCCGTAGCCGTCGCGACCGGTGTCACCATCGTCCCGGTCGGCTGACCAGTCCTTCGGCCAGGGCCGTAGCCCCAGAACGACAGCTCGCTTCCCGGCCCGAGTGGTGAATCCCGCCCTGAGGACGAACCCCGCTGTGGCGCGGCGTCGACGGCTGGTGTCCAGAGCCCCGTCCGCGACGGTGCTGTCCGCGTCGCGAAGTGACCGCCTGCACCTCGGTGCGGGTCAGCAGTCCCCGGGCGGCCCGAGCGGCGGCGGGCACAGGTGCGCCGTACGGTGGCAGGATGGGCGCCCCAGCACCTTCCTCCATGCACTCACGGGCCGTCGACCGGCTCCGCGACCAGGGTCCCTTCGCCGCGCGCATCCTGCTCATCGCGGCGATCGGATGGCAGCTGGCGCTCTGGGCGGGAGCCCACAACCCACCCATCTACGCCGCCCTGGCCCCGCTGATGGCGCTGCGCAGCGACCCGTTCTCCTCGATGACCGCCGTGGTCATGCGCGTCGGCGGCGTGATGGCAGGGGTCGCCCTGGGCCTGTCCCTGGTCACCCTGCTCTCTCCGACCCTGCCCGCCGTCGTCCTCGTGCTGGGGCTGGCTCTGCTCATCGGCATCTACGTCGGGCCCGGGACGGCACTCAATCCGCAGGTCGGCCTGTCCTCCCTGCTCGTGCTCTCCAATCCGGCTCCGGACGCCTACGGCATCGCGCGCGTGTGGGAGACCGCGCTGGGAGGCCTGGCCACCATCGTGCTGGCGCCGCTGCTGTGGCCTCCGCACCCGCGCCGCGAGCTGGAGGCCATCGCGCGGGACTGCAGCACGCGCCTGTCGGCGGCGCTCAGGAGCAGTGTGGGCGCTCTGGGTGATCCCTCCGCGGCCCGCGCCAATCGCATGCTCGTGGCGGACGAGGCGGAGCGCCTCAGGCACTGCCGCGAACAGTCGGACCAGGCGCAGCACGCGATGCGGTTCAACCCGCTGCACAGGCGTGACAGGAAACTGGTCGCCCACCTCGCGGGCCGGGTGCGGACCGTGGCCCAGACCGCGCCCTACGTGGACCTCCTCGCGGTGGAGGCCGACGCGCTGAGCACGCGCGACGGGCCGAGCCCGGTCCTGCTGCGGGCCAAGGAGGAGCTGCCCGCCATCGTCGAGGCGACCGCCCGCACCATCGAGTCCATGGTGCGGGGGCGGGAGCCGGACGCCGATGCTGCGGCTGCGCGCCGATTGCTCGACCGGTACCGCGAGACCGACCCGCAGGCCATGGCCGTGGCCCTGCGCAGGCCGTTCCACAAGATCCTGGACGCGTGCGTACCGCTGCCCCCGCTGTCTGCCCCGCCGGCGGACCCGGACGGGCCGCACCCGGCGGGGTAGCCGGATTCAGGAGGGTGCCGAGAGCATCGAAGGACGGAGCCTGAAGGCTTCACGGGCTTACCGAAGGGCTCAGGAGTACGTGTCCGGCTCTTCAAAGAAAGTGGCCTCTGCTCAGGGAGCGTCAGCGATCACCCAGAACTGTGACGTGCCCCGTGGAGGTGACGTGCCACGCAGTTGCGGCAGCCGTGTCCGGGGACTGCCCGCCTGAGTGGGAAGCCATCACGAGTGCCGAGGCCGCGGCCACCGTGCACACGGCGGCAGCCAAGGCGGTCCCGATCTGGGACTTCAGCCTCCGAAAGGCGGCTCCTGCTTCTACCTGTCGAGCGTCCACGTTCATAGCCGTATGGTGCGCATGCCTTCCTCCCCCACCCATCCACCAATCAGCGGAAGAGCTGGGGGGGCCGCCGCCACCACCACCCGAATGGACGCAGGACAGGCGGCAGCGGTGGCAGCCCGCCCCGTCTCACCCGAGACTCGTCGCCAGAGACGACAAGCGCGAGGAAGGACCACAGCCCGTGCCGCGAGCCGAAGAGGAAGACGTCGCCGCCCGCCCTGTCGGTACGGTGGACCAGCGCCCGGGGAGAGCCGCCGGACACTTGCTGACCGCGCTCAGGAGGACCAATCTGCTCCCGGCATTCATGGTGCTCACCGTCATGATGGTGGCCTTGTGGCTCATGGGCATGCCGTTCCTCCAGGCCCTGACGATTTCGACCGCGGTGAAGATCGCGGTGGCCCTGCTCGAACTCCGCAGGCTGCCCGGCCCTCCTTCCGACTGACGTGGACCTGCGGGGAGGGTGGGCCGCAGCCGGGCCAGGCTGGTCCTGGCCCTGGTCCTGGTCCTGGTCCTGGCCCTGGTCCTGAGGTGCCCCGAAGTTCTCGGACAGGGGCCCAATAGGGTTGTCCTGTCAAGGGAATGAGGAAGCACGAAGTGGCACCGCCCAGCAAGTACACCCCGGAGTTCCGCGAGGAAGCAGTCCAGATCGCGCTCCGCTCCAGCAAGACCGTCTCGGAGACAGCCCGAGAGCTTGAATTGAACCCGGAGACACTCCGGGGCTGGGTGAAAAAGTTCCAGAAACGGCGTGAGCCGGCCGCTGACGCTGAGCTGACGGTGAGTGAACGCGCCCGGTTGAAGGAACTCGAACGCCGCATTCGCGAAGTCGAGATGGAGAACGCCTTCCTGAAAAAATGCGCGGCGTACTTCGCGAAGGATCCCCGGTAGCACGCAAGTACGAGTTCATCGAAACGATGCGACTCGACACCGCGGAGTACGTATTTTCTGTCGAGTTCATGTGTGAGCGGCTCGACGTGTCCAAGTCCGGCTACTACGACTGGCGACGCCGTCCTGATTCTGCGACGGCTCAGCGGCGCGAGGAATTGAAACTGCTCGTCAAGAAAGCCTTCGAGGTGTCCGACAGTACGTACGGATACCGGCGCATCCGCGCCCAGCTGGCGCGCTGGGGGCACGCCGCCGGCCTGGAGCTCGTGCGCCAGCTCATGCGTGAACTGGGCCTGATGCCCTGCCAGCCCCGCCCGAAGCGGTTCAGCCTGACCCAGGCTGCGGCGGGCGCAGTGCCCGACCTCGTCGGCCGGAACTTCACCGCCGACACCCCGGGTGAAAAGCTCGTCGGAGACATAACCTACATTCCGACTGGCGAGGGCTGGCTTTATCTCGCGACGGTCATCGACTGCTGCACGAAGGAAGTCATCGGGTATGCGATGGACGACCACTACCAGACGCCTTTGATATCCCGGGCCATACGCAACGCAGCCCGCAACAGGAAGCTCACCAAGGGGGCAATTTTTCACTCCGATCGCGGAAGTAACTATATGTCAGCCGAGTTCGGGAAGGCGCTGAACCGGCTCGGCCTCCGCAGATCGTCTGGGCGCACCGGGATCTGTTTCGACAACGCGATGGCCGAATCGTTCTTCGGAACTCTGAAGAACGAGCGTGTCTCACGTGTGACTTACCTGACCCTCGAGGCCGCCCGGCAGGACATCACTCGCTACATCGAATTCTGGTACAATCGCAAACGCCTTCACTCGGCTGTCGGTTACCGGCCTCCGCAGGAAGTCCACGCCGAGTATGCAAGGTTGCGAATAGCCGCGTGAAATGAACGGTCAGATCCCTGTCCGAAAAACGCGAGGCCCCTCATCCTGGTCACCATGGCGGTACTCGCGCCACGAACCGCCGACACGTACACCTACGTCGCCAACACGGGCCCGGGCAAGGTGCGGGTGTTCGACACAGCCACCAACGCCCTCGTAGCGAGCATCGACACCGGGCCGGGTAGCGGTCCCGTCCAGGTGGCCGCATCTCGGAACGGGAAGCTCGTCTACGTGACGGAGCGGGACTCGTAGATGGTTTCGACGATCGACGCCCTCACCAACACCGTGGTAGCCGAAGTCCCCACGGGGACCGGCACTCCGGAAAGTGTGGGCTGGACGCGTGACGACATCACCCTCACCCCGTATGCCCTCTGCGCCGCGCCGTGACAGCCCTACGGCGACGCCCGGGGGCCGGGGACCGCACAGGGACCCCGGAGCCCTTCGAACGGACAACGATCGGGAGCCGAGTACATGCCATCTGACAGCACAGCAAGAATGTGGTGCAGCGGTTCGCCACGGCGGACCGGTTGGGTCACCGGAGCCGCTGTCTCCCTGACCCTCACGGCCGCCGGGTTCGCAGCCCCCGTAGCAGCTGCACCACCCCGGTGGACCTCCGTTTCCTGACAGCCCGCCCGGCCAGCCGGGACCTCCCGGACCGCCGGGAGCCCCAGGGCCCGCCGCAGCCCCCTCAGGGTTTGATCGCCTCCAGGGCCTGGTGGGCCTGCTTGAGGTCGGTGGCGTACCTGGCGAGCCGGTGCTCGTGTGCGGTCCGTGGCTCGAACGGCGGGACGGGGACGGGGGCCCCGTCCCCGTCCACGGCGACGAAGACGATGAGGCAGTCGGTGGTGCGCTCCAAGGCGTCCGCACGGGGGTCGCCGGCCGCCACCGTCACGTGGATGTGCATGCTGGAGCGGCCGGTCGCCGCGATGCGTGCCTGGATCTCGACCAGGTTGCCCACCCGGACGGGTTTGCGGAACTGGATGTTGCCCACGCTGACAGTGACGCAGTAGTGACGGGACCACGCCGCCGCACACGCGTATCCGGCGGCGTCGATCCACTTCATCAACGCACCGCCGTGCACCTTCCCACCGAAGTTCACCGAGCTCGGTTCGGCCAGGAATCTCAAGGTCATCGTGCCTCTGTCCCCGGGTGGGATCTGCGGCGCATCCCCAGGGTCCCCGACAGTGCCGTGCGGATCACGGGTCATCCCCTCACATTACGGCGTTTCGCACCGGCCGACATCCCGGCGGGCGGCGGCCTGGGGCGGTCTTGGATTCCGGAGCGCACAAGGGCGAGAACGGGGTGCTGCACACCCACAGCCGCAGGGCAATCCCCCCGCCGGCTCCTCCCCACGAGGGTGCTTTCGCATGAGCACGCCCCGGCTCTGCGCGGTTAGCGTGACGGGCGCCCACCCCTCGAGGAGAGAAGAAGAGCCGTCGTGCGTGCTGTTGTATCGAAGTCCCACGGAAAGATCGAAGAAGTCGTCGGTTTGGCTACCGTGGACGAACCCCCGCTGCGCCCCTCCGACCTGCGGGTGGAGATGCGTGCGGCCAGCGTGAACCCCATCGACTGGCTGATCGTGGCCGGGGCGCTGCGGGTCCTGCCCGACGAAGCCTTCCCCCTGCGGCTGGGCAGCGACGGCGCGGGCGTGGTCACTGCCGTCGGTGCTGACGTCACCGGCTTCTCGGTCGGTGACCAGGTCTTCTTCCGTGTGGCCCCGGACCGTACCGGCACCTTCGCCACCGTCGCCGTGGTCGATGCCGCGCTGGCCGCGCGGATGCCGGCCTCAGTGAGCTTCGCCGAGGCCGCCGGCATCCCGCTGGTGGCGCTCACGGCATGGCAGGGCCTGGTCGAGCAGGCCCGGGTGGAGGCGGGGCAGCGGCTGCTGGTCCACGGCGGGGCCGGGGCGGTCGGTGCCGCGGTGGTGCAGATCGCCCGGCACCTGGGGCTGCACGTCACGGCGACGGCGGGAGCGGAGGACGCGGACTGGGTCCGCGACCTGGGCGCGGAGCAGGTCATCGACTACCGCACTCAGTCCTTCGAGGACGCCGCAGAGGCATACGACGTCGTGTTCGACACGGTCGGCGGGCAGACACAGGACCGCTCGCTCTCCGTCCTCAGGCGCGGGGGCACCTTGGTGTCGGTCCTCGGCGTCCCGGATGCCGAGCAGAAGGCGAAGCTGCATGACGTGACCGTCCGGCCGTTCTTCATGCGGCCGGACGGCGCACAGCTGGCCCGGATAGCGGCGCTGGTCGACACGGGTGGGCTTCGCTCCCGCACCGACCGCGTCTTCCCCCTGGAGGACGCCCCCCAGGCCCTCATCCGCAGCGCTTCGGGTCACGCCAAGGGCAAGGTCATCATCTCGATGGGCGGGTGACCGTCCGACACCCCGTCCCAACGTCGGTGATCCCGCTCTGCTTGGATCGGGCGGAGGAACCCAGGGCTCCTCCGCCCGATCCAAGGGACTGAGCCTACGGGCAGAAGAACCCCGTGCACTCGCCGGGAGGCCCTTGCGGCCCCTGCGGCCCCTGCGGCCCCTGCGGCCCCGGCATTCCCATGGGCCCGGCCGGGCCAGGAACCCCTTGGGGTCCTGCGGGACCGACCGCGCCAGCAGCCCCATCAGCACCCGGAGCACCCGCGGGACCAGCCGGCCCGGCCGCCCCATCGGCACCCGGAGCACCCGCGGGACCAGCCGGCCCGGCCGCCCCATCAGCACCCGGAGCACCCGGAGCACCCGCAGGGCCGGCGGGACCCGCCGGGCCCGCCTGTCCGGACGGCAGCGTGAGGATCCCCAGCAGGTCGACTGAGGGCGAGTAGTTGTACTGGGTGTTCCCCTGCCCGTTCTGACAGTTGAGGACGGCGCTGGACGGGTCTCCGCTGACAGGGAACGCCACGTCGTTGCACGTCCTCGGGATACCGCCGCCCTCTGCTGCCACGGCAACGTTGAAGGATGCGCAGCACGCAATGAACGCGGCTGCCATCACGGAGGCGGCCTTGGTTTTGGCAGTCATCACTTGATCCGCTCTGGTGAGTACTCAGGACGTTCAGGATGCGGCTTTGCCGGGGTCGTGACGCTTTGAAACCCCGGCGAGTCACCAAAGCACAGCCAGAATCAACCATTTGAACCATCTGCGCCCCGCTGCTCTGTCACCACCCTGAAGACCGGCCGCCATGCCAGGCGTGCGGGCGCGACAGCTCCGCGGCGCCGGGCGCTACATGGCGCGGACCGGGTGGTAGTGCGGCCACCACATCGCCCGCTTCACGTCCGCGCGCGTGACTGTCGTGTGCCTGGCTACACCATCCTCGGCTGCGGCTGAGGCGACCGCGAGCGCGACCTCTTCGGAAGTGGCGCGCAGGTCGTCGACCAGTGGCAGGAGGGGGGCGCCGCGGCCGGAGGTGTCGGTGCGCGTGGCGACCGCCCTGGCCGCCGCGGCGATCATGCCGTCCGTGATCCGGTTCGCTCCGGCGACGAACGCGCCCAGCCCGAGACCGGGGAAGACGAGGGCGTTGTTGGCCTGCCCGATGGCGTAGGTGACGCCCTGGTGCGTAACGGGGCCGAACGGGCTCCCCGAGGCTACCAGGGCCCTGCCGTCCGTCCAGGTGATCAGTTCCTGAGGTGTGGCCTCGCTCAGGGAGGTCGGGTTGGACATGGGCAGGATCACCGGGCGGTCGACGTGAGCGGCCATCTCCCGGACGATCTGCTCGGTGAAGGCGCCGGTCTGGGCCGAGGTACCGATCAGGATCGTCGGGTGGACCTGGCGGACCACCTCGGCGAGCGGGATGCCCGCCGGGGTGCCGGCGCCCTCCCAATGCTCCACCTCACCGGCCGGACGGGCGTAGGGGAGCTGGAAGTCCCGCAGGTCCGCGACGGCGGTCGTGAGCAGCCCCGGGCGGTCCAGGCACCAGAAGCGGGCCTGCGCGGCGTCCGTATCGAGGCCTCCGGCCGTCATGGCGGCGCACAGCTGGTCGGCGATGCCTATGCCGGCGGTGCCGGAGCCGAAGATGACGATGCGCTGCTCGACGAGGGGGGTACCGGAGGCCCTTGCTCCGGCGAGAACGGCGGCCAGGTTGACTGCGCCGGTACCCTGCATGTCGTCGTTGAAGGTGAAGAGCGATGCGCGGTACCGGTCGAGGATACGGCGGGCGGTGGGGGCCGCGAAGTCCTCCCAATGCAGCAGCGCGTTGGGGAAGAGGGTTCCGGCCGCCGTGACGTAGCGGTCGATGAAGGCGTCGTAGGCGTCGGCCGTCTCGCGCGGGTGGCGGTTGCCGAGGTAAAGGGGGTCGTCCAGCAGTTCGCGCCGGTCGGTGCCCACGTCGAGCATCACGGCGAGTGTGCGGGCCGGGTCGATGCCCGCCGCGGCCGTGTACACGGTGAGCTTGCCGACCGCGATGTCGATCCCGCCCACGCCCCAGTCGCCGATGCCCAGGATCGCCTGCGCGTCGGTGGCGACGATCAGGTCGATCTCGTCCGGACCTCGCCCGCAGGCGGCCAGCGCGCGTTCGACGTCCTCGGGGGCGTCCACGCTGAGGTACACACCGCGTGGCGTGCGGTATTCATGGCTGTAGTGCTCGATGGCCAGGCCGACCGTGGGGGTGTACACGATCGGCAGCATCTCCGCGAGGTGGTCGAGCAGCAGCCGGTGGAACAGGACCTCGTTGCGATCCTGCAGGGCAGTCAGGTAGGCGTTCTTGTTGATGTCGTCGGGCAGTTCCCCGAACTGCCCGTAGGCGCGCAGCACCTGCTCGTCGAGCGTGAGCACGGCCGGCGGCAGCAGCCCGGTCAACCCCAGGGCCGCACGCTCGGCGGCGGTGAACGCCGTGCCTTTGGACAACCTGGGATCGGCGAGGACCTCGTGGCCCCGGGCCGTCGTCTCCCATTCCTGACTGTCCGGGTTCCACCGGGTCACCGGCGGCGAGGCGCCTGTCCCGGAGCGGGCGGGTATCGCGGCCATCCTGCTCTCCTTCCCGCTCGGGTGATCGCAGCCGACCGGCGGCGTGGCCCGGGATGCGGGTGTTCCACGTACTCCCACCGTAGTCGCGCCCCGGCAGGTGGGCACCTCCGGCCGGGGCGCGGCCGGGGCACGCCCGGGGGGGGCCTGCCGGCCCGGCTTTCCGCCTGCATTCTGGCGGGGAGGGGCCGGGCGCCGCATGGCCTGTCACCGCGGCGCCCGGCTCGGTGGGGCTGGGGCTCAGAGCGACCGGGTCACGCCGCCCGAGAGCGGGCAGAGCTTGGGGTCACGGAGTTCCGCCGCGGTCAATGGGATCTCGTCCCACGTCAGTCCGTCCGATCCGTCACTCACGGCCTGCTTGACCGACCAGGGCACGTCCACCAGCACTCCGCCGTCCTTGATGCGGGCCGTGGCGGTGCCGGTGAGCACCTGGAAGGTCGGCGTCTTGTAGAGGACGCTCCGGTACTTGCCGGGGATGGTCACCGAGTCCTGCTGCTTGAATGTGGTCGTGTTGGTGGTCGCGTGGCCGTAGGTCTGCGAGAACGCGAGCTCGATGCCGGTTTTGAGGTCGCCGAACTCCAGCCCGAGAATGAGCTTCTGTCCGTACTCGGTGGTGAACGAGGTCTCGTTGGCGACGCTCGTCTCCCACCACAGGGCCCTGTTCTGCGGGACGGACGTGCAGTTGGTGCTGAAGGCGACCGGGTCCGAGTCTCCGGACACGAGCGAGGTCCGGTAGTTCTTGAGCGTGCAGTCCGCGGCGCCGGAGGCGCATGCCTTCACGGCCTCCTCCCTGGTGGGTGTCGGATAGTAGTAGACCGACGTGATCTCGTTGTAGAGGCTCGTACCGGGGTTGTGCCAGCCGATCGGGCGGGCGTCCCCGGTACTGCCGGTGTGGTTGGGGTGCTGAGCGGGGCTGACCTGGCATCCGTTCATGCCGAACTCCGAGTTGACCCGGTTGTCGAAGCTGGGGTCGATCACGTTCAGGTTCATGACCCCCGGGCGGTTCATACCGCCCTTGCAGCCGTTGGCCGCGATGGACAGCGCGTTCCCCGTCCAGTCGGGGTTGGAGAAGTGCATGGACGAGAGGTACGGGTTCGCCGCTTCCATGCGCAGCCCGAGCGCCTGTGCCGTCTGCCAGCTACCCGGGGGCGTGAGCGGCCCGTCCGTCACCCGGCCGAAGGTCGCGATGCTGACGAGCCCCCGGAAGGTGTCGGCGCACTGCAGGACACCGTTGTAGTGGCAGTAGCGGGGGGGCGGGGCAGCGGCGGCGGCGGCGCTGGTCACGCCGGCGGACGACATGAAGGACAGGGCGGTGAGTGCCGATACAGCGATCCTGCGTCTCATGGGTGCTCCGTGGATGGGAGAGGATGCTTGCTGGGATTCACCGGCTTGGCGTGCGAACCCGTCACAACCGGCCGGCGGGACCCGTTGAGAGACTGCAACTCCCCCTGGACGTAGCGACATTGACCGATCGCATGGCCTTACGTACTAGTCCCTGTCGGGGGTGGTGTGCGGGGCGCGCGGCAGCCGGGCCTGCCGCTCGTCCATCGCCACCCCTCCAGGCCGCGGTCGGGCGCGATGAGTCGCCGGAGCCCCACACCTCGTGGCGCCACTCATGTCCCGCGGCGACTCCACCCGTGCCGCAGCCCGCTCTTCCCGCCGTGAGCCTTAGAGTGCTGAGTACCGTCAGCATTCGCCATCAGCTGTGCGCCCATTCCCCAAGAAAAGAGGCCAGCCCGATGTCCGCCAGTGAGATGCGTCAACTCGTAGGGAAACATTCCGACTGCGAGACGCGCCTCGATCTGCACGGCACGTTGAACACCCTGGTCGAGCATCCCGTCTACGAGTTCCATCCGGCCCGCTTGAGGCTTGAAGGCAGGGAAAAGGTCGAACGGTTCTACCAAGAGCACTTCGACAACTTCTTCCCGCTGATCGAATCACACACGCCCGTGAACGAGTGCTGGGATTCGTACAGTGCCTGCCTGGAGTACGATCTGCGACTGAAAGCGCCACATGACGCGCAGGTGTACCGCATCACGGTCGTCCTTACCAGGGAAGGGAACCTCCTCAGAGGCGAGAGGTTCCACGTGGGCGATGAACTGGCCCGGCTCATGGCCGGGGCGAGTTATGGAGATTTCCTCCACTTCTAGGCTCGCGGCACCTCCCTTGCCCCTAAGAAGTCATCTCATTGGGGCTTCGCGGTGGACTGTCGGCCATGGTGGGGATCGCCGAACGGCTGGTGCCGGACGAGTTGTGGGAGCTGTTTCAGCGCGTGGTGCCGCAGGCGCCGTCGCGGCCGCAGGGCGGTGGTCGGCGCCGGCACGGCGACCGGGAGGTGCTTGCCGCGATCGTGTTCGTGGCGACGTCGGGTTGTACCTGGCAGCAGCTGCCTTCGGCATCGTTCGGGCCGTCGGGGGCGACAGCTCACCGGCGGTTCACCGAGTGGAGCAAAGCACGGGTGTGGGCCAAGATCCACCGCCTGGTCCTCGACGAACTCGGCACCCGCGGCGAGTTGGACTGGTCTCGCTGCGCGATCGACTCCATGAACATGCGGACCCTGAAAAAGGGGACCTGACAGGTCCGAATCCTGTCGACCGGGGCAAGTTCGGATCGAAGATCCACTCAACCACCGAGCGGACCGGTCTGCCCCCTGTCCGTCGGCATCTCGGGCGCCACCCTGCACGACAGCCAGGCCCTTGAGCCCCTCGTCCGCGGCATACCGCCCATCCGATCCCGCAGCGGACGCCGACCACGCCGACCCGGCAAGCTTCACGCGGACAAGACCTACGACTACGCCCACCCGCGGCGATGGTTACGTGAACGCGGAATCACGCACCCGCATTGCCCGCCGAGGCGTTGAATCCTCGCAGCGGCCGGGCAGCCACCCCTGGACCGACGAGCGCACCATCGCCTGGCTCTCCGGCAGCCGCCGCCTACACCGCCGCTACGAACGCAAAGCAGAGCATTCCCTCGCCTTCGCCAGCATCCTCATCTGCTACCGCCGACTCACCAAATGAGATGACTCCTTAGACCGTGTCCTATGTGGTGAGGCGTCGTTGAGCTTTGCATGGGGCGGGGTACTTGGAGTTGGATTGTTCCGGACGGGCTGTGGGATATCGCGGAGCCGCTGATCCCGCCCTCGAAGGTGCGGGCGCAGGGTGGCGGAACTGCGGATACGCCTGATGAGACGCTGTTCGCAGCGATCATCTACGTGCTGGTCAGCGGATGCGCTTGGCGGTCACTGCCGCCGCGCTTCGGGATATCGAAGTCGACCGCCCACCGCAGGTTCCTGATCTGGTCGAGAGCCGGAGTCTGGGGCCGGCTACACGAGGAGATCCTGCACCGCCTCGACGACGCCGGCCTCCTCGACCTCTCCCGCGCAGTCCTGGACTCCGCCCACGTCCGCGCTAAAAAAGGGGGCGAACTCACAGGTCCGAGCCCCGTGGACCGGGGCAAGCCGGGCTCCAAGATGCACGTCCTGTCGGATGCGAACGGACTGCCCCTCCTCGTCGGCATCAGCGCCGCCAACACCCACGACAGCCTCGCGCTCAAGCCCATGATCACGGGCCACCAAACGAGACACGACCCCCACCGTGGCCGCTACTTCAAGCCCCGGCGCCTCCACGCCGACAAGGCCTACGACATTCCCCACCTGCGAAAATAGTTACGCGGGAAACGGATCGGGGTCCGTATCGCACGCAAGGGCGTCGAGTCATCGGAACGACTCGGCCGGCGCCGGTGGGTGATCGAGCGGACCATGTCGTGGCTGACCGGCTACCGCCGCCTCAACCACCGCTACGAACGCCACCCCCGCAACTACCTGGCCTTTCTGGGCCTCGCCGCAGCCATCTGCTGCTACAAACGGCTCGCCCGCCTCACCACATTGGACACGGCCTTAGAGGCCCTAACAGAAGCTGTTGATCATGTGACTTTCGGTCCGGCTGGTCGTTGGTCTGACCGTGGGGAAAACGTCAGCCGCGACCGTGGATCGCGTCAGATGAACTGTGGCCGCTCATGAAGCCGTTGCTGCCCGAGCCGGCGCCGAAACAGGCACAGGGGCGTCCTCGGGTGCCCGACCGGCAGGCACTGCGCGGGATCCTGTTCGTACTGCACACCGGGATCCAGTGGGAGTACCCGCCACAGGAGCTGGGCTTCGGCTCCGGCACGACCTGCCGGCGGCGCCTGACCGCCTGGAACGACGCCGGCCTGTGGGATCAACTGCCTGTGGTGCCGCTGAAGAAGCTGCGGGTCGCGAAGCAGGTGGACTGGTCGCGTGCGGTGATCGACTCCTCCACGTCAGGGCCGCCCGGCGCGGCCCAAAAGCGGGCCCGGCCCGGTCGATCGCGAACGTCCGGGCAGCAAGCACCACCTCATCGCCGACGGCCAGGGCATCCCGCTCGCCGTCTCGCTGACCGGGGGCAACCGCAACGACGTCACCCAACTGATACCCCTGCCGAAGAAGATCCCGTCCGTCGCCCGCCTGGTCGGACGGCCCCGCAACCGCCCCGACAGCCTCCTCGGCGACCGCGGCTACGACCACGACCAATACCGCCGCCTGGCCTGGGCGCTGGGGATCAAGCCCGCGATCGCCCGCCGCGGCGTCCCACACGGATCAGGACTCGGAATCCACCGCTGGGTCGTCGAGCGGCCTCTAAGTCCGCTATTTATTAGAGAAAGTGAACGTCCTCTGCGAGCCAAGTTCTTTATCTACGCATCGATATTTTGGCCCATTTTCCCCAGAAATTCTCGAATTGGTAAAACCCCACCCGTTCCCGAAGACGCCCCGAGATTCGAAGACGATCCGATCGCTAGGTGACGATCCAATCTTTGCGGATACTTCTGTGACGTTATCGCCTGCGAAAACATAATAATCGACGTTGTAATAGTATTCACCATTCGGAGGGTGACGGTGCCCACCTTGGGTGGCTTGTCTCCCCATTCTCCGCTTTCAGAGCGCCTCGCCGACAGAATCGTGAGCGGCTGATTCGAATTATTTCGTATGGTTACGCCGTAATTGAAAAGTGCTTGAACCCTACTCCGGGACTCCTTCGCCTCATGCCCGTGGGGCGTTGCGGGGGGGGGCGGCCGCGTGGGCAAGCGCAGGTGTGACAGCAAGCATGAAAGTTGAGGCCGCCAAAGTGAACAGTTTAGTAAGTTTACGCATTTATAGATCCCATTTATCGTCGACCGCAGGCGAGTAAACATAGACGCGCGGCAGGTGTCCGCCGATCGGTGGACGACGTGGGCCCCTATGGGTTTGGTCAGGCTGCAACTGGAACGTCCGTCTGATCGGGCTCCAGGCCACCGAGCTCACGGCAGACGGCGCGACCTTGCCGGACGTGCCGAACCACCGCGCGAGCGTCCGCACCCACCCCAGCGTGCGGCCAGCAACCGGATGCCGGTCAACGGGCAGCGACGGGCGCCGATGCGGTGCAGGACCGCCAATGACGCATCGGCAGCCCACTCGCTGATGGCCAGGAGCGAGGTCGCGCCGGTCAGCACGGCGCAGGCGGCCAGCGCCAGCACATACACCAGGCCGTGGCGCACACCGCGGGGCTTGCGCGGATCGGAGAGGATACTGCGGCAGGCACGGACTTCCGCAGGGGTCACTGGACTCGACACCCACATGATCTTGGAAGCTCGTGCCTGTCCTGCGTCCGGGCCACCGCCGGCACACATTAGGAAAACCCACTCAAGCCGCGACTACGCCGAAGCCCTGGGGGCTGTCGTTTAATAACTCCTCGGTTTCTGGGGCTGGTTGCCCCGTAGGATTCCGGTGTGGCGGAGGGAATCGAGTCGGAGCTGGCGGAGACGTTGGCGTTGTTGTTGCCGTGTCTGGATGAGCGTCAGCAGCGGTTGGTGCTGGGCGCTGTCGCCCGTGTGCGGGGGCACGGCGGGATTCGGCTGGTGGCTGGTGCTGCGGGGGTGGCGGAGTCCACGGTGTCGCGCGGGCTGCGGGAGCTGGTACAGGGTGCGGTGCCCGATGGTCGGGTTCGGGCGGCGGGTGCGGGACGGAAGCGGCTGAGGGACATCGATCCTGACCTGGTACCGGCTTTGCTGGCGCTGGTCGAGCCGGAAGAGCGGGGGGATCCGCAGTCGCCGCTGCGGTGGACGGTGAAGTCCACCCGGGCCCTGGCCGCCGAGCTGTCGCGGCAGGGCCACTGGGTCGGCCATGACACGGTGGCCGGGCTGCTGAGGTCCGAGGGTTTCTCCCTGCAGGGCACCTCCCGGACGACCGAGGGCGCCCGGCACCCGGACCGCGACGCCCAGTTCCGCTATATCAACGAGCAGGCCACCGCACATCTTGCGGACGGACAGCCGGTGATCAGCGTGGATGCCAAGAAGAAGGAGACCCTGGGCCGGTACGCGGTCGGCGGGCGGGAGTGGCACCGGGCCGGGCAGCCGGTCGAGGTCCGCGCTCACGACTTCCCGGAGAAGGGCGCGCTCAAGGCCGTGCCATACGGGATCTACGACATCGGCACGGACGCCGGCTGGGTCTCAGTGGGCTGCGACGGCGATACCGCGGCGTTCGCCGTGGCCACCCTGCGTCGCTGGTGGGACGGTGAGGGACGGCACCGCTACCCGGACGCGTCCCGTCTACTGATCACCGCCGACGCGGGCGGCTCCAACGGATACCGGGTCCGCGCCTGGAAGCGACACCTCGCCGAATTCGCCCTGGCCACGGGCCTGTCAGTGTCGGTGTGCCATTTCCCTCCGGGCACTTCGAAGTGGAACAAGATAGAGCACCGGCTGTTCTCCCAGATCAGCATCAACTGGCGCGGCAGGCCCCTGACCAGCCACGAAGTCGTCGTCAACACCATCGGCGCCACCCGCACCCGCACCGGGCTCACCGTCCACGCCGAACTCGACCCCGACGCCTACCCCACCGGCGTCACCGTTCCCGACGACATCATGGAGCGGCTTCCGCTCACCCCGCACGAGTGGCACGGCACTTGGAACTACACCCTGCGCCCCGAACCTCTGGCACCGTTCATTCAGCAGCCCCGTGACCGGGCTTTCGGCCGATTCCCCGCCGGCGACAAGCTTCCCGCCTGGCTCCGGCATCCCAGCCTCACCGGCCTGGAACCCGCCGCCTTCGACGACCTCGTCACCCGCTACCGCACCTGGTGCGACGAACACCCGCCCATCCTGCTGCCCGGCAAACGCCCCGACGGCGGCCCTGGCGCAGGCGGCCGACGACTCTCCGCCGCCGACCACCTCACCGTATTTCTTCTCGCCAAGCGCTGGACCATGGCCCAGGCCCCGCTCGCCGAGGCGACCGGCCTGACCAAGAACAGGATCGGCGCGACCCTCCGGGAAACCACCCCCGTCCTCGCCGCACTCAGCCACACCGTTCCCACCGGCCCTCTCACCGTGACCTCAGCTCAGCAACTCGCTCAGATCGCCGGACACAACCTCACAGCCCCATGACACCCACCAAGATCCATGAGTTATTAATCGACAGCCCCCTGGGGGCTGTCGTTTAATAACTCCTCGGTTTCTGGGGCTGGTTGCCCCGTAGGATTCCGGTGTGGCGGAGGGAATCGAGTCGGAGCTGGCGGAGACGTTGGCGTTGTTGTTGCCGTGTCTGGATGAGCGTCAGCAGCGGTTGGTGCTGGGCGCTGTCGCCCGTGTGCGGGGGCACGGCGGGATTCGGCTGGTGGCTGGTGCTGCGGGGGTGGCGGAGTCCACGGTGTCGCGCGGGCTGCGGGAGCTGGTACAGGGTGCGGTGCCCGATGGTCGGGTTCGGGCGGCGGGTGCGGGACGGAAGCGGCTGAGGGACATCGATCCTGACCTGGTACCGGCTTTGCTGGCGCTGGTCGAGCCGGAAGAGCGGGGGGATCCGCAGTCGCCGCTGCGGTGGACGGTGAAGTCCACCCGGGCCCTGGCCGCCGAGCTGTCGCGGCAGGGCCACTGGGTCGGCCATGACACGGTGGCCGGGCTGCTGAGGTCCGAGGGTTTCTCCCTGCAGGGCACCTCCCGGACGACCGAGGGCGCCCGGCACCCGGACCGCGACGCCCAGTTCCGCTATATCAACGAGCAGGCCACCGCACATCTTGCGGACGGACAGCCGGTGATCAGCGTGGATGCCAAGAAGAAGGAGACCCTGGGCCGGTACGCGGTCGGCGGGCGGGAGTGGCACCGGGCCGGGCAGCCGGTCGAGGTCCGCGCTCACGACTTCCCGGAGAAGGGCGCGCTCAAGGCCGTGCCATACGGGATCTACGACATCGGCACGGACGCCGGCTGGGTCTCAGTGGGCTGCGACGGCGATACCGCGGCGTTCGCCGTGGCCACCCTGCGTCGCTGGTGGGACGGTGAGGGACGGCACCGCTACCCGGACGCGTCCCGTCTACTGATCACCGCCGACGCGGGCGGCTCCAACGGATACCGGGTCCGCGCCTGGAAGCGACACCTCGCCGAATTCGCCCTGGCCACGGGCCTGTCAGTGTCGGTGTGCCATTTCCCTCCGGGCACTTCGAAGTGGAACAAGATAGAGCACCGGCTGTTCTCCCAGATCAGCATCAACTGGCGCGGCAGGCCCCTGACCAGCCACGAAGTCGTCGTCAACACCATCGGCGCCACCCGCACCCGCACCGGGCTCACCGTCCACGCCGAACTCGACCCCGACGCCTACCCCACCGGCGTCACCGTTCCCGACGACATCATGGAGCGGCTTCCGCTCACCCCGCACGAGTGGCACGGCACTTGGAACTACACCCTGCGCCCCGAACCTCTGGCACCGTTCATTCAGCAGCCCCGTGACCGGGCTTTCGGCCGATTCCCCGCCGGCGACAAGCTTCCCGCCTGGCTCCGGCATCCCAGCCTCACCGGCCTGGAACCCGCCGCCTTCGACGACCTCGTCACCCGCTACCGCACCTGGTGCGACGAACACCCGCCCATCCTGCTGCCCGGCAAACGCCCCGACGGCGGCCCTGGCGCAGGCGGCCGACGACTCTCCGCCGCCGACCACCTCACCGTATTTCTTCTCGCCAAGCGCTGGACCATGGCCCAGGCCCCGCTCGCCGAGGCGACCGGCCTGACCAAGAACAGGATCGGCGCGACCCTCCGGGAAACCACCCCCGTCCTCGCCGCACTCAGCCACACCGTTCCCACCGGCCCTCTCACCGTGACCTCAGCTCAGCAACTCGCTCAGATCGCCGGACACAACCTCACAGCCCCATGACACCCACCAAGATCCATGAGTTATTAATCGACAGCCCCCTGGCCGGCGTGGAATTACCGATCGCCAGCGGCAGCTTCGGCAAAGTACTGAAGCGTGTAAGCCGAAGTCAAACAGTTTTTCATTCCGGCCAGCTCCAGAACTGCCGCCTCAGGGGGATTTGCAAGACCATAGTCGACGATTGCCGCGTCAATATAATGCGTCCCCTCATGCATGATGATCCGATGAGCATATCCCGGGTCGGCGATATCGAAGAACTTGCCCGTGACGAGGATGCGCTCTCCCGGATAGGTCTGGGCAATAGTTGTCCGAGTCAGAACGTCGGCGCCGCCCTTGACGTAACGCAGCACCTTAGCATGAGGGATTTCTTCTATCATTTTCTTGTAGTAGCCTGCAAGCTCACCCCTCTCATCTACCCCTATATCACCAAACCATTTCCTCACCATCTTCGTGCTGGCATTGGCTGCGTCGTTTGGCCTCACACTCCCCAGAACCCGCAGCGCCGCCTGGTAATACGCCAATGCTTTCGTTTTGCCGGCCTCTACTAGATCCGCCTTTGCGCCCTTTAGCTCCCTGGCTTCCAGCTGCGGGGCTCCGACCCCTGGCGCTGCAGCCCCTTCGTTACGGACTGCTCTGGCAAAATATTCGTAATTGTACGCACACTTAGAGGCGAAACCCGAGCCCCGGTCAGCCCACTTTATCGCAGCCTCGACACCACTTCCTGAACCAACGTCGGTTCCGGCTAGTGCGCGCGTTATCTCGTGAAGCAGGTCTGCCGCCTTCTGGGCGTCGCTGGCTTTCCAGAACGCACCAGTGAGCACAATCGGATTGCTTGAGCCACTGGTGAACGCCCTGATGGAGTCAGTGACCTCAGGCCCTGGCTTCAGGGGATGGTTTCTATCGTAATTTACAATCTTAAAATCGAGGATACCGTTAGCCGCAACCTTATAGGTCTCAACTATCGCTTCCGCTGCCTGTCGATTGTATTTTCCGAAATATGTTTCGTACTGCCAACTCGCCTTCCCTGCGTCAACAATGGCCTGCACGGCCGCCATTGCGTTCTCTGCCATATTCGCAGCCGAGTTCCTGAGGCCGTCGATAATGACCACTTGCTCAGGTGAAAGGTCGGGATTGTCGGAACCGTTCAGCGGCTTGCGCCAACGAGCCTTGGGGGCGGGCTTCTGGCGGCTTTTGATGAAGGCCTGGAATCCGTCTTCAGCGACCGCCTCATAGGTCCTACCATCTACCGGCTTGATGGTTTCACTCTTGACAAATACGTCAGGACTCATGTGTTCCATCGCACCTTTCCCGGTAGCCAGTTTAAGTGACCGAAGGTAGGACGTCAGCCACTCACTGAGCTCCTCTGCAGGATGATACTGCCACCACGGAAGAACTTCCCCCAAGATTCGATACAGCGAAACCGCTTCATCTTCATTTACATAGATGCTTCTCAATAGTTTCCGCTGCCTCTCCGTAACCCACTTAAAGTCAGCTGTTTTCACCTCCGGCCTCTCGGTCCCCCAGGCGTCACCGTAATTTGAGTTATCGACGATTTCTTTTGCCTGGTATGTGTTTTCCTCCAGCATCTGCACCAGGGCCGGCGTGAGGATGGCTGTATTCTCATACCCGGGGCGCCAGCAGTCTTTCCAGTGGACCTCACTCAGCGCCGCCAGGAAAGCCACGACTTCCGTCTTTTGCGGCCTAGTGAGAAATGCATCCTCAATTCTATTCCAGATGGTTTCGGCAGACAAAGTTTCCTGATAAAAACTCTCCCTAAGTTGGCCGATTATCCGACCGTGCACTATGTAGGTTCCCGCATAGGCCGAATTTCGTTCGACATCGGTGGGGGTGGATTCCATAATTTCCCTCGCAAAACTATGCAGATGAGTTCTGATCCGCCCACGCGGCCGTAACGCGGTCCGCTGGCGAGTGGGTTGATTCATCTCATGATGCAAGGACCTGAAGGGCCAGACTGGCGCGTAAGTGCAATCCTCAGCGCAAATCTGGCCGGTACTCAGGCAGGGCGATTGCATAGTCGCGGTGATCTCGTGAGTGTGCAGGTCGCGGCGGTGTGACGACTGGGCTAATTCAAAGTCGATGATCGACTACATCGTTGCTGGTCAGGGGCTTGCATCCTGAAGCCGCACAACTGTTGCCTGACGGCCAATCAGGCGCACCGGACCCGTGAGACGCTCGACGACCTGCCGTGATGTCTTATCGAACGCGTGGGCGAACCAGAATTCGGCCACGCCCGTCTCGACTTTGAATCAGCCCTGGGTTCCGGATCGCGTAGTGCGTGGTCAGCAGCGCCCAGATTTCCTGGCGGACCATCTCGGGCGACTTGGACCGCAAGGGGCGGGCCGGCCCGCTCCCGCACCCTTTCGCCAGACTTCTTGCCCTCACCCGCCTCGACACCCACCTCCACATCACCCCCACCCTGGCCGCAGCAGCCGAGCAGCCCTGACAAACAGTTGCGCAGGGTGATGTGAGAGCCTGGTGATGATGGGGCCAGCGGTTCGAATGGGAAGTTCCGGGGCCCAGGAGGCATGAAGAGAGGGGCCCTCTGGAGAGTTTTTCGTTGCGACGAAACAACCCCGGAGGACCCCGTGCCGCAGTTCTACCAACTCGCCGTTCCTGCCGACAACTTCGCCACCCGTGCGTGTCGGTGTCTGCCGTGCCGGTTCGGGAATGTGCCGTCGGACACGCCGGTGCGCGAGCGGACCTTCGAGACGGATATGACCGAGGCCGAGTGGGACAGGTCCGCACCGCGATCCCGGTGCCACCCTGGATGGACGGGCGCGGGGGCCGGCCCGAGGAGTACTGCCACCGCAGCATGCTGGACGCACTGCGCTATCTCACCGACAACGGAGGCAAGTGGCGTTCGCTGCCGGAGCCGTTCCCGCCGCCGCGCAAGGTCTTCGACTTCTTCCGCCGCTGGGTGCGCCAGGGCGTGTTCGCGCAGATCCACACCGTGCTGGTCAAGGAGATCCGCCGTCGTGCCGGACGCTCCGAGCAGCCGGCGGCCGCGGTCATCGACGCGCAGTCCCTCAAGGCAGCCGAGACGGTCGGCTCCGCGAGCCGGGGCTTCGACGGCGGTAAGCAGGTCAACGGCCGCAAGCGGCACATCGTCGTCGACACTCTCGGTCTGGTCCTGCTGGTGGCCGTCACCGCGGCCGATGTGAACGACCGGACCGCCGCGATGGCCCTCTTCGCCCGCCTGGCCCTGCTGTTCCGGCAGGTCACCAAGGTCTGGGCGGACCACGGCTACGACGGCGAACTCGTGCCCTGGACCCTGCGGACCCTCGGTATCGACCTGGAGATCCCCGAGCACCCCGGCCGCCGCAAGGGCCACGGTTTCAAGGTCATCGCGAAACGGTGGATCGTGGAACGCACGCTCGCGTGGATCACCCGGCGGCGCCGCTGCGTCCGTGACTACGAACGCCGCACCGACCACCACGCCGCGTTCGTCCTGCTCGCGGTGGGCATCAACATGAGCCGGCGCCTGGCCGGACCCGCCGACGCCGCGGCGCGGAAGGTCAGCCGGGCAGCCTGGTGCACTTCCCGTCACCCCGCTTCACGATCCACCCCCGCACCGCGAGGCGGGAACACACATCCCGTGCCCGCTGCTGACGCGCCGGACTCGACTCCCAGCCCAGCCGCTCGGCCACCTGCCGGGCCAGCACCGGCCCCTGAGCCTCCCGCACGACGGCCAGCGCCGCCCGATACACCTCCGAGAGCACGCCCTCTCCCAGACCCGGCTCCCACGAGGGCACCGGCACACCCGCCGCCGGCCCCTTCCCCGCCGCCTTGGCACCTCCCACCCGGACCGGCACGGACTCGACCGCATCGGCGGCTTCCTCCACATCCGTGATCACCGGGCTCAACGAGGCCGCGGCCTCGACCAGTTCCGACCGTTCCTCCAGGGCCAGACGCAGCCGGCGCACCGCGTCCTCCTCCGCCGTGGCCTCTGCCAGCCAGAAGTCAACCTGCTCCTGAGCCTCGGCCAGCAACACCTGCCACTCCGTCGCCTTCCCCCGCGCCAACTCGGCCTTCGCCGTCATCAACGACACCACGGACACCATCGAGACCTCCCGCATCGCTCCCGGAACCCCCTCGATGCCTCTCCCGACCCTCCGACCACCACCCGCATCAAGAAAACGATCACCCGCCAGAGCGACCCCACTCGCACCGGCCAACCCTTGATCACCAAGCTCTGAGGGTGTGGCGTGCACTGGCACGACGCTGCTCCTGGGTGAAGCTGAGCCGGTAGACGGTTTTCAAGCCCAGGGGGCAGCAGTAAGTGTCAGTGACCACGAGAGTCGGGACCGGGGCCAGCATGACGGTGCGGCCGTATGTGCCGCAGGACCGGGAGCGGGTGCTGGAGCTCTTCGAGAGCGACCGGCTGCCCGGCCGGCCTGCGGTGACAGACTCGATGCTCGGGCATGTCCTGGCCGGGTGCTGTCCCGGTGATGCGGCGGCCTCGCTGCTGGAGGAACCGCGCACGGACGTGGCGGTCGACCGCAGCGGCGAGGTCGTGGGGGGCATCGGCTGGGCGGTCCGCGCACAGGGCAGTGACGGGCTGCTGCTATGGCTGCACTGCGTTGAGGATGACCAGATGATCGCCGGGGTTCTGGTCCGGCACATGCTGGAACAGGCCGGACGGCGGACCGTGCACGCGTTCCAGGCCCCCACCGCGATCTCGTTCGCGGGCCTGCCGGTACGCAACCGCCGGGGTACCGCCGTAGCGCTGGAGGCTGCAGGATTCTCCCGCCAGGACGGCTGGAGCTACCTCCACCACCGCCTCGACACGCTGAGGCGCCTGCCGTACGAGGTCATCGACATCACCGAAAGCGCCGACCCGTACGGCTGGTACGTACGACTGCGGGAGAAGGACGGCACCCACGTCGGCCGAGCCGTCGTCAGCCAGCCCGTCGAGGGGACCGCCGTCCTGGAATGGATCACCCTCGCCCCGCAACCGGACGGGACCGGCCACATTCTCCTCCAGCAGTGCCTGGCCCACCTCGCCGACCGAGGCGTCCGCGAACTCACTCTCCTCCTCGACACCCCCGCCGACCACACCGACCACAGCTGGGGACCGGTCAGAGACCTCCACCAGCACGCCGGATTCCACGAAATCGACCAGCTGCACCCCTACATCCGCCGACCATGAACCGCTTCAACTCTCCGCATCCGGGCCTGATGGATGGCGCCGCGCTCGGCACAGCGGATGCCGCGGGCCAGCTTGTGCCATTGCACCCGCCGGGGCCGATCGCCGCGGAGTGGACACTCTGTCAAAACTTCTGACAGCAACACCGGTTTCCTGAGCCGTTCCTACTCGGCCCCCGTACGCCGCGAACGTTCCCCAGCGTCTTCCGTCGGCGATGCGAGACCGGCCCGCCGCGACGGCTGCTCGACGTCATCGTGGCCGACGACCCGCAGACCCGCGGTGACCTCTGGCGCGCACAGCTCTGGGTGCCACTGCCCTCGTCGTCGCAGGTACGCCCCGCCTCCTACCCCGCCCTCGCACCCGTCGACGCCGAGGCCGCGTCCGACTCGCTCTCCGGCAAGCGTGTTGGGGTGCCCCGCATGTACATCAACGCCGACGCGGACGCCGGAACCAACCCGGACGGAGGGATCGGCGGGCAGACCGGGCAGCGCGTCGACACACGCCCATCGGTGATCACCTTGTGGGCAGCCGCCCGCCGCGACCTGGAGGCCGCCGGCGACGAGGTGGTCGAGGTCGACTTCCCGGTCGTGACCAACTACGAGTCCGACCGCCCCGACGCGCCTTCCCTGTTCACCCGCGAGTACCTCGCCTTCGAGATCGAGGACCTGTCCGCCTGGGCCTGGGACGACTTCTTGCGCGGCAACGGCGACCCGGCGCTGCCCTCCCTGGCCGAGGTCGACGCCACCCGCATCTGGCCCAAGCAGGACGGCGAACTGCCCGACCGCTACGAGGGCTTCGACGACACCATCGGGGATTACCCCCGCTTCGTGCGCGAGCGCCCGTACGCCTCCCTCGCCGACATGCCGCACCTCGAACAGGGGCTGCGCGGGCTCGAAGAGACGCGCCGGGCCGACCTCGAGGCATGGATGGACGGACTGGGTCTGGACGCGGTGGTCTTCCCCGCGGTCGCGGACGTGGGCCCCGCCGACATGGACGTCTCCGTGTCCTCCGCCGACCTCGGCTGGCGCAACGGCGTCTGGGTCGCCAACGGCAACCTGGTCCCCCGCCACCTCGGCATCCCGACCGTGACCGTACCCATGGGCGCCATGTCGGACACCGGCATGCCCGTCGGCCTGACCTTCGCGGGCCGCGCCTACGACGACAACGCCGTGCTGGTCCTCGCCACGGCCTTCGAGAAGACCGGCAGCCGACGCACGGAGCCGGTGCGTACGCCGCGACTGTCGGCACAGTGACCCGCTCGTGGCACCGCACTCCCGGAGGGGGCGGGGCCCCGGGTTCATGGCGCGAGGTGTTGCTCGAGGTCGTCGAGGATGCGCTGGAAGGGCCTGCGCAGGACTGCGGCGGCGGGGTGACTGTCGGCGCGGGCGTAGGCGGCGAGGCTTTCACGGGCTGTGGTCCGCGCCTGCTGTGAGTTCGCCCCGTCCAGGGTGGCGGTGATCGCCTCCACGGTGGATGCGGCCAGTCCGGGCAGGTACCGACGGGCGTTGGTGAGGACGGAGGCGAGGTCGTCCCTGCCGGTGAACGCGACGGTCTCTCCGGCCAGGACCGCCAGGTGCGGGGTGAGCCGGTCGGTGGTGATGACGGCGCGGGTCAGGTGTGCGACGGTGTCGCGGTGGCGGCGGCGCAACGGATTGAAGCGCATGGCGCGTTCGGCCTCGCGGGCCCGGACGGCGTGGCCGTGGATCGCTTCGATGTCGCTGGTGACGGCGGCCAGGTTGTCACGGACCGCGCCGGCATCGGTGCCGAGGATCGCCGTGGTGCGGGTGAGGGCCTGGATGAGGCGGGTGCGGGAGTCCACGGTGAGCGTGGCAAGGGTGCGGCGGGGGTCCGGGGGCCACAGCAACGGCGCGAAGAGGATCGTCACGGCGGCTCCTGCTGCGGTCTCCCAAAGGCGGTGCAGGGCGTAGGCGTCCGGGGAGGTGCTGGCGAAGACGAGCAGGGAGGAGGCCGCGACCTGGACGTTCAGGGAACCGCCGGCTCGCAGGACCATTCCGGCAGCCAGCCCCAGGGCCACGACCAGGGCGAGTGCGGCGGTCGAGGGGTGCAGGACATTCAGGACGGCGATTCCGATGCAGACGCCCGCAACGACGCCCAGCACCCGTTGGAGAGAAGTGGTCAGGGCGGTCATGGAGTCGCCGCGCAGGGCCACGAGCGGGACGACCGCGGCATAGACGGGCGGTTGGTCCGCTCCCAGCCACAGCGCGGTCTGCCACGCGGCAACGACCGTGACGACGATCCGTGCCGCTAGAGGTCCCTCGGCGACGAGGATGTCCCGGGCCCGGCCGGTGCGCTTCGTTCGTGCGGCGGGGCTGTTCACCGGTGGGTCCCTGAGCGGCATTCGCTCTTCGTGACCCGGTGGCCGCAAGGGTCGGTGTCCGCCTGGAGCGGGATGCAGCGGGCGGTGATCCGGTGGGCGATCACGGAGGACGGGTGGCGGTTGGAGCCGGCTTCGGCGAGCTCGTTCACCAGCGCCGAGGTGGTGCCGCGGCGCAGTGACAGCCCGGTCTCGGCGATCGCGGTGCCGATGGCGGTCAGCAGGCGGGACCCACGGGTGCCGGAGTCGCCGACCAGAACCAGCGGCCGTCCCTCGCCGACCGAGGTCGGAGGCTCCGGGTCCGCCACGGCCTCGGGGGCGATCTTCGAATTCCTGGCGAAGGGGACGCTGCCGGCGTCCTGCTCGTCGCCCTGATGGGTGACGCTCATGGTCGCGCTCATGGGCCGTGGCCTTTCTGGGTCTGACGGTCGCGGCGGGCCGGGCACCGGGCTCAGCGGCCGGTCCTCCTTGCTCACGTCGGGCAGTGCCCTGCCCGGCTCGATGGCGGCAGAGGGCGCGCGCAGGGAGATCACCCGAGCGCCCGCGCTCTCGGCGATGCGGCCGGACGCAGCGGCACCGGTGTCGTCGAGGCGTTCCGCGTCCCCGCGGTCGGTCTGCTTCTTCGCCTTGCCGACCTCCACGGCGATGAGGCCGGTACTGACCGAGCCGCTCACCAGGCAGGCCGCATCGTCCGCCGCGACACCTTGAAGGGAACCGCCGGCTCCCGGCACGGCAACCCCATCTCACAGCGGGCCTGCCGGACCTCTCGCACACCACCTCGCGCGATCTGTGCGCCATCGGTCTCCCTGGCCTGGACCGTGATCAACAGCCACAGCGTGACGGCCGGAGAGCCCGCAACCGCCGATTACGCCGAAAAGTGGCATGTCATGCACCATCGCACCCCGTGGAGCCCGGTCCCACGGGACATCGGTGGTTCCCGGATCCACCGGGAACGCGGCGCTCTGAGCGCAGGTGGCGAAGTCGCGCGGACCCGAGGTGGAGCAGGCCGCCCGCGCGAACGTCCTGTTCGACGCCCTGGACAACGCCGTGGCCCGGCGCGAGCACGTCGCCGGAGGGATCAGCTGCGTGCGGCCGCAACCGTGCCGCCGGTTCCGGACCGGAACCCGGGCGGCCGTACGCGTTGCTGTATCCGGCCGATCACAACGCGCGACCACGGCGTTCATCCGTGCAAGGTCGGAATGCGTCCGTTCCCGCCCGTGAAGAGAAAGGCCCCCGATGAGGTACCTGCCCCCCACCGACCAGCACGACCCGCCGCAGAACCGGTCCCGCCGCCCGGCCGTCTGGCGCCGCCTGGCCGTCCTGGCCCTGGCCCCCGTCCTGGCCCTGTGCACCGTCAGTTCCGCCGGCGCGCAAGGTGTGTGGGTGACGCTGCCGGTCAAGCCCACGGCTGCAGCGAAGCTGGGTGCGGCCGCGGCGGACTGCCCGAGGGGATTGGAGGGCACGTGCGTCTACGCGGTCGCGGGGAGTGGCGCCGAGGCCAAGCTTGAGGCCTACAGCCCCGCTTCGGGGACCTGGACCACGTTGCCGGACCTGCTGTCGCCGGCGCGAACGAGCGTCGCGTCCACGACCGCGGACTGTCCCGACGAGAAGCCCGGCGACTGCGTGTACGCCATCGGCGGCACCACGGGCGGGGCGAACCGGCTGAACCTCAACGAGGGCTACAGTCCCCGGACGAACGCCTGGCAGTCGCTCCCTGCCATGCCGACCGCCCGGATGAACGCTGGCGCGGCCACGGCCCCGTGCCCGAAGGGGTACGGCCTGCGCGGCACCTGCGTGTTCGTCACCGGTGGCGATGCCGGCACCCCCACCACCACGGTGGAGGCCTACAGCCCCGAAACCGACACCTGGGCCACCCTGCCACCGCTCCAGCACGCGCGCGCCTTCCACGGCAGCGCCGCGGCCGCCTGCCCCAGTGCGCTGGGACTCAAGGGGGTCTGCGTGTACGCGATCGGCGGTGTCGATTCCACCACGACCGCCCTGAAGACCGCCGAGGTATACAGCCCCGCCACCGACAGCTGGCAGTACCTGCCCGACCTGCCGGCGCCCCGCAGGGGAATCGGCGCCGCGGCGGCGCCCTGCCCCGAGGGAGTGAAGGACGGCTGCGTCTACGCCGTCGGCGGCCTGAACGCCGCTGCGGAATCTGTGGCGACGCAGGAGGCGTACAGCCCGGCCAGCAACACCTGGCTCACCCTGCCGTCGATGCCGACTCCCCGCAGCGAACTGGGTGTGGCCGCGGGCCCGTGCTCCAAGAACACCAAGCAGCGCTGCGTGTACGCGGTCGGCGGCTTCCTCACCTCCGACGCGGAACCGACGAACGTCACCGAGGCGTTCGCCATCGAGTACCCGCACAGCCGGCCCAAGCCCTCGTCGAAGCCGAAGCCCGCTCCGACCGATGACAACGCGGACGACGAGTCGGAGGCCAGGTGAGGGTGTCGGTATGACCGGGAGGAAGATCGCTGGGGAAGGCCCCCAGAGAGGCCGTTGATCATCCGACTTTCGGTTCGCACGGTTCAGTGACCGTACCGACGCACGCCAGGGCCGACCCTCGGGGCCGGCCCTGGCGTCGTCCGTCCGGCAACGCCCTGCGCGCAG
Organism: Streptomyces sp. NBC_01264; assembly: GCF_026340675.1. NCBI lineage: Bacteria > Bacillati > Actinomycetota > Actinomycetes > Kitasatosporales > Streptomycetaceae > Streptomyces > Streptomyces sp. NBC_01264. The sequence continues at coordinate 230,832 of NZ_JAPEOX010000002.1, forward strand.
GTGCCGGCCACGCCGGGTGTGAACTCCGCCCAGACTCACCCCACCGCCGGGTGGATTTCCGCCCAGACTCCCCCACCGCCGGGTGTGATGTCCGCCCGGACTCCTCCACCGTCGACGGAACCGGGTTCCGGCTCCGCCGTCCGCTGTGGGAGGGACCACCGTCGCCAGCCGCACCATTGGCGACGGCCGGGCTCCGCCCGTCCAGGATCTTCCGCCCCCGGTCACCGCCGCTGTGCCCACGCGAGTCCACGCGACCCTTTTCGGTCGTTCGAACGAACAGGACGCTTGAGGATCTACAGGGCCGCCCGCGCCGGGCCCACGCGTTGTCACGTGGCACGACGCCGACGGGGCGGCCCCGCCCGGAGTCCGGAGGCAGCGGTCAGCTTCAGCCGACGTAACGGAGTGCCTGATTCGACTCCTCTTCACAAAACACGCACACACCTGTTGTCATGTGCCCGCCACACACCGGGTCTCCGGTGTGTGCAACCGGAAACGAGGAGACACCATGGCATTACGTAGTGCTCTGTTCGGCGGAACGCTGGCCCTGGCATCGGCTCTCTCCGCATTCCCCGCGCAGGCTCAGCCCGTAGCCAACCCGCCGGGACACATCACCGTCGAGGTTCAGACCGTCAACGGCTCGGGCTGTCGGCAGGGCACCGCGTCCGTGGCCGCTGCCGAGGACAACACCGCCTTCACCGTCACGTACAGCGACTACCTCGCGCAGGCGGGTGGAGGCTCCAGCCCGATCGACTCGCGCAAGAACTGCCAGCTCGGTCTCCAGGTCCACGTGCCCCAGGGCTTCACCTACGCGATCGCCCGGGCCGACTTCCGGGGCTTCGCCTACCTCCAGCCCGGAGCCTCCGCCCTGCAGCGCGCGAGCTATTACTTCCAGGGCATGTCCCAGACCACGCGCAGCACACACCAGTTCAGGGGACCTCTGGTGGACAACTGGCAGTCCAGCGACGAAACCGATTACGCGAGCCTGGTCTGGGCGCCCTGCGGTGAAGAACGCACCCTCAACGTCAATACCGAACTGCGCGTCACCTCCGGCACCGACCCGCAGAACCTGAGCTTCATCGCCATGGACTCGACCGACGGCAGCGTCAGCACCAAGTACCACCTGGAATGGAAGCAGTGCCCGGCTTCCTGACCCCCGCTCCGGTTTCGACCACAGTCCACGGTCCACGCACTCACGTACCCCGGAAAAGGATGAAGATGAAGCGAGCTATGACCGGCGGCGCCGCCGTCGCACTCCTCCTCGCACTGGCCGCGCCCGCTCACAGCAGCACCGCCGACGTGAACGTTCTCCCCTCCCCGCCCGACAAGATCGTCATCGAGCTGGTGACCGTGAACGGGTCCGGCTGTCCGGAGGGCACGACCACGGTCGACATGGCCCCCGACAACACGGCGTTCACCGTCACCTACAGCGACTACCTCGCGCACGTCGGCCCCGACTCCGCCCCCACGGACTTCCGCAAGAACTGCCAGCTCAGCCTCCGAGCTCACGTGCCCGGTGGCTTCACCTACGCCATCGTCCAGGCGGACTACCGCGGTTACGCGTTCCTCCAGCCTGGCGCGAACGCCGTGGAACGCGCCGGGTACTACTTCCAGGGCATGCCGCAGACGTCCCTGCGGTCCCACCAGTTCAACGGTCCCTACGACGACAACTGGCAGGCCACCGATCGGACCGAGTACAGCGACCTGGTGTGGGCACCGTGCGGGGAGAAGAGAAACTTCAACATCAACACCGAGCTCCGGGTGAACGCCGGCACGTCCAACCCGCGGACGCAGACGAGTTTCATGGCCATGGACTCCACGGACGCCAGCGTCAGCACCATCTACCACGTAGCCTGGAAGGAGTGCCCGGAAAGTCCGTGACGGCCACGGAACATTCCCGCGGTGGCTCAGCGGCGGTCTGAGTTCACTCCGCTCTCCCCGGATCCAGCGCGACCACTGACCGGGTGATCAGATCCACGATCGCGACGCACGAGGCTCCTGCGCCCTGGAGCGAGATGTCCGGCATCTCAACTCAGGAGCGCAGGAGCTTCGTTGATCCCCCTACCCGCCGGGCACGAGCGTGCCGCTACCACGGCAGCGGCAGTTCCCGTTCCACCCGCCCGAGGGCCTGCTCGGTGGGCGTGGGCCCCAACAGGTACTCGAGCCCGGCAGCGAGCGCCTCGACCGCGGCGATTGCCATGGTGCCCTCCGCGGCGCACCGGAGGGACGCGCAGAAGCCCGCGAGCTCGATGCCGGCCTCACTGCCCGGCTGGTAGTAGAAGTAGCTCTCGACTGCAGACGCGAACGCCTTGAGGCAGCCAAGACCTGCGTCCATGACACCGGTCGGCAGGTTGCAGGGCCCCGCGGCCTGTACGCCGAGGATCAGCCCCCTGAAAGCTTCGGTGGCGTATACCTTCCGGTCGCGCCGGTCGCACAGCTCGCCGTACGCCTGCTCTACGTCGCGGATCAGCACCCTGAAGGTTTCGGTGGCGTACACCGCCCGGTCGCGCCGGTCGCACAGCTCGCTGTACGCCTGCTGCCACGTGGGGCGCTTGAAGAGGTTCTCCTGCTCCCAGGGCTCCAGATCCTGCAGACGGGCCCACACGAGGCGTATCTGCTCGGCGCGCTCCGCCCGGTCGAGCGAGAGGAGGTCGACTCGCGGCTCGGTCCGGTTGAGGATGTGAGTCGCGGCTTCCTTGCTGTCGAGCGGCACCACGTCCAGGTCGTAGCGCGTGCCGTGGGCGGTGCTCGCCATCTGGAGGTAGGCCAGGACCGGGTTCGTCTTCCGTAGGTCGAGGAGCGACTGCACGTACGCGGCCATCTCGTTGTGGTAGTCGGATTGCTCCTGGGTGTACTCCTGGCGGGGATCGGACTCCTTCGGGGTCGTCATGCCCTTCTCCCGGCAAGTCCAGAAGTTGATCACACCGCCCTGGGTGATGACGTCCTTCAGGGGGCCCTTGCGGCCCAGCAGGCCCTGGCAGTCGGGGTGGTGGTGACCATCGACCGCGTCGTAGAAGTAGCACTTGAGTGTGCCGTCCATCGAGTCGCCGCAGAGGTAGATGTCGCCGTCACCACTCCCTACTTCGTAGTGGTTCTTCAGGTAGCGGGTGGCGTGAGCCGATTCCTTGGCCTCCCCGGGCTTGAGCGGGGAGACGAGGAGGTTCTCCACCGTCTCGCCCGGGCTCTTCGTGTCGACCGGCGCGCTGTCCGTGATGATCGCCCGAGCCTTTTCGATCTTGTTGAGCACCCGGTCCCGGTGGGTCCAGAAGTGAATCGTGACGCCCTTGGGGACGGTGACGTCGTCGTCTACCTCGCTGTAAGTCCCGTGTCCCAGGACGTTCTTGTCCGCCTCCTTCGGCGTACTCACCGCCGGCTTCCGGGGGCCGGGGCCCGCGTGCGCCACGTCCTCGGCCCGGGTGTGGTGGTGGTGCCCCACCCCGGTCCTGAAGGCGAGGCATTTGTCGCCCAGGCACCGCACCTTCGTGTCCTCGGCACACTTGCCCCAGCACCAATGTCTGAGGGAGGGATCCAGGACCGACTCGTCGATCTTGTTCGCTGCCCCGGCCATCACCGCCGCAAGGAACTCCCCGCTGCTCCCCGGCGTCCGCTCGGCGAGGAATCCGAGATGCTGCACGGCAGCGGATTCCGCAGGGACGGTGAAGATGTTCTTGCGCAGTGCTTCGGACACCCAGTCCAGGAGAGCGGTTTCCTCCTGCTTGGCGAGGGCGCGCTGCAGCTCAGAGTCCCTCGCCCACAGCTGCAGCCAAAAGTCTCCCTTGGGGCGGATCAGTTTCAGCCTGTCAGTCGCGAGGTCGTACATCGTGGCGTACCGGTATGTGGGGGCGAACGGCATGGTTGGTCTCCTGGAGTGTCTTCGTGAACGCGGGTGACGTCGCGGCGAGCCCGACCGTGCGCGCTCTCCGCCGAACCTACGGCGCCCGCAGCCGGAGCCGGCAGGGCGCTCGGGCAGCACGTCGGGCAGCCGTCCAACGGCACTAGAACTCGCGACCGGCCCAAGTGGGGATCCCGGACGACTGCCCTTCCAGGACACTTGCCCTGATCACCGGTTGCGGAGGGCAGTTCTCCCCCGTGGCCGGCTTCCTTGGGGACCGGGCCGGCAGGGCCGGCCCAAGGTCGTGTCCGGAAATTGTGGAAGGAAAGCCATGCAGTTCGGGATCTTCACCGTCGGTGACGTCACCGCCGATCCGACGACAGGGCGGACGCCCAGCGAGCATGAGCGGATCAAGGCGATCCTCAGGATCGCGCAGAAGGCCGAGGAGGTCGGCCTCGATGTCTTTGCCACCGGGGAGCACCACAATCCGCCGTTCGTCCCGTCCTCGCCGACCACGATGCTCGGATACATCGCCGCCCGCACCGACAACCTGATCCTGTCCACCTCGACGACCCTGATCACCACGAACGACCCGGTGAAGATCGCCGAGGACTTCGCGATGCTCCAGCACATCGCGGACGGGCGCGTCGACGTGATATTGGGCCGCGGGAACACCGGGCCGGTCTACCCGTGGTTCGGCAAGGACATCCGTGACGGAATCGACCTCGCGATCGAGAACTACGCGCTGCTGCGCCGCCTGTGGGACGAGGACGTCGTCACCTGGAAGGGCAAGTTCCGGACCCCGCTGCAGTCCTTCACCTCGACCCCTCGGCCGTTGGACGGGGTCGCACCGTTCGTGTGGCACGGCTCGATCCGCTCGCCGGAGATCGCCGAGCAGGCCGCCTACTACGGCGACGGGTTCTTCCACAACAACATCTTCTGGCCCGCCTCCCACACCAAGCAGATGGTCGACCTGTACCGGCAGCGCTACGCCCACTACGGACACGGCGCCGCCGAGCACGCCATCGTCGGTCTCGGCGGCCAGGTCTTCATGCGCAAGAACTCCCAGGACGCGGTGCGCGAGTTCCGCCCGTACTTCGACAACGCTCCGGTGTACGGACACGGCCCGTCGCTCGAGGAGTTCACCTCCCAGACGCCGCTGACCGTCGGCTCGCCGCAACAGGTCATCGACCGCACCATGTCCTTCCGCGACTACGTCGGCGACTACCAGCGCCAGCTGTTCCTCATGGACCACGCGGGCCTGCCCCTGAAAACCGTCCTGGAGCAGCTCGACATCCTCGGCGAGGAGGTGGTGCCCGTACTGCGCAAGGAGTTCGCGAACCTGCGGCCGGCCGGCGTACCGGACGCGCCCACCCATACGTCCCGCGTCGCTTCCGCCCGGCAGGCCCCGAAGGACGGGGCCCGGTCATGAAGCTCCTCGTCGTATCGGCCGGCCTGAGCTCCCCCTCCTCGACCCGGCTGCTCGCCGACCGTCTCACCGCCGCCACCGTCGAGCATGTGGACGCGGAGCCCGAGGTGATCGAACTGCGGGACCTGGCAACGGAGATCGCGCAGCATCTCGTCACCGGGTTCCCGGCCGCCCGGCTGGCCGCCGCGCTCGACGCAGCGGCCGCCGCCGACGGCCTCATCGCCGTCACACCGGTGTTCGCAGCCTCGTACAGCGGGCTGTTCAAATCCTTCTTCGACGTGATCGACAAGGACGCCCTCACCGGAAAGCCGGTGCTCCTCGGCGCCACCGGCGGGACTCCCCGGCATTCCCTGGTCACCGAGCACGCCATGCGTCCGCTCTTCACCTACCTCCGCGCACTCGTCGTACCGACCGCCGTGTACGCCGCTTCGGAGGATTGGGGCGAGGAAGGGCTGGCCCACCGGATCGCCCGCGCCGGCACGGAATTGGCACGCTTCATGACACCCACGCCCCAGGACTCCGCCCCGGACGTCGACACCACCGCTGCCATTGCACCCCGTTCACTGACGGGGGCGATCACGTCGGTGGAACCGGTGCACGGCTTCGCTGTGGTGCCCTTCGCACAACGGCTGGCCGCACTGCGGGGCGATCTCTGAGGCGTGCCGTGCGGCACGGCCCGGGGCTCCGTCAGGGGTGTCACGGGGCGCCGCCGTCTCGGGCGCCGGGTCGTTGACCTCGACGCGTGAATCGCTACGGACCTCCTCCGCCGCCGCAGGGGCCGACCGGGGGAGGTCCCTAGCGGGTCACGCGTCCTACCGTTCTCACGAAGGCCGACCTCTAGCAGAAGGACGTGGTCTCCGTGATCCATCATGCCTACGGGCGAGTCATCGTGGGCGTCAGCGGCTCCACGGGCAGCATCACAGCCCTCCATCGGGCCGTGAGCGAGGCCCGGCGTCTCGATGCCGAGGTGCTGGCCGTGCTGGCCACCACCCCGGATATCCATACCGCCGACCACATCGCGACCGAGCGGACCATGGCGGAACGCATGCTGACCTCCGTGCTCGAATCCGCGTTCGGAGCGGGCGGGCGCCCTCCCGGGGTGCGTTTCTCTGCCCTCGCCGCCCTGGGCGGCGCCGGGCCGGTACTCACCCGGATCGCCGACCGAGACGATGATCTCCTCATCGTCGGAGCGCCACGGCGACGGATTCTCCCCGGGTTTTCCACGGCGCGGTACTGCACCACCCACGCGACGTGTCCGGTGCTCGTCGTCCCCCTCCCGGTCCTGCGGAAGCAGCTGGGCACCGCTCCCTTGCACACCTCGGAATTCTGACCGGACCCGGCGCGGTCACCGCAGGCCGGGACGCGGGGGTGGTGTCGGGCGCACTGCTTCCCTCCCGCCCGGTGATCACCCCGTCCGAGTCGGCTTCCGCCGGGCGCCGGTTCCCCCGGGGCGGCCCTCCGATCGGTGGAGGGGCACTCCTGCCGTGCTCCCTACGGTGATACTCCGATCGCTCGTGCTCCGTGAGCCACCGTGCCGCTGGATGCGTTGCTTTCGTCCTGTCCTTGGCCTCAGGCCACTGGAGAGCATGGGCTGCACGCTCCGCCACAGCCGGTCCGCCTCATGCCCGAGCCGACATCTTCACACCACGGAGACCATCACCCATGTCCCGCCTCTACGTCTTGGCCCACGGCAAGCACGCACCCAAAATCAACATCGAAACCGCTCAGCCCATCCCCGTGAAAATCCCCGCAGGCATGAGACTGCATCTCGCCTCGGAGCCCGGGCAGACCATCTCGCCCGAGACGGCGTTCACGTATGTGAAGGATAAGGGCCTCCCCGGGAAGGCCCGCACGGACACGTCCCCGCGTCTGTACTTGACACCCCTCCTGGGCAGCCTCAGAGAACAGGCTCAGCGCCAGGTCGGCGATCGTCACAACGTGGAGATTCTGTCGGAGGGGACGTCCCTCAAGCAATTCATGAGGGACAGGGCCAAGCAGGGGTTCACCGAACTGTGCATCCTGTCCTGCGCCGCGACCGGCAGTAACACTGACCGGAAGACACGGGATCCCAAGGTGGAGAAGCAGAGGAAGGAGGTGGGCAGGATCACCCAGATCGCCAAATTCGACTCGCTCGACGATGCCTACGCTGCTTGGCAGAGGTCCAACGACAAGGACGATCTCCTCGTCTGGCCGGCGATCGCCATCATCCGGGCGGCGCACAAGGTCCGCCTGCTCCCGGAAGGACGATCGGCGGCCGAACTGTGGACGCTCGCCGATCTGATCTGGTACTCCGAACAGGCGGCGGCCATGGTAACCGGGCGGGCTGAGGCCGACGATGGCCTGGCCCCCTTCATAAAGACGCTCAAGGAGAGGCTCGACGATGCAATCGAGAGCTACCACTGGCCCAGCGGCCAGAAGGACTTCTGGCTGGCACAGGAGCAACGCAATGGACGCATCAGTGTCGGCCTGACCACCTATCTCATGCGCGACTACAACGGATCGTCGGGGGAGGTAATCAGGAGCGCGCTCAAAAAAAAGATCTACCTCAAAGAGGCACGAGATGAACTCGCCAGGCAGAGGGACCATCTCAAGCGCAAGGACTTCGACGACAAGGTCACCGAGCAGATTCGGCAGAACAAAGCGAGGAGGCAGCAGGCCGGCGATGCGGTGAAGCTCGGTGGGGCCCCCCTGCGTGAGAGCATCATCGTGGGCTCGGAGAACCCGGTGCCCCTCGCCACGGTACTGACGTGGTTCGCAAGCCAGAGCTCCGTGGTGCTGTACCCCTACCCCCCTGGCCAGGGCGAGGTAATCCAGGCAACGGTTGAGCCCGGGCATTGGCAGGACGTGCTGTGCAACGCCGTGGCACTGCATGACCGGCCTACTCATCTGGACAGCTATAACAGTGTGTACGAGGCCACGCTCACGTTCAAGGACGTCCGCGGCGATACCCAGAGCTCCTCCCGTTGCTGGATAGGGGCCACGGACTCTGTCCAGCACACCGAGCAGGTGGAGGGGTACCACTGGCTCCACAGCATCTTCATCGCCCCCGTATTGAGCGACGCTGTCGCCCCTGTTGAGCGACATGAAGATGAGCATGGTGACGGGGCGGGATGAGACGGCCCCCGGCGGCCGTTGGAGAACTCCAGCGATCGTCGCACCACGTGATCGTTGTGTCAGCTGGCGAGCAGTCTATTCAGGCGGTCAGCTGGGGTTTCCCAGTCGAGCGTTTTGCGTGGTCCGGAGTTGAGTTCGGCCGCGACGGTTTCGAGGGCGTCGCGGTTGTGGAGGGCCAGGTCGGTGCCCTTGGGTGCCTCTGTGTTGTCAAGCCAGTCGGGCTGGGGGCATAGGCTCGGTTTTGGCGGGTCCGGGAAGTGACTCGTCCGAAGAGCCGGCCGTCGGGGTTTGAGCCAGCCGCGCTGGATTTTGTAGCCGCCCCTGCTGTCCTCCCGGGCCCTTCGTTCGGGTGCGTCGGCGCTCGTCAGCGATCATGGTGCGCCAGACGTGATCGGCCAGACGGCGTTTGAGTGGGTTTCCGGTGCGGCCGAGGAGGCGGGCGGCGGTGACGGCCCCGATGCCAGGAGTGTCGGTGAGCCGGCTTTCGGACTCGGCGACCAGCGAAGCCCTGGCTTTGGCGTTGTCCTTCAGCTTCACGTCCCAAGCACGGATCTCGGCGATCAGGTCAGCGGCGAGGTCGTGTCGGGTGAATTCGGCCGGGCCGCAGGGAACGGCCGACTCCAGCAGCAGCTCGGCTTTGGCCGCAGACAGATCACGCGGTGCCCCTCCGGGCAGGAGCGCCCGAAGCAGCGCGTGAGGCTGGTTCACCGCGCGGACTCTGGCCTGAGCGAGGTTGTTGCGTCGTTCGTCCAGCAGCCCCAGGGCATCCGTCGAGTTCTCGGGCTGCACCGGCCTTGCGTCACCTTGCAGGGCAGCGACGCATGCCGCTGCCGCGGCGTCGATGCGGTCGTTCTTCCGACCTCCGCCGCGTGAGAGCTGGCGAACCCGCGCGGTCGCGCTGGGCGCGACGTCAACGACCTCTTCTCCCCGCGCGATCAGCCATGAAGTCAGGTGGCGACCCAGGCCCCTGGCGTTCTCGACGGCCCATCGCCGCTGCGGCCACTGGCGGGCCACCCCGATCACGACACCGCTATCCCCCATACAATTCGGGAAGCACTGGCGGAGCAGGCCGTTGTTGTTCGCGTTGAACCGCGCTGCCAGGGGCTGGCCGGGTTGCGGAAGTAGACCGGCATGTTCGAGGACATCGCGAACTCGTGGTGCCGCTGAGCGGCCTTCGCGGCCGATGATGAAGTCGCCTGCCCAGTGGCCGGGGACCGCGCGGTCGGCTACTTCCGCGGGTCGGTCGCTGATCATGACCATGGGGTGGGTGTAGCGGCCGGTCCGCAGGGCACGGGCGAGCTCGCGGCGTAGTTCGCCGCGGCCCTGGAGGTAGAGGGCCTGGTAGATCGTCTCTGGCGCTGTCCGATCTGCTCGGCTACGGGCGAGGCCGGCGGCCCTCGGCACGGGCTTGGGATGCGTAGGGCCGGTAGAACCACTTCTTGCCGGTGCCCAGCGTGCGGTTGCGGCGTATCTCGCGACTGATCGTGGACGGGCTGCGGCCCAGCTCGGCGGCTATGACGGGGACCGTCGCCTTCTCCCGTAGGCGGTCGGCGATGTGGATGCGTTCACCTCGCGCAGGTACCGGGACGGCGACCTGTCCGTTCGCTGATGCCGATGATCGTGCATGCTTCTCGGTTGCTCATCCCTTGGCCCATGAGCAGCAAGCACTGCTCCCGATCCTTCCGGAGCTTCTTGTGCCCGCCGACACCCCGGGACTCTCGAATCTTGGAGCCCATGGCGGTCGAGCAGATGCGACTCGTCGATCACGACGGCCGACGTCCTTCCCCGTTCATACCTCGGCGGCCAGCGCGGCGGACTCCCGCGTCACGAGAGCGGCCAGGTGGAACGTGGGGGTCCCGCCCAGCCTGGTGACGATCCGGTCATAGCCGCGCATGCCGACGTCGGGGTTGGGCTGGTAGATCACCGTGAACCGGGCCGAGTCGAGAGAGGCGACGGCGCCGTGAGGGCGACCGTTCTGCCGGATCCGAGCTCGCCGGTGACCACGCCGCATGGGCGGGTCCAGGTTGCGGCCGAAGGGGGCACGGGCGGTGAAAAGCCTGTGCAGCTCAGCAAGATGCTCACTACGGCCGTCCGGGCTTGGAATGCGTGAGCCGGACGGCCGGAGACGCGCACGCCGCAGCGGCCAGGTGCCCACGAAAGCCGACCCGTCGTCGACGTAGATCGACTTCGGGACCCAGAGGCCTCATGGACCACGGCTGCGACAGGCGTAACGGACCTCACCGCTCGACACCGCCGTGCAGCCACCCGGCACTACCGCGGTCCTCAAGAAGGAATGAGGGGCACTCCCCTGTTCCGCGACGAGCGGGAACGTTGACGTCGCTGCCCCGGAAACGGTCCCGCGCCGGGCTCCGGGCCTGGGCCGTCCCTTTCGGAGGGTTTCGCAAGAGGTGGCCTAGTCACGACTCCTGACGAAGATCGTCCCTTCTGGACCGTCGTTCGGTGGATGTGGGGCGCAGAAGCCGGTGGCTACGTTGTGTTCGCATTCACAAATCGCGCATTCGGGCCATCCGCTCCTCCCTCAAGGGAGCACGTGCCCACGTCACAGGAGGATTCAGGAACGTGTCCACAATGCCGGTCGGCGGGCTGCTGCGCGGCGCGACCGAGAACGCGGCCGATCTCGTCGTCCGCAACGCAAAGGTGCACACGGGAGATCCGGCCCGGCCCGCGACCCAGGCGATCGCCGTCCGTGACGGCCGCATCCTCGCCGTCGGCGACGACCACGACATGTCCAGTCACGTCGGTCCCGCGACCCGGGTCGTCGACGCACTCGGCCGCCGGATCATTCCCGGGCTCAACGACTCCCACCTCCACGTCATCCGGGGCGGCCTGAACTACGTACTGGAGCTGCGCTGGGACGGTCTGCGCAGCCTCCACGAGGGTCTGGCGCTGCTGCGCGAACAGGCTGCCCGCACGCCCAAGGGACAGTGGGTGCGCGTGGTGGGGGGCTGGTCGGTCGAACAGTTCGCGGAGCGCCGGCTGCCGACCGTCGCCGAACTCAACGCCGCCGCCCCCGACACCCCGGTATTCGTCCTGCACCTGTACCAGTCGGCGATCCTCAACCGGGCCGCGCTCAAGGCCGCGGGCTTCACCCGGGACACCCCCGACCCCCGCGGCGGCCAGATCGTACGAGGCCGGGACGGCGAACCGTCCGGCATGCTGCTCGCGGCGCCCAGCGCACTGGTCCTGTACTCGACGCTCGCCAAGGCCCCGGTGCTCGACGGCGAGGACAAGAAGACCTCGACCCGCCACTTCCTCAGGGAACTCAACCGCTTCGGTCTGACCTCGGCCATCGATGCGGCCGGCGGCTTCCAGAACTTCCCCGACAACTACGCCACGGTCGTCGAACTCGCGAAGGCGGGGCAGTTGTCGCTGCGCATCGCCTACCACCTCTTCCCCCAGACCGCGGGCCAGGAGATAGCCGACCTCACCCGCTGGATCGAGACGGCCCGCCCCGAGGACGGGGACGAGTGGCTGCGGCTCAACGGCGCCGGTGAGAACCTGACCTGGGCCGCGGCGGACTTCGAGAACTTCACTCAGCCCCGTCCCGAACTCACCGACGGCTACGAGGCGGAGTTCGAGAAGGCCGTTCGTCTCCTCATGGAGAACGGCTGGGGGTTCCGTCTGCACGCCACCTACGACGAGACGATCCGGCGGGATCTGACCGTATTCGAACGGCTCGCCTCCGAGGGCCTCTTCCCCGCGGGCAACCGCTGGCTCTTCGACCATGCGGAGACCGTCACCACGGACAGCCTGGACCGGATCGCCGCCCTCGGTGGCGCCCTGTCCGTACAGAACCGGCTGTCCTTCCAGGGCGAGGCCTTCGTCCGCCGCTACGGCGTCGGCGCCGCGGCCGACGCGCCGCCGATCCGCGCCATGCTCGAGCGCGGCCTGACCGTCGGCGCCGGCACCGACGCCACCCGTGTCTCCACCTACAACCCGTGGGTCGCCCTGCACTGGCTGGTCTCGGGCCGCACCGTGGGCGACCTGCTGGTCCGTCCGCCGTCCAACCGGGTCGACCGCCGGACGGCACTCGACATGTTCACCACGGCGGGCGCGCGACTCACCGGTGAACAGGACATCAAGGGCATCCTCGCCCCGGGCCGCCTCGCCGACTTCGCCGTCCTCTCCGAGGACTACTTCGCCGTACCGGAGCCCGAGATCGCTCACATCGAGTCGCTGCTCACGGTCGTGGGCGGCCGCATCGTCTACGCCGCCGACGCGTACGAGGGCATGGACGAGGAACTGCCACCCGTGAGCCCCGCTTGGAGCCCGGTCGCGCACTTCGGCGGCTACCGGCCGACCGGCCCCGCAGGCCTGGGCGGCGTCCGCCAGGCCGAGCTGATCGGAGAGGCCGCCGCCGAATCCGGCGAGCACCTGCGGTGGCGGGCCGGCCGCGGCCTCACGCCCCCCACCCGCGACGCGCACGGGGACGGCTTCTTCGACGCGTGCGTCTCCCTCTGACCCCAGACCGATCCACCCCTATGCCCACCATGAAAGGCAGTATTCCCGTGTTCGACATCACCCAGGTCACCGCGACCCCCGGCTCCGGCCTGCTCACCCCCGACAACTGCGCCGTCCTGTTCGTGGACCACCAGCCGCAGATGTTCTTCGGCACCGGCAGCGGTGACCGCACCTCGATCATCAACGCCACTGTGGGTCTGGCGAAGGCCGCCCGGATCTTCGACGTCCCGGTCGTGCTGAGCACCGTGGCGGCGGAGTCCTTCTCCGGCCCCATCCTGCCGCAGCTCGCGGATGTCTACCCCGACCAGAAGATCACCGACCGCACCACGATGAACGCCTGGGAGGACGAGGCCTTCGTCGAGGCGGTGAAGGCAACGGGGCGCAGGAAGCTCGTCATCGCCGGCCTGTGGACGGAGATCTGCGTGGCCCTGCCCACTCTTTCCGCCCTCGAGCAGGGCTACGAGGTGTACGTGGTGACCGACGCGTCCGGCGGTGTCAGCCCCGAGGCGCACGAGAACGCCGTGCAGCGCATGGTCCAGGCCGGGGCCGTGCCGATGACGTGGGTACAGGTGCTCCTGGAGCTCCAGCGCGACTGGGCCCGTGCCGAGACGTACGTCGCGACGACCGACCTCGTCAAGGAGCACGCCGGCGCCTACGGCCTCGGGGTCGTCTACGCACAGGCCGTGATCGGCGCCCACGCCGCCGGCTGAACCGGCGGCTCACGCAAGACGGAACGGACAGGGACGGCGGGAACGGGTATGGACACCGGGCTATTGATCCTCCGGTTGGTGACGGGACTGCTCGTCGCCGGGCACGGAGTGCAGAAGGTGAGCTTCTGGCTGGGCGGCGAAGGCCTCGCCGGAGGGAGCGAGGAGTTCCGGCGGGACGGGTTCCGCGGCGGCCGGCTCACCGCGCTCGCGGCGGGCACCGGCCAGATCGGCTCCGGCCTGTTCCTGGCCGCCGGGCTGCTCACTCCCGCGGCGGCGATGGCTGCCGCGGGAGTGATGACGGTGGCCACGACCGTCAAGTGGCGCCACGGGTTGTGGGCGCAGCACGACGGTTACGAGTACCCGCTGTTCCTCGTCGCCGTGGCCGGGGTGCTCGCGCTCACCGGCCCCGGGCGCTGGTCGGTGGACCATGCGCTCGCGTTGTCGCCGTGGCCCCTGTGGGTCTCGGTCGCCGCCGTCGTCGTCGGTCCCGCCAGCGGGCTGCTCACGCGCGTACTGCTGCACCGCCCCGCCGACGTGGAAGGAACCTCCGAGGATGCGCTCGCTCTTCCGTGACGTCGTGCGGACGCTGGTCCCCGGGAAGGGGGACCAGCACGGTCCGCTGCCGCCGGTGCTGCTGGTCCTCACGGTGGTGACGGGGTTGGTGGACGCGGTGAGCTATCTCGGCCTCGGACACGTCTTCATCGCCAATATGACGGGCAACGTGGTGTTCCTCGGATTCGCCCTGGCCGGCGAGCGCAGCCTGTCCGCAGCCGCCTCCCTCGTCTCGCTGGCGGCCTTCCTGACCGGCGCGCTGGCCGGCGGCCGCTTCGGCGTCCGGTTCGCCGCTCACCGGGGCCGGCTGCTCGCCCGGACCATGGGCGTGCAATCGGTCCTGTTCGCCGGGGCCCTCGCCACGACCCTGGCCGTGCACGACAGGGCGGACGCCACCGTCCGTTACACGCTGATCGTGCTGCTCGGCGTCGCGATGGGGCTGCAGAACGCGGTCGTCCGGCGGCTCGGCATCCCGGACCTGACGACGACCGTACTCACCCTCACCCTCACGGGGCTCGCCGCCGACTCCGGTGCGGCCGGCGGCACGGGGCCCCGGCCCGGCCGGCGCCTCCTGTCCGTGCTCGCGATGCTGTCCGGCGCCTTGGCCGGCGCCCTGCTCCTCTTGACGACCGGACTCTCGCTCGCGCTCGGCGTGGCCGTGCTCCTTCTGGCCACGGGAACGGTGGTGCTGTGGCGGCTCTCGCTCCCGGCCGCGGGGTGGGCAGCCACGCCACCGGTCACCCGTTCAGCGCCTCCAGTTTCTCCACGGCTGCGTGGAGATCAGCCAGGGAGTCCGTGAGGTCCCCGACCATCGATTTCAGCACGGGTACCGACTGGACGATTTTTTGCAGGACATCGTACGGAACCGGCGGAAGCTCGGCACCGTGCGGCTTGCTGTAGAAGGGTCCGGCCGCAGAGGTGGCATCGATGAAACCGAGCGACACGAGACCTTGGAGCAGCGTACCGAAGAACGATGAGGCGATCTGGAGATTATTCCGTACGGCCACACCCTGGTAATACCAACGATATACGCTGTCCCTCTCACCCTTGGACAGATTCTCTTTTCCTTGCCAGGCCTTCCTGAAAGCTGCAACCGACTCGGCGTGGCCGACTCCCCCGCCAAGGTCTGGCCGTTCACGTAGCTCAGGGCATCCACTACTCCAGAGTTCACCAAGAGCTCGAGGATTTCCGACGCCGGGCGAGTCTCATTCGCCATCATGCACCCGGTGAATTCAGCGTCTACCTGACCGTCCTGCAACATCGCATAAAACGCGTTGTATACGGTGACGTACGCATGCGCGAGAGCATGGAGCCTGTCGTCCCGGCCCTCTCCGGAAATCGCCAGCTGGACGCCGCAGACCCCTGTCTGCGCATCGCCTATCAGCTTCTTGCCCTCCTTCGTGGCGTTGGCTGCGGCCTTGGCGCTTCGCTGGTTGATGCTCTTCTCGTCAGCACCGCACTCGAGCATGGTCGCCACGAACAGGTGATATTGGTCGATGAAGTCCACGACGCGGCGCACATCAGCCCCGAGCGTCCCGACAGAGTTGCCGATCTTCGGTGCGAGCTGCTTGACCGGATCCTGCGCCTCCGTAGCGGCCTTCGAACGCTTCTCGATCTTCTGGAGGCTGGCCTGCGATGCGGCGAGGGAGGCGATGAGGCTCCCCTTCACCTCTTTCAGATGAGTGAGGGTCCGTTCCTCGAAGACCGAGAAATTGTGGGCGAGGACGAGGCCTCCCTCGACCCTCGGCTTGAGTGGCGCCACCAGCTCCTGCGCATTTTGGGCCTCTATGCGCGCACATGTGGATACTTCGATGAAAGCTTCACAGATCTGCTTCACGCCCTTGGCCACCGGACCACCGAAGGTCCTTGTGGTCGCCGAAGTGTCCACGTACGACCACAAGGGCTTCGAATGCCCTTCGAGCGTGGTCACGCTATCTGCGAATGCATCACTGAGCCTAACAAATTCCTTTACGGCCTCATCGGCGCGCCGGTACAGAGGATCCTTCGTATAGCGAAGGTCGATGTTCTCCATCGCATGTCCTTTCGACGGTTCCCAGAAAGCGGTATTCCCTGGACCGGACATGCGTCGGACAGGGAAATCCTCATGCGGTCACGACGGCATCCGGTCCGGGACCCGGGGGCTCCTGGCCGGGCAGTCTTACGCGCACAGCGGGGGCAGACAGCGCCGGGGGTGAAGGGCGACCAACCCCCCTGGATCCACCGATCGGAGGATCCCGCAGCGGCAGGGCAGCGACCACGCTTGACATACGGCCGCCCGCACTGCCCCTGGGCTCCGACGAGCGAGGTATTCGACTGATGAGCACGACACTCGAAACCCAGTACGCCTTCCACGGTGCGGTGGAGGTGCACGACCAGCTCGACGCGTTGGAGACCATGCTGGATCCCGGAACCGCCGAATGCCTCAGAACACTGGGGATCCCTGCCGGAGCGCGGTGCTGGGAGGTGGGCGCCGGCGGGGGCTCGATCGCCCGTCACCTCCGGGCACTCGCGGGCCCCGGTGGTCACGTCGTGGCCACCGATCTCGACACGTCCCGGATCGTGGCACCCGGCGCGGAGATACTCCAGCACGATGTCCGCTGTGACCCCGCACCGCCCGGCGGTCCCTTCGACGTGATCCACGCCCGGTGGGTGCTCATGCACCTGCCCGAACGCCGGGACGTGCTCAGCAGACTGGCCGACGCGCTGGCCCCGGGAGGATGGCTGGTCATCGAGGAGAGTGCCGTGACCTCGGACGGCCTCCCCGTCCTGACCAGTTCCGTCCCGGCCGACGCCGAACTGTTCGGCCGGTTCAGCGGCGCCGTCGTAGGGATCCTCGCAGACGCCGGCGCGGACCCTCAGTGGGGGGCGCACGGGCTGCACTCCGCCATGGCCGAATCGTCGCTGGAAGACGTCCGCACCGTCCATCGCACGGACAGTTGGACGGGCGGCGGCCCCGGCAGCCGCCTTCACTCCATCCACACGCGTCAGCTTCGTGAGCCTCTGGGTGCGCGGGGTTTCACGGACGGCGACCTCGCACGCGTACGGCACATCGCCTCAGACCCGGCTTTCAGCGCCCTCGGGTATCCGCTCGTATCCACCTGCGGACGCCGGGCACAGCGAACCGCTCAGCGCTGAGCGCCGGCCCACAAGAAGGCGGTACACAATCATGCTCAAGCACTTCGACCATGTCACCGTGGCGGTGAGCGACCCTGCCGCGGCCATCGCATTCTTCACCCTGCTCGGTTTCGCACCCGACAAGGACGTCATCATCAAGGGTCCGGAGATGGACCAGTACATGGGAATCGACGACCTCGAGGCCCGCCACATCACTCTGGTGCTCAGAGATTCGTGTCCGCGGCTGGAGGTGCAGCTCCTGCACTTCCTGAAGCCGGCCGCGGAGACGGCGGGCGCCACGGCCCCGCCGGAACGCCTGGGTTTCCACCACATCTGCTTCGCGGTCTCCGGCATCGACGACCTGATCGACAGGGTCACGGCCGCCGGATTGAAGGTCCGCAACCAGCCGATGACTTTCCACGACCGCAAGCTGGTGTTTCTCGAGGGGCCGGACGGCATCACCGTGGAGCTCGCCGAATGGACCTGAGACCGCGTTCCCGGCAGGCGATCGTCAGAGGAGCTGCCCCGTCGGCCGGACGAGCAGTTCATTGACCGCCACGTGGCTGCTCCGCGTGACGGCGAACACGATCGCCTCCGCGATGTCGCCCGGCAGGAGCGGCGCGTACTGCATCTCCCGCAGGAGCCGTTCGCGGATCCCGGGATCGATGTGGTCCGCCAGCTCCGTGTCGACGGCCCCGGGCTCCACCACCGTGACGCGGACCTGGCGGCCGGCCAGCTCCTGACGCAGCGCTTCCGACAGACCCACGACCCCGTACTTGGTGAGGGCGTAGACCGCGCCCCCCGCGACCGCCTTGCGGCCGGCCACGGAGCTGACGTTGACCAGGTCGGCGACACCCCGCCCGTTCTGCGCGGCCGCCTCGACGAGGTGCGGCAGTGCCGCCCGCGAGATGTTCAGCAGTCCGTCGACGTTGAGGCCGACCATGCGGTCGGACAGCTCGGCCGGAGCGCTGCCGAACTCGCCGAGCAGCATTTGCCCGGCGTTGTTGACCACGATGTCGACGCCGCCGAAGGACTCCACGCTCCGCCGTACCGCGTCCGTCGCGTCCCCCCGGTCGGTGATGTCACAGGGGACCGCGATCGCACGGCCGCCTTGCGCCTCGATCTCCGCAGCCAGCCGGCCCAGGCGGTCGGCCCGCCGTGCCACCAACACGACAGCCGCGCCTTCGGCGGCGAGCGCCCTGCCCGTCGCCGCGCCGATTCCGCTGCTGGCTCCGGTGACCAGCGCGACCGTTCCACTCAGTCCTGCACCCATGATCGTTCCCCTCTCCTGGACCGTGCGGCCTCAGGGCGCTCAGACCGCACCGGCGGCGTCGAAAACGGCGGCGACGTAGGCCGCCGTGCGGTCCGACCCCACGACGCCGGCGCCCATCCTGTTCATCGTGTAGGCCATCGTCATCCGGCGTTCGAGGTCCATGCAGACGACAGAACCTCCCCATCCGCCCCAGAAGCACCTGCGTCCGCGGGGTACGTAGGGGAACGTCTCGGTCCCGGGAAGCGCGAAGCCCATGCCCCAGCGCATCGGGAGCCCTATGACGAGATCCACACCGGAGGCCTGCTCCTCGAAGATCAAGTCGATCGTCTCCGGCGAGAGCAGGCGCAGACCGTCCACCGTGCCCCCGCGTGACACGACCGAGAGCAGACGGGCGATCCCGGCTGCCGTGCCGTGGCCGTTCGCCGCGCCGATCTCGGCACGCCGCCACCCTTCGGTACTCACCACGTCCGGGCCCGCCAGGGGGCTCGTCAGCGTCTTGTACATGGGGCTCTCGGGGTCGAGGGAATCGAGGGCATGGGGATCGACGGCCGGCGGGACGAGGTCGGCAATGCGGTTCCAGACGGCCGGCACGGCCCCGATCTGGAAGTCGGCTCCGAGCGGACCGGCCAGCTCCGTCGCCACGAAGGAGCGCAGCGATCGTCCGGTGGTCCGGCGGACGAGCTCGCCCACGAGGTGCCCGTAGTTCAGACCGTGGTACCCGGAGGCGGTTCCCGGCTCCCACCACGGGGCCTGCTCCGCGAGCCGCGCCGCGGCTTCACGCGTCCGGTAGATGTCCTGCAGCCTGCACGGCTTCTCCCAGCCCGACACGCCCGACGTGTGCGAGAGGACGTGCCGCACGAGGACGGATTCCTTGCCGTTGGCGCCGAATTCCGGCCAGTAGGTGCTCACCGGTGCGTGTACGTCGAGCAGTCCTCTGTTCACCAGTACCAGTGCGGCGAGCGATGTGACGGCCTTCGTCGTCGACCACACGTTGGTGAGCGTGTCCCTCGTCCAGGGCTCGGCGCGGTCGACGTCACGGAACCCTCCCCACAAGTCCACGACCGCCTCACCGTCGATGTCGACGTGGAGCGACGCCCCCAACTCCTCGCCGGACTCCAGCCGCTCTTCCAGGACGTCGAGCACCGTCTTGAATCGTGCGTCGCACGTACCGCTGACCGTGGCCAATGTGTGCTCCATTCCCGCTGGATGCTCCGACAGCGGACCCAACGTAGGCAAACCGGCCCCGGGACCACCATCCACCGGGCGGCGGTCCCTCACGACCCCGTCGGTCTAGACCCATGGCGACAGCACCAAGACTGCTCCGGCCGTGCCGAGGATCCTGGCGGTCGGGATACCGCCAAGGACCGGCGCGGCCGCGAGAAGTACGGGCATCATGCCGGACGTACTCGGCATAGGCCTCTTCGGCCGTCCGGCTTCCGCGGCTGGTCGGGCGGAACCCGCGACCGTCGAGATGACCGGTTGGCCTCGATCATGGGGTCGCGCGCCGCGTCCCGACGGACGGGGCCCTTCCGGGCACGCTGACCAGCCGCCTCAGGCAGCCCGGGCCTCCGCGCCGAGCCGGGCACCGGCCGGGAGGCCGACGAGGAGCAGGAAGCCGGCTGCCACGGCGTAGGCGAGGTGCAGGCCCGGCAACGAGAGGGCATGGGGTCCCGTCCCTCCGATGGCCTGTGCGACTCCGGCGAGGACCGTGGGGCCGATGCCACTGCCGATCTGCAGGGCGGTGGTCGTGGCGGCCGAAGCGGTCCCGTGGGCATCGCCGGGCACGTCCCGCAGGCCGGTGGCGACGAGGGCGGGGAAGGCCAGCCCCTGTCCGAACCCGCTGACGCACAGACCCGCCAGGACAGCTCCCCCGTACGCACTGTGGGCTCCGGCCGTGCACCACAGGAGCACGCCACCGGCGGTGAGCAGGATGCCCCACATCAGGAGCGGGCGCGGTCCGCGGGTCTTCATCAGGCGCCCCGAGAGCAGTGCGGCCCCGGTGACGGCAACGCTGACCGGGAGGATGGCCAGTCCGGATGACGCGGGTGTCATCCCCCGCACCTGCTGGAGGTAGAGCGGCAGCAGGAACAGTGACCCCGTGACGCAGAAGTAGAAGGCGCCCGCGATCACCGCCGCGGTGCGCACGCCGTTCACGCGGAGCAGACCCGGGTCCAGAAGAGAAGCTTCCCCGCCGCGGGAGCGGCCACGGCGCCACCACAGGCACCCGGCGACGGCGGCGGCCAGGACGGTGAGGGCCGCGAGCAGGCCCCCGCCGGGCCGGGACGCCAGGTCGGCGCCGAGGACCAGCAGCACGATGGCGGCGACCAGTATTCCGGCCCCCGTCCTGTCGAGGCGTGCCCGGTCGTCCCGGGCGCCGACCGGCAGCCACCGCATCGCGCCGACGACGGTGGCCGCTGCTGCCAGGGCCTGCAGGGCGAAGAGCCAGCGCCAGCCGAAGGCGCTGGTGACGAGACCACCGAGCACCAGGCCGGCTCCGTAGCAGCCCGCCTGCGCGGCCGAGAACACGCCGAGGACCCGGGAGCGCATCGGACCGTCGGGGTACACGGCGGTCAGCAGGGCCGTGGCCGCGGGCAAGGTGAGCGCCGCCCCCGCTCCCTGCAGGACGCGGCCCGCCACGACCATCCAGAACACGGGAGCGGCGAAGGCCAGCGCGGCTCCCGCCGCCACGGTCATCAGACCCGCGACGAGCACGGGCCTCTGCCGCAGCCGATCCGCCATCGCTCCCCCGCACAGGAGCAGTCCCGCGAAGGCGATCGCGTATCCGGTCGCCGCCCACGAGAGGCTCTGCGCCGACGTGGCGAAGTGCGCGCCCATCGAGGGCAGTGCGCTGTTGAGCACGGCGACGCCGCCGGCGTCCAGGCCGGCCGCCGCGCTCAGCACGGCCAGGGGCGCGTACCGGACGAGCACCGGTCTGAGGCGTGCCGGCCCGTCGGGACGGCCGGCCGCGCGGGCGGCCGCCGTCGGAGGGGGCGGGCAGGAGGACGCGGACGTCGCTCCAGGGTGTGGGGGCATGGGAGGCTCCGGGGAGTGGCGGTGGCAAGGGGGATGTCCCGGCGCCGTTGGACGGCTCCCGGATCGAGGGCCGTCCCGCGCCGTCATCTCTGTCTGCACCAGCCTGTTCCGGTGCGCCGGATCGCACGAGACACCGCGGCGAGCACGTATTGAGGGGGGTGGCCCCGCCAGGGCCACCTCCGGCCGCCAGCGGGCCGATAATCTACGTATGGCACCGTCCGCCGCACAGCACGAGCTGGCCCATTTCCTGCGCTCGTACCGCGCCCGGCTGACTCCGGAGGCCGCAGGCCTGCCGCGGAGCAGTACCCGGCGGCTCAAAGGGCTGCGCAGAGCCGAGGTCGCCTCGATGGCCGGCATCAGCCCCGAGTACTACACCCGTCTCGAGCAGGGCCGCCAACGTCACCCTTCGCCCGACGTACTCGACGCGCTCGCCACCGCCCTGCAGCTCGACGACGACGCCCGCCTCCACCTGAACCGTCTCGGGACCGCCGGCCCCGCACGACAGGCCGATCCGGTCTTGGTCAGCGCCCCCTCCGTGCCGCTGGCGACACTGCAGCTCCTCCACTCGCTCGGTCCGTGGCCCGCACACGTGGTCAGTCCGATGCGCGACATCCTGGCGTGGAACGACGCCGAGGCCTGGCTGCTGTTCGACTTCTCCGAGCTTCCCGCCTCACACAGGAACTTCGCCTGGTTCGCCTTCTGCGACCCGCGCGCGCCCGAACTCCTCGCGGAGTGGGAAGAGACGGCGCGGAGCAACGTCCACCGTCTGCGTCACGCCCTGGCCGCCGACCCGCACAACGAACGCGGCCGGCAGCTGGTGGCCGAACTGTCCCGGCGCAGCACCCGGTTCGCCGCGATCTGGGAGGAACACGGGGTGCGAGGACCGACCACCGGAAGGCATCTCTTCCACCACCCCCGAGCGGGCAGTCTCGACCTGGTGTACACCGCCTACGTCGTCCCCGGCCCCCACAACCTCGAACTCGTGGTGCTGACCGCGGACGAGGGCTCCCCCACGTACGAGGCATTGCAGCGGGCTGCGGCCGAGCGCCGCGCCCCTGACGCCGACGCCGGACGAGCCGGCTGAAGTATCTGCCCGGGCGGCGGGCACCGCGAGGGTGATCGCCACCGGAACCCTCCCCCGCCGCGGGGGCCGGTCGGAGGATTCGGGCAGGCCCTTCTCCTCGGATGCTGGAGGACATCACTCCTCCGTGGAAGGAACCCGATCATGCGGCCCAACGCCTACCCGATTGCGGATTTCAAGATCAAGGAGGAGCAGGTCTTCGACTCCTGGTGTGCGCAGTGCGACGGGCTCCCCTCCCGCAAGGTCGCGACGTACCCGATGTCCGCGGCGTCCCGAGCGGACCGTACCGCCACCTCTCTCGGCGAGGGGGCCCACACTCATTACGTGGCCAGGGGCGACCGCCTGATGGTCGTCGTCCCCACCGCCTCACGAGCGGCCTGAACCCATGGTCTGCCTGTCGGGCCTCCAGGTCGTAGACCTGCAGAGCTGCTGACGCGCCGGGACCGGGGACGTAGGTCCTTACTCAGGCCGATCCGTGGATGCCCGGCCGGCGCACGGGCCGGACGATCAAGGAGGTCTCGACGCTCACACCCCGAGCGGAGCCGAGGCCTCCGGCCCTGCACGCGCACCGCAAGGAGACACCACGATGGGCAACTGGACAGCCGAGACCCGCGAGAAGGTCGCCGTTCTTACCTTCCGCCGGTTGCCGGACAACCAGATGGACCTGGCGTCCCTCGACGAGCTGGCGGTCCTCCTGGAGGACATCGCGCAGCGCACCGGCGAAGTCAGCGTCGTCCTCCTCAAAGGCGGTGTCGACGGCATCTTCGTCAAGCACGCCGACCTGGACATCCTGCGCCGCGCGGCCGCGGGAACACTCAGCGCCGAGGATGCCGGGACATGGCCCCGCACGCTGGGCCTGCTGGAGTCCCTTCCCCAGCCCGTCGTCGCCGCCATTGACGGCCAGGCCTGGGGCGGCGGCCTGGAGACCGCGCTCGCCGCCACGCTCCGCATCGCTTCGGTCCGCTCCCACTTCAGCCAGCCCGAGATCCGCAATGGCCTCATCCCCGGAGGCGGCGGCACCCAGCGTCTGCCACGCCTCATCGGCTCGGGCCGTGGCGCCGAGCTGATCCTGACCGGCCGTACGATCGGGGCCGAGGAAGCCCTGCGGCTGGGCATCCTCAACGCGGTCCTCCCGACCGAGGACTTCGACCGCCGCGCCGAGGAATGGGTGGCGCAGGTGGCCCGCAATCCGGCGCCCGCGCTGTTCGCCGCGAAGCGCGCCGTGCTCGACGGCCTGGCACTGCCCCTCGCCGAGGGGCTCGCCCTCGAAGCCACCTTGTTCGGGCAGGTCATCCCGCTGAGCGCGTTCGGTTGATCGCGTAGGGGCGGTTGCGGCGCAGCCGGCCCGGAACTCGCATCCGCCCTGCTTTCAGACCTGCGCACTTCCACCATCGACGAAGAGTTCGATCCCGGTGACGAAACTGGAATCCTCAGAAGCCAGGAACAATGCCGCTTCGGCCACTTCCTCCGCTCTCCCCGTACGTCCCATCGGAATCGCGGACAGGATGCCGGCCATCGCATCCCGGGGTTGTCGCCGCATGACCGGAGTGTCGATCGGCCCCGGGCTGATGACGTTCGACCGGATACCGCGATCCTTCAGTTCCATGGTCCAGGCACGTACCATGTGGCGGATCGCCGCCTTGCTGGCTCCGTAGACGGAATATCCAGGCGCGCCCTTCACGGCGGCGATGGAGCCGGTCAGGATGATCGAAGCGCCGTCGTTCAACAGGGGCAGCGCCTTTTGCACCGAGAAGAGCACGCCCTTGACGTTCACGTCGAAAATCCGGTGGAAATGCTCTTCGTCCACGTCCTCGAGCGAAGCCATCTCGCTGGTGCCCGCATTGGCGAAGACCACATCGATTCGCCCCTTCGTCCGTACGATCTCGTACAGGTGATCAAGATCGGCTGGATTGGTGACGTCGGCCCGGACCCCTTGAACATTGACTCCGACGGCCCTCACCGCCTGCGCGAGCTCTTCCTCACGACGGCCCGTGATGAAGACGAAGGCGCCTTCCGCGGCGAAGAGTTTCGCTGTCGCGAGGCCGATTCCTGAACTTCCGCCCGTGACCACGGCGGTTTTGCCCTCGAGTTTCCCCACCGACAACTCCCCTGCCCCGCCTGAGGGGGAGGCATCGCCCCCTCGGTCAAAGATCCCGTTCGCCCCGCGCCGCCGACGTGTCGACGGACGCCGGGGCCCGGCTGTCGCGCGATCATGCCGCACGGACGACGTCTCTTCGGGTAAGCCGCTGCGGCCGTCACCCGGATGGACGGGGAAAGCGACCGGGTCGCGTCGTCCGGCACCGGCGGGTTCCGGCGACCGCCGGGCCCGTCCGGGAACAGGGCCCCACGGGCCGCCTCGCCCTCGCGTCCTGATGAGCCCCCGGTCAACCCGTCGGGGGGGCTGGTCGGGGGATCCGGCCGGAACGGCAGCCGATGACCATGCCATGGAGCGAGCGACCGCACCCGTCTCAGGGGGGCGGTTCGGGACCCCAGGAGGAGTCGATGGAGACCAGGCAGGCGATGTGCGCACCGAGTCCGGAGTTCTGGAGGCGCTTCATGGAGGTCGCGGTCGTCCTCAGGGAGGAGGCGGGCGGGCAGCCCGGAGCGGATCGGGCCCTGGACGGACTCATGGAATCGATCGGGTACTGCATCCAAGGCGGCCACTCGGCCCACGTGGACGGCGGGCGGCTGAAAGGACTGGTCGTGCAGGCCCACGCCCGTGTATCGCAGAGCGCTCCGGCGATGCCCGATCCGACGTCTTCGTGGGTCTCCTACAACGACTTCATGGCCGAGATCGCACGCTGGACGCCTGCCGACTGGAACCTCGACCTGATCGATCGCCGCCGGCATCCCTTCAGGGGGCAACTGACCCTGTAGGCCCCGACGCCGCTTCATCCGGCGGGTGGTGGACGCCCGTTCCCCCACCGGGTGGGCCGATCGGCTGCTGCCGCCGTCCCCGGGTCCGGCCTGTACTGGTGGGGGCCCGCCTCCGGCGCGGGACCCCGCGAACGATCCCGGAGGACCGCCCCGATGATCCCGTCCGTCCTGCGCAGCCCGGCCCGCCTCAAGGGCGTGACCGCAGCCCTCGTGTTTCTGCTCTGTCTCGCCGTCACCCTGGGCATCGTCATCGGCGGACCGCAGGCATCGGCGGAGGCCTCGGCGCAGGTGCAGCGGTCCGCCACCGTGGCTTCCCTCTCCACCGGCCCCACCAGGGTCGTGCAGATCGTCGCGCACCCGGACGACGACCTCTTCTTCATGAATCCCGACATCCAGCAAGCGGTCTCCGAGGGGATCCCGGTGACGTCCGTCTACCTCACCTCCGGTGAGAGCGACGGCGTCAACATGAACAGCACCGGCATCGCGGCCCTGCACCGGGAAGGACTCGCACCCGTCGCCGACCGTCCTCTGTACGCCGAGGCACGGCAGAACGGCATCCGCGCGGCCTACGCCCTGATGGCCACCGGCATACGCACCAGCCCCTGGCAGCGCACGGTCATCGCCACCGCGGGCGGTGGGCAGGCGGAGCTCGACGTCCTGCGGGCGAAGCCGTCCGTGCAGCTCGTCTGGCTCGAGATGAAGGAAGCGGGGTCCGTCAGCGGGTACGCACCTGTGAGCCTGCACGGCCTGTGGGACGGCGTCACCCGCCGGATCCCGTCCCTCCTCACCACCGGCACCCCCGTCCGCAAGCCGTTCTCGTACACCCGGAACCAGGTCGTCTCCACCCTCGTCGGGGTGCTCGAGCGGTACCGGCCCACCCTGGTCCGGACCCAGGACCCCACCCCCGGCAAGTACCCCAACGCCGACCATCAGGACCACGTCTACGGCGCACGATTCGTCCAGGCGGCCCTCGCACGGTACGCGGCCGCGGTTCCCTTCGGGCAGCGGCCGCACTTCACGGTGGAGAACTACCTGGGCTACCAGACCCACAACTACGCCGAGGTGCTGGATGCGCCCGCCGCCGGGCGGAAGCTGCGCACTCTCGCCGCGTACGCCTGGAGCAACGGCATCGACGACTGCGGCAGTCCCGCGGGCTGCGGAGACCGGAAGCTGGCCACGGGCATCGGCGAGTACCACTGGGCCGACGACATCCGCTACGCCCGCGGCGGCAGCACGTCCTGGCTGGCTGCCGGCCCGGACGGTACGACCTGGGCCTTCTCGGTGCTCGACGGGCAGCTGGCCGTCTGGCACGGCACCGCCGGGGGCGCCTGGAGCGACGCGCGGCTGCTGCCGGGTACGGGAATCGACCAGGGCGCCGACGCGGTCACCCTGCCCGACGGGAGGATCGCCGTGTTCGCCACCCGTACGGACCTGGGTGCGACCGCCGCGGACTACAGCCGTCAGGTCGTGTACACGGTCCAGGAGACCCCTGGCGGTGAAGGCTTCTCGCCCTGGCAGTCCCTCGGGGCACCCGCCACGGACAACGTGAACGGCACCCTCGACTTCAGTGCCCCCGCGGCTGCCGTGGGCCCGGACGGCCGGCTGAGCGTCTACGTGCGTGACGGAAACTACACCCTGCGCGGCCGTACCCAGACCGCAGACGGTTCGTGGACCCCTTGGGAATTCCTCGGCGGAAGGGGGCTCGCCGGTGACCCGGTGACCGCCACCGCCGCGGACGGCACGCGCTTCCTCTTCGCCGCCACCGCCACCTCGGTGACGGCATGGACTTCGCAGGGGCCGGACGGGGAACTCGGTTCCGCCGTCGCCACCGGTCTGCCCGCCACGACGCTGCCGCTGACCGCCGCGCCGAGCGGTGAAGGTGTCGGCCTCTGGTTCCGTGAGCCCGTCTCGGGCGATGTCCTGCGGACAGAGGCGACGACGGGACCGGAGGGGCTCCAGCTGTCCCCCGTCACCGGCGCGGGTGGCGGAGCCGGGGGCTACGGTCCGACCGCCGCGTGCGCCGACGGCGTCACCGCCCGCGGGGCGGGCGGTTTCCTCGGCGAGGGGAACGCGAGCGGCCGCTCGTGGAGCCGTAGCCCCCTGCCCTTCGTCGGCGGACCCGCCGATGTCTGCCGGGCCGCAGGCCCCACGGTGGGGGTGGTCGGGTGGGACGCCCGGCTGCACGTGGCGTACTCCGCCTGATGGTGTCGGCGGATGGGCCGCCTGCTCCACCGATCGGCGTATGAAACCGGCCTCGGGTGCCGCGTACAACAGAAGGACGTTGTCTCACCGAAGGGCGGAACGGACATGATGCCGGAATACGGATTCGCAGGTCAGGGTCAGGAAAACGGGGCCGGTCAGATGCCGGCCGGGGCGCCGTCCACGCGCCCGGCGGCCGGGGGCCTTCCCGCCGGTGACCCCCACCGGATCGCGGTCGACACGGCCTACGACTTCGTGATCGAGTCGTACGGTGTGGGCCCGGCCGCAGTGGCCGCCCTGGCGGGCTGACGGCATCAGGCCGCGGGGATGCGCGGCACCGGAACGAGCGGCTCGTTCCTGCTGCGGACGAGGCGGCAGTACCGTTCGCCCGTGTCGCGGAGGGTCCAGTCGTAGCGCAGACGTGCGGCCACGGGTTCCCCGGTGGCGGTGGCGCCGTTCCAGTCGAGGTCCATGCCCACGGTGTAGAGCCCGTCCTGGGCCGTGACCACCTGGAACCCCTCGACCGTGTGCCGGCTGGTGCCGGCCGCCAGCCGCTGCGAGGACTCCGCGAGCCACCGCGCCAGCTCACCGCGGCTCGTGACCGTCGCCGTGCCGAGCACGAGGTCGAGCTCGCCGTCCGGCCCCAGGAACTCGTCGTAGGCACTCCCACCCAGGTCGGGGGCCTCCACCAGGGACAGGAAGCGGTGGATGACGGAGAGCGCCCGGTTCGCCGGGTAGGCGTCGGTGAAGGTCCCTTCCGCGGACCGGTCCGCCACCGTCATCTTCAGCGTGGTGAAGAGCGGCTCGAAGTCCGCCGAGCCGATCAGTTCGCCTTCGTAGGCGATCGTCGCGCGCGTGGTCCGGCCCGATGCGTCCAGGCGCTCGTAGTGGACCTCGGCGTCGAGCCTCAGGTGGTCCGGGTCGATCTCGGTGACCGCCAGGTGTCGTACGTGGTGGGCGTGCCGCTCCTCGGCCCCGTACGCGGTGATGCCCTCCCGGTACGCATCGCGGCTGGTGATCCGCCGGCCGTCGGCGGTGGTGATCTCGAACCGGTCGGCGAAGAGCCGGAGCTGGCGCTCCACGCGCTCGGCATCGCGGGGACGCTCGTAGAGCTGGAACCAGCGGTGGAACTGTGCGGTCGCCGCGTGCCGGCGACGGGACAGACGGTGCGGGGCTGAAGGGTCGTTCACGGAGGGCCTCCTTGGGGATGCGGACCGCACCCGTGTCTACCGGACCGTGCGGCCGGGCCACTCGCCCGATCGGCCGGGAATCGGTCTAGGCCCTCCACCGCCCGCTGCCCGGCGACGGCCGAGTTGCGGTTGGCGCAAGGGGAGCAATGCTGGGGAGAGACGCGATAGGGGCAATGGATCATGGCACCGTTCAGCCGTCCTTCCCACCCGGAGTCGTTCCCGAGGGACCTGCCGAGTCCACCCGAACTCGTCATTCGGGTGCAGCGGCGGCTCGCCCTCCAGACGCAATGCCTGTTCAGGATCGCCGTCATCCTCTTCCTCGGGCTGGAGCTCTGGCTCTTCCCGCCCCGGGAACGCACGGCGGCATCGATCGCGGTCGTGTCCGCCTACGCGGTGTGGGCCGTACTCCTCTGGGTGCTGGCGGCGAAGCGGCGGCTCGGCATCCAAGCGGTCTGGTGGACGGTCATCCTCGACCTCGTCGCCCTGACGGCGCTGCTGGCCGTGTCCGGAACGTTCTCGGACACCTCGTGGTCCTCCCCCCTGATGGACGACGCCCTGGCACTCGTACCGATCATGGCCTCCTTCCAGTTCCTGGCACGCTTCACTCTGGCGATCACCCTCTGCGCCGCCACCCTGTACGTCGTCGGTATCAGCGTCGGGCAGAGCCGCGCCGACCCGTACTGGGACTACACGGGCGCCCACGCCCTGTTCATCCTGTTGCTGGGTGCGGGATGCGCCCTGCTGTCCAGGGTGCAGCGCAAGCGCGTCAGGCTGATCGGGTCCCTCTTCCACCACCGGGCCTGGCTCCTCGCGCGTGTCATGGATGCCGAGGAACGCGAGCGTGACGGGCTCGCGGAAGCGCTGCACGACGGTGCCCTGCAGACGGTGCTGGCCGCCCGGCACGACATCGAAGAAGCCGTCGCGGATCACCCCAGCGATGCCCTGTTGCGTGCCGAGAGGGCTCTGGAGGACGCCACCGCGCAGCTCCGCTCGACCGTCACCTCCCTCCACTCCGAGATCCTCGATTCGCAGGGCATCGCCGTCGCCCTGCGCTATCTCGCCGAGCGCACGGCGCAGCGCTCGGGGCTCGACGTCCGCGTCGAATGCGAGATCGCCACGGCCGGGGCGGCGGACAGGATGCTGCACAGGACCGCTGTCGAGCTGCTGAACAACGTGGTCAAGCACGCCCGGGCGACTGTGGCCCAGATTCGGCTGAGTTCACCCAAGGAGGGCTGGGCCCGACTCGAGGTCTCCGACGACGGCATCGGGATCACCTCGGGGACCCTGCGCGAGAAGGCGGAATCGGGACACCTGGGTCTCAGCTCGCACCGCGGCCGGATCGAAGGAGCCGGGGGCGCCTTCACCCTGAGCAACAACGTTCCCTCGGGCACCTCGGCCGAGGTGCTGGTCCCCATGGACCAGAGCGATTTCGAGGGGCCCCCGCTGTCCGCCCTCATCGAGGAGGAGCGGCGTTCCGGGATGCGGTCGTGGATCTGATGCGAGGGGCGGCGGCCGCCGACGGGACCTGCGAGCCGCCGGTCCCGGTGCGCAGTGCGTGGTGCGGTCCGCGCAGGAGGCTGTCCTTGGTTCTCCTGCGCGGACCGTCCGTCCGGCCCGGGGCCCGTGCGGACCCGGCCGGGGAGGCGGCGCTCCGGCGCCATTGACGGGCGCTCCCCGCAAAGAGGCTAACCACGCGAACCCGCGTGGTGCGGTGGCCGGAGCGGATGGTGCCCGTTGAGCACTCCGGTCCGCCCGTTCGCGCGTGGCCAGATCCTCGTGAGGGGCCGGACCATCCGGGGTCCCCCGGCCGGCGCACGGGGACTAGACCTTCGGACCGTTCCGCCGCCACGGCTCCCCATGGCGGCTGCGCCCCCTCTAGGGTCGACGACAGCCGACCGGGATCCGGTCGAGGTACTCCGCGTGGGGGTCCCGGTCGGCGCCACAGGTGGCCGTTCCCATGGGTGACGGACGGCCACGGCGCACGAAGCGGCACGCCCCGTCACTCCCCCCTGATGGTGGGCCGCTTCCCGCCTCGCCGGGTCCCCTCTCCCCCGAAGGAGGGGGCCCGGCCCCTCCCCGGCCACGCCGTCACTGGACGGAGCAGCCGGGATTCCAGTTGCTGCGCGGCACGTCCCATTCGGTCACCGGGTCCCCTTCGCCCGCCGGCCCCCCGGCGGGCCCCATGGTCCCGGCGTCGAAGACCTTGAACGTGTCGAAGCCCCACTTCGTGTGCCAGTCGGCGAGCTCCAGGGAACCGATGATTTTCTGATGCCCGCCGCCCAGACCGATGTCGATGTAGCTGAGTTCTCCTGCGCGGCAGATCACCGTGACGCCGTGGCCCACGTTCAGCTTGCGGCCGGTCATCTCCACGATCCAGATGCCACCGTCCCGTGCGTTGGCCTCGATGTGCCTCCGCAGCGCGCCGTGGCCCTTGAGTGTCACCCCCGTACCGTAGGTCTCGGCCGTGCCGGACTCCGTGTACCGGTAGCGGGGGCCGGGGACCCGGGTGGGGAGCGTCGCCGTTCCCTTGAGACTGGCGACCACGCTGTGGTTGAGGAGCGCGCATCCGCCGCCCTCGAAGCCGAGGTCCAGGGACTTCTTCCTGATGGTTCCGGCGATCAGCTCCGGTGATCCCCATAGTGCAGGGTGGGGCTCCGCGACGGGAGCGCAGTTCTCCAGCAGGTACACCTCCGCCTCCGTCACCTGCCAGGAGTCGACCAGCTCCTCGAGCCACTCGTGCAGGCCGCGCACGGTGCCCCGCACCGCGGTGAAGTACGTCTCCAGCACCGGCCAGGCGAACTCCTCCCAGAGGGTCCTTGCGTCGGCGTCGCGTTCGAGTTCGAGGCAGGCCTCCATGACCCTTTCCGCAACGGTGTCGCACGCGAACGCGGAAGCCTGGGCCATGTCGCGGAGCCGGCGCAGGGCGGCGCGCGTCTCCGTCTGACTGTCCGAGGACGTGTGCGGGCTCTGCGCCAGCCCGTGCAGGAAGAGCGAGACGGGCTGGAAGGACTCCTGCCAGGCGTAACCGTTCAGCGGGGTGAGTCCGGTCCACCAGGCGCCGCATTCCCAGAAGTCGCGCAGGATCCCCTGCACGGATTCGGCCGCTTGCGGCTGCGTGTCGGGGTGGAGCAGCGACGTGCCGCTGGACCAGGTGTCGAGTGCCACCTTGAGCCGGTCGTACTCGGTCCAGTGCTCGTCGAGCCGGGTCCACCAGAAGGCGGCGAGTCGTTGGTGTCGAGAACTGAATCGGGGCATGGGCCACCTCACTGGTCGGGGTTCTGCGGGGCAGCCTGCCGTGGACGCGAGGGATGAGGAGCGGCTCGGGGGCCAGGCGATGGGGCAGAACCACGTGCCCGCGCCATCCCGCCCCTACCCGCGGTTCCCCGGCCCGGGGGGCGGGGGCGGTGCGGTCTCCTGGAGCATCGCGCGGATCCACTGCCGCCTGGGCTGTCCCGTGGCCGCGGTGCGCGGGAGGGTGCGCGCCACGCGCAGCAGGCGGGGGTGCTTGTGCGCGGCGAGGTTTCCCCGCAGGTAGCGGCGCAGTTCGTCCAGGTCCGGCGGTTCGGCTTCCGGGTCCTGCGGTACGAGCAGGCAGGCGACGACCTCGCCCCATACCGGATCCGGCAGCCCGACCACGGCGGCGTCCGCCACCGCCGGATGCGCGGTGATGGCGGCTTCCACCTCGGCGGGGGCGACCGTCTCGCCTCCGGTCCTGATCAGGTCCCCGGTCCTGCCGACGAGGGTGATCCGCCCTGCGCCGTCGAGTCGTGCCAGGTCGCCCGTGCGGTACCAGCCTTCGGTGAAGGCCGCTTCGGTGGCCTGCGGATCGTCGGCGTATCCGTGGAAGAGGAGCGGGCCTCGGACCAGCAGTTCTCCGGACGGGTCGAGGCGGATCCGTACGGACGTGCCGGGACTGCCCGCGCTCTGCGGGTGTGCGAGGAGTTCGTCGCCGCCGATGGAGGTGACGTTGCCGGCTTCGGTCGAGCCGTAGAACACGCGCAGGTGTGCGTGGGGGGCGGCGGCACGGATGGAGTCGAGGAGTGCGGGGGTGACCGCGGAGGTCCCGGTGTCGGCGAAGCGGAGCGTGGGGAGCGGTCCGGGGCCCGCCTCGAGGACGCGGTGCCAGACGGCTGGTACGCAGTAGAGGCGGGACGCCCGGTGGACGGACACGGCCTCACGGATCGCCGCGCCGTCCGCGCGCGCCAGATGGACGACGGTGTCCCGTGCCTGCCACTGCTGCAGCGAAATCGTCCACGCCGCCATGTGGAAGAGCGGGAAGGTGCACACGGCCGCGCCGCGAGGTTCGAGCTGGGAGCCGGGGTGCGAGCGCAAAAAACCGGCCCGGTGCGAGAGGACGATGCCCTTGGGCCGGCCGGTCGATCCCGAGGTCATGAATATCGCGTGCGGGTCCGTCTCGACGAGTTCCGGGTCCTCGTAAGGCACCGTCGCCGCCGGATCCGCGGTTCCGGCGGCGGCGGCAAGCTCCCGCAGGCTCGTCACGCCGCCACCCGGCGCGACGGTGTGGAGGACCGGGCTGGTCCGCTGGCCCTCGCCCGCCACCACGAGCGCGGGACGGAGCGAGGCGAGGACTTCCGCGGCCTCGGCGGCTTCGAGGGTGCCCGCGACCGGGGCGAACACGGCTCCGAGTCTGGCCAGGGCGGCGAACAGCACGACGAGGTCCAGGTCCGTGCCGGACCAGCAGGCGACGCGGTCGCCCCGGCGCAGGCCGCGGGTGTGGAGCAGGGCGGCGAGGCGGTGGGCGCGGACGTCGAGCTGCCCGAAGGTGATCGAGCGGTCGCCCATCACCGCCGCGGCCCGGTCGGGCACCGCCCGGGCCGCGTTGGCGAAGACGTCGCCGATGAGCAGTTGATCCGGCGCGCCGATGAGGGAACGGTCCATGCGTCAGGCCGGCTTGAGTTCGACGATGACCTCGAGGTAGGGACGCCGTCCGGTGTTGACTGCCGTTTCCACGCCGCCGGGGCCCACGGGGATCACCGCTCCCGGCACCACCTCGGCGTCCAGGTACTCGCGGTACGGGCCTTCGGAGTCGGGCTCCGGACGGACGGCGATGCGGTCACCGGAGATCTGTATGAGGACGTGGTCCAGTTCGTGCCGGTGTACATCGCTGTGTTCACCCGGTGCCAGGCGCAGTTCCCAGATCCGTACCCGGTCGTTCTCGAAGAGGATGCTGGTTCCGATACCGCCGAGTCGACGCTCTTGAGACATGGTCTTCCTCCCTGATGTCAGTACCCGAGTACGGGGTCGACCTCGTTGATGAGCGGGCGTCCGTCCAGGAAGCGCGTGAGGTTCTCCCGGAGCAGTCCGTACAGGCCCTCGAAGTGGACGTCGGCGGCCGTGGCGCAATGCGGGGACACGGCCAGCCCCTGCACGTCCCACAACGGGCTGTCCGCGGCGAGCGGCTCGTCGCGGGTCACGTCGATGGCGGCTCCGCCCAGGTGCCCTGCGCGCAGGGCCGCCACGAGTCCCTCCTCGACCACGGCCGTTCCGCGTCCGACGTTGCAGAAGAAGGCGCCCGGGCGCATGGCCGCGAACGCCGCGGTGTCCATCACGTCGACGGTCTCGGCCGTGTCCGGGAGGCACGCGACGACGGCATGGCATTCGGCGAGCATGGCGTGGAGGTCCGCCGGCCGGAAGAGCCGGTCGACGTCCGGGGAGCGCATGCCGGTATGCCGGCGTACGGCTGTCACGTGCATTCCGAAGGCCCGGGCGCGGCGGGCCAGTTCGGTGCCGATCGCCCCGAGCCCGAGGATGCCCAGGGTGCGTCCGGCGAGCTGCGTGCCGTGGCGGGGGATCCAGCGGTGCGCCCGCTGCTGCAGCGCCAGTTCGTCGAGCCTCTTGAAGTGGGCGAGGACCCGCGCGAAGGCGAACTCGGCCACGGCCACCGCGTTGACCCCGGAGGCGGACGTCACGCGGATGCCGGCGCCTGCCAGGTCCCGGGACATGAGGCTGCCCACGTCCGCTCCCAGTGACTGGACCCAGCGCAGGCGGGGCGCGATGCGGGTGACGTCCGGGGGTACGGTCAGGGCGACCGCGACGTCCAGCCGGTCGACCCCGATGGCCGGGGGCCCTGGGCGGGGTCGGTCCAGCGAGCAGTGGGCGACGACCACGCGCCGGTCCACGGCCTTCAGCGCGCCCACGTCGCGGGCGATCGTTCCGGGTGGCCGCCGGTCCCAGGCCGCCGGATAGGCCAGGCCCACGACGATCTCGTCCCTCGGTGCCATTACTCCCCTTCCTCCGGTACGCCGGCGGGCGTTCCCTCCGGCACGCGCTCCACCTCGTCCTTGAGGACGCCCACGCGGTGGACCTTGGCGTGGTGGTCCGCGAGGTAGCCGGGGGCCCGGGTCGTCTCCACGAACCAGCCGGTCGGGCACATCGTCAGCACCTCCACGAACGAGAAGCCGTACTGCTGCGCCGTCAGCGCGCGCAGCACCATCCGCTTCGTGCGGCGCACGTTGGCGCCGCTGTCCACGGATCCCCGGGCGACGTAGACCGCGCCTTCCATGCCGGCCAGCAGAGTGGCGAGCCGGATCGGGTGGCCGTGGCGGGCCGCGTCCCGGCCGTCGAGGGTGTTCTTCGTGCGCTGGCCGAGCACGGTGGTGGCCGTCATGTGCCCGCCGGTCTCCCCGAGCACACCGTTGTTGAGCATGACGCAGGTGATGCGCTCGCCCCGGGCCGCCGCGTGCAGGACCTCCTGCAGTCCTTCGCTGACCATGTCGCCGTCGCCCTGGACGGTCACCACGGTCAGCTCCGGGCGTGCGCGTTTGACCCCGGTGGCCACGGACGGCGCGCGTCCGTGCAGGGCTTGGACGACCTCCAGGTCGAGGTTGTTGGAGAAGGCGGTGTAGCAGCCGATGCCGAAGACGGCGACGCTCGAACGGGTCAGGCCCAGTTCGGCCACCGCCTCGACCACGGTCCGCATCGCGATGGGCTCGCCGCAGCCGGGACACAGCTGGTGCGCCCCGACCTCGATCAGGCCGGGTGTGAAGTCGTGCACCAGCCGGGCAGCGCATGCGGGCGGACTGTCGGTCGGGACGACGGGCAGTGCTCGGCGTTCGGTCACGGGGTCACCTTCCGATCGTAGAGGTCCGCGATCCGTCGTCCGATCAGATGTACGTCCAGGTCCGGTGCCACACCGAAGCCGGAGGGATCCGTGGAGAGTTCGCCGATGAACTCGACGGGGACGCGGCCGTCGACGGCGAGCCGGACGTCGTCGACGGCCTGGCCGGTGTTGTTCTCGTACACCGCGACGCGCCGGCTGCCCCGTGCGAGTCGGGCGATGTGGTCGTAGGGGAAGGGGACCAGGGTCACCGGCCGCACGTAGCCGACGCGCATGCCCCCCGCCCGCAGGTCCCTGACCGCGGCGCGGACGTACGCGGCGGGCGTGCCGTACGCGATGACGAGCAGCTCCGCGTCCTCCACTGATTCCGCCTCCACCCGGGACTCGATGGTGCGGAGCATCTCCCCGGTACGGGCGGCGCAGGCGCGGTAGTGGACGGCCAGGTCGTAGCCGGCCTCGGCGCCGCGGGCGTCGCGCTGTTTGACCGAACCGAGAGGTGAGAGGAGTTTGGCCGCGCCGGTTCCACCGCTGCTGCCGTCCAGGGCCCAGGGCGGCGGGAGGGGTAGGGGCGCGGGTGCGGGGAGGGCGACGGACCGGTGGGTGTGGGCGAGGTAGTAGTCCCCCTGGACCAGTACGGGCGTGCGCCACCGTTCGGCCCACTCGAAGGCCAGCGCGACGTGCTCCACGGCCTCCGTCACGTCGACCGGCGCCAGGACGGGCAGGCGGTAGTCGCCGTGGCCGCCGCCCCGAGTGGCCTGGAAGTAGTCGCCCTGCCCGCGCGCCATGTGCAGGACGACCAACGGGAGCCGGGCGAGCGTCATCTCCGCGAGGGACTCCTGCATCAGGGCGAGGCCCTGGCCGGTGGATCCGGTGGCGGCCCTGGTTCCCGTCGCGGCGGCGCCCCAGCACATGCCGATGGCTTCGATCTCGCTCTCGGCGTTCATGCACACGCCGCCGGCTTCGGGCAGGAGGCGGGCCATGGCTTCCAGGACCTCGGTGAAGGGCGTCATCGGGTAGCCGGCGAAGAAGCGGCAGCCCGCCGCCACCATCGAGCCCGCGAGGGCGTCGGACCCTGCCGTCAGCCGGGCGGGGCGGCCGGTCACCGGGACGCCTCCGCGGGCCCTTCGTAGCGGTAGACCTGGAAGACGAAGTCGGGGCAGATCGCCGTGCACGCGTTGCAGGCGATGCAACCGGGCAGCAGGCGCGGGTAGCGGTGGCCCCGCGCGTTGACCTCGTCGGCGGTCATGAAGAGCACGCCCGGCGGGCATGCGTCGACGCAGAGTTCGCAGCCCTTGCAGGCCTCGGTGTCGATGACGAGCGTCCCGGCGCTCATGCCGCGACCCCCGCCCAGGCGGGGCTGCGGACCTCGGGCACCGCGCTGTGACCGGCGTGCAGTGCCTGGATGTTGACGGCGATCGCGCCGTGCCGGTAGGGCGGCAGGACCTCGGTCAGGGCCCGCTCCAGCGCGTCGGGTCCGACGATCGCGGTGGCGCGGGCGTAGGCGCCGAGGGCGACCAGGGTGCCGGCCGCCACGGAACCCAGCCCGGCCGCGATGGCTGTTGCCGGTAAGTCGAGGAGGACGACGTGGTCGGGGACGGTGTCCCCGGGCCGCCCGCACAGGGTGCTGTTGCGCACCAGCAGGCCCCCGGGGCGGAGCCGGGCCGGCAGCGCGGGTGCGTGGGCGTCGTGCATGACGATCGCGGACCAGGCCAGGGAGACGGTCGGGGGGCTCTGTACCTCCCGGTCGCCTGCGACGAGCGTGGCGTCGGTGCTGCCGCCGCGCATCATGCCGCCGTAGCTCCCGAAGAGCTGTACGTCGCGGCCTTCGGCCGCCAGGGCCCGCGCCAGGAGGTGGGCGGCGAGCTGAATGCCCTGTCCCCCGATGCCCGTCAGCAACAGTTCGCGTTCCATCGTGCCACCGGTCCTCGTCGTCGCCCGCGGTATCTGACGTTCCATCAGAACACTGTTCTCAGAATAGGGACAGCCGTTCCGCCGCACCAGGGGCTGTGCCAACATCGTCTGAGGAAAGACGAGTTGCGGAGGACACCATGACGGACAGCGCGGACGTGGAGGGGTTGGCGGCGCGGGCCGTGGACCGGTCCCTGGCCGAACGCAGCCGGGCCTCGGCGCGGGACGTGCGCCGCCTGGTGGAGGCCGCGTACACGGTCGTCGAACGGACCGGCGCCCTCGACCTCACCATGCGGGACCTGCTGCGCGAGGCCGGTATGTCCAACCAGGCCTTCTACCGCTACTTCCGCTCCAAGGACGACCTGTTCATCGCGATGCTGGACGACGGGCGCCGGCGGATGACGGCCCACCTCCGCCGGCGGATGGCCCGCGCGCAGACACCGGCGGAGGCCGTGCGGGCCTGGGTGGAAGGGGTGCTGGCGCAGGCGGACGATCACCGCAGTGCGGCACGGACGCGGCCGTTCCTGGCACATGCAGACAGGCTCGCCGCCCGGTTCCCCGAGGAACAGAGCGCCTCCGAACAGGCCATGATCGAGCCCCTGGCCGAGGCCCTGATCGCCGATGCGGCCCGGAGGACGCCGCCGCGCGCCCATGCCGCCCGCGACGCGCGGACGGTCTACCTGCTGGCCGTCGCCGCCCTGCACCAGCACCTGCGGGCGGGGACCGCGGCGACCCGGGAGGACACCGACTACCTGGTCGCCTTCGTCCTCGGCGGCCTGGACGCGTCCGCACAGGCCGACGCGGCAGGCGGCCCCTGGCACGTCGCGGGACCCTGAGCAGGACGGCCGGAGGCAGGCGGCCCCGCCCGCTACCCCCCACGGGTACAAGGGCGCGGGCCGCCTGCCGTTCGTGCGGGCCGAGCGCGATCGTTCGCGCCCCGCCGTACCGGGCCTTGCCGGCACCCCCACCGTAGGCGGGTTCGTGCGCCCGATGGGGTCCTCCCGCGAGGTCGGCCCGATCGGCGGACCGCTGTCCGGCCGTCCGGTGGAGGTCCGTACGGAGCCACGGGCCGGGCCGTTCGGCGGGGTCGGGGTCGTCTCCGGGACGGGATCGCGGCCGTGACGTTCCCGCCGCACCCGCCAGCGCCTACCGTGATCTTCGCCCGGCCTTCGGGGACTCCCGTCCGCGAAGGCCGGGCCCCTCTCCCCGCTGCCGGAAGAGGGGCGTCCTGCACTGCCGCGTCGAACACCACCGACCCGGCGACCTCGCGAGCGGTCCGGTCCCACCCCTCCCCGGACGCTCCACGCCGTCCCGCCCCGCCGGCACCGATCGTGCCGGCGCGGCGGAGCGGCCGGCGGGTCGCCACCCGCGGCCGGTGCGCCTCCAGCACGGCGAGGTGCTCCGCCGCCGGGCGCGGTGCGGGGTTCGGCACGACGGGTCGTCAGTCAGGGGGACGTCCACGGGAATCTGGATTCGGTGAGCCGGGGTTCTGCCAGCACGATGGCACCCTTCGAGGGGCGAACCGGTGCGTGGATCGGCCCATTGGCCGCGGAACACCCACCTGACCGGGCTAGTGCCCTTACGTGTCGCGCTCGGAGGAGGATCACGCGGGGCAGGCTTTCGGAGCGGCCATCGCTGCCGCACCGGACAGCCACGAAAGGTCGTGCCCATTGACCGTCCCGATGACCTGCGCTCTGGCCCCCGTACTCGCCCTTTCACTGATGGGCGTGGCGGCCCCCGCAGCCGTTGCCGCCACGCCCTACGACGGACAGTCCCTGCGCGGCACCGCCCTGTTCAGCATCAAGGCGACGAACAACGCGGCCGCGCAGCAGTTCACCACGTCGAAGAGTCACCTCACCCGCGTCAGCGCCTTCGTGGCCAGTGGGGCGGCGACCGGCCAGATCACGGCGCAGATCCGCAGGATCAGGACTGACGGCGCGTCATCCATCGCCAACCGGACGATCAGTCTGGCCTCGCTCGGCGGGGCCGGAGCCGGCTGGATCGAGTTCCCCGTGAACGTCGACGTCACGCCCGGTACCACCTACTACCTGCACCTCCAGGCAACGACGACGGAGAACAAGCCGATCGCCTGGCACGGAACGACTTCTGCCGTGCCGAACTCCCTGACCAGCTGGAACTACGACCGGTCCTACTGGGGCGGCTGGCACGCCGACGAGAAGCGGCTGGCGTTCTACGCGGAGCCCACGGGCAGCGAGCGGTGCGGCGAGGCGGACCAGTGCTACGTCCCCTCCACGGCACTCGCGGCGCGCACCTCGGGGCTGCTCGGCAACGGCACCGCAACGGAGGCGGTGCTGCCCACCTTCGCCGTCGGCGCCGCCTACGTGGGTAACAGCAACGTCCTTCGCCTGCCCTCGGGGCGCTGGCGGTACGTGCCCGCCGGAGCCAGGACGTCCGTCGTGGTACCCGCGAACGATCCCGGCGCGCTCGCCCAGATCGACGCGAGCGAGCGCTGGCTGGCCGGAGGCACGATCCCGGGTACGACGGACGCCCAGCGCGCCGCCGCACGCCGGTCGCTCCTGTCGATGCGTGCGCTGCTTCAGCCCAACGGCGCCAGTGCCGCCGCGTGGTCACCGGCGTGGCAGAACTCCTGGCCCCGGGACGGCGCCTTCGTCTCGGCCGCGTTCGCGGCCACCGGCCACGAGGAGGAGGCGTACCGCATCCTGCAGTACGACGCCCGCACGCAGCGGGCCGACGGGACCTGGGACGCACGGACCAAGCTGGACGGCAGCGGTCCACCGGACGGACGTGCCTGGCAGCTCGACGCCAACGGCTGGGTCCCGTGGGCGACCTGGCAGTGGTACCGGGCGGCGCCGGCCACGGAGCGGGACTCCCGGCTCAGCGCCCTCTACCCGATGGTGCGCAAGGCGGCCGACCACGCCGCCCGGTCCCTGGGCTCCAACGGGCTTCCGCCCGCGTCCCCGGACTACTGGGAGCTGTCGACGAGTACGACCAACATCGGCACCGCAGCGCCGCTCCTCGCCGGGCTGAACGCGGCCGCCGACCTCGCCGGCAGGCGCGGGATGGAGGCCGACCGGGTGAGGTGGTCCGAGGCGGCCGGACGGCTCTCCGCGGGCATCGCCCGGTACTTCGCACCCCTGGGGTACCAGCGGACCGTCGACGGCCGGCACGGCCGGGACAGCGCGGCAGCGTTCATGGCGCCGCCCTTCAACCGGGCCCCTGCCGACCTGCCCGCCGCGCTGGTCTCCACGTACAGGGCCCTGCTCCAGCCCAACGGTGGCCTGACCCCGGGCAACGACCCCGGCGCCCCGTGGGGTTCCTACGCGTGGACCCCCAGCACCAGCTTCTTCGCGCTGGCCTGGGCGCATCTGGGCGACCGGTCGCGGGCTGACGCGGTGCTGGGCTGGCTGCTCTCCAAGCGCAACGGTCTCGGTGAGTTCCACGAGACCGTCAACGGTGCGGGGAACCCGTCGTCTGTGGCACCGCTCGGCTGGACGGGCGCCCTGGTGGTCATGGCGCTCAGCGCACGACAGGGAGACCCGCTCCCCACTCCGCCGCTCGGATAGCGCGGCGTCCGGCCCCGGCGGGCGTCCTCCGGACGGCCCGCCCGTGTCGCGGCCGGTCCGGACCCGCTCGTAGCATCGAGCGCACGCACCGGGAACGCCCGGTGCCGTGTCGCACGTTGAGCGCCGACCGGCCGAAGGGGGCTCAGTGGGGTCCCGACCTCAGGGCAGCGGTGGGTCGGCGGGACCCGGGGCGATTGCCGCCTCGGTGCGCCGGGCTCCCGGAAATCGGCGGCGCACGGCTCTCGCGGCGCTCGCCCTGGTCGTCGGCGGGATCCCTCCGCTGCCGTACACGGGCGCCGTCCAGGCCCGTGGCGTGCAGCCCACCGCAATCCTCCGGGGCGCGGAACCGGAAGGCGGGTGCCGGCGCACCCTGATCGGCGTGGCCCACCAGGACGACGACCTGCTCTTCATCAACCCGGAGATCCAGCGGCTGGTACGCGCCCGGTGTTTCGCCGGCACGGTCTACCTGACGGCCGGCGACGCCGGGCTGTCGTTCACCGCGGACTCGTACGTGCGGCGCAGGGAGCAGGGCCTGCGGGCGGCATACGCGAGGATGGCGGGGGTCCCGGACCGGTGGATGCGGGTGGACCTCCCCGTGCGGGGACGCACCCTCGTGTCCTACGTACTGGCTGGGCGTCCGGACGTACGGCTGGTCTTCCTGCGGCTGCCCGACGGTTTCCCGAAGGGGACAGGCAGCCCGCGCCACGCGCAGCAGAGCCTGCTCAAGCTGTTCCGTGGCCTGATTCCGGCGATGGGTCCGGTGGACGGCAGCGCATCCTTCACCGGCGAGGAGCTGGTCTCCGTACTCGCCGGGGTGATCGCGGAGCGGAAGGCGGAGCGCGTGCTGACGCTCGATTTCGACAGCGCCACTTTCGGGGTCGGTCCGCCGAATCCGGCGGACCACAGCGATCACGAGATGGCCGGACGGTACTTCAGGCGCGCGGCCTTCCGCACCACGCCGCGGTTGGATGCCACACCGTACGTCGGCTACGGCCTGCCGCTCCTTCCCGGCAACCTGACGCCGGAACAGCGGCGGGACAAGCTGGCCGTGTACGACGTCTACGCCGGCTACGCGGGCTGCACGGCGGGCCCGTGTCCGCCCCGGGTCACCCTCAGCCAGACCTTCCGGCAGTGGACGGAAAGGGAGCACCGCAGGCTGCACCGCGGGCCCCGACCCGGAGAGATCTTGTCCGCGATCAGCCGTACGGGGGCCAGGGCCGTCGTCGAGCGCTGTCTCGCGCGCAGCGGCCGCCGGGCGGCGGCCGGCTCGGTCATGACAGCCGACTGCGACGACGGTCCGGCCCAGCAGTGGGTGTTCCTGGACGGCGCCGTCAGGTCGGCCCCGACCGGTGCCTGCCTCACCGCCGGCGCCACGGTCACCGTCTCCCCCTGCGACGGGTCCGGCCGTCAGATCTGGTGGAGCGACGCCGACGGGAGGATCGGATCGGGCACCCTCTGCCTCCACCAGGACGACCTGGCGGCACTGGGCCCCCGCCTGGGCATGCGGGCCTGCAGCCCCTATCGGCCCGAGGTCCGCTGGCGCTGGTAGCCGCGGCCGTCCCGCTCCTGTCCCCCGGGACCGGGTGGGGAGGTGCGCGGCCCGGCCGGGGGCAGCGGGGCCGAGGCCTCGGGAATCCACCGGCCCGAGAAGGCGAGCGTCTCGAAGAGGGCTCGGCCGAAGGCCTGCCTGGTCGTGCTGCGCTCGATGGGGGTGTACAAGGGATTGCTCCGTTCGCTTGGGTGTTCCCGTGAGCCTGCCCTCCGGGCGATCAGTGCCGCCTCCCCCGACCGGTGGTCCCGGGGTACCGCTGCGGGGGCCGACCCGGGGACCGCTCCGCCCTCCGGCGCCTCGGCCGACCGGGGCCTGCCGGACGCCTGCTGCCGCACCTAGTGTTGTCATTGCCGGTACACGCCAGCCGGTGAAGGACGACAGGTCAGGCGACTCGACATCAGGACCGTCCCGTGACATGAGGAGCATGCACGGCCGCTACGGCAACCGCTCTCCGGGGTGAGAAGACCCGGCAGTAACCAGTCTGCGAGTAGACCCGTACGGAACAGTCCCCAAGTCGGGCGCCCCCACAGGCAACAGAACCCGCATCGTGCGGAGCAGTTGAGACGGCTCTCGGGACCCCGGCCCCTGCCGGGGTCCGGCGCGATCGTCGGCAGCCCCACCGCCCCGGCCGTGCCATGGCGGCCCCGGGCGCAGCTGTCGGCACCGCCGGTGGGCCCCTGTGTCCCGAGCCGGCCACGGCTGCCGGTCCCATCGACAATGCAACGGGAGTCCCCATGCCCAAGTACCTCATCCACATCACGTACACGAGCGAGGGCCTCAAGGGCCTGCTGGCCGAGGGCGGCTCTGGCCGGCAGCAGGCCGTGGAGGAATCCCTCGCCTCCGTCGGCGGCACCC
Organism: Streptomyces sp. NBC_01264; assembly: GCF_026340675.1. Lineage (NCBI taxonomy): Bacteria > Bacillati > Actinomycetota > Actinomycetes > Kitasatosporales > Streptomycetaceae > Streptomyces > Streptomyces sp. NBC_01264. The sequence goes on from NZ_JAPEOX010000002.1 coordinate 274,653, forward strand.
TGGACGCCATGTACTTCGCCCTGGGGCAGGACGACCTGTACTGCCTGGTCGACGTGCCGAACCAGATCACCATGGCCGCCCTCGCCATGACCGCCCGTTCCTCCGGCGCCGTCGTCTCCAAGGCCGTGCCGCTGCTCAGCGTCGCCGAGGTCGACGAGGCGGCCCGGATGGCGGTCGGCTTCCGGCGCCCCGGGGCCTGAAGCACCCGCGCCGGGACCGTTCGCGCGGCCGTTCCCACGGCCGTTCGCGTCTCCGTGCGTTCGCGTCCCCGTGCCACCGTCCGCCGTGGCACGGGGGCGCTTCCGTGTCACCGCCTGGACCCGGGCGGTGACACGGCCGCATTCCCCTCATCCGATCGTCCGCCGGGCGTGCGACCCGATGGGGCGGCCGTCCTCCCCCCACATCCACCGACAGGGCCGTGACCGGGCCACGCGACGCGGGCGACCATCGACGTCATGAACGCTCCCCGTATGGCAGCGCCCCCGAAGCAGCCCCCTCCCCGCCCGGCCACCGCGGCCCGCGCCGCACCCGGGGGCGACGGCAGCCTCAGCCCGGGGAGGGGCTTCTCCCTGCGGGCGGAGGACTACGACGTCACCCGCCTGCCGTGCCCGCGCGGCGGGCCCTCCTGGGCCATCGATCCCGCGCGGTCGGCGCTGCTCGTGCACGACATGCAGCCCCCGTACGTCGACGTGCTCTCCCCGCGGTCCCGCCGACGGCTCCTCGAACGGGTGCAACGCGTCGTGGACTGGGCCGACGCCTGGGGCGTGCCCCTCCTGGCCAGCGGCCCCCGGGCGGCCGCGGAGCCGGCCCAGCGGGGCCTCCTCGGCTCCTGCTGGGGCATCGGTCTCCTCCCGGAACAGGCCGCCGCGACCACCCTGCCCCGACTGGCCGCCGCGGACGTCACCCGCATCGCCAAACGCAGCTACAGCGCTTTCCATGCCAGTGACCTGGAGACGGAGCTGCGGCGCCGGGGCCGCGACCAGCTGGTGATCGTCGGCGTCTACGCCAGTCACGGAATCCTGGCCACGAGCGTGGACGCCATCGGCCGGGACGTCCGCGCGTTCGTCCCCTTCGACGCCACCGCCGACTACACGGCCGGCCGCCACGCCGCCGCTCTGGAGCTCATCGGCACCATGAGCGGTCGTGTGCTGGGCGTCGGCGACCTGCTCCGGGAAGCACCGGTCCGCCGTTCCGTGTGACGCCCGCCGTCCCACCCGACGGGCGCCGCGACGAGGGCCCCGAGCACGGGATCCCCCGGCCGGTCCACCGATCGGCCCATGCCCGGGCAGTGGCCCGCGGACGAGAGTGGGACTGGCGTTCCCGACCGTCTTCCGCCCAGTGGAGCGGCCACGGCCGGTGAAGCGCACACGCACTCAGAAGAGGAGACCGGGCATGAAGTCCATCCTGGTGACGGGTATCGCCGTCACAGCCGTCGGAGCGGCGGCTCTGGCAGTCGGCGGCACCGCACCGGCGTTCGCCGCACCGTCCGTCCAGCACGCCGTCGTCGAGCCGTCGCCGACGCCGACACCGACGCCGACCCCGACGCCGACGCCGACGCCGACCCCGACGCCGACCCCGACGCCGACGCCGACGCCGACCGCCCCACCCGCCACCGTCGTACCCGGGTATGTGAACATCCAGGTGACCGACCCGCCCGAGAACGTACCGGCCGACAGGGCTCCCCTCCTGAGCCCCGGCGAGGTCACCATCACGGGCATGTGCCCCTCCGACGCCACGGCCATCGCCGACAACGCCATCACGTCCCCAGCCTTCGAGAACGGAATGGCCCAGCTCGGCCCGGCACCCGGCATGTCAGCCGGATCGCCCGGAATCAAGTTCACCGCCAACGCGGTGATCAAGTCCAAGCTGGAACGCAAGTTCTACGACCTCAGCGTTGCGTGCACCGGCGGGGAGCCGATCACGACGCAGATCTGGGTCCAGCCGGCCCCGCCGGCCCCGCCGGCCCCGCCGGTCAAGCCGGTCCAGCCGGTCCAGCCAGCCCCCCCGGCCGATTCCCACATTCCCAAGGGCGCACCGGACACCGGTGTCGTGGCGGCGAGCGGGCAGAGCCCGCTCACCCAAGCCGGTGAGGCCCTCGGCATCGCCGCAGTGCTCGGCGGAGCCGGATTCTACGGCCACCGCCGCTGGCTGCGGGTGCACAAGCGATGAGCACCTACCGGCTGCCGCCGTCGCCCTACCCGGGTGACGGCGCCAGCCGCCCGGGGCGCAACCGGCGGCGCACCCTGTGGATGTGGGCGGGTGCCGGCCTGGTCCTGGTGCTGCTCTTCCTGTCCGCGATAGCGGTGACCCACTACCTCATACCCGACTCCGCTCCCTCGGCGGCGACGGACCAGGTCGCCGCGGCGCCCCCCATGGGCGCGTCCGCCCCGGAGCGGATCGAGATCCCGTCCATCGGCGTGGACAGCCCGGTCGTCCCGCTCGGGCTGGCTGCCAACGGAACCGTCCAGGTGCCGCCGATCGCCAAGCAGTCCCCCGTGGGCTGGTACCGCCACTCCCCCACTCCGGGTGAGAACGGGGGCAGCGTGATGCTCGGTCACCTCACGGTCGGCAAGTTCGGCAACGGCGTCTTCTACCGCCTCGGCGAACTCCACCCCGGGTCGGAGATCAAAGTCGTCCGGGCCGACGGCAGCACCGCCGTGTTCACCGTGACCAAGACCGCCGAGTACGAGAAGGCCGACTTCCCGGCGCAGGACGTCTACGGGCCCACGAACACGCCGCAGCTGCGGCTGGTCACCTGCACCCGCCCAGCGGGCCCGGCAGGCAGCGGCTACCTCGCCAACCTGGTGGACTACGCCACTCTCACGTCCTCCACGGCCTGACACGCCCTCCGCCCCTCCCCGGAGAGGGGCGGAGAACAGCTCGTACGAGGCCCTTGTCGCGACGGCGGCCGCGCTCGTCGTCCTCGGCCCGGTACCGGGTGTGACGCACGCGGCCGGCCGGTCCGGGACGTCACAGCAGCAGTTCGCCTGCCGGGTATCCGGCACCGACCCTGACCCGTGGACGATACGAGCCTGCGCCGTCACCCCGGTACGACCAGAGCACCCCCGACCCGTCGCGGGCCAAGAGGTCGCTCCGCCCGTCCCCGTCGACATCTCCGGGTGCCGTCAGTGCGTTGTAGATGTTCCAGCCGCTGCCCGCCCTGGTGCGCGGTCCGAAGCCGCCCCTGCCGTCCCCGCGGAACAGCCACAGCACCCCGGAGCGGTCGCGGGCCAGGAGGTCCGGCAGTCCGTCGCCCGAGAAGTCCCCGGGCGCCACCAGCGCGCTGTACGTCTGCCATCCGGTGCCGGTGCGCACCCGTGCGGCGTACGTGGTCCCGTCCGCCCTGCCGGCATGGAGCCACAGGGCGCCCGCGGCGTCACGGCCGAGGAGGTCGGAGAAGCCGTCTCCGGTGATGTCGCCCGGGGCGAGCACCGCGTCATAGCCCTGCCAACCGCCGCCCACCCGGGTCCGCGTGCTGCCCGAGTAGCTGCCGGCGGCGTCGGCCGGGTAGCGCCACAGGTCCCCGGCCGCGTCGACGCCGAGAAGCACGTCGGTCTGCGGCGGGCGCACGACGTGCCGCATGATCTGCCAGCCCGTCCCCACCTTGCACGCGTCGGCGAAGGTCCCGGCGCCGTTCCCCGTGATGCGGAACAGGGCTCCGGCGGCGTCGCGGCGGAAGAAGGCGGCCCGGCCCGCGTCGAGCCGCCCGCAGTCGGCCCAGGCCGCCGCACCCCGCAGCATCCGGTGGTCGGAGACCAGGGTGTCGCGGGGCCGGACGTCGGCCGCGGGATCCTTGAAGTCCGCGGCGGTGAGGAAGAGGTAGTCCAGCTTCTTGTTGAGGCCGGGCACCGTGGCCTCTCCCGAGCGGCAGGCCGGGGTCACCCCGGGAGTGCAGGCCGCCGGGTCGAAGAAGTCGGCGTCGGACTGGTCGGCCTCGGCGAAGTCGCCCCTCGCGCCGTCGCCCATGGCCCGGTCGTAGAACCGGGTCAGCGTGGAACTGCGGGGCGAGTGGTTGAAGTCCCCGCCCAGGACCACCGGGATGCCCTGGTCCTCCCAGCTGCGCGCCCGTGCCGCCAGCCGGTCCGCCTCGGGGACGGCCAGTGTTCCGTCATCCCAGTACAGGTGCACCGAGCAGGCCCAGTTGGTGCGGTACTGGGTGGTGCTCTTCAGACAGGGGACCCGGATCGGTTCCTTCTCCCCGCCGACCGTCAGGTCGAGGTCCAGGCTCTCCTGGACCTCCCCCTTCACGAAGACGGCGTTGCCGTAGTCGGCATTGCCGCAGATGCCGGGCCGGCCCAGCACCGTACGGCTGAACAAGCCGCGGTAGCCGAGCCCGCGGAGCCGTGCCAGGACGGCGTCGTACTGCGGCCGGCACACCTCCTGGAGGAAGATCTGGTCGGCGTTCCAGGTGGTGACCGCCGCCTGGGCCACGATCGTGTCGATGCGCCGCTGGTTGTCGTAGGAAGCCGAACCGCAGCTGTTTCCGCAGATGTTGTAGCTCACGAACCGCAGGGGCGGTGCGCTGCCGGGCGTCACCGTGTCGGCCGGCCTGGCGGATCCGGGACGGTCCCGCACCACTCCGTGCACCGGACTGCCGTCCGTCGCGGACGCGGGTACCGCGGCCGAGGTACCGCCCGCCACCAGCAGGCACAAGGCCGCGGCGGTCCATCCGGATCTGGTCTTGCGTGACATCTGTCCTCATGGTGGGTGAGGGCGGACCAATCGGGCCGCACGACGGGACCACCGCTTGCGTGGAGAACGCCGCGCACGGCCGAACGAAGGTGATCATCGGACCATCCGAGGGGCCGCGACACGTGCAACGGCAGCCCCGTCGTCTCCCGTTTCACCCGCGCGGCCCCCGCGGCAAGGCCGGGGACCCGAACTAGGACATCGGGAGGTCCGATGGGCGGAGGACCGGCAAGGGCGTTCTGCATACCTTGAGGAGGCCGTCCTCCGGCGCATCCGGTCGCGCCCCGACCGGGAGACGGTACGAGGTGCAAGGCGGCAGGAGCAGTCCCTTTCCGGTCCGCCGCCTTGCACCTCGGCGCCGGAGGAGCGCATCGACGGAGAGGAACCCTGTGACTGTGCAGCACACGATGACGGCGGTGAGCCAGGACCGCCTCGGTGGGCCGGAGGTCCTCCGCGTCATCGAGACTCCCCGCCCCAGCCCCGGTTTCGGCGAGGTCCTCGTCCGGGTGCTCGCGGCGGGCATCAACCCCATCGACGGCAAGACCCGGGAGTCCGGTGCCTTCCTGGGGGAGCCTCCGTTCATCCTCGGCTGGGACGTCTCGGGCGTGGTCGAGGCGGTCGGGCCGGGCGTACGGCTCTTCGCGCCGGGTGACGAGGTGTACGGGATGCCTCTGTTCCCCGCGCAGGCCGGGGCCTACGCGCAGTACGTCGCCGCACCGGCCCGGCACTTCGCGCCGAAGCCGGACGGTCTGACCCACGTCGAGGCGGCTGCCCTGCCGCTGGCCGCGCTCACCGCGCGGCAGGCTCTGGTGGACGTGGGGAGCGTCGGGAAGGGCGATCGCGTGGTCGTCCACGGTGCGGCCGGCGGGGTGGGACACCTGGCGGTACAGCTCGCCGTGGCGCTCGGCGCCCATGTGATCGCGACGGCCCGGCCGGCCCAGCACGCCGCCGTGCGGGGCCTCGGAGCCGCGGAGGTCATCGACTTCGGCGGGGGCGACGTGCACACGCGGATCAGGGATGCCGACTTCGTCCTGGATCCGCACGGCGGTGCCGAGGCCTTCCGTGCCCTCGGCACGCTGAAGGACTGCGGCGTCCTCGTCTCCCTGTCGTCGCCCGAGGACGACGCGGTGGTCGCCTCTGCCGCGGAGCGCGGGATCCGGGCCGGTTTCATGCTCGTGCAACCGGATCCGGTGGGCCTTCACCACATCGCCGCGCTCGCGGCCTCCGGCGCCCTGCGCCCCGTCGTGGCCGCCACCTTCCCGCTCGGGGACGTGGCCCGGGCGCACCGCTTCGCGGAGGCCGGCGGCGTCCTCGGCAAGACCGTCCTCGTCGTCTAGTGCCGTGAGCGGAACCGTTCACCGGGTCGTCGCAGCGCCCGGTGCGGTGCATCGCACGGCGGTGGACCGGGCCTCATGCTGGACGTACCAGCGCGGCCCGGCCACACGGCCGGGCGCCGTGCCGGCCGCCGCGTCACCGTGAACCGTTCCTATCGCGGCACCAGACCACATCCCACCCCGGATCATCCACTCGGAGAGAAGAATGTTCAGCCTGATCGCCCGCTTCACCTTCACGTCGGAGGCCGCCGTGCGCGGTTTCGACGCCCTGGCCGTGGAACTGGCCTCGGAAGTCCGCCGGTCGGAGCCCCGCACGCTGACCTACCTGGTCCATGCCGTGGCCGACGATCCGCTGGTGCGGGTGTTCTACGAGGTCTACCAGGACCGGGAGGCGTTCGAAGCCCACCAGAAGACGCCTCACACGCAGCGCTTCTTCGCCGCCTACGAGCAGTTCACGAACGATCTCCAGGTCGACGTCCTCACTCCGCTGGAGGCCTGACCCCGACCGGCGGAGCACCGCCAGTGAGAACGGCGGGCGCCTGCGCGCTCACTTGCGCAGCAGGTTCCACACCTCGTCGCTGAGCAGCTTGCGCAGGGCGCCCAGATCGACGTCCCCGTTCTGCGGCCGGGCGACGAACTGGGCGAACTCCGCCTTCTCCGAGAGGATCCGCAGCCGCGCCACCAGGTGCAGGATGGCTGCGAAGTGACGGCCCGTGGGCTGGAAGGTACCGCTCTGATTGTCGATGTAGGTCACCTTTCCGGCGTTGACGTCGACCTCGCCGGCGCAGGCGATCTGTCCCTCGATCTGGGCGTGCGAGTCCAGTGCTCGGTACTTGACGACGCTCGCACCACCGGCGGTCCCGGAGTCCTGCGCGCTGACGTACTGGTCGACGAAGATCACCGGATCGCCGTGCTCGACCGCGATCACGTAACGGACCCGTGTCCCGTCGGTATGGATGGGGTACTTGCCGTCATGGGTCATGAGCCGCCCGCCCGAGATCACTGCCCGGAACATGTCGGCGTCCACATGGCTGACATCGCTTGCCAGCACCCGGGGCTCGAGGTCGAGGTTCTGGAGTCCGCAGTCCTGCTGCAGTGTCTCTCCCAGACTTCCCGTGCCCCGGTGGCATGGAGAAATCCCGTCGCTGGCTCTGTGTGCTGCGCGATGGGCATGACGGAGGAACGCTGATATCCGTAGGTGTGCTCGTCCTCGGAGGACGCGCCCGAAGAATGCGAGGAGTCCACGAACTTCGCGGGGAAGCTCCGCCTGACGAACGCGTTCCAGGAGTCCTCGGTGAGCACGGCCGCGGTGCTGTGGATCACGCGCGCCATGACCGCGGCGGACAGGATCTTCTGCATCGATGCCTCAGCGGTGGACGCGTGCACGGCGAGAGCACCGGCCACCCCGGAGTAGAGGAGGTCGGAGGCTTCCATGGCCACCAGGTTCTGCAGGTCGTCCCAGGTGTCCTCATCCAGGTAGGGCTGCAAACACCGGGTCCACACCCGTGATCGTGTTCGTGTGGCCCCCCGTGTTCGTGGTGGGAAGATCCATCGGGAATTCCATGTGCGCTCCTGCTGTCTGCCGGGCCGCTCACGACCTCGTACATATCGCGAGGCCGGCTCCGGTCCGCCGGGAAGCTGTGGGTCACCCCGCACGGAGGAACCTCGGTGCGGCCGCCGTGCCGCACAGCAGGCGCAAGGTCAGCCTTGTGGGCAGCGTCCGGCGTCGCCCAGGGCGCTCACGGCCGCCGATGGACCCGCGGCGCGGGGGTCACGCGCGCTGGAAAAGGCCCGTAAGTAGGGCGCGCTCGAGCACGTGCCCCCCGATGGCCGCCTCCAGCTCGGGCCGGCCCGCGGAGTCGGAGAGGTCGAGCAGCGTGTCCAGGGCGTAGAGCGTGAAGACGTAGCGGTGTGCACGGTCGCCGGGCGGAGGGGCCGGGCCGATCCAGGTGTTCGTTCCCCGGGTCGTCCTGCCGACGACGCCGACCGGGCCGTCCTGCTCGGTCAGCAGGTGCTGACCGGGCGGAATGTTCCACATCACCCAGTGGTCGAAGTTCCCGTCGGGACGGCGGTCCCGGGGAACGTCGGGGTCGTGCACGACCAGCGCCAGGCTCAGGGCTCCGTCCGGCACTCCCGAGAATTCCAGTGGAACCTGGGACTCGCGCCCGTCGGCCGTGTACTCGACGGGGATCCAGCCGCCGTCCCTGAAGGCAGGACTCTCGATCCGCATACGTCCATGTAACCGCGGTCCGGCCCGTCGGGCGCGCCGGGCGGCCGTGCTCACCGGGGCAGCCGCGCCAGTTGCCCCACGCGTACGCCGATCCGCTCGAGGAGCTCGACGAGGGGGCCCGCTTCACGGATGGCCCTGCGGACCGGTGTGTCCTCGGCCTCCCGGCCGGCCGCCAGCTCGGCCTGTCTCCGTGTGTGCAGATCCTCCAGATGGATCCGCATCTCATCGAGGGCCCCCGTCAGGACGGCGAGGTCCCTCGCACGCCGGTCCGCGTCCGGACCGGTCAGCGCGGGCACGGCGTGCGCGGCGAACACGGGCAGCACGGGGACGTGGGCCCCCGCCGGTCCCGGGCCCGTCACGGATGCCAGCGCGGTCACGTCCGCCACCAGGCCGTACAGGGTCGCGATGACTGTCGCGGCACGGTCCGCCGCAGCGCGGTCGGGTAGGGGTTCGCGCCGGGCTCGCCGCTCGGCATCGGCAGCGGCCGCCAGGGCCTCCTCGGCTGCAGCCCTCGCTCGTGCGGCCCCTTCCGGGGCGGTCCCGAGCCCGTCCGGCGAACCGGCCGACAGCAGGCGGCGGAGCCCCGCGTCGAGGTACGCGGCGGCCGCGGCCGCCGCATCGGCGCTCCGGGCGGCGAGCCGGCCGCGCTCCCAGGTGGGCCACAGCAGGTAACCGCCCAGCAGTGCGGCGGCGCTGCCCAGGACCGTCATGGCGATCCGTTCCAGGGCGGATCGCCAGTCGCCGGGATCTGACACGTCGCCGATGAGCAGGACCAGAGGGGTGCCGAAGACGACCCAGAAGCCGTAGTTGACGGGCCTCAGGGCGAAGCCGACGGTGATGACGGCGAAGAGCAGGGCGGCGAGGACATCCGGGTCGTGGATCCAGGCGATGGCGAGGGCGGCGCAGGTACCCCCGATCAGGTTGCCGGCGACGCGCTGCCCGGCCCGCTCCATCGTGTCGGCGTAGCGGGGGCGCATCACCCGCAAGACGGCCAGGGTGGCCCACTCCCCGTGCGGCAGGCCGAGGGCCGAGACCGCGGCGAGCACGGCTGAGGCCACCAGGGTCACGCGCAGGGCGTGCCTGGACGTGGGAGAGCCGGCGCTCAGCACCGCGCGCAGGCCGGCCCGGTCGAAGCCGCGCCGAGGAGGCGGCGCGGGATGGGCACGGGTGGTGCGCAACGATTCCGGCAGTCCTGCGGCCCGCACGTGCGCCCTGTCCGCCTCGTGGGCGATACGGACGAGGAGTCGGCGCTGCCTGGACGCCCTCGCCACGGCGGAGTACGGTTCGGCGCCTGCGGCGGCCCGGGAGCGCAGGAGATCACAGGCACGAGCGAGCTGGTCGAGGGCCTGCCGGGGCGACGCCGCGGGCGCGGGGCCGGTCGGCGCGTGCGCGAGCAGGGCGCCGATCCGGAGGAGTCGCGCGGACAGGACGGTGGCGGCCCGTGCGCACGCGGAAGCCACTGCGGGCGGCGGTGAGCCGGTGGTGTGCAGGGCACCGGTCTGGTCGGCCAGGGCAGCGGCTCCGGTGAGGAGCGGATCCAGCCGGGCGGCGAGGTGTTCGTCGCCGCCCTGACCGCGCAGGGCCTTGACGGCTGCCGCCGCGCGGGCCTGCGCCTGTACCGCCTGCGCGTGGTCCTCCGGTGCGGCGGGCCGCGCGGCCGCGATGCGGGCGAGGCGTTGTCCCGTAAGACGGTAGGGCTCGGCGAGCGCGAGCAGGACCGGGCCCAGTCGCGGTGCAGGGGTGAGGAGGACGGTGGCGACCGCGTACCAGAGGCCTCCGCACAGGACGAGCAGGGCCGTACCCGCGGCGGCACCTTGATCGGGCGCCGTGTTCCCGGCTCCGGCCAGCAGGGCGGTGGCGGGCATGGTGCCGAGGCGGCCCGCCCAGGGATGGAGCCGGTCCCCCAGGGATGCGATGAGCACGAGCACGGCGAACAGGACGAAGGTCAGCGGCCACACCCCGAAGGCCGGTTCCCCGACCGCGAAGGCTGCCGCGTTGACCACCGCGGCGACCGCCAGCCCGAGGGTCCGGCTTCGTCGCGGGCCTCCCTTGTTCGTGAATGCCGTGACGTACGCGCCCAGGCAGACCCAGGCTCCTGCCACGGGATGCTGGAACGCGATCCCGGCCGGCAGCGGCAAGCCGACGGCCACCGCGTTGACGAGTCCGGCGACCACCGCGGGCCGCATTCCCGGTACCGGAGCGAACAGCTGGGGCCAGGACCGGCGTCGGCTCACGTCGGCGCAACCATGGCGGTGGGCGCGCCGGGCCGCGGCCCGGAAGCCCGCACGAGCGGGGGGTGCACCCCTCCATGGTCACATGCGCAACCCGGGCCGGCCGGACTACGGATCTCCCGGCGAGGCGCTGAGGGCAGCCCGCGGGCGGTGAAGTGCTACTGGCAGTACTCGTGCGCGAAGGCGTCGGTGACCAGGCCATCGGCCCGGCAGCGCCGGACGTACCAGCGTTCCCGGAGCGCTGCCGCGGCATCCTCGTCGGACACGCCGCGAAGGCCGAAGTCCTCCTGTGCGCAGAGCTGTACGTCGGCTACGGACGCCGACCGCGGGATGCCCGAGTACCCGCCTTCGTAAGCCCGGGTCACGCACCAGTCGGCCGCCCCCACGAGGGCCGTCCAGCGTTGCGCCTCGGGTGAGGGCGGCAGCACGGCGTCGCCGCGCCGCTGGTTCCACTGGTTCCACCAGGATCGAACCGTCATCGCACCGCTCCTCGTCTTGTCCCCCTCTTCGGCCTGTACGGCCTGAACGGCTCCATCGTGCGAGCCGGGCGGCCGCTCCCCCTCCCCCGATCGGTGGGCTGCACCGGCCGTTCCTTCCCCCGCCCGCCGAGGGCCGCACTCGACAGGGAACCGACGGAGCCCCACCGGTGAGCAGCTGAGTCTGGACAGCTCGCTCAACACCGATGGGGCTCTGCCCGTTCCGCGGCCAGCCTCACGTCACTCGATTGATTTGCGCGGCATGCAGGAGGAGGACGTATAGCTCGCGAGAGCGGGCTTCTTCGGCTCGCCGATCGGTGGACAAGACAGGGCTGATTCATAGTTGTGTTGATCATGCTGCGGTGCAGGTCAGGGGTAGTCCGAGGAGGTCGAGTGGGCGGGTGAATGGTGTGTAGGAGAGCTCTCGGAGCCCGGCGACGATGTTGCGGTGGCCGGCGTCCCGCAGGGTGTTGATCGCGAGGTTGCGCAGGGTGGCCATGTTCTCCGGTCCGTGTCCAGTGCGGATTTTGGAGGCGTCCTCGGTGAACGTCGTGTCTCTGATGTGATGGACGGCCTCGATGCCCCACTGTGCTCTGGCGATACGTCCGATGAGCTGGGGCGATGCCTGTGACGATGTCATGTCGGTGATCGTGTAGATGTCGGTCTGGCGGGTGACCTTGCCGGTCTTCAGGTCGGTGCGGTGCCGCAGGATTTTCACGGCCTGGACGGCGTGGGGGAAGTCCAGGCCGAGGCCGGTGACACCTCAGCGTGGAGGTTCGGCTGGTTGCCCTTGACGACCATCAGGTAGTGGGCGTTCTTCGCCTCGACCAGCCATTTCGCGTGTTCGCGCTGGGTGTGCAGGGCGTCGGCGGTGACCACGGTGCCGGTCAGGTCGAACGGGGCGAGCAGGGCGGTGAAGCCGGTGATCTAACCCGAAAATACCCACCTCGATCTCGGACGCCTGTCTGAGCTGAGGGGCCGAGGGCGGCGAGGGTTGTGGCTATGCGGCCTTCGCGGTGAGGGTCACATCGTGACCGAGGGCCGTCGGACAGCCGCCACACGGCCCCATTTTCACGGCTGCGCCGACGTCCGGTATGCCGGATACAGAAACTCGTTAGTTTTTGTTCGGCACTCTCAGCTGGCTGACGGTGCGGCCGGTGGCCGTGACGGCGGACAGCAGGTGGGCGGCCGGAGCCACGTCGGTGCGTGATCCGCGGGCGCTCTTACCGTCGACCGCGACCGATTCCGTACCGGCCGGGCTGTGTCCCAGGAGGTCGGCAAGGCCGCCGGGGCACACTGCGATCAGTACCCGGCGCACCGTCGAAGGCGATGCCGCACGGCGGACCCCGAGGGGGCTGCGCGGATGAAACCCCAGGCGGGCCAGGGTGTCCTGGGGTGCGCGGCGGGCCCACTGCCCGATCGCGGCGTAGGAGCGGGCGCCGGCCAGGACCGCGCACGCGGCGGTCAAAAGCACCGAGACGAGGCTGTGAAGCCGACCCCGCCGGGCGCGTGGATCCGGCAGGCAGGCCAGCCGCGCCGCCGCGCCAGGAAGCTCACGCAGTTCACGCGAGGGCGACTTGAACAGACAGACGATGTCAGACTGACGGCACATCGAAGCTCCGGTGATCGGGTGACTTGGTCGGTCTCCTTGATCATCGGAGCTTCGGTGCATGCGCCAATGCTGTACTGAAGATTCGTCACGTCCCTGTGACCAGCAGTTTCTCCCGGCCAGCAGGACTATGAATCAGCCCTGTAGGACGTGCTGAGCAGCCCTGTCGAGGAGGGATGCGTAGTCCTCCCTGGCCCACTTCTCGACTCGGTTTCCGGTGGGAATCCCCAAGCTGGTGAGCAGGCCGAAGAGCGTGTCGTACAGGTCACGGGACCTCACCGATATCTGGTAAAGCTCGAGCAGTTTATTGACGGGGTCGGTCTGCCTTCCCCCGTCGACCCAGGCATATACCACCGCCTCCAGCAGTTCACGCTGCGCCACCAGCCTGTCCTGATCCGTGGCGAACTCATTGTCCACGATGACGCCCGAGTCGGGCTTCGTCAGCCGGCTCAGTCGGACCTGCTCGAATATGTCCCGCAGCACCTCCCGCGAGTCCATCTTCTTCCTGCCGGAGGTGGGCATGACTACCTTATATCCCCGCGCCGGAAGATTCACCAGGAGGTACTCCACCATCGTCGCGTGTCGATTGTGCTTCACGTCCGAATTGATGATCTTCAGCTGCCGGTACGCTTCGTCGTCCTTGCCGTCGAGGATGCAGGTGATGACCTTGTCGAGCAGGAATCCGCCGCGCTGCGACTTAACCCATTCGCACATCACGGTGAAATCATGCGACTCGCCGACGAACTTAGGAATGCCGAGATGGTAGACCCGTTGCACGACTCCGAGGGAGAAGTCGAAGAGGCTGCCGGACTCCGGGTTCACCCGCTTGAACAGGGCCGAGAAGCCGTCCAGGGGGATAGTGTAGTCGGATCCCTTCACATTGATGATCATGTCGACCAGGCTGCGCGCTTCCTGTTCCGATACCTCCGTCCCCTCTTCGCCCTGGAATGCGTCCAGGATGTCGTCGACCGTCATCTTCCCTGTATCGGACAGGCGAATATCTGGGAAGTGGGCATCGACGCGCTTGTCGTTCTCGTGCGCTTCCCGGATATGGTAGGGCTTCTGGTCCGGAAGCAGGTCGGCGACCGGAATGCGCTTCGCCTTGCCATCGGCGGTCGCCAGGAATGCAATCTCGTAGACCTCCTGCACCTTGTCGTCGAAGAGCAAGCAGCCGGAAGAGAAGGCGGTGACGATCAGCTTGATATAACGGCCCTCCCGATCATCGGTGTGGCCCTCGTTGCAGATCACCGCGACCGCGAGATCCAGCTTCTCCGAATTGGAGTTTACGATCTTGCCACCGCACTCGTGGACATCGACGGCGCCGATTCCGAGGTACGGCTTGATGGAGTCGCCGTCGTATGCTGGGAGGTCGATGCGGCCGAAGCTCTCGTCACTGTCGCTTTCCTCCTCGAGTTCCTGCATCCTCCTCTTGGCCTTGACCGCTGCTATGGCCTCGATCTCCGCCAAGTACTTGTCGTAATCCACGGCACTGTGGCGATCAATCTGCGTCAAGTCGAACTGAACCTCGACAGGGATGCGAAATCGGACCTTGGTAGAGTATTCTTCGATCTTGTTCTGCAGCTCGACAACGGCGAAGTGATGGGGACCGAGCTTCTTCTTCAGGTTTTGCAGCTTGACCTTCCACGCCGAAATCTTCGCAGCCCGCGCAGCCATGTAGACACTGTTGACGGTCATGATGGTGCTGTGCATCTTGACATAGGTGAAGCGCACTTTGATCAGGCGGCTCGCAGGATTCTTCTTCTTGCGATCAAGCTTGAGTGCCGTACCGAACAGGTCGGGCACGACCTTCTTGTAGAGGGTGTGGTGTTCCGTCTTAGGTACGGCACCGCGAACTGCCGAGAATCCCTGAAAGGCGATCTGCGTGGGGTCGGTCGGGTTTAGCTCCATGGCTGGATCCTATTTCTTATAGCGCTGAAATTATGCGGGCGAGTTGGCTGCGCTTTTCGACGTCAGCTCGCACTCGATGGGCGAAGTGGCCTCGTCGCACTCGAGGTGGTTCACCTTGGAAATGAACGGGATCTCCTCTATCTTGATGACCTCTTCGCCCAGTCGCTTGTTCAGCGCCGCGACTTCCTTCATGACCTCGCCATGGATGGCATCCGATACACTCTTGCCATCACTTATCTTGTCGAGGATTTGGAAAATCCGGTTCAGAGCCTTGGTTTCCTCGTTGAAGGCGAGAAGCTCTGCCTGCTCCTCCTCGGTGAGGCCCGGAACGCTGTGCGTAGGCTCCTTCTCGGCGAGGCCCGGAACGCTGTGCGTAGGCTCCTTCTCGGCGAGGCCCGGAACGCTGTGCGTAGGCTCCTTCTCGTGGGTTGCCGGAGCAGTGCCGACAGTTTCCAGAGCGGTGCCGACAGAATGCCAGCCGAGAAGTACCGGGAGCGTGGGTATGGCATACACGTCGAGGAAATCGACGAGCAGGCGCCCTTCCGCTTGGCACCTCTCCGTCAGTGCGAGCAGCACCCCCTGGGTCCTCGCGTCGTCCCCGGCGGCCCAGTCCTCGACCAGGGTGAGTCCGCTCCACCGGACGTCGTAGCGGATGCGCTCCAGGGTGACCCCGAAGAGTTCGTTCCCGTAGACGGATGGGTCGTAGTACTTGCCGATCAGCGAGTTGTACAGACCGTTCGCAAAAAGGGTGAATTCATGGTTCTCATTCATATGCATGACTCTTTCACCGAGGAAACTCGGACGATCGATCGAGGGAAGGGGTGCGCCTTCCCGGAACTCGCGCCGACCGTGGTCGAGGCGCTTGATGCAAAGAAGTGAAGCAAAAGGGGACACACGCAAGGTAGTGCCGCCCGGGCATCACCAGGGGCACGCTTTCGGGCAGGGCTGATTCATAGCCCTAACAGCCTGGAGAACCTGCTGTTCACAGGGATGTGACGAACCTTCAGTACGGCGTTGGCACATGCACCGGAGCTCCGATGATCAAGGGGACCTACCAAGTCACCCGATCAGCGGAGCTCCGATGTGCCGTCAGTCTGACACCGTCTGTCTGTTCAAGTCGCCCTCGCGTGAACTCCGTGAGCTTCCCGGCACGGCGGCGCGGCTGGCCTGCCTGCCGGATCCCCGCGCCCGGCGGGGTCGGCTTCACAGCCTCGTCTCGGTGCTCTTGACCGCCGCGTGCGCGGTCCTGGCCGGCGCCCGCTCCTACGCCGCGATCGGGCAGTGGGCCCGCCACGCACCCCAGGACACCCTGGCCCGCCTGGGGTTTCATCCGCGCAGCCCCCTCGGGGTCCGCCGTGCGGCCTCGCCTTCGACCGTGCGCCGGGTGCTGGCCGGGGTGTGTCCCGGCGGCCTCGCCGACCTCCTCGGCCACAGCCCGGCCGGCACGGAATCGGTCGCGGTGGACGGCAAGAGTGCCCGCGGCTCACGCACCGAGACCGCCCCGGCCGCCCACCTCCTGTCAGCGGTCACGGCCACCGGCCGGACCGTCAGCCAGCTCCGAGTACCGGACAAAACCAACGAGTTTCTGTATCCGGCATACCGGACGTCGGCGCAGCCGTGAAAATGGGGCCGTGTGGCGGCTGTCCGACGGCCCTCGGTCACGATGTGACCCTCACCGCGAAGGCCGCATAGCCACAACCCTCGCCGCCCTCGGCCCCTCAGCTCAGACAGGCGTCCGAGATCGAGGTGGGTATTTTCGGGTTAGATCACCGGCTTCACCACGCTGCTCGCCCCGTTCGACCTGACCGGCACCGTGGTCACCGCCGACGCCCTCCACACCCAGCGCGAACACACGAAATGGCTGGTGGACGTGAAGAACGCCCACTACCTGATGGTCGTCAAGGGCAACCAACCCAACCTCCACACGGCCATCAAGGCCCTGCCGTGGAAGGAAGTCACCGCCCGCCGCTACGACCGCGAGCGCGGACACGGCCGACGCGAGACCCGCTCGATACGCACCCTCACCGTCACCGGCCTCGGCCTGGACTTCCCCCACGCCGTCCAGGCCGTGAAAATCCTGCGGCACCGCACCGACCTGAAGACCGGCAAGGTCACCCACCAGACCCTCTACACGATCACCGACATGACATCGTCACAGGCATCGCCCCAGCTCATCGGCCGAATCGCCAGAGCACAGTGGGGCATCGAAGCCGTCCACCACATCAGAGACACGACGTTCACCGAGGACGCCTCCAAAATCCGCACTGGACACGGACCGGAGAACATGGCCACCCTGCGCAACCTCGCGATCAACACCCTGCGGGACGCCGGCCACCGCAACATCGCCGCCGGGCTCCGAGAGCTCTCCTACACACCATTCCCCCCCCACTCGACCTCCTCGGACTACCCCTGACCTGCACCGCAGCATGATCAACACGACTATGAATCAGCCCTGCGGAACAGGCCCACACAGGCACTTTGAAGGGCACGTCTGAAGGCCCGGGCCGGCTCGAGGGTGCCTGCGCAGTTGGGGATTCCCTGACCGGGCAAAAGCGGCAGCCGCCGTCCGCGGGTGCGGACGGCGGCTGCCGGGGGAACGGGGCTTGTCAGCGCCCCGCTGGAATACCGGAGGGTGGCGGGCCTGCGAGCAGCGCGGACTCCTCCGGGGTCACGTCGCCATCAGGCTCGGGGGTCCGCTTCGAGGTGCGCAGACGGCTCTCCAGACGGGCAGCGAAGGCGGTGAGCAGGAAGTTGACGGCGATGTAGATCGCAGCGATCACCACCAGGGAGGCGATGGTGTTCGCGCCGTAGTTCGCCGGGATCGTCTGGTAGGCGGACAGCAGGTCCTCGACGCCGAGGAGGGCGCCGCCGAGAGCGGTGTCCTTGAGGATGACCACGAGCTGGCCGACCAGGGCGGGCAGCATGACCGTGACCGCCTGGGGCAGCAGGACGTAGCGCATGCTCTGGCCCTTGCGCATGCCGAGCGCCTTGGCCGCATCGCTCTGACCGCCGGGCAGGGAGTGGATGCCCGCCCTGACGACCTCCGCGATGACCGACGCGTTGTACAGGACCAGGCCCGCCACCACCGCACAGAACGGACGGAGGTCGGAGCTGATGTCCGTGAAGCGCACCAGGAGCGCGAATCCGAAGAGCATGAGCATCAGGACGGGGATGGAGCGGAAGAACTCCACCACGGCACCGGCCGGGACCCGCACCCAGGCGTGGTCGGAGAGCCTGCCGATACCGAGCAGGGCGCCCAGCGGGAGGGCGATGGCGATCGCGACGGCCGCCGCCTTCAGCGTTTCGGCCAAGCCCGGCAGGAGGAAGGTGGTCCACACGTCGCCGTCGGTGACGAACGGGGTCCACTTCTCCGATGCGAGTTGGCCCTTGTCCGCCATGGCCCTCAGGGTCCAGGCCAGGGCGCCTGCGAAGGCCAGCAGGAAGACCACCGTGTAGAGGACGTTGCGCCGCCTGGCCCGGGGACCGGGGGTGTCGTAGAGGACGGAGCTCATCGCTTTACCGCCATTCGCTTGGCTACCCGGCCCAGGATCAGGCCGGTCGGCAGGGTGAGCACCATGAACCCGAGTGCGAACACGGCGAACACCGCGAACAGTGCGTCGGCTTCGTTCTCGATCATTTCCTTCATGAGCAGCGACGCCTCGGCGACGCCGATGGCCGCCGCCACCGTGGTGTTCTTGGTGAGCGCGATCAGTACGTTGGCGAGCGGCGCGACGACCGCGCGGAACGCCTGCGGCAGCACGATGAGCGCCAGTACCTGGTAGAAGCTCATCCCCAGCGCGCGTGCGGCTTCGGCCTGGCCGGCCGGGACCGTGTTGATGCCGGACCGCAGCGCCTCGCACACGAAGGTGCCCGTGTAGGCGATGAATCCGAGGACCGCGAGCCTGAAGCTGATCTCCTTGAACGTGCCCCCGCCCAGGGTGATGCCCAGGGTCTGTGACAGGCCCAGCGAGCAGCCGATGATCAGCAGCGTCAGCGGGGTGTTGCGGACCAGATTCACGTAAGCGGTACCGAAGGTCCGCATCAGAGGGACCGGGCTGACCCGCATCCCGGCCAGCAGGATGCCCCACACGAGGGATCCGGCCGCGGACAGGAGGGTGAGCTGGACGGTCACCCAGAATGCTCCGAGCACGTCGTACTGCGGATTGTTAAGAAAATCGAACACGTTGTTGCCCTGCGCTCCCCAGGATGGCGGGCGGGGCGCTCCCCCGGCGGCAGTCCGCCGGGCGGGGCGCCCCGCCCGGAATCAGTTGCCTTCGGTGACCTGCGGGGCAGGTGCGTTCTTGTAGCCGGCCGGGCCGAAGTTGGCCTGGACCGCGCGGTCCCAGGAGCCGTCCTGGACCATCTTCTTCAGCGCCGCGTTGATGCCGGTCTGGAGTTCGCTGTCGCCCTTCTTCAGGCCGATGCCGTACCGCTCGTCGCTCAGCGACAGACCGACGAGCTTGAACTTGCCCTGGTGTTCCTGCTGGGCGGCGTATCCGGCGAGGATGGAATCGTCCGTGGTGAGGGCGTCGACGACCTTGTTCTCCAGGCCGGTCAGACACTCGGAGTAGGTTCCGAACTCCTGGAGATCGGCCTTGGGTGCCAGCTTGTCCTTGACGTTCTGCGCCGAGGTGGAGCCGGTGACCGAACAGAGCTTCTTGCTGTTCAGGTCCCCGGGCTTGGTGATGGACTTGTCGTCGGCGCGTACGAGCAGGTCCTGATGGGCCAGGAAGTAGGGGCCGGCGAAGTCCACCTCCTGCTTGCGCTTGTCGTTGATGGAGTAGCTGGCGACCACGAACTTCACGTCGCCGTTCTTGATCAGCTGTTCGCGCTGCGCGCTCGGCGCCTTCTTGAACTCGATCTGGTCCGGGGCGTATCCGATCTCCTTCGCCACATAGCGGGCGACGTCCACGTCGAATCCGGCGTACGTTCCGTCGGGCTTCTTGAGCGCGAGGCCCGGCTGGTCGAACTTGATGCCGATGACTATCTTCTTGCCGCCGTTCGCCGCGGGGGACGCGGAAGGGGACTTCTCGTCGTCACCGCCGCAGGCGGTGGCCGTCAGGGCGAGGGTGGCGATGACTGCGGCGGCCGTTCCGGCCTTCGAAAACTTCACAGCAGGGCTCTCTTCGTAAAGAAAAATGAGGATGAGAGGAAACCCCGGAGGGGGGATCGGGGGAAACCCCGGCGCGTGCCGGGAATATCAGAGGAGATCTCGGAAGCAACGAGCGTTCAGTGCTTGAGGATCTTCGAGAGGAAGTCCCTGGCGCGATCGTTGCGCGGGGCGCTGAAGAACTCCTGGGGAGTCGCCTCTTCGAGGATCCTCCCGTCGGCCATGAAGACGACGCGGTCGGCGGCGGAGCGGGCGAAGCCCATCTCGTGCGTCACGACGACCATCGTCATCCCTTCCCGGGCGAGCTGCTGCATGGCTTCCAGCACCTCGTTGATCATCTCCGGGTCGAGAGCCGAGGTCGGCTCGTCGAAGAGCATGACCTTGGGGTCCATCGCCAGGGCACGGGCGATCGCCACGCGCTGCTGCTGGCCACCGGACAGCTGAGCGGGGTACTTGGCGGCCTGTGAGCCGACGCCGACCCGGTCGAGCAAGGCCCGTGCCTTGCGCTCGGCCTTCGCCTTGTTCGTGCCACGGACCTTGATCTGGCCCAGCATCACGTTCTCGAGCACGGTCTTGTGCGCGAAGAGGTTGAACGACTGGAACACCATGCCCACGTCCGAGCGGAGCCGGGCGAGTTCCCTGCCCTCGTTCGGCAGGGCGTTTCCGTCGATCGTGATCGTCCCGGAATCTATCGTCTCCAGCCGGTTGATGGTCCGGCACAGGGTCGACTTGCCCGAACCGGACGGCCCGATCACGACGACGACTTCGCCCCGGGCGATGCTGAGATCGATGTCCTTGAGGACGTGAAGCGCACCGAAGTTCTTGTTCACGTTCCTCAGAACTACCAGGCCGTCGGTGTCGGGAACTGCACCCTGATCACCCCTGGTCATTGCCACTACGTTCACGGCTCATTGGCTCCGTCCTACTTGGGAAACAGGACACTAAGAGCAAATTGCCGGTAAGTCATCAGCGCTGAGGTTAAATTGAGCTTGATCTGCCAGGTCCGTACCATCGGGTGCGATCCGGCGACGAAAGGGACTAGTCCCTTTGGCCGGCTGGATGCCGAGGACCCTGCCTTCGGCCGGGGCCCTCGCTTTCACATGGCGATCACCACTGCGTTCCAGGTGGGGCCGGTGGATCTGCGCGCTGCTCGTCCCGGCGGTCGTGTCCGTGTCCGGGCGGGCAAGCGCCGCGTTCCGTCCGTCCTCGGTCGCACAGGACGGCCGGGCTTCGCACTGCTAGGGCGCTGCAGCACGCCTGGGCCCCCGGGGAGCAGGCGCACGGCACGAGCCCCCGCGGGCGATTGCCATCACCCGACCGGAACCGCATGCCTGAATGACTAGCCCCTCGGGATAGCCGGATCGTCCGTGGGCGCCCCACCCTGGATCCACAGATTTAATGGCTACACGAAAGGCTTGCAACCATGGAGACACCCCGGAAGTCCATCAGAACGGGCACCTGGCTCGGCGTACACACAATCCCCTCCGGTAAGCTGGATGCGGGCATGCCGGCCTCGAAGGTTCTGGTTTCCGAATGGGGGCCTCTCTTCCTGTCCTGGCTGCTCGACTGCGAGCAGCCAGGAGGTAGGCGATATCAGGACGACGAGAAGGTCATGTATGCCCTGACCATTGTCGACCGCCACCGCTCTCAATACCTCAAGGTCAAGAAGATATCCGAGGAATCGATATCCGAGGACCACCAGCAGAAGGTCCAGGAATTCCTTGATCTCTACAAGAACTGCGACAGGACACTGACCAGATTGGTGGCCAGGTTCTGGAAGGCACTCCAGGAAGAGATCGAGAGCGGAGTCGATCTTTCACCCCTCGATCGAATCAACAAGAGCAGCCGAACTTCCCCCGAGCAGATACTTCAGTTCCACAAAGAGAACTGGGCCGTCGCGAAGGGTTACGCAGCCCAGTACATCGAGATCGGAGAGGCGCTCACCAAGATCCCGGAAGAGGTGCTCAATTGCCCTAAGCCGGAAAAGAACTTCCTTGGAAGATCAACCGCCCCGAGGGACGTCGACTTCAAGACCGAACAGGTCAAGCAGTTCAAGAACCTCGAAGGTCACGCAAAGGACCTCCTGAAGATTTCAGTCGCTCACCTTGAGCTGATGAACGCCCAGTACCGCATCACTGCCGAGGGGGGTGGCATCGACAGCAGGCCCATCTGGTCCCTCGACCAGCAGCGGCTGGGCGAGCTGGTTCCTTCGCCTGAATTCAACGACAAGCTGCGGGCCTGGTACGACCTCACCACGGAAGCGACCACTCAGTTCATCGCGGCGGCACAAAAGCTGTTCAAGTCCTGCGAGAAGTGCCTGATCAAGGTCGCGACGCCGGAACTCATCAAGGTACTCGACGACATCAAGCCGTTCTATGCGGGTGCAGGCCTTGCCCTGAGAGGCCTGGCCGGCGCCGTCGGCGTCGCCGCAGCCGTGGTCAGCCCGATCATCGGCCCGGCTTCCATCCCCATCGGACTAGCCGCGGCTGGCATCAACCAGGGCGCCAACCGGCTGGAGAGGAGCGCTGCCCGGCAGTCACTCAAGAAGAGCGACGACCTCCTGGCGAAGGGCGTCACCCAGCGCGTCAAGGTGTCCAGTGTGACCAAGAAGCTCTTCAAGGGCAGTAAGGGCGCCACGGCGGCGCTCGAACAGGTCGACAAGTGGGGAACTCAGATCGAGGCTTGGACCTACACCCAGCCCATCGGGGACGCCGCAACCATGGCCGGGCCGTTCGTAACCGCCATGGATGCGGCAGGCACCCCGTTGGCTGGCATATCGGGCGCGCTCGGAGTCGGCATGACCGGCGCCATGTATTTTTCCGATAAGGAAACCGTCGGAAGATTCAAGGACAAGGAGGTGGAATCGGGTGTGAGCAGACTTGTCAGCACCGTCACGAAAACCAGGCACAAGACGCACTCGGAGCAGGCACTCCGAGCCAAAGGCAACTCCGGCCGAATTGCGGCCATGGAAACCTTCACGAAGTTCCACCGTAATCGCTCCATCACCGTGGAAATCAGCCAGAACCGAACAGTCACCTTCCTCGGCGCGAGTCTGACCGCCGACCTTCGCCGACTCAGGCGCGACGGCCACTCCGCCGACGGCCGATTCTTCCGCTTCGTCAGCACGAACGTTCCCATCACATTGGATCAAAGTTACGGAAGCTCCGTCAAAAGCATCACATGGCAGTGCTCGGCTGACGGAGATTACGAAATAATCGCCGTACACCCCGGCGTGCAGTTCATGATCCCTGAGACGAATCCCGCCGCGTTCCGTAGAAACCGGGAGGAATTCATCAGCAGCGGGGCGAGCCTCGTCGACTTCATCAGGGAGGGGGTTGCCAAAGAGTGGGTCTACCTTGAGGGATCGGCGGCCTGGATGGCCAATATCGACTTCGGGCACCAGTTCGATGTCGTTAAGACCCGAATCTACAGCTGGAACGAACGAATGAGGGACCTGAGTTTGAAGTACGCGAAGTTGGCAGTTGAAAACGGTGGTGACACCCAGTGGACCGGTTCGGTCCAAGAGCTCAATGCCATCGCCAATGGCAATGACGTCGAGATAGCGGCAATTGAGCCGAGGGAGTCCGGAATGAATCTACTGCAGCCGACGGCCGAGCGCCAGATTGACAGGGCATTCTGCCTCAAGGTCGCATTCATGAATCGCACGGCCGGCTACGCCGACGGGGACACAAACACCTCCACCTGGGACAAATTCATTTTCGGAGACTACTCAGGTTGAACTCGTAGTGTCGGCGTGGCTGCTGACGGGTCGTGATCCCTGCGGTATGTCATAGGGATGAGGTCTGCGCAGGCGGGCGGGTATACGCCCGAGGAGCAGGCGGCGCGTGAGCGGTTGAGGCTGGAGGCGGCCGGGCGGTTCGCACGTGGGGAGACCACGGCCAAGATCGCCCGGGAGCTGAGGGTGTCCGATCGCTCGGTGTTGCGGTGGCGGCGGGTGTGGGAGTCGGGCGGGGTGGAGGCCCTGCGCTCGAGGGGGCCGGTGTCGGTGGAGAGGCTGTCCGCGGGGCAGTGGGCCAGGCTGGAGGCGGAGCTGGCGCGGGGTCCGCTGGTGCATGGTTTCGAGGACGACCAGCGGTGGACGCTGAAGCGGATCAAGCTGCTGATCGGCCGGATGTTCCATGTCGTCTATACGGTGCAGGGGGTGTGGAAGCTGCTGCGTCGGCACGGCTGGAGCTGCCAGGTCCCGGTGCGTCGGGCCGTCGAGCGGGACGAGGCCTCCATCGAGGTGTGGAAGGAGCAGGTGTGGCCGGAGGTAAAAGAGTGGCGGCGGACCTGGGTGCCCACATCTGCTTCGAAGACGAAGCAGGACAGGCCCTGAGCCCGCCGCGGGGACGCACCTGGGCACCACGCGGCCGACGCCCCACCGTGCGGGTGCGGGGCCGGGGCCGCGGACGCGTGAACATCGCCGGCCTCGCTGCTACCGGCCCGGCCACCGCACCCACTTCTTCTACAAGCTGCACGTCTACCACGGCCGTAAGAATGAGCCGAAGAGTTTCTCCTGGCAGGACTACCGCGACCTCATCACGGCCACCCACCAGCAGCTCGGCACCCCGATCGTGTGGTGCTGGGACAACCTGTCCGTCCACCTGCGCCAGGAGCTGGCGCACTACGCCGAAGAGAACAAGGACTGGCTGCGGATCTACCAGCTCCCCAGCTATGCGCCCAACCTCAACCCCACCGAAGGCGTCTGGTCCCTATTCAAACGGTCGATCACCAACTTCGTCGCTGCCGACCTCGCCGGTCTCACCCGCATCATCAAGCGCAAGCTCAAGAAGATCCAATACCGGCCCGAGCTGATCGACGGCTGCCTCGCCCAGACCGGGCTGACCATGGGGTCCACCATGATCAGCCCCGTCCGACACTACGAGTTCACCTGAGTAAGAGAACAGACCAGGATCCGGCGACCTTCCTGAAAGCTCTCTCCGTGCCCCCCGCCGACGGCTGGGGGCACGGGTCCGGCCCGCGACATGCGGCCGGTTGCAGAGGCGGACGGGAGCGGGGTGGGCGACAATGGGCAGGCCGGACCCGGGAGGCTCGCATGGGGCGCGACGGACAGTCGATCCGGTTCGTAAAGCCGGCCTTCAGGCGGTCGGTCGGCCAGCCCTGGGCGTCGGTCTCCTCCGCGATGCGGGACCACGCCTGGCTGGCCCTGAGGATCAACAGCCTGGTCCGGGTATTCATCACCACCGCGCTGTTCATCATGAACATCACGGTCTTCCCGCCGCGCGACCACCCGCTTCTCTGCTACACGATCATGTGGTCCTACGCGGCGGTGAACGTGCTGCCACTGGTGGTGCGATGGGACCGGGTCACCCCGTTCGCCGCCTCACTCGTGCCGGTGATCCTCGACCTGGTCGTGATCACGACGGTACTGACCCTTTCCGGCGGATTCCCCAAGGACACGTCGAACTACATCACGCTCTTCGACGACCTCTACTTCCTCGTGCCCATCCTCGCCGCCTTCCAGCTCTATCCATCCGTCACGGCCTTCGCCGGCGTCGCCTCGGTCGCGGTCTACATCTCCGCGGCGGTCGCGGCCGCTCCGGCGCCCGACTGGGTCTATCTGATCACCCACGCCGTCTTCATCGCGATGTCGTCCCTGTGCTGCGTGGTCTTCTCCTCCCTCCAGCGCTCCAGGGTGACGACCATCGCCGCCCTCGTGCAGCAGCGTTCGGTGCTGCTGGGACGCGTGATCTCGCTGGAGGAGGACGAGCGGCGAAAGATCTCGGAGGTGCTCCATGACGGGGCCCTGCAGAGCGTGCTGGCCGCGAAGCTCGACGCCGAGGAGATCAGCCAGGCCGAACCGGGCGAGGACATCGCCGGCCACGTGACGCGCCTGGAATCCGCACTCGCGGACGCGGCCAGGCAGCTCCGCTACTCGGTCACCGAGCTCCATCCCGATCAGGTGGAGCTCGCGGGGCTCGAGCGCGCGCTGAGGGCCATGTTCGAGGAGGGCGCGGCTCGCGGCGGGTTCGAGGTGGACCTGTCGTGCGAGGTCGCGGGCCCCACCCCCATCGATGAGTTGATCTTCCGTGCCGCCGGCGAGTTCCTCTCCAACACCGTCAAACACGCGAAGGCGAAGCACGTCACGGTGCGGTTGGAGCTGACCGCCTTGCGGGCGCGCCTGGAAGTCACCGACGACGGAGTGGGCATTGCCTCCGGCGTGCTCGCCTCCAGGGCCGCGGAGGGACACATCGGGGTGTCGTCGCAGCGCGTGCGCGTGGAGGGCATGGGCGGGAGCTTCTCCCTCGAGAACGTCGCCCCGCACGGAACGAGGGCGGTCATCGAACTGCCCGTACCCGCGTCGTAGCGACGGGGAACTCGGGCGTCCGCTCTCCCTAGTCCTTTCGGAGACCTCGCGTCGTGCCTTGTCCGGTCCGGAAGCAGGAGGGCGCGGCCGGGCGCCGATGAAAGGCTCGACGCCCTCCCAGTAAGGATTGAAGAAAATGACCTATCCCAGGATCGTCCTCGTGCACGGGGCCTTCGCCGACGCGTCCAGCTGGAGCGGTGTGGTGCGCAACCTGCAGGACGCCGGCCACCAGGTGACCGCTCCCCCGAACCCGCTCCGCGGCCTTGCCCGGGACTCCGCCTACCTGGCGGGCTACCTCAAGACGATCGAGGGCCCCGTCGTGCTCGTGGGGCACTCCTACGGCGGCGAGGTGATCACCAATGCGGCCGAGGGCCTCGACCACGTGAAGGCGCTCGTCTACGTCGCTGCCATCGCTCCCGACGTGCAGGAGAGCGCCGACGACATCTTGGGCCTGTTCCCGGGAAGCGGCCTGCCCGACGCCCTGGCCCCGGTCCCCTACGTGACGGAGACCGGCGGGGAGGGCGTCGACCTGTTCATCAAGCCGGAGGCCTTCCGGCCCGTCTTCGCCGCGGACGTCGATCCCGCCGGGGCCGCCGTGCTCGCCGCCGTACAGCGTCCGGTCGAGGCCGCGAGCCTGTCCGAGGCCAGCTCCGGTGCGGCCTGGAAGGACATCCCCTCCTGGTATCTGGTCGCCACGCAGGACCGGGCCATCCCGGCAGAGGCGCAGCGTTACCTGGCCCTGCGGGCGGGAGCCTTCACCGTCGAGGTGGACGCCTCGCACGCGGTGGCCGTCTCCCGCCCGGACGAGGTGGCCGACCTGATCCTCACCGCGGTCAAGGCCGTCGCCTAGGGCGGTCGTACGCGGTGAGCGGTTCCGGCACCGCTCGTGCACCGGCCGGGGCCCCAGCGGGTCCCGGCCGGTGCACGTTCACTCCCTGGTCAGGGTGGCGCGCGGGACGCACAGGGCGGCGATCAACGCCGCGAGCAGGTAGGCGGCGGCTCCGATGCCGAGGCTCAGACGTACTCCCTCGGTGAAGTCCGTGGACGACACCAGGAGGGAGCCGCCGAGGGCCACGCCCGCCGCGCTGCCGATCTGGCGGGTGGTGTTGAACAGCGCGGAGGCCGTTCCGGCGTGGGTGTCGGGTGCGGCGGACATCACGGTCGCCGTGGTCCCGGTCAGGGCGAAGGAGGTACCGAAACCCGCGGCCATCATCGGAGCGAGGAGCAGCAGGTACGCGGGGTCGTTCCCTGCGGCCGCCCAGCCCGCGAGGCCCGCGGCGCCCGTGAGCATGCCGGTGATGATGAGGGGACGGTGCCCGGTGCGACGTGCCAGGCGCCCCGACAGGGCTGAAGCGAACATCGACATGGCCACCGCGGGGAAGAGCGCGGCGCCGGCGCGCAATGCGCTCATGCCCCTCACGTGCTGGAAGTACAGGCTCGCCGTGAAGACCATCCCGTAGAAGGCGAAGTTGAACAGCATGCCGATGGCGGCCCCGCCGGCCACGGGGCGTCTGGTCAGCAGGGAGAGCGGAAGCACGGGGCTGCGGGCCAGGTGTTCGCGTAGGACGAAGAGGGCGCATGCCACCAGGCAGAGACCCGCCGAGGCCAGTACCAGGGGGGCTGTCCATCCGAGGCGGCCCGACTCGTTCAGCGCGGTCGTCAGCAGGGTGACCAGAGCGACGAGCGCCACCTGCGCGGGCCAGTCCAGCGAGCGGCCGGCCCGGCGTTCCGAGGCGGGGACGTGGAGCAGTACGAGCACGATGCACAAGACGCCGACGGGCAGGTTCACGAAGAAGACCCAGCGCCATCCCAGGGTGCTGACGAGCAGGCCGCCGAGGAGCGGACCGGCGGAGGCTCCGATCCCGGCCATGGAACCCCAGAGTCCGAAGGCACGGGAGCGGTCGGCGGCCGAACGGTAGGCCTCCTGCAGCAGGGCCAGCGAGCCGGGCACGATGAGCGCGGCACCGACCCCCTCCAGGATCCGGGCGGCCGTGAGCACGACGACGTCCGGAGCGAGGCCGCAGGCCGCGGAAGCCGCGCTGAACACCACGATCCCGGTGCAGAAGACGCGGCGGTGGCCGAGCCGGTCCCCGAGGGCCCCTCCGGTGAGCAGGAGGGCGGCGAAG
This sequence comes from Streptomyces sp. NBC_01264, assembly GCF_026340675.1. Classification (NCBI taxonomy): domain Bacteria; kingdom Bacillati; phylum Actinomycetota; class Actinomycetes; order Kitasatosporales; family Streptomycetaceae; genus Streptomyces; species Streptomyces sp. NBC_01264. Next base: position 302,697 of record NZ_JAPEOX010000002.1, read on the forward strand.
GCGAGGGTGTAGCCGTTGGTCACCCATTGGACGGCGGTGAGGGAGGCGTCGAGGTCCCGCCCGATGACGGGGACGGCTACGTTGATGGCCGTCACGTCCAGGATGACCATGAAGTAGCCCACGCAGACCGCGAACAGTGGGGCCAGCCGCCGCCTGGCAACGGGGGTACCCGCAGGACGGTGGGCCGGTGGTCCCGCTCCGGACTTCATGACGGCATGCTAGGCGCGCACGGGTCCGGAACCGGTTCACCGCCCGGCGGAGTGACCCGGATGGCGGGCAGGGGTCTTCGGGGGAGCCCGTGCGGAGCCGGAGCGGAGCCGGGCACAGGGGCCGCGGCGCCGATGGACGTACGGTTTCAGGAAGCGCGGGCGGAATCCTGCCCGGTCCCCCGACGGGCGGTGTGTGCAGCGTAGAAGAGCTCGCAGAGCCGGTCGAGTACCTCCATCGTCGCGTCCGGCCGCGGCGCCTTGTCGGAGGGCACCTCGAATCCCGCCATGCCCCGCAGGACCGCGCGTTCGGCGGCGGACAGCCGTTCGTCGGTGCAGAAGGCCACCGCCTCGACGATCCGGCCGCGGTCGGTGTGCAGCGGAACCCCGCACAGCCACGTCGCCAACTGGTGCAGGGCCGGGTAGGGGAAGCAGGCGCTGAGGAAGCGGATGCGGTGCGCCTCCTCGATGGCGCGCCGGGTCCGGGTGCCCAGGTGCCAGTAGTCGATCACGCCGCCCGAGCGGAGAACGCCGACGACCTCCGCGGCCGGCCCGTCCTGCAGGTGTTCGAGAAGGGCCGACAGAGCCCTGATCCGCACGTACGGGTCGCACCCAGGTGCGAAGTAGGCGTCAGGATAGCGCTCTTGTTGCGAAGTGGTTTCGGACTGCACGTGCTCCTGCTCCGGTACTGCGCCGACTCTGCGGCCGGGAGACGGCTGCGCGACCGCGGCGTGCGCGGGGGCCGGTCCTCGCGGCCCCCGCGCACACGGTTCCGGCCCAGCGGAGGAGGCCGCGTCGGGTCGGAGGGGGTGTGCACGGCGGGCGGCCCCACCCGGCCGCCGTGCCCTGCTCCGCACGCTATCCGGGGCGGGGTCCCGCGGGCGAGGGGGAGACCACAGGTGTGGACGATCGGGCTAGACCCGCGGGGTTGTTCACGCGGCTGATGGGTGGGTGTCCGTTCAGTGCGGTGTGGCAGCGGTGGTGGTTGTAGGTGTGGAGGAAGTCTGCCAGGGCTTCGGTCCGTTCCTGGTTTGAGGTGTAGGGCCGTAGGTGGGCCCACTCGTCCAGGAGGGTGCGGTTGAAGCGTTCGACCTTGCCGTTGGTCTGTGGCCGGTAGGGCCGGGTTCGTTTGTGGGAGATGCCGGCCGCGGTGAGGGGCTGGGTGAAGAGTCTGGACTTAGACCGACCGGCAAATGGATCACTTGAGGCGTCGGGTGGTGGGGCGGTCGGCCCAGCGGTAGCGGCTCGTTGCTCGACGGATGAGCATGCGGAGCGTGACGAGGGCGGCGGCCAGGTACAGGTAGAAGTCCACGATGCTGCCGCTCTTCTCTGTGCAGCGCCGCAGCTTGCCGTAGTCGTTCATCCACGAGTGCGTGCGCTCGACCACCCAGCGCTTGCCGGCTTGGATCGGGGCTGGCACGCCCTTACGCGCGATCTCGGCCGTGAATCCCAACTCGGCTATAAGCGCACGGGACGTGGTGCTGTCGTAGCCGCGGTCGAGGTTGACGTTGACCGCCGTCGGCATTGCGCCGACCTGTGCCTTCGCCGCCTCCAGGGTGGGGCCCAGCAGGGGTGAGTCGTGCCGGTTCGCGCCGGCGGAGACGATTCCGATCGGGACACCGCAGGCGTCGGAGGCGACCGAGCGTTTCAGTCCTTGCTTGCCCCGGTCGACCGGGGAGCGTCCCGCCTTCTCACCGCCGGACGGGGCCTTGGTGATGCAGCCGTCCACCGAGATCTCGCCCAGCCCGAGACCGATCATCCGGTCGTGCGCCTCGAGAGCCAGTGCGTGGACCTTCTCGGATATCCCCAGTTCAGACCACTCCTTGACGCGGCGTCTGATGGTGCGGTCGGAGCATCCGGGGGTGGAGATGCGCTCGTAGCCTGAGCCGTGGACCAGCGCGAGCACGACGTGCTCGAAGACCGTCCGGTCAGCGATCCGGCGGCGGTGGCAGCCCAGCGGGTGGTCCGCAGCGAACTCTCGCCGGGCGGGCAGGAGGGCGGAGAACTGGTCCCAGAGGGGTTCGAGCAGGCAAGATGGCAGCGCGGGCACGGCCGTCCTTCGTGATCACTGAGCGTAGAGAACTCCATGATCACGTGGACCCGTGCCCGCACTGCATCCACCGCGCTCGATCACTCGACAGAGGCTGCCTATTGCCGGTCGGTCTTAGCCGATCACTGGCTTGCAGCTCTTGCGTGCGTCGGCGGTGGCGATCTTGTTGTCCATCGCCGTTCGGCGGTCCATGACCCGGTGGCCTCCGCCGTCGGGGATCCGGCCGAGCTTCTTGATGTCGACGTGGATGAGTTCGCCCGGGTGCTCGCGTTCGTAGCGGCGGATCGCGGTGCCGGTGGGCCGGTCGAGCCGGGCCAGGCGGCCCAGGCCGTGACGGACGAGGATGCGGTGCACGGTGAGGCGGGCAGGCCCAGGACCGGACCGATCCGCGCGGGCCCGAACTTGCGGTCCCGGCGCAGTCGGCAGACCTGTGCCTCGACCGCGGCACTCGTGCGGTGCGGCGTCGTGCGCGGCCGGCTGGACCGGTCGTGCAGGCCCGCTTCGCCCTCGGCCCGCCCTCGGCGGACCCACATGTGGGCGGTGGCCCGCGATATACCCGTCTCGGCCGCGACATGCGCGACGGGCCGCCCCGCGCGGACACGTTCGACCAGCAGTCGCCTACCGAAGACGGTCAGCCGGGCCTCCGTTGTGCAATGGGTTCCTAGACAGCTCCCACCACACCGGAGGTCTTCGCCATGTTCAAGACCTACCGAGTGTCAACAACGCTCGTGATCAATACACCTAGGCCGTCCAGGCAGTCTCCATGAACTCCGCGAACGGGCCGGTCCCTTCAGGGCGGCCTCGTCCACGGCCGCTCCTCCTCCGGTGCCACCCCCCGATCGGGGGAGGGCCGGCCGCTGCGTGATCCCTAGCGTGGCCCGGACCGACCAGCCGCCTCAGCACAGGAAAAGGACCCAGCCAGCATGTGGGGAACCCAGAATCTGCCCACCTTCGCGCTCGGGGCACTGGTCTTCGTCCTACTCCCGGGCCCGAGCTCCCTCACCACCCTGGGCTGCGCGGCCCAGAGCGGTGTGCGGGCGGGTCTGCGCTGCGCACTCGGTGTCGTGTGCGGCGAGGTCACCCTGATGGTGCTGACCGTCGTCGGGGCGGCCGGACTTCTGCGGGCCGACCCCCAGATCGTCGTCTGGGTGCGCTGGTTGGGCGCCGTATACATAGCCTGGCTCGGGATCGGCATGCTGCGCGCTGCCTTCGGGGCCCTGCGTGCTGCCCGGGAACGGAACGCGGAACCCGCACCTGCACCGCACGGCGCGGTGGCTACGGCCGGTACCCGACGGGCGTACGTCATCACGGTGCTGAACCCGAAGGCGATCCTGTTCTTCCTCTCCTTCTTCCTCCAGTTCGTCGACCCGGCGGCTCAGCGTCCCCATCTGGCCTTCGCGACCCTCGGTGCGGTGTACGAGCTGTTGAGTGCCTGCTACTTGTCCTGCCTGGTACTGGCCGCGGCACGGATCGGCCGTGCGGTGGACGGCCGCCTCCGGCTGACGGCCGTCCTGCGCGGATCGGCAGGGGTGGTGTTCCTCGGGTTCAGCACGGCCCTCGCGCTCGGTCTGTAGGACTCCGCTGCCCGCTCCCCCCACCGCATCCCCCGGTGGGGGGAGTTCCCGGCTCTGCCCACGGACTACAAAGAGGGCGGGCCGCGCACGGCCCGGCTGCAGCGGCTCCTGACGCACCGACGTCGCGGCCCGTGCATCCCCCCGGGGCGGTCCGCAGGAAGCACAGGCTTCGCCGCTTCACGCCACCGCGTCCCTCGCGCACTGGCGTGGCTCCCCACAGAGGAGTACCCATGTCACGCGTCCACCCCCTGCCCCGGGCCGACGGGTCCGCCCGCCCCGCCGCCCACGGTCCCCGCCGCGCCGCTCTGATCGCAGCCGCGGCGGCCATGGGCGGCTTCCTCTTCGGCTACGACAGCTCCGTCATCAACGGCGCCGTCGAAGCCGTCCGCGACCGCTTCGACGTCGGCTCCGGCACTCTCGCCCAGGTCATCGCCGCCGCGCTCATCGGCTGCGCCCTCGGTGCCGCGGTCGCCGGCCGCATCGCCGACCGGATCGGGCGGATCCGCTGCATGCGGATCGCCGCCGTCCTGTTCACCGCGAGCGCCATCGGCTCCGCCCTGCCGTTCGCCCTCTGGGACCTCGCCCTGTGGCGCGTGATCGGCGGCTTCGGCATCGGCATGGCCTCGGTGATCGGCCCCGCCTACATCGCCGAAGTGTCCCCGCCCGCCTACCGGGGCCGCCTCGCCTCCTTCCAGCAGGCCGCGATCGTCATCGGCATCGCCGTCTCCCAGCTCGTCAACTGGGGCATCCTGAAACTCGCCGACGGCGACCAGCGCGGAAAGCTGGCCGGGCTCGAGGCCTGGCAGTGGATGCTCGGCGTGATGGTCGTCCCCGCCGTCCTGTACTGGCTCATGTCCTTCGTCATCCCCGAATCACCCCGCTTCCTGATATCCGTCCGGCGCACGGAGGAGGCCAAGTCGGTGCTGCGCGAGGTCGAGGGGCAGGGCATAGACGCCGACGCCTGGGTGCACGCCATAGCCCGCGCCATGGACTCGGAGCAGAAGTCCACCTTCAAGGACCTCCTTGGCGGCCGCTTCGGCTTCTTGCCGATCGTCTGGATCGGCATCGGCCTCTCCGTCTTCCAGCAGCTCGTCGGCATCAACGTGATCTTCTACTACAGCTCCTCGCTCTGGCAGTCCGTCGGCATCGACCCCACCAGCTCGTTCCTGTACTCCTTCACCACGTCGATCATCAACATCCTCGGCACGGTGATCGCGATGCTCCTGGTCGACCGGATCGGCCGCAAGCCGCTCGCCCTCATCGGCTCCGTCGGCATGGCGATCTCCCTCGGCCTCTGCGCCTGGGCCTTCTCCCAGCGGACCGGGGACGGCTCGACGGTCCATCTCGTCGGCGGAGCGGCCATGACGGCCCTGCTCGCGGCGCACGCGTTCGTCCTCTTCTTTGCCCTGTCCTGGGGCGTGGTGGTCTGGGTGCTGCTCGGCGAGATGTTCCCCGGCCGGATCCGGGTGGCCGCACTCGGTACCGCCGCCGCAGTGCAGTGGGTGGCCAACTGGGCCATCACCGTCACGTTCCCGAGCCTGTCGCAGTGGAACCTGTCCGGTGCCTACGTGCTCTATACGGCCTTCGCCCTGCTCTCCATCCCGTTCGTCCTCAAGTGGGTGCCGGAGACCAAGGGCAAGTCGCTCGAAGACATGGGCTGATGCGCTCCCCCTCCCCCGCATGACAGCCGGCTGAGCCGAGAACGCCTCGGCATCCCACACGTCACCACGGCGGCCCTCCACGACACGCCAGTCGTTCCCGGAGGGCCGCCGCTCTTTCGGGCCGGCTCGGTGGCCTACCGTCCGATCCGTGGTGCGCCCGACCCTTACGCCGGGGGCCGGCGGCCCGGTCACAGCACCGGACGGTGCTGCGGCCTCGCGGAGGCGAACGCGCCGCACAACGCGAAGGAGCCCCTCCCGGCCGCCATCCTGGAGGGATGTCGGCCGGGAGGGGCTCCTTCGAGCGGGATCAGCCGCCGATGGTCAGCGTCAGGCTGTCCGGGGCGTTGAAGTTCGGCAGGATCATCACCGAGCTCATGTCGTGGACGTCGTCATAGGCGAAACCGTAAGCGGGGTGGATCGCGTCGCCCTTGGAATCCGTCTTGTCCGGGGACGGCATGGCGATGGAGTGGAAGAACGCCGCGTACTCGTTGAACCGGTGGTCCGCCACGTTCTTGAGGTAATCGGGGTCAGTGGGGTCCTCGGGGGCCTTCGGCACCTGGAAGTACGTGCTCGCGTCGCCCCAGGTGTTGACGGGATTCGTGAGGATGCCGCGGTTGACGGCGGCACACAGGTTGGCCTCGACCTTCTTCTCGTCGTCCGATCCCGTGGCGAGGCTGTTGGCGCATGCCACGGAGTCCGGGGTGTTGGGCTTGGCGACCTCACCGGTGCCCGAGTCAACTCCGTTCACATACTTCGTGAACGTCAGAGGACCGGTGCCTTCGGACCCGGTGTCGCCCTTGTAGACGACGCCGTCGCCAACGTCCAGGACGAAGGGCGGCGTCTGGTCCGCAGTGGGGCCACCGGACTTCCAGTCGCTCCAGGCATCATTGATCTCCTGGTCGAAGAAGTGGGCACCGGGCCCGTCCTTCGTGACGGGCTGGCCGTTCTTGCCGTCGTTCCCGAGCTGGAACACAGCGGCCGAACGCGGGGCGATGATGTGGGGAGCGTGGTACTTGTCCGAGCCGATCCCGACCACTTCCTTGGCGAAGATAGGGTCGACCGCCTTCAGGTACTTGGCGATGACCGTGGCGGTGTCCATGTCCGTGATGCCGACCGTCCGGTCGAAAGAGCCCTGCTTCAGTTCGGCCGTCATGGGGATGCCGAAACCGTCGACCTGGGTGGTGTTGCCACCCCAGGCGACCGGGCCGGTGGGAGCGGAATTCGGGTCCTTGACCGTTGCGTTCTTGAAGGTCTGCTCGAAGAAGTCGAACTTCGTCTGCTGGTTCGGGTCGTTCGGGTTGTTCAGGTCGGGCTGCTGGTAGCCGGTGTCGTTGGGCGTGCCGGCCGCGTCCGTTGCGGGCGGCATGATCATCGGCTTGTTGGAAATGAAGATGCGGCCGCCCTCCAGCCACGATGGCATCTGGAACTTCCCGTTGATCTTGTTCAGCTCGTAGCTCATCCCGCTCGCTCCGTTCGAGGCATCCCCGGTGGGCTGCTGTTCGGTGACCGGTGCGGACGTCCCGTCGGGCTTGATGTAGACGTAGTGCCCCTTGTTCTGCTGCTGGCCGACCACGGTCACCCAGTAGTCACTGCCCTGGGGCGTGTTGACGTTCAGCGGGAAACCGCCGCCGTTGGCCGGCGGAGCCGGCGGAGCCGGCGGAGCCGGCGGACCCGGGACGGGGTAATCCTGGGTGGGCTGAGACTGGGGCCCGCCCTGCGGCGTGTACACCCAGTGGTAGGTGAACTTGGCCGAAGTGTCGCTGACGGGCTCCTTGAAGGTGTACTCCGTACCCGAGACGGTGACCCCCGAGCCCTTGATCGCGGCGAGGGCCACCAGGTCGAGGCTCTGCGGCGGCGGCGTCTTACCGTCGACGTTCGCCTTGGGGGTGAACATCAGGCCGAGGTAGGTGAGGTTCGCCTTGGCGTCGAAGGTCCACGTCGCATTGTTGGAGTCGACCTTGGCTCCCTGGGTGAAGGGTGCGGCGTCCGCCGGGCCGCTCGTGGCCGCCGGCGGCGTGGTGGTGTCGGCGGCATGGGCGAGCGCGGCACCACCGAGTGAGACGACCGGCACCGACAGCAGGAGTGCGGCGCAGGCTGCCGTGCGCATCACGGAGCGCTTGCGGCGAGGGGAGTGGGGGGCCGGGTTCGGACGAGTGTGCATGACGTTCCTCTGCTGGGTAGCTGGCTTGCTCCTCCAGCTTTACCGAGCACCCCGTGCAAAATCCTGCGTCAAAAGGCATCTGAAGGGGCCGGCCGTCTAGGGCCTCGGTCCTGCTCCGTCCTCGCAAGAACCGCTGGTGGAGGGCGTATTCACCCCTCCGCTCCCCCGATCGGCCCCTGGTCTCGGGGGCCGTCCTGCCCATCACCTGCCGGCTGAGTTCCGTATCCTCTCCGGGCGGGGCCGCGAGGAAGAGCCGGTGGCCTTCGGACGCCCCGGTGCGGCGCCGCGCACACCGGCTCCTCCCCGCGGGCCGGGCTCTCGGCCCGGCACGATCCGGCCCCGACGAGTCAGCGGCGCTCGCGCTGGGCGGTGACGATCTGGCTCAGCGTCTCGTCGATGCCGCCCATGCGGGCCTGGACCCGTTCGGCGAAGCGGGGGAACTGGCCGGCCACCGCGCTCAGCAGCTTCAGTTCCAGCGGAGCCACGTTGACCTCGCAGAGGTCGCGCCGGACGGCCCGGACGACGCCGGCCGCGACGTCGCCCGGGACCACCGTACGGATGCCGCCCGGCGCGGCCGCGCCGGTGGCCGCGAACATCCCGGCGTCGCGCACGAATCCCGGCTGGACCAGTGAGACTCCGACACCACGGGGGGCGAGGTCCTGGCGCAGGGCGAGGGCGAAACCGCGGAGGCCGAACTTCGTGGCGTTGTACAGGGAGGAGGAGCGGCTCGCCGCCTTGCCCGAGATGGAACCCACCAGCACGATGTGGCCGCGTCCCCTGGCCACCATGTGCGGGGCCAGCCGGCGGACGAGTTCGACAGGCGCGCGCAGGTTGACGTCCAGCGCGCGGTCGAGCTGCTCCTCGGTGTACTCGAGGAGGTCGCCGCTGGCCGGCAGGGCGGCATTGGCGACGAGCACGTCCGTGTCGGCGCACTCCTCGGCGAGCCGCGCGACGTCTTCCCTGCGGGAGAGATCGGCGACCACGGTGTGGGCGTGCAGGCCGCCGGCGACGTTCTTCAGGACTTCCTCGCGGCGACCGGTGACGGTCAGCCTGGCCTTCTCGGCGGCCAGGGCCACGGCGAGGGCCTGACCGATCCCCCCGGTCGCGCCGGTGAGCAGGACGTTCTTCCCGGCGATGCGCATGACGACCCCTTCGGCACCAGAACCATAAATTGTTCGTTCGAACGAACAGTAGAGAGGCCGACCCCGCGCTGTCCACCACTCCCGCGGGGCCGGGCTGGCGGGATCGCCCACCGGGCGTAGCCTGAAATCAGCGGAAGGAGCGCCCCCATGCCCTCTCAACCGTTCTTCGACGCCCACTTCCACGTCATCGACCGGCGGTTCCCGCTCGTCGAGAACGACGGATTCCTCCCGGAGGAGTTCACCGTCGACCAGTACCGGGACCGGACCGCCGGGCTGAGTGTGGTGGGCGGCGCGGTCGTGTCCGGATCCTTCCAGCGATTCGACCAGGGCTATCTGCTCGCCGCCCTGGACCGTCTGGGCGCCGGCTGGGTGGGGGTCACCCAGATCCCGCACGACCTGCCGGACCACGAGGTCACCGCACTCGCGCAACGGGGCGTGCGCGCCGTGCGGTTCAACCTCCGGCGCGGCGGGTCGGCGGGGATCGAGCACCTCGACCGGCTCGCCCGCAGGGTCCACGACCTCGCGGGCATGCACGCCGAGCTCTATGTCGACGCCCGCGACCTCCCCGCCATCGCGGGGACGCTGACGGCCCTGCCCGCGGTCAGCATCGACCATCTGGGCCTGCACGCCGACGGGCTCCCCCACCTGCTGGGGCTGGTCGAGCGGGGCGTGAAGGTGAAGGCGACCGGGTTCGGGCGCGTCGAACTCGACGTACGGGCGACCGTCCGCGCCGTACTCGATGTCGATCCGACCGCCCTGATGGCCGGAACGGACCTGCCGTCGACCCGGGCGCGGCGGCCCTTCGAGGACTCCGATCTCGACCTGCTGGCCGAGGCCTCCGGGGAGCACCTCGAGGCCGTCCTCCACGACAACGCGGCAGCGTTCTACCGGATGTGAGGCGTCGGGCTCCCTCCGTCCCGCCCGGGCGGGGCGAGGAACCCTTCGACGATCAGCCACTGCGCGGCGTTGTAGGAGACGAGTACGAAGACCTGCGCCGCCGCGCGGGACCGTGCGCCGGTGAGCAGGGTGCGCCGCAGCAGTATCGCCGTGTCGGAAATGGCGAACAGCGCCACGCCGGCCGGCAGCCAGGTCCGGCGGTCGCGGCCGGGACGGATCAGGCGGGTCACGGGCCCCGGGGCATCTGCCGGACCGGGGTCCTGCGCGAGGGTCAGCGTGCCGGCGAGTACCGCCGCGTACGAGGCGAGGACGGCCGGGACCGCACCCCGGCCCGGCTCGCGGCGAACGGCCAGCAGGGTGGCGGCAGCAGCCCACAACGCGGCCGGCAGCGCAGCGGTGCGCAGGTGAGGGCGGTGGCCGCGGCGCAGCAGCAACGCCGAGTAGAGCGTCTGCATCGCCCCGAACGCCGCCGCGCCGCGCACGATCTGGCCATCCTCGTCGGAGCGGGACATGTAGTAGTCGCCGACTCCGGCAGCGAGCAGCCCCGAAACGAGCAGGCGCGTCTGCGCGGGCTCCAACGTGCCGCGCCGGAGGGCGGCCTTGAGACCGAGGAGGGGTACGGCCACGGGTTTGGTCATCAGTTGCAGCGGCCGGTTCCCCCGGTGCGCAGCCCAGACCTCTCCCCAAGCCGTCGCCTGGAAGAGCCCCTCCACCGCCATGCGGCCGAGTCCACCCGTCTCCCTCATTCCTTGCTCCCTTCCCTCGCGCGCCGAGAGTCGGCGCGTCCGTAGATTCCTACGCCGTGGTCCCGTTCGCGGTCCAGCCCCGGACCCGTTCTCGTCTCCATCACCACGTGGTCGCAGCCGTGTCGCAGCCGTGTCGCAGTCGTGCACCAAATCTGCCGCGACCCGCTGGACTCCCCCAGACGGACAGGTCGGGGCTCCACCAGTCGGAGGAGCCCCCGCCTCTCACCGTCTTGTGATGCCCGTCACACCACCGGTGCAATGTCACGAAGAGATCGGAAAGAGTCAGCCCCGCCTCCCCACGGATTCCGACTCGAACTCCGTATGCGCGTCCACGTCGGCCGGCCCGTCCGCTTGCCCGAAGGCGCACGTCAGGCCCATGGGGGGCCTTGTAGCCGAACTCACCCCTTGCCTACGGTCACACCACCCAAAAGGACCGGTACTTCGGACCTCCCCACGAGGCCACGTACCGCACCGGCCAGGAACGGCTCGCGCCGCACCACACAAGGTCCCGGCCAGGACTCGTACTCCGAGCCGCACCGCCCGACCCCCGCCGGTAACTGAGAGGAACATGCATGCCGTCCAACGGAAAGCACCGCCGACCTGACAACAGCCCGCTCAAGCGAAAGATCGTCGTCGCGGGCACGGGCCTGGCCCTTCCCGTCATCGCGGTGGGCACCGCCCACGCCGCCACGAAGGCGCCCGCCGCCACCACACTCACGACCGAGCACCAGGCTCCTCAGCAGGACGACCCCGCCGGTTCCGGCAAGGCCTCGGGACACGACGCGGCTGCCCCCAAGCACCGCACGCACGTCGTCAAGGTGGGCGAGACGCTCTCCGGGATCGCGGTCCAGGAGCACGTGAGCCTGTCCAAGCTCTATGACGCGAACCAGGCGAAGATCCCCGACGAGAACCTGATCCACACCGGCCAGGTCCTGACCATCCCCGACGGCGGGACTCCGAGCGCCGAACTTCCCGCCCAGCCGCACCACCACCAAGCCCACTCGACGCACGGGAAGCCCGCGACGCACGGGAAGCCCGCGACGCACGCGAAGCCCGCGACGCACGCGAAGCCGGTGCAAGCACCGGACACCGCGCAAGCACCGGACACCGCGCACCACTTGGGGCCGAAGGCCCCGCGGCAGCACTCCGGGACGCACGCCCGGCCGCACCAGAGTCCCCACCAGACCCCTGCCACCCCGGCCGTCCCCTCAGCCCCCGACAACACCGCGCAGCCGACTGCGCCTGCGCCTGCGCACGGGAACACCCTCGACAGCTGGATCCGCCAGTCGATCGTCGTCCTGGAGGCGCACGGCATCTCGGCCTCGTACAACGGCATCTACCGCAACATCATGCGCGAGTCGTCCGGCAACCCCAACGCGCAGAACAACTGGGACGTCAACGCCCAGCACGGCGACCCGTCGAAGGGACTGCTTCAGGTCATCCCGACGACCTTCGCCGCCTACCACGTGCCGGGTACGTCGAACGACATCTTCGACCCGGTGGCGAACATCACCGCGGCGTGCAACTACGCGGCCCACAAGTACCAGGGGGGAATCGACTCGATCAACGGCGCCTACTGACCCGTACGCACGGCGGATCCGGCCCGCCTCCCGTTTCCGGGATCGGGCCGCCGCCTGCGCGGTGGAGCAGACCGCGCCTCGTGGAGAACGATGCGCAGGACGAGGGCGGACACCGCTCCCGTGCGCAGTCGAGGGTGAAGCCCCAGGTCCCAGGGTCGCGGGAGGGGTGGCGGTTCCGGGCCCGCTCCGGGACGCAGACCCGTTTCCAGCAGCATTCCCCCTCTCCCCACCTCATCATCACCTACATTCGCATCAGCGAATCAGCCCCTCCAGACGGACGGGACACGCAGCCAGGAAGGGCAGCACATGGCTCGGCACAAGACATCCGTCGGAAAGACCGGCCGCAGGCTGCCCACGGGCGCGCGACTGGTGGCCGCAGTCGCGGTGACGGCAGCGGGAGCGGGCGCGCTGGCCGCGGCGCTGATCCCCGCCGGGGGCAGCCCGGGCCTGCACGAGGACTTCCGCCCCGCCCATGTCGCGGCCTCGCGGCCGGCACCGGCGGGACCGGCCTCCGGTCAGGACGCCCCCGCACCCCCCACGACCGCGCAGGGGACCGCCGCACCGGGCCTTTCGCAAGGTTCCGGGGGCGCGGCGGAGGCGACGCCGGCCTCCCCGTCGAAGGCGAGCCTGATCACGCAGGCGGACGCCCAGCAGAAGCAACTCGACTCCACCTCGCCGAGCGAGGTGCTAAAGCTCGTCAACGAGGTCCGCATCACGGCCGGGATCGCCCCCCTCACGCTCGACTCCAGCCTGGACGCCCCGGCCGCGCAGGCCGCCGACTATCTGTCGTCCCACGGTTCCCCCGGGGCGGCCGGTCCCGTCAGCGGTACCGGCTGGCGGCAATCCGGTGCCACCGGGGCCACCACCACGATCTTCAGCCGCAACGAGGTCGGTGCTCAGGCCGCGGTGAACGACTGGATGAAGCACCCCGCAGAGCGGGCCCAGCTGCTCGACCCCAACCTCCGCACCATGGGCGTGGCCAGCCGGACCACCCCGGACACCATCTGGTGGGCCGGCTTCTTCGGCAGCTGACCGCCGGCGCGACACTGCGCCCTGTGCCCTCCGGATCCGCGGCTCCCGCCCCGGACCCGGAGGGCACAGGGCTGTGCACACCCGGCCCCCGGGCGGCTCGTCCCCCGGTCGGGGGAGGGGCCTCTCCCCCGGCACCCTCCCGTGACCGGCCGGTCCCGCGGGCCCGCCACCGGCCTACGGTCGGATGCAGGTGGTCTCGCCGGGCACCGCGGTGGCAGTTCCCGCGTCGGCAGACCCCCTCCGCCGCCAGTCGGCGGAGGCTGTCAGATCCCCGCGTGCCACTACGGCCGCCGGGAGGTCCGAGCTAGCGGAAGTGACACAGATGCGCGTGCAGCGACAGGGCAGGAACCGGCTCCGCAAGGCTTCCCCGCCCCCGCGCCGGCCTGGTCGGCAGGAACAGGACACGTCCGGATCCCCCGAGTCCGGGGCATCGCGACGGCAGCCCCGGCGCGGGCCGCGGCTGGGGGACCTGCGCGTCCGTACGCGGCTCCTCGCGGTCATCGCCATCCCCCTCATCGTGGCCACCGGCCTCGGCGCCCTCAGGGTGAGCGGCTCGCTCGACGAGGCATCCCGCTACGAGCAGTTCCACGAGGTGGCCCAGCTGGCCCGTACGGGAACCGCACTGGTGCAGCAGCTCCAGCACGAGCGGGACGTCACCATCGATCCCGCCGCCCGCTCCGCGGCCGGAGCCAACGGTCTGGCAAATGTGCGACAGCAAACCGATACGTTGCAGCAGCGGCTCGAGGGCGAGAGTGCCCAGCTGTCGCAGGACGGCCAGATCAAGACGCGCCTGGCGGCCGTCAAGGAGGCCTTCGCCGCCTTCCCGCGGATTCGCGAGGCGGCCGACGGCGGTGCCACCGGGTCGGCGACGGACACCGGCTACCTGAGCCTGATCATGCCGCTCCTGGGCATCGACAACGCACTCGACGGTCAGCTGGCCCAGTCCCACTCCCAGGGCTGGGGGCTTTACACCCTCTCCCTCAGCACGTCGATGCTGTCCAGCGAACGGGCCCTGATGTCGCAGGCCGAGGCCCAGGGCAGCCTCACCTCCGCCCAACGCGCCTCCCTGCTCGCCACCGTGAAGATCCGTGACATGGCCCAGCGCGAGTTCACCATGGCCGCCCCGCCGGGCGACCGCACCGCCTTCGCCCGCAGCGAGCAGTCCCCCGCCTCCCGTACGGCGGAGCAGGCACTGCAGCAGATGCTCCAGGCCCCGCAGGACCTCTCGAAGGGGTCCGCACCGGCTCAGAACTGGTACGCGGACTTCGGCACGAGGGTGCAGCAGCTGGACAAACTGGCCCTTCAGGTCTCCGATCAACTGGTGTCCCGGAGCTCGGCCCAGTACGACGACGCCATGGGCCAGGCGCGGCTCGACGCGGGGGTCACCGCCGGGCTGCTGGTCGCCGCCCTCGGCCTCGCCTTCGCGGTGTCGCGCAGCATCTCGCAGGGCCTGGCCGAACTGCACGCGGCGGCCACCGACGTGGCGGAGGTCCGTCTGCCGCAGCTGATGCGCGAACTCAAGGACAACGCGCCGGCCTCCGTCGACCTGACGGTGCCGCCGAGCGGCATCACCACCCGGGACGACATCGGCGACGTGGCGCAGGCGTTCGACGCCGTCCACCGCGAGGCCGTACGGCTGGCGGGCGACCAGGCTCGGCTGCGTGAGTCGGTCAGCACGCTGTTCCGCAACCTGTCGCACCGCAACCAGAGCCTGGTCCAGCGCCAGTTGTCGATCCTGACGACCCTCGAACAGAACGAGGACGACGGCGTCCAGCTCAAGCGCCTCTTCGAACTCGACCACCTCGCGGCCCGGATGCGCCGCAACAGCGAGAACCTGCTCGTGCTGGCCGGCGGACAGAGCACGTCCCGCACCTCGCGGCCGATGTCCCTGCTCGACGTGCTGCGCACGGCGATGTCCGAGGTCGAGCAGTTCGAGCGGGTGGGACACCTCGCCCTGCCGCCGGTGTTCGTGGCCGGGTACGCGGTCGGCGACATCGCCCACTTGCTCTCCGAGCTGCTGGAGAACGCACTCATGTTCTCCAGTCCCCAGACGGAGGTCCGGGTCGGTGCCCAGCAGTTGCCCGACGGCCGCGTCCTGGTGGAGATCCGGGACCAGGGCATCGGGATGGACGCGACCCGACTGGCGCTCGCCAACGACCACTTCGTCTCCGGTGAGGCCCTCGCCCCCGACGCCTCGGAGCACATGGGTCTGTACGTCGTCGGTCTGCTGGCCCGCCGGCACGCCGTGGACGTGGAGCTGCGTGCCGCCTCGCCGGGAACCTCGGCGGTCGTCGTCCTGCCGCAGGAACTCGCCGTCGCCCTCCCCGCGCGGCAGCCGGCCGACGACCAGGCCGCGGAGGAAGTTCCCACGGAGGAAACCGAGTTCGCCGCCCTGGAGGACCAGCCCGCTGCGCCGGGAGCCGGGGAAGCATCCTCGCGTCCGCCGCAGCGCCCCGGGCCGACCGGGCCCGGGCGGCCGCGCTCGCCGCGGAACCCCGATTTCGGCCGGGCCGCGGACTGGTCGGCCACCGCCTTCCCCCCGCTGACGGCGGCGCCGGAAGCGCCCGCCTTCGACGGGGCCACCGAAGAGGACCACCAGCCCGTCGGCGGCCACCCGTCGGCTCCCGCCGCGGAGTCCGCGGACGCCGGGGGTCGCGCGGACGCCGGCCTGCCGCGCCGCGTCCCGGGCGCGCTGCTCAAGCCCGGCAGTGCCACGGCCCCGGCACCCGCCGTGGGCGCGGCACCGCAGTCCGCGGCACCGGCCCCCGCGTACGCGCCGGAAGCCGGCACCACTGAAGTACCGGAGGCGTCCGCACGGTTGCGCAGCAGGCTCGGCGCCCTGCACCAGGGCATCGTCCGGGCCGACGACGAGGACGGCGGCCTGCCGCAGACCCAGCAGGTCCAGCAGGTCCAGCAGGAGGAACAGCGATGAGTCCCGTGACCCAGCCGGCATCCGCCGCCCCCGCCCTGCCGACGTCCGAGGGCCTCGACTGGATCGTCAACCGGTTCACCGAGAGGGTGGTCGGCATCCGGGCGGCCGCCGTGGTCTCGGCCGACGGACTGCTCCTGGCATCGTCCGCGGGCCTGGTCGGCGACGCCACCCGGCTGGCGGCCGTCAGCAGCGGCCTGGTCGCCCTGAGCGCCGGCGGGGCCCAGCTCCTCGACCGGGGCGGAGTCTCCCGCACCATCATCGAAATGGCCCACGGCACCATCGTCGTCATGGCGATCTCGGACGGCTCGCTGCTCGCGGTTCTCGCCTCTCCCCAGTGCGATCTGGGGGTTGCCGGCTACCACATGGCCCGCCTGGCCCGGCAGTGCGGAGACGTGCTGACGCCCGCCCGCCGGGGCCAGGGGCCGGACGGGCCCGCCGGGAACACGACGCCGCCACGCCCCTGGACCGCGGCATGAACACGGCGCACTTCGAACCGGGCAACCGGGACGCCGAGGCCGACTCCTTCGGACCCCGGCCCTACACCCTGACGCGCGGCCGCACGCAGGCCAGCCGTCTGCTGCGGCTGGAGACCCTGGTGAGCACGGTGCCTCAACTCCGCGATCACCGAGGGCCATTGCCCGAGTACGACCGGATCCGTGAGATGTGCGTCCGGCCCTGCTCGGTGGCCGAGATCTCCGCCGTCCTCGGCATCCCGGTCGGCGTGATGCGGATCCTCGTCGCGGACCTGGCGGACGGCGGCCTGGTGCAGGTGCACGAACAAGACGAACACGGCGCCTCCACGACCATGCTCGAACGCGTGCTGCGCGGACTCGAACGCCTCTGATGCCCTTCCGTGAGGAGAGAACAGTGAATACGACGGGCAGCCGCCTGACCACCAGTGCCAAGATCGTCATCGCCGGTGGCTTCGGCGCCGGCAAGACCACGTTCGTGGGGTCGATCTCCGAGATCGAACCACTGCGCACGGAGGCGGTGATGACGGCCGCGTCGGAGGGCGTGGACGCGCTGAGCCACACCCCCCGGAAACGGACGACGACCGTCGCGATGGACTTCGGGCGCATCACCATCGACGAGGACCTCGTTCTGTTCCTGTTCGGAACCCCGGGCCAGGACCGGTTCTGGTTCATGTGGGACGACCTGGTGCGCGGCGCGGTGGGCGGGGTGGTCATCGCCGACACCCGGCGGCTACAGGAGAGCTTCGCCGCCGTGGACTATTTCGAGAACTGCGGGCTGCCCTACGCGGTGGCCATGAACCCCTTCGACGGGCGAAGGACCCACACGCCCGAGGAGGTCCGCGCCGCTCTGGGCGTGGGCGAGTCGGTACCCGTGCTCTACACCGACGCCCGGGAGCGGCGCGATGTCCAGCAGATGCTCATCGAGGTCGTCCGCCAGGCCCTGCGGTCCCACGCCGGGGCACCCGTCTAGGGCTCTGCGCCCTCAACGGAACGTCACGCACGTACGGATTCGATCCGGAGGAACTCCAGTGAACAGCACACTCATGCAGACGACTTCCCCTCAGACGGGGTTCGCCGACTTCGTCTCCCGCACACCGGGCATCGAAGAAGGAGTGGTCGCTTCCGCCGACGGCCTCGTCGTCGCCCTGTCGCGCGGGCTGCCCAGGGACCGCGCCGACCAGCTCGCGGCGCTCGCCACCGGCCTGGCCAGTCTGGCGGCCGGCGGATCCGCCCTCCTCGGCGGCGGCGACGTCGTACAGACCCTGGTCGAGATGGACGGCGGCGTCCTGTTCGCCGCTCCGGCCGCCGGTGGTGGGGCGGTCGCGGTCGTCGCCGCCCCCGGCTGCGACCTCGGTTCCGTGGGCTTCGCCCTGTCGCTGTACGCGCACGGGGCGCCGGCGCACTGACCCGCGCCGGACCGCCGGCCAAGCGTGGGGCGTCGGGCCCCGGTCGGACCGCATCGCGGATCCACCCGGCGCACCACCCGGCAACCACGGCTCAATCCCGGCACGACGCCCGGCAGAATGGCGAAGCCACGGGCGGGCGATGGGACTTCGCACGCTCCGGGACTTCGACCACAGCGCACCCGCGGGCCACCTGGCCCGCGAGCCGCCGAAGCGCCCGCGCACACGCGCCGGCCTGCCCTTTCGCCGTGCGGGCGGTGCTCTGCCCGCGGCGCACCCACCGCCGCCGGTCCAGCGGTCCCTCCAGAAGGCGACCGGATGACAACGACTTCGGCCGGGTGGACGGGTGGACGGTTTCCGGTCCATGAGTTGGCAGGGTCATGACAGTTAACGCATGTGGGTGCCACGCTTGCCCTCGGACGTTCACCGTTCCTTCACACCCCCCTGGAGACGCCTTGTTACGGCGACACCCCCCTCAGCTCCGCAGACCGGCCACTGCCGTCCTCGCCCTGGCGACCGTCACGGCCCTCTTCGCCCTCGGCGCACCCACGTCGGCCGCCCCTGTGGACCCAGCGCCCCGGACGGAAACCCCGCGGGCCGGCGCGGCTCCCATCGCCCTCTCGCCGGCGGACCGCGCCTCCCTCATCGGGCAGGCCCGGGACTCGCAGCAGTCCACCGCACGCCGGATCGGCCTCGGGCCCCGCGAGCAGCTCCTCGTCAAGGACGTCATCCAGGACGCCGACGGCACGCGGCACACCCGGTACGAGCGCACCTTCGCCGGGCTCCCCGTCCTCGGCGGCGACCTGGTCGTCCACGAGGGGAAGGGCCGGACCACGCTGTCGCGGGCGAGCGGGGCAACGCTCACCGTCCCTTCCCTGACTCCGGCGGTACGGCCCTCCGGCGCGGCCGCGGCCGCGGTCACCCAGGCCGAACGGGCCGACGTGGTCCGGCCCAAGGCCGGCGCGCCGAGGCTCGTGATCCGCATGGCCGGTGCGGCCGAACCCGTGCTGGCCTGGGAGACCCTGGTCAAGGGCGTGCAGGAGGACCGCACCCCCAGCGAGCTGCGCGTCCTCACGGACGCCGGCTCCGGCAAGGTGCTGAGCACCGAGGAACGCGTCCACACCGGCCGCGGCATCGGCCAGTACAACGGCGAGGTGTCCATCGGCACGACCCCCTCGGACCCGGGGTACCAGCTGATCGACGCGGACCGCGCGGGCCACCACACCTACGACCTCAACCAGCGGACGTCGGGAACGGGCACCCTCTTCACGGACGACGACGACGTCTGGGGCGATGGCACGCCCGCCAACCGGCAGACCGCGGGCGTCGACGTGGCCTTCGGCGCCGCGGCGACCTGGGACTTCTACCAGCAGGCCTTCGGACGCAACGGCATCCGCGACGACGGCGTCGCCGCCTACAGCCGGGCCCACTACGGCAACAACTACGTCAACGCCTTCTGGTCCGACAGCTGCTTCTGCATGACCTACGGGGACGGCGCGGCCAACACCCACCCCCTGACCTCCCTCGACGTCGCGGCCCACGAGATGACCCACGGCGTCACCAGCGCCACCGCGAACCTCACCTACGCGGGCGAGTCCGGCGGGCTGAACGAGGCCACGTCCGACATCTTCGCCGCCGCAGTGGAGTTCCACTCCGGCCTCGCGGCCGATCCTGGCGACTACCTCGTCGGAGAGAAGATCGACATCCGCGGCAACGGGACACCGCTGCGCTACATGGACCGGCCGTCCCGGGACGGTGCCTCCCGCGACTACTGGGACTCCTCGCTCGGAAATGTGGACGTCCACTACTCCTCCGGCCCCGCCAACCACTTCTTCTACCTCCTGGCCGAGGGCAGCGGCGCCAAGACCGTGAACGACGTCGCGTACGACAGCCCGACCTCCGACGGCCTGCCCGTCGCGGGCATCGGAATCGAGAGCGCCGCACAGATCTGGTACCGCGCCCTCACCACGTACATGACCTCCGGCACCGACTACGCGGGAGCCCGCACCGCCACCCTCCAGGCGGCGGCCGACCTCTTCGGGGCCTACGGCCCCCGCTACCTGGCCGTCGCCGATGCCTGGGCCGGCGTGAACGTCGGCAACCGCATCGCACTCGGTGTGAACGCCGCGCCCATCCCCGACCAGACCAGCGGCATCGGCCAGGCGGTCAGCCTCCAGGTCGAGGCCTTCACCACCCACACCGGCTCGGCGCTCACCTTCGAGGCGACCGGGCTCCCCGACGGCTTGACCCTCGCCGCCGACGGCCTGATCTCCGGTACGCCGACCACTCTCGCGACCAGCGAGGTGAGCATCACGGTCCGGGACGACACCGGATCCTCGGTCACGCGGTCCTTCACGTGGCAGGTGGCCTACATCTACGCCGCCACCACCCGCGTCGACATCCCGGACAACGGGGCCGCCGTCGAGTCGCCGCTCACCATCACCGACCGCTCCGGCAACGCGTCGGCCACCACCCGGGTCCACGTCAAGATCACGCACACCTACCGGGGAGACCTCACCGTCGACCTGGTCGGCCCGGACGGCACCGCGTACCCCCTGCTCAACCGCAGCGGCGGGCCGGCCGACAACGTCGACCAGACCTTCACCGTCGACGCCTCCGCACAGCCGGTCGAGGGCACGTGGAAGCTCCGCGTCCAGGACCGCGCCTCCATCGATGTCGGGTACATCGAGCGCTGGGAGCTCACCCCCTGACCCTCCCGGCCCCCCTCCGTGTCGCCCCGCCGCACCCTCCCGGCGGGGCGACACCCCTTCCCACGCAGCACGAAGGATCCGATGACCGAGAACGCCCGTGCGGCCCTGGAGCACCTGCGAGATCCCAGCCGGTTCCAGTGGTACCTCATACCTCTCCTGCTCCTGGTGATCTACGTGTACGCCGCCGAGGTGGAACGCCGTAACTGGAACGTCTTCTTCGCCGGGCTCGCCCTGTGGGGCATGGACTGGTTCAACGAGATCTGGAACGCCCTGGTGTTCCACTTCACGCAGCGGGCCCCGGCCTGGGGGGCGGGCGGGGACAGCGCCTTCCAGATCCTGATCGGGCTCAATGCCGAGATCTGCCTCATGTTCGCGGTCATGGGTGTGGCGGCCGCCAAGCTGCTCCCGCCCCGGGGGACACGGCTGCTCGGCATTCCCGGCAGATGGCTGTTCGTCCTGCTCAACTCCCTCGCCTGTGTGGGCGTCGAGGTACTGCTGCACAGGGCGGGCGTGCTCACCTGGGACTGGCCCTGGTGGCAGGAGGGGTTCCCCTTCCTGATCCTTCTGATCGGCTACGCCCCGTTCTTCGTGGTGTGCGCCGTGGTCCACGACCTCCCCCGGGTCCGCGCCAAGGCGGCGGTCGTCTCGGCCCTCTTCGCCATCGACGCGGCGGCCCTCGCGGCCTTCGGCGCGCTCGGCTGGCTCTAGGGGGTGTCTTGGCCTTCTGTTTCGAATCTGGCCGGGCCCGTCGGCACCGGTCGTCACCCCACTCGAGAACCGGGAACCTTCATGCATCGCGCATTGACCCTCGCCACCGCATGTGCCGCACTGACCTTGCTGCCCCTGCGGCCGGCCGCGGCCGCCGAGGCGGCCACGGACTCCCCGGCCCCGCGGGAGCCCGGCCGGCACTCGGTGGTCCACCGCGAGCAGGCGGTCATCGCCGCTCCCGCGGAGCGGATCTGGGACGTACTCGTCGACCTGCCTTCCTACCAGGACTGGAACCCGTGGGTGCTGCGCGCCGACGGAGAGGTCCGGCCGGGGGCCACCGTGCACGTGACGGTCGCCCTCGGCACCCACGTGATGCCCGCGGAACACACCGTCCTCGTGGTCGAACCGAACCGGCGCTTCTGCTGGCGGGACGCCGGGTGGAACGCCTCCTTCGTCTACGGACAGCGCTGCCGCACCCTCGACCCCCGAGCCGACGGCACGGTCCTGGTCACCAACGAGCTGCTGCTCGACGGCATCTTCAGCTCGGCCACCGACCTGGTCATGGGCACCGCCCTCCGGAAGGGCCTCGCTGCGGAGACCCGGGCCCTCGAACTGCGGGCGGAGAGCATGCACTGACCCCGCCGCTCACTTGCCGCCGAGCGGTACGGTGCGGTCCGGGTGGGGCCTCGGCGCCCGCCCCGCGGCAGGAGGAAGCTGCGAACCGGTGCGTGCGACGATCGCGTGCGGTGGACAGGTGCACGCCGGCGGTGGACCGGCCGCGGAGACCTCGGCGCGCAGACGGATGATTCCCTGGCGGTCCGGCCCGTGGGCGGCCCGGGCCCCGCAGGCTGGCAGCAGCGGATCCCCGTACTCCAGGGTGACGTCGACCTGCCAGTCCATCCCCTGCGGATCGCTCACCGTCGGGCCGAGCGCGACGGACCACTTGCCCGCCTCGATCGGTCCGGGCAGGTACCCCGGGGTCGCGTCGGCTGCGGACAGGGTGCACTCGCGCCGGGCCTCGCCCGACCAGCCGCGGAATCCGTCCGGCCCGAAGACCCCGGTGTCCAGGCCGCTGGGCCAGGTGACGCGCCGGGACGGGAACTCGGGTGGTGCGAACGAGGTGCTGACGGAGATGCGCCGGACCCCGGCCGGCACGTCGAAATCGAGGGAGGCCCACTGGTCGTAGCCGAACGGCGAACTCCCCCGGTAGGTCGTCGTGACCGTTCCGCGCGCCCGGTCGCAGCGCCGCCCCCAGGCGATGCCGACGGGCACCAGAGCGGACATGCCCCACGCGGCCAGCATGGTGCCGAGCCGGAGCGCGTCCCTGCGCCCGAGGCGCACCGCCAGGGGACCCCGGACGCGAGAGCCCTGGTGTACGTCGGCCACATCAACCAACTCGCTTCCCTCGTGGGGCGGGCCCCGGTCGGGACCCTGCCGAGACGTGCCGACGCGGATCGCGCGTCGGCACGGGCGACGGCAGCGCCCCGTCACTCTGTGAGACTGAGAAGCTACCGTGCAGTTCGTTCGAACGAACAGTAGGGGATGCTCCGGACGCCCGGAAGGGGAACGCCCGGGGCCGGCCACATCCCGCAGGGATTCAGCCGATGAGCACACCGTGGTGCGGAACCGGAGGCATGATCGTGCCGTTGGGTGCCGGCGCCGGGTCACTGCAGGTCTGGACGGTGTCGCTCGCGCGCGCCGCCGGCTTGCCGCCGATCCGTACGGTCGCACTGCCCTTCAGCACGGTGCCGGTGTGCGTGGGCGGCACGGAGAAGGTCGCCGGGGCGGGGGCGATGTGCGGGGGGCTGATGGCGGCCGTGCTCGACAGGGTCGCCGCCGGCTTGCCGCCGATCCGTACCGTCGGACAACACCCTCCCGTCAGCGTCGCCTGGTAGGGGAAGGGCATGGGCTGGGGTGTGGGCGGACCGGGTGGGGCGGGTACCAGCACGATGTGGATGTCGGTTCCGGTGACCTTGTCACCGAGTCGTGCGGCGGGAAGTCCGGGCATGTCGGCTGCCTTTCGAAGAAGGAAGAAGTGCGGGATCCGCGAGTTCAGGAAGCGGTGACCTTGGCGGGGAAGAGGGCGCTGGGTTTGCAGGTGCCCGAGGTGCACCGCACCGCCACCACGATCTCGTCCCCCGCCTTGAAGGTGACCTCCGCGCTGAAGCGGACGCGCTCGTGCGTCAGCTTGGAGAGGTCGCGCTCGACTAGCTTGGTGTCGTTCTTGCGGATCTCCAGCGTGCCGCTGGAGCCCTGCGGATTGTCGAGGACGACCTCCGCGACCTTGATGGTCTGGCCCGCCTGCACCGTGCGCCTGCGCGTCGTGAAGCCCGAACTGCCCGCGATGGACGTGCCTTCGATGCGGATGTTTTCGGCGGTCGGCTCCGCCGGGCCGGGCGCGGGGGGCTTCGGGGGTGCGGGCTTCTCCGGCGCGGGCTTCTCCGGCGCGGGCTTCTCCGGCGCGGGCTTCTCCGGCGCGGGCTTCTCCGGCGCGGGCTTCTCCGGCGCGGGCTTCTCCGGTCCGGTGCCGTTGCCCGAGGCCCCGGAGTCGTTGGAACCGCCCTGGGGCCCGGGCTGGTTCTGGCCCCCGGGAGGCGGCGACGGGTCCTGCTGCGGAGTTCCGGGCGCCGGCGTGTCGCCCGGGGCCGGCGGAGGCTGGGGTCCCCCCGAGGGATCCGGAAGCCCACCGGTGGTGGCCTTCGACTTGGGCGCGTCGTTCAAGAAGGTCGGTACCAGGACGGCGAGGAGGATCACCCCGGCGATGGCAAACGTCAGCGCCCTGGGCAACCAGCGCGGCAGCATGGGCGGCTGGATCACCACACCGGCGGTGTCGAGCACGGTCCCGTCCGAGGCCGTCAGGCTGATCTCCACCGGCAGCGTCTTGGGCTGACCTGTGAGGAAACGCTTCCGCATCCGTATCCGGACGGGGATCAACTGCGTGGTTCCGCCTTCGATGACGGTCTGGACCGGCTTGAAGGCGAAGTCGATGTCCCCGCTCTCGTCCTTACCCGTGAACTGGACCGTGACCGGCCCGTTCCCGAAGTTGTCCACGGCCAGCTTGGTGCGCGCCCTGCGCGCTCCGCGAGCCGTCCGGGGCACGAGCTCGGCCGCCAGGTCCGCGTAGCCCCCGACCTCGACGCTGCCCTCTTGGATGACCGAGCCGTCGGTGTCCTCCTGGGCCATGATGCGCAGGGCGAAGGCCTTCTTCCCGCACGGTACGTCCGCCGAGCGGGGAGGCTCGAAGGTGAGGACGGCCACCGCGTCGTCGCCGGGGAAGACGTTGACGCTCGCCGGCCGCACTGTGGCCCATTCGGCCGTCTCCCCCAGAACGTCCAGGGTGAAGGTGTCCACGGTGCGACCCGTGTTGTGCAGCCGTACGGAGCAGGTGACGCTTTCACCTGCCTCGACGCTGACATCCGGTTCGTCCAGTGATGCGATGACTCCCATGCGTCCACTGTCCCGGGCCGGGCCAAGTGTGGACATACATGTTCGGGCAGCGGTGAGGGAAAGCTCCCGCCTCCCTTCGCGCAGAATCGCGGCCGAGGGCCGGACGGAGCGGCGTATGGCGGGACAATGGGCGAATGGACATCAGAGAGTCGGAACCACCGACATGGAATCCGGCCCAGCTGCTGGAGTTCGACATCACGAGCAACGAGATACGGGACGGACTGGTCTCCTTCCGTGCCGATACGCTGGCCTTCCGCTTCACTCCCCGGCCGCAGACCGCGCCTGTCACGTGCACGGTGGAACTGCGGGAGTACCTGGGTGGAGGGTCGGAGGGCAGCGTTCTGCTGAACGGCACTGCCAGCGCCACCGTCAAGCGGAACCAGTCGTCCGACACCTGGCTGAGCTTCAGCGGGTTCGGCTGGCAGGACGCGACGCGGACCAGGCCGGTGACACGGTGCTACTACCGGGTGTCGCTGGACTGCGACTCCACGGTGCGGGTGGCGATCTGCGGCGAGGAACGGCTCTTCTAAAGTGCCCTTACGGCGGCCCGCCGACGCCTCAACGGACAATCCTTCGCACCGGCTCCGCTATCCCTCCTTTAACCTTCGCGGCCACACCATGGATGCATCGACCTCGAACCGACCGTCCCACAGGACGTCGACCGGAGGCCACTCCTCAGTTCTACGCATCCAAGAGGGAATTCATGCCGAACAGGATCAGTGTTTTCGTCCACGCCCTGGACTCCATTTCAGAGCTGGGCGTCATCGCCGCCCTCCGTCTCCGCCCCGAAGTACACATCGTGGAGCGCCAGGACGCCGACCCGGACACCGTCGCCGTCCTCGTGGTCGACGAGATCGACGACGCCGCCGTCTCCCTGGTCAAGTCGACCCGGGGCCAGGGCATCCAGCGCATCGTGCTCGTCGCCTCCTCCCTGGAGGACAACGGTGTGTTCGCCGCCGCCGAAGCGGGCATCAGCGGTCTCGCGCGTCGCAAGGACGTCACGGCCGACGGACTCGTCCAGGTGATCACCTCGGTCAACCGGGGCGCCGGCGTCCTCCCGCCCGACCTTGTCGGCAGCCTCCTCAAGCAGGTGTCCAAGCTCCAGCACCAGGCTTCCGTCCCGCGGGGCGGCCAGCGGTACTCCGGCATCACCGACCGTGAGGCCGACGTGCTCCGCCTGGTGTCCCAGGGCCTGGACACCAACGAGATCGCCCAGGAGCTGTGTTACTCGGAACGGACGGTGAAGAACACGCTCCACGCCATCAACAACCGGTTCAACCTGCGCAACCGCCCCCACGCCGTCGCCTACGCCATCCGCGAGGGTCTGATCTGACCGACGCGCGGTACAGCACCGGAGCGGGTGGGGAGACAGAACGGAAGTTCTGTCTCCCCACCCGCTCCGGTGTGTGTGGCCGCCCCCGTGTGAGGCCACGGCGCACGCCGGTGCACCTCACTCGTGGCGCGCACCCGCCTTCCGCTCCCTGCGCCAGCGCTCGAGTTCCCGGCGCGAGCTGCGACAGGTACGCCAGTGACGGTAGATCAGATGAAGCATGGCTCCCACGAGCTGTCCTCCTTCGAACGGTCGGCAGAACTCAGGACGCTCCGCCGGAGCCCCTGCGGGTGTCGGCCGGGCGGTGCGCGGCCTGGGGTCCGCCGAAGGAGACCGTGACGCGTGCGCCTCCGGTCGGCGAGGTACTCAGGACGAGCCGGCCACCGGAGATCGTCGCCGTGCGGCGGGCGATGTCCAGGCCGAGTCCACTCGATCCGCCGGTGCTCCGGCCGCGTTCCACCACACGCAGGTCCGAGAACCCCGGCCCGTCGTCGTCGATCGCCAGCTCGGCGCCACCGTCCGGATCGGCTCGTACGGTGATCCGCACGCCCGCCGTTTCCGGGGTGTGGGTGAACACGTTCTCGAGCAGGACGTCCACGGCCGCTTCGAGTTCGGCCTGCGGGACATACACCTGGCAGCCGGTGTCCTGCACCGTCAGCTCACAGGCGCGTCCCTGTTCCTCGGCCAGCACCTCCCAGAACGCGACGCGTTCGGCCACCACCATGTCCAGGAAGGCCGTCAGACCACCCTTCGCGGCGATGGGTTTGCGGGCATGCCGAATGACCCTCGTGACCTCGGTGTTGAGGTCGTGGAGGGCCGAGAGGATTCGTTCGCCCTGCCGGCGGTCCTTGAGGGCCTCGGCCTGGAGCATCAGGGAGGTGATCGGGGTGCGCAACCGGTGGGAAAGGTCGGCCAGCGACTCGCGTTCGTTCGCGACGAGGGCGTCGAGCCTGGCCGCCAGCGCGTTGAGGGTGATGCCGAGTTGGTGGAGTTCCGGTGGGCCGGCCCCGGTGAAGCGGGAGTCCAGGCGTCCCTGGCGCAGGTCGGCCGCGACGTCCGTCAGCTCCTGCGCGGTGCGCACGACCGAGCGTGCGAGGCGGTCGGCGAACACCACGGAGACGGCGGGCAGCACGACGGCGGCAGCGGCGAGCAGGGCGATGACCCTCAGTGTTTCCTCGCCGGCCTCCGCGGTGTCCACCGCGACGTCTATCTGGGCCTCGCCGCCGGGCATGGGTACGGCAAGACTCGCGACCCTGTCCCCCCGGCACGTCCACTGCTCCAGGTCGTCGGCGTGTGGTTCCGGTTGCTGCAGGCACGGTACGGGTGCTCCGTAGCGCGTGCCCGAGGGCATGACCACGGTGGCGCGGACGTTGCGCTGCTGGGAGTCGATCCAGGAGGTGAGCTGCCCGGTGCCCGAACCCGCCGACTCGCGCGTCAGGGTGGCGAGGGTCTGGGCCTGCAGGACGGCGTCGTGATCGGCTTGCGCCAGGTGGGCGTATGCCGCGTAGAAGGTCAGCGGGATGCCCAGCAGAATCACGGTCAGCAGCGTGGTCAGCACACTGACCAGCGCGAATTTCGTGCGCATGCTAGGCCGCAGGTGCGGCGATCTTCACTCCGACGCCGCGCACGCTGTGCAGGTAGCGCGGCTCGGCCGCGGTCTCCCCGAGGCGTCGGCGGAGCCAGGACAGGTGAACGTCGATCGTCTTCTCACTCGCGCCGAAGGCGTCGTCCCAGATCTCGTTCAGCAGTTCGTCCTTGCTGACGACCCGCCCCGCATGGCGCGCGAGGTAGGCGAGGAGCCGGAACTCCTTGGGCCGCATCTCCAGCTCCCTGCCGTCGAGGACGGCGGTGTGTGCCTCCATGTCGATGCTGAGGCCGCCGACGTGGTAGACGCTCTCCTGGTGCCGGCCCCCGGAGCGCCGCAGCACGGCGCGGATCCGGGCGTCGAGGTGCTCCGCGGAGAACGGCTTGACGACGTAGTCGTCGGCGCCGAGGTTGAGGGCGCGCACGATGTGGCTGTCATCGTCCCGGGCGCTGGAGACCAGCACGGGGGTGTTCACCGTGGCACGGAGCATCTTGAGCACGTCGAGGCCGTCGATGTCGGGGAGCCCGAGGTCGAGCACGATCACTCCTCCCGGAGCGGCCGCGGCGGCGTGGCTGAGGCCGTCGGCGCCGCGCGAGACGGCGTGCACGTCGTACTTCATCTTTCGGAGTGAGGCGGAGAGGCACTCGCGGATCTCCGCGTCGTCCTCGATCACCGTTACGCGCGTCCAAGCCATAGCTCGTCTCCGTGCCTCGGTGGCGCCTCGGACGGCGCCCTCGGACATCAGAGTCCCGCGGACGGGGGTGGTCCGGGATCGGGGGATCGCTGGACTCGACCGGAGTGGGGCGTGCCCACCGATAGGGGGACGGCGTGCGGCCCTCGGCGTCCCCCGCCCCGGCTACGGGGCGGCCGTACGGAGCCGCACGGGAGACTCCCGTCCGTGCGCCGCACGGACGGGAGGACGGGTAGACAGGACGACGGGAGCACGGGAGTGCAGGCAGCAGGCGGATCACCCGGCGCGCCGTGCTCGGCGCTCAGTCGAGCAGGCCGCGGCGCATGCCCTCGGCGACAGCGGCCGCGCGATCGCCGACCCCGAGCTTCTCGTACAGGTGCTGGGCGTGCGTCTTGATCGTGCTGGGCGCCAGGAAGAGCTTCTGCGCGATCTGCGGGATGCTCATCCCTTCAGCGAAATCGCGCAGCACTTCCAGCTCCCTGGAAGTGAAGACCGGGCCGCCCGACTGGGCCCGCATGCGGATCTCATCGGCGACTCCGCCCGCGAGTTCCGCGGGGATCACCGTCTTGCCCGCCGCCGCCTGACGCACCGCCTCGACCAGCTCGGTCCGCTTGGCGTCCTTGAGCATGTAGCCGGCGGCGCCTTCCTCCAGGGCTCGGAAGACCAGCTCACTGTTCTGGAAGGCGCTGACGATCACCACCCGGGTCTCGAGCTTCCACTGGGCGACCGAGCGGGTGAGGGCGATGCCGTCCATGTCCGGCATCCGGAAGTCGACGAGCGCGACGTCCGGGGCAAGATCCTTGATCATTTTGAGGGCTTCGCGTCCGTTCGAGGCTTCACCCACCACCTCGATCGTTCCGCTCCAGGCCAGCGCCCTGCGGACGCCCTCGCGGTAGAGCGGATGGTCGTCCGCGATGACGACCCGCGTGCGTTCCGTCATGGAAGGCTCACCTCGGAACTCCTGGCGCCTGCGAGCGGGGCGGGTCAGCCCCGTGCCTCGAGGATAGTCCCGGAACGCAGCATCGGCCCGGCGAGGCGTACTGGTCAGGGCCACCCTCGCTCGGCAGCGGTCAGCCCTCCCCAGATACCGAAGGGCTCCTTGGCCCTCACCGCGTGCGCACGGCATTGCGCCCGCACCGGGCAACCGCGGCACGCGCGCAGCGCGCTGGCCGCCCGCACCGCGCTCTGCGCGTAGAAGGCCTCGACGTCCATACCGCTGCAAGCGGCCGAGTCCGTCCAGTCCCCAATGCGTCGCCCATCCTCGTTCAAGGCCGTTCCCCTCCCGCGTGCGGACCGAGCATGCGGCCGGACGGCCGTGGGGTGGCCGCTGAGCCCCGCAGCCACCCGCCGTCGGCCGGTCACGGTCCGACGCTACGGCTCGCCGCCGGGCGCCGGCATCGGCCGTAGGGCGATGCGCCCGGCTCCCGTGTGGCGGACTCGTGGCGTAGTACGTCGGGGTTCACCAGCCTTTTTCCCGGCGTCCGTCCAACAGCGGAGGCAGGAGGTGGAGGAGGGGGGTCTGCGCTTCCGGCTCGTCGGCTTCCGGCCCGGGGAGCAGGCCCAGCATTCCCAGCAGCGTCTCGCAGTCAGCGGCGTCACGGGACCGGGAGGCGACGACGGCGCGAGCGAGACGGAACTCGTTCTCGTCCGGCGGCGCCATCCTGAGCATGTCCTGCTGGAACACGTCATGTCGGATCATGGTGGATGCTTCCGTTCCTCAGGTCGTCCGGACGGGGCCGGGTACGTGCAGGAGCTGGCCCACCCGGATCAGGTTCGGGTCGGGGACGGTGGCAAGATTGGCTTCGTGCAGCACTTCCCAGTCCGGCAGGCCGTGCGACCGCGCGATGCCCGCGAGAGTGTCGCCGGCCTGCACGGTGTACGTGCCTTCGGCGGCTTCCGGGATCGTCTGCGTCGCCGGCGGCTCCTGCGCCGGGGGCTGTGCCGGCGGCTGCTGCGTGACGGAGGCCCGCTGCCCTCTCAACGCCTTCGAGCAATTCCCCCACGCGTCCTTGCCCTGGCCGGCGAGCACCTTCTCCGCAATGGCTATCTGCTGTTCCTTCGTGGCCAGGTGGGCGTTCGGGGCGTACGCATGTCCGCCGAATGCCTGCCAGGTCGAGGACGAGAACTGCAGGCCGCCGTAGTAGCCGTTTCCGGTGTTTATCGCGTACTTGCCGCCACTCTCGCACTGCGCCACCTGCTCCCAGGCGTGTGCCGTGGCCGCCTGTGCGCTGCCGCCGAGCAGCAGCGGGAGGGCGATACCGGCGCCGGTGACTCCTGCCGCGGCGGCCACCCGCCGGGTGCGCGAGACATTCGGTCGTCTTCGTCGGCCGGTTGCTTTTCCGAGCATGGTCGGTTCCCTTCTTCACCGCCTGCACGGCGGAGCACTGATGGTTCTTCACCTCCTGCCCGCGCTCTGCGCGATGCCCGGAATGTGATCTGGTTCCACGCTAGGCGGGCGTCTCCTAACGGCCGCCTAGCAGCGTGCCGTCCCCACCACATCGCCGGTTCCGTCAGAACAGGTATCCACGGACCGTGGTGGAGAA
Organism: Streptomyces sp. NBC_01264; assembly: GCF_026340675.1. Classification (NCBI taxonomy): domain Bacteria; kingdom Bacillati; phylum Actinomycetota; class Actinomycetes; order Kitasatosporales; family Streptomycetaceae; genus Streptomyces; species Streptomyces sp. NBC_01264. The sequence goes on from NZ_JAPEOX010000002.1 coordinate 333,569, forward strand.
CTCCAGCTCGGAAATGGCCACCTTGTCGGTCTTGTGGCTGCCATAGGCGTCGAGAACACGCACCTTGACCCACGTCACCATGCCGTGGGAGCCGAGGCTCACGGGCTGTTCGTCGGGCTTGTCGGTCAACGTGATGGTCTGCTTCTGACCGTTGGAGTAGTCGAGCTCCAGCGACTTCGCCCGGTCGTAAGCCTTGAAGTCCGGAGAAGCTCCGTTGCGTACCACGAGGTGACTCAGGTCGACCGGCGCGTCGAACTCCACCATGACGCCCTGGGTGTCCTTGGTCGAGGTCAGCCAGTAGGTGTCGGCCCACAGGTCGAAGGCGTCCAGCGCCGAGTGCGCAGGGTCGCTGCGGCCCGGATCAAGCACGTCCTTCGGGTTCACCGGGGAGTACTCGGGCTTGACCGTCGCCTTCAGCCTGTTCTGGATCTCCTTGGCCTCGGTCTTGACGAACTCCTTGAAGGGCGGATGGACCATGTAGAGCGTGGTCAGCGTCAGCAACGCGACACTGGCCACCAGACGTACCGGCCCGATGAGCACGGACGGGGCGAAGCGTCGCTTGTCGCGCACACCGGCCTGGCCGGGGCGCTGCCCTGCGTCCAGGACGGCAGGCCCCGGGCGAAGCCGGGCACACAGGCGTGGCCACCACGGCAGGGTCGCCGTCTCGGCCTGCTCCAGGGACGCACCGCACCTGCTGCAGAACTTGCGCTCGTCGTCATTGTTCTCACCGCAGTCGGGACAGACGACATCGCCCGGCATGGCCAAACGTGTGGCCTTCCGGCGCTGCGGAGCGGGCCGGCGCCGTTCCTCCGGCTCGGCGGGAGCGACCAGGCCGGGCTCCCTCTCGGCCTCCTCGCCCTCGTCCTCATCAGCGTCCTCGTCGGACGCCTCCTGGTCGCCGTCGCCACCCTCGGCTTCCTTCAGGAGGGAGGCGAGCCAGTCGTCTTCTTCGTCGTCTTCATCGTCGTCGTCTTCATCGTCGTCGTCTTCATCGTCGTCGTCTTCATCGTCGTCGTCTTCATCGTCGTCGTCTTCATCGTCGTCCTCCGCGTCGGCGACCGCAGCCCTGCCGTCCTCAGCATCGGCGTCAGCGTCGCCCTCGTCCTCGGCGTCTTTCAAAAGGTCCGCGAGCCAGTCGTCCTCTTCCTGGTCCTCGTCGGCGTCTTCGTCTTCGTCTTCGTCTTCATCCTGGCGCGGGGCGAGCCCGTCGTCAGCATCGTCATCGTCATCATCGTCATCGTCATCGTCGTCATCGTCATCGTCATCGTCGTCATCGTCGTCATCGTCATCGTCGCCGCCCTTCAGGAGCTCGGCGAGCCAGTCGTCCTCGTCGTCATCGTCATCGTCATCGTCATCCGTCGCACCCCCTGGCCCCTGGGCCCCCGGACCCGAGCCCTTCTTGAGCAGCGACGCGAGGAACTTGTCGTCCTCGTCCTCATCGTCATCGGACCCTCCGAATCCACCCATGCCCGGCGGACCACCCATACCGGGCGGCCCGGACATGCCCGGGGGTCGCCCCATGCCCGGCGGACCACCCATACCGGGCGGCCCGGACATGCCCGGGGGTCGCCCCATGCCGGGAGGACCACCCATACCCGGCGGGCCACCCATACCGGGCATCCCCATGCCGGGCATCCCCATGCCGGGCATCCCCATGCCCGGGACACCCGCAGGGCCAGTTCGTCCCGGGAGGCCGGGGCGGCTGCCGACGTCGGAGTAGAGGCCCCGCTGGAGCCGCTCGAGTGCCGAGGGCGCGGGACCGGCCGCCTGCTGCTCGGCCTCCTGCCGGAGGTCATCCGGAAGGTCGATCTTCTGCTTCTTGCCGGTCCATTCGAGGAACGATCCGCACGAGCCGCAGAACTTGTCGCCGACACCGTTGTTGAAGCCGCACTTACGACAGGTGGTCATGATCCAGCAACTCCACGGCACGGTGTACATGGGCGGGGACCGCGCCGGCGACCAGCGCCTCGACGGCCTCCCGCTGATCGGCGAGCGAGCGCGGCAGCCGGACGATGACCGCCGGTTCCGCGTCGGTCACCAGGCACCCCCCGGACCGGTCCGAGCACCGCACGCCGCCGCTGTCCCTGACCTCCAGCCAGGCCCCCGTCAGGGTGTGCAGCGCCGCGCGCAGTCCCTCGTAGGTACCACGGACCACGAACGATTCCGCGGCGTGCTTGAGGCGGGCCCGACGGGCCTGCGCGGGCAGGGTCTCCTCCACGGTGATGCCCAGCCAGCCGGCCAGCCAGGGCAGGAAGTCCTCCGGGGTCGTGTCCGGGTCCGCGTACGCCTCGAGCGAGTCGAGCACGGCGATCGCGGGTGCCAGTACGTCGTCGAGCCCGCTGGTGAAGCGCTGCGCGAAGTCGTCCTCCTGGTACACGGCCGGCAGGTACCGGCCGATCGGGTAAGGGGTGACCAGGTCGGTGACGGTGCCTCTCATATCCCGCCCGCTTCCACGAGGACCTGGTGCTCGAAGGAGAAGATCAGGCTGTCCCGGTCGAGCGTGACGCGGTCGGTCTCCTCACCCCGCGCGCCGGTCACCGGGTTCGCGTTGAACAGCCGCACCTCCTCGACGATCCCCACACCGTCGACCTGCTGCAGCACCGCGTACAGGTCTCCCGCCTGCACGGGCCGGCCGAACGGCCAGCCCGTCCCGTCGGGTCCGCCGCTCACTGGGTTGAGATAGCGGTAGAGGGCTTCCAGGGCGTCGTCAGTGACGCGATCGGCCTTGGCCCCCGGAACGGAACGCAGCCGCGCCACGGCCGTCACGCCCCGGTAGAGCGGTGGCTCGACCAGGACCGTGGTGCCGACCAGCCTGCACTGGTCCAACCGCTCGGCCACCGCGTCGAGCGTGCTCTGCCGGGGCTTGAGCGCAGCGAAGCGGGCGGGTCCCGGCTCGTCGGGAAGGCCCGGGACGACGAGCACCTTGACGGCGCCGGGCGGAAGGCCTGCCTCCTGGGCGGTGAGGCAGCGCACGCGTGCCAGCTCCGGCGCCGCCTCCCGGGTGATGACCTCGAAGTCCTCGGCCGTCACCGCCCGCCCCCTCGTGTGCATGAGCAGGGGGGCGCGCGACTTGACCTCCTCCACGGTCTCCCCGTCCACTCCCCCGGTCGCCGACTCGGGGTTCTCCACGCGCGCGATGTACGGGATCGAGGACTTCAGGGTCTGGATGGCCCCCTGGCCGACGTTGCCGACGGCTCCGCCACCGGTGGCGTAGCGGGTGAGGCGCACCATCGAGTCCTTGGGCGGTACCGCGCCGTAGCGGCGCATGGTGCCGTCGGACTGCCTGACCATCGGCCCGAAGCAGACCGTGCCGTGCGTGCTGTCGATGACGTAGTGCCGGTCGTCCGGACCGCTGTGGGCGAAGTGGTCCACTTCGGTCCAGCGCGTCCAGCCCTCGTCTCCGCTGACTTCCAGGACGGCCGGTACGGCGCTCGCGAGGATCGGGGCGTGGGACGCCGCGAACCGCTGGTTGCTGGTGCCGTCGGACGGGCCGAGTTCGTCGTTGTCGATGATCTCGGCGTGGACCGCGTCGACGGTGCCGCCGATCACCGTCGCGTCCATCGAATCGATGACCGGCGAGGTGCTGTATCCGGGGCGGTCCGGGCGGGGGGCGGTGACCCGCGCGCGCAGCCAGCCGGCGCGGCGCCCGTCGAGGATGCTCGCGTGGTGCCCTCCCGGTATCTGGAGCACGATCGCTCCCGGGCGGTTGAGACCGCCCGTGGCGTCGGAGTCGACCCGGCACGACTCCCAGTCGTCCCCGTTCCAGGCCTCCCACACCAGCGGGGGGTAATCCGGGTCCACGCCGACGCCCTGAATGCTGCAGGTGAAGTCCAGGCTCACCAGCGCGCGCGGTACCGCGTCCGACAGACCGACCAGCAGGCAGTCGTCCACGACGGGGGTCTGCGAGCCGAACGCGGGGAATCCCACGCGCAGGCGGTGCTGTTCGTCCCGGGCGAGCAAGGTGTTGGACTGGGACTCCAGGGTCATGAGGTGCTGCAGGCCCGCGGGCGGAAGCCGCAGCTCGTGGCGGGTGGCGAACACCACGGAAGGGTCGGTCTCGGTCCGCAGGGTCGCCACGTTCGTCCCGGCCGGTACGGACACCAGGGTGGCGGCCGGCGCGGAGAGCCAGAACGTCACAGGTGCCTGTGCCGGTACCGGCGGCAGCAGCCTCGCCCCGAGCAGTTCGAGGAACTTCACGTACATCCGGTCCGGCACCCGGTTGAGGCGGAAGAGGAGCTGGTCGGTCATGAAGGCGAACGTCTCGATGAGCGTGACACCGGGGTCGGAGACGTTGTGGTCCGTCCACTCCGGGCAGCGGCGCATGACCATGCGCTTTGCATCGTCCACCAGGTCCTGGAACCGGCGGTCGTCGAGGTCCGGCGAGGGCAGCGCCATCAGTAGTCTTCTTCCTCTTCGGGAATCGTGTAGAACGGGAACACCAGGTTGCGTCGGTCGTTGGTGGCCTTGATCGCATACACGATGTCGATGTGGACCAGGCTCGGATCGTCCTCGGCCGGTGCGGCCCGGACGCCCTGGATGTCGACCCGCGGCTCCCAGGTCACGAGGGCGGTGCGCACCTCTTCCGAGAGCATGGCCATGGTCTGGTGGCCCGTGTCCCGGAAGACGTAGTCGCGCAGCCGGCAGCCGAAGCCGGGCCGCATGGGGCGCTCGCCCGGGTACGTCGACAGGATGATCTTCATCGCCTGCTCCAGCTCGGTCTCCCGGCGGACCAGGGCGATTCCTCCGGTGGGACTCACCCCGAGGGGGAAGGCCCATCCGGCGCCGATGAAGTCGTCTGCTCTGTTCACAGCCTTGAAGTCCTTGCGTCGCGTGTCAGTTGAGCTCGATCAGGCGGCCGGTGATCTTGACGTTCTGACCCTTGAGGGTCAGCTGGCCGTCGCTTTCGAGGTTGAGGGCACGAGCGGCACGCACGTTGACGTTGCCGCCGGTGACGTTCACCGACCCCTTGGGGCCGCTGTCGATCGTCACGGTGCCGTTGCCGTCCGTGGAGATGGTGACGACTCCCTGGCCCTTGCCCCTGCCCGTCTGGGGCTTGCAGGTGAGCAGGACCTGGCCGGTCGTCTTGTCGAGGGTCAGCCCCATGTCGTTGAGCGCCGTGGCCAGGACGATCGCCGACTTCTCCACCAGCGGGGTCCGGTTGGCGGGGATCTCGACGAAGGCCAGCCTGCTGCCGCTGCTGCTGACCAGACCGCGGCGCATGACGGAGGCCGTCTCGCCCTTGCGCTCGACCGCGGGTCCGCCCAGCCCCAGGGTGCTCGCGCCATTGCGCATGCCACCGATGACGATCGGGCGGTTGATGTCGTCCCATTCGAACGCGACGAGGACCTCGTCGCCGACTTCCGGTACGAAAATCACGGCGCCGCGGTTCCCGCCCGGCTGCACCACCCGGACCCAGTCGGTCTCGAAGTCCGGTGCCAGCAGCGGAAGTCGGACCTTCACGCGGTTGCGGCCGGCGGGGTCGGCCAGGTTCGTGACGATGCCGCACATCATGCCGCGCGCCCGCCGGTCCGCCCCGGCGTCCTGCTCCTGCATGGTCAGCCCGGGCAGGGAGCGGTCGTTTCGGCCGGTGGCCGAGAACTCGGTGAAGTAGCCACCCTCGTCCTCGCAGAACGTGTGCCGGGCGTTGGTGACCATCCAGCGGCCGGCGAAGGGTGCCGGGACGCCCTCGACCTGGACCTCGGTGCCCGCCTGGATGGCGCTGTTGCCGAAGGCCCGGCCCTCCGCCTCCGATGCCGTACCTCCCACCCGTTCGGCGATGCCCCGGGCGAGCGATTCCGCGGCGACGGCGATGTCGGCGCCGGCGCCGACGGGCAGGTCGACGAGGAGGTGGGCGTCGGTGGCCGGCGCGGAGCCCTTTGCCTTGCCCACTCCGGCGAGGCTGCTGACGGCGCCCACCGCGGCGACGGCCCCGGCCAGACCGCTGCCGGCGCCGCCGTCGGGGGTGACGGGCTTCACGGGTACGGTGGCGACCACGACGTCGGTGCGCTCCTCGTCCCAGGTGCGCACTTCGACGCTGGCCGGGAGCGTGTCCGCACCCGACACCTTGGGGCGAAAGGAGAGCAGGTTGCCGCCGAAGGCGAGGGGCGGCGGAGTGGCAGTGCCCTTGAGGGGCACAGCTCCGGGCGTCCCGGACGCCCGGCGGAAGTAGAGCTTCCGGTCGGTCACACCCATCTCGAAGCCATTGGCACGGGCCCGTGCCTGGAGGAAATCCCAGTCGGTCTGGGCGATCTGCGCCAGGTGGCGGTGCACGTACTTCGTCTCGTCGATCTTCTCGATCTTGAGCTTTGCGTCGGCGGCGACCCGGCCGGCGATGTCGGAGTCCTTGGTGTTGACGAAGGTGCGTGTGCGCCGGGAGCGCTGGAGCACGTGGGAGTGGTCGTAGCCCCGGGCCACGATGTAGATCAGGTTGTCCTCGCAACGCGCTTCCAGGGAGGTGATCTCGCCCCTGATCAGCGGCGTCGCGGACGGAGCGTCCTTTCCGCTCCTGATCTCCACCTGGTGGCCGATCTTGATCTCCTGCGTCACCTTCTCGCCGGCGTCGGCGGTGTACAGGCAGGTGATCTCGAACATGTCCGGCAGGTACAGGTGGGTGTCCACCAGGACGCGGATGATCGACGGCTCGACCTGCGAGGACACCTCGCCGGTCGGGGCCATCGAGCCGATCTTGATGTGGGCCCGGACCGTGGCGGAGCTGTCGTCCGTGGGCGCACCGCCGGGGGCCGCCCATCGAGGCTTGCTGTTCACAACGGGGTCCTTTCCGGCCGTCAGTCGAACTCGTGCGGGTTGGGCAGGTAGACGGTGGTTCCCGGCCGCATGCGCAGCGGGTCGTCGATGGCGTTGGCGTCGGCGAGGCGGCGCCAGTGCGAGGTGGTTCCGTACTGGGTGCGGGCGAGGTTCACGAGGTCCTCCCCCTCGGTGACCGTGTAGCTGCGCCGTCCGGGAAGGCCTCCCGAGGTCGGGTTGGTCGGCAGGGTGCCCAGCAGGCTCGGCTGTTCCTTCAGGTCGATGGACACCTTCGCCCGCACGGGGACTCCGAAGGGGGTGAAGCGCGTGTAGCTGATGTGCACGTGCGTCAGGACCACCTGGTAGCAGAAGCCCAGCATCGGGGGGCCGTAGATGAAGGAGAGAACGGGCAGCCGGTTGACCATTCCGGAGTTGACGAGGCCCTTAGTCGCCAGCACCCCGGCAAGGGCTTGTCCCGCCGCACCTGATCCGGGACTCAGCCAGTTCAGCAGCTGATCGCACAGGGCCTTGGTCTCGGGTCCGGCGAACGTCACGTCGCTGAGCTTGATCAGCAGCGCTTCGGCACGCTGGAAACTGGTTCCCGTCGCACCGTTGTTGCCACCGTTCGGGGAGCTACTGCCGTGGGAGCGGTAGCTGGCGCTGCGGTCGATCGAGATCTTCTCCGGGTTGAAGAGCATCGGCACGGAGCCCGGCATGGGTCCGCTGGTGCACGTCAGCACGGCGGTCGTGTTCGTCATGGCGTCTCCTACAGGAATCCCTCGTGGGCCAGCTCCAGGGACTCCAGGGCGACCTTGTTCGTGTCGGCGTCGAAGTCCGGCCCCTTCCAGCTCTTCGGGAACACGTTGCGCAGCTGCCAGTCGAAGACCGGCTCGTTGTGCGCGTCCATCAGCTGGATCTTGAGGCCGGTGCCCGTGTACTCGGTCCCGCCGATCTCGTAGCTGTACCAGTCACGCATCACCTGCCGCAGCCAGGCCTGGAGCCGCGCCGTGTCTTCCTTCTTGATCGCCCTCTGCAACGTGATGCTGCCGTACTTCAGGCGCTTGGGGAGCAGGACCGTATGCTCGTAGTTGCCGCCGTACTCGATCTCCTCGTGGTCGAACGTCACGTTCAGTCCACGACAGGAGGACCAGTACCCCAGGTCCCCGAAGGCGTCCACGGAAACCTTGAACCGCATGGCCATACCGAACAGGGCATTGTCGACGTGCCAGTCGCCCTGTGCCCAGCGGCTGCCGGAGCCGGAGGACGACTGGGCCTTACCCGCCGTGCGCGTGTTCGCCATCGCTAGGCCTGGTCGTCGTCGAGGAAGCCGAGGTGCTGGAGCTCGAGGGTCTCCAGGGCCACCTTGCTCTGGCCCGCCTCGAAGCCGGCGATGGACCACTTCACCGGGATGAGACGGCGCAGGTTCCATTCGACGACGGGCTGGTTGCTCGGGTCCATCAGGACGATGTTGCCCGTCTGCGCCTTCATCTTGAAGGAGTTGCTCGACAGCCACTTGCGGACCACGGCGGACTCACTGCAGGCGGCCCGGGTCAGCTTGATCGGGGTGTACTCCGTGAACCCGGGAAAGAACCAGCGGTCGTTGCCGGCGTCGCCGGCGCGGTACTCGGCCATCTTCCATTGCACGTCGAGTCCCTGGACCTGGGTCCAACTTCCCAGGTCGTACGATTCGATGTGGACGGCGAAGCGGTTCGCCAGTGCGAGGGTGCTGTCAACATTCAGTGGCATGGGGCCAACTCCTAGTTCTTTCCGGTTCGGTGGCGGTGCACGAGCAAGTCGCTCCGCAGGTCGCTCATGAGGCGGGACCGCACCCTGCCGTAAAGGCGGTGGGACAGGGCGTCCAGCTGGTCGTCGTTGATCGCGTCGAGGTCGAACACAGCGCCGCGGGCACTTTCCTCGGCCTCCCTCTGCTCGGCTTCTCGCTTCTTCCTCTCCTCCGCCTCCGCCGCGGCCTGGTCGTCCGGACCGCCGAGGAAGGCACTGGTCGCCGCCGCCCACAAGGAGTTCTTGATGTCCTTCGCGAGGGCGGAGCCCGGGCCGGCGGCGGACGTCTCGGCCTCGGGAGCCTCCTCGTCCGCCTGGCTGGCGGGCAGCGAGAAGACCGAGTCCCAGTGGGGCAGTGCCCGGCCTTCCCACTTCTCGCCGTCGGCTTTGTCGGTCTGTAGTCCCATAGTGGACGGTGGATGGTTAACGGAACCCTTACCGGGTGCTACGGGCGACTTGTCCGGAGCCACCGGGGAGGAGGCCTTGGCCGGAGACGGGGGCGCGGCCGCCGGAGACTGCTCCGGCGTCCCGCCCAGGTCGAATACGTACCCCTCGGCCTCCTCGTCCTCTGCCTTCGGCCGGCCGGCGAAGTACTCCCTCACCTCCTTGCGCCGCTTGGCGTCCATGGTGACGCCGAACGGAGAGCCGAGGGCCTCCACGAGGCCGAGTCCGAGCTGGCCCTTGAGCCAGTGGAAGTCCTGCGTCTCGGATACGTCGTCGACTTCCTCGGCCGCCAGCCTTCCGCGCCGCTGCGCCTCCTTGACCCGGAACTCGACCGCGTCCTGAAGCTCCGGGTTGCCGGACAGGTCACCGGCGGTCAAGCGCTTCTTGTCGCTGCCTTCGCGTGCCAGCTCGTCGTTCTTCTCAGCGAGGAACTCGGCGATGATCTGATCGCGGGTACCTCCCTGGAACTGGCGCTTGAGTCGCCAGTCGACCACTTGGCGCCACTTCTCGTTCTTCATGAGGGTGTCGGGCGTCAGTGTGGACTGGTTCTGGTTCCGGATGCGGCGCAAGTGGTTGAGCTCGCCCAGGTACTCCTCGATGATCTCCTCACGTGAGGCCCTCTGCACTCCGTCCAGCAGGCTCGCATCCGCCGTCCACGACACACCGACGGGGCCGGTGTAGGCGGGCTCCGGGGCGGCCTGTGGTTCATGCTGCTCCGGTTCGGGTACCGGTTCCGGCTCGGGCGGCGGGGGCGGTGCGGCGGGGGTCATCTCGGCGATCAGCCGGCGGATCTCCTCGGGATCGGGGCCCGCCGTGACGGGCCTGCGGTGTACGAGGGGCGCCGGTGCGCCGGGGTCGCCGCGGAAGAAGCGCTCGGCCGAAATCGCCTCGGCCTCCAGGGCGCGCCCGGCCGGCGAGTTCTCGGGCGGCAGGCTGCCGCCGTACCGCTTCTGCTGGGCGACGTGCGTCAGCTCGTGGGCGATCAGACCGCGGGTACGGGGGGAATCAGGTGCGGACGCGGTGTCCGGCAGGTAGACCTGGCCGTTCTTCGTGAACGCCTGGGCGGCCATGCCGGCGGCGCGCCGGGTGACCTCGGCTCCCGTGTGCAGCGCGGTTCCGGTGACGTCGACACCGTGCAGCTCGGAAACCGCGCGGGCCAGGTCCGCGGGGGCCCGGGAGGCGGGCGGGGTGGTGCGGTGGCGCAGCGCTGGGGTGGCCGGGCCGTCCGACGCGGCCCGGCGGGGGCTGACCCGGAGCGGGTTCGCCGGCAGCGGGCTCGGGACGGGAGGGACGGGCGGGGGCACCGCGGCCGGTGTCTGCGGCGGGGTGGCCGATGCCGGCTCTTCCGAGGGGGGCGTGGCCACCACCGGGGCGGCGGGGAGGGGAGCGGCGGGCGGCGGGGGCCTGCCCCCTTCCGCCTCCTCACCGTGGGACGCCGGGTCGGGGTGGGACGTGTGGGACAGCGCCGGCCCCAGGCCGAGCCGTCGGCTCTGGCCGAGGTTGCGCCGCTGGGAGAGGTGGGGCGGGGCGGTGTGGGCGCGAGGCGCCGGGGCGGGGGCGGAGGGGGGCTGCAGGAAGGACGGGGGCGCGTCGCCCGGCATCGGGAACAGCAGCGAGGCCAGGTCGGTGCCCTGACCGATCGCGCCCGCGTTCATCCACGTGGGGGGATGGGTCGAGACGGTCGCCGGGCGGGCTTCCCCGACGCTGCCGTCGGTGACCCTGGTGAGGTCCGCGGCGGTCCCGGCCGACGGCACGGCTGCGGCCCGCCGCGGAGCGGGGGCGGGTGCCGGTGCGGGCACCGGAACCGCAGGGGCCTGTTCCGCCGGCGCAGCAGCGAGGGCAGGCGTGAGTGGAACGGTGCCCTCGCGTCCGGCCCCGGCACCGGCGACGCCCGTCCCGGCGGCCGGACCGCCGGTCTCCGTAGTGCGGTGCGGCTGAAAATGGCGCAGGGGCACGGCCTTGGCCAGGCCCTCGACGCGCCCGGCGGGCACCTCGGAGGGGCGATCGGCGGCGGCGCCGGCCCCCGCCGCGGTCGCGAGCATCGAGGCGGCGTCGCGGACGGTGTGGTCCGTGACCGGCGCGGCCGTGAGCCGCCTGGCCGCGCCCCCCGCACGGGTCAGGGGTCCCGTGAGCGGGGGCAGCCGCCGCCAGGCCGCGGGCTCGTCGGGATACGCGGGGCCGAGCACAGCAGGGGGGACGGCGGCGAGCCCGGCGGGCTCTGGTGCGCCGGGCTGCTGCCCGGCGGGTGCGGTCTTGCCGGCACGCCGGCGGAAGGGCCAGTTCATCGTGTTCCTTGTCCGCGGGTGCGGGAGGTCGTGGGTGCGGGGGCCGGGGAGCCCGGTGCGCACGGATCGGGCGGCGTCGCGCCGGTCACTCGTCGGAGAGCTGGCGGTTGATCTTGCCGATCTCCTCGATCATGCGGGCGCGCACCGGGTGTTCAAGGTCGAGGACCGAGTCCAGCGACCAGTGGAGGTAGTACGCCACGTACGCAGCCTCCTCCCAGAGGCGGTCGGCTGCGTACGTCAGCATTCCCCCGCCGCATCACCGGAGACGTCCACCGCGAACTCGTGGCTGCACTCGGGGCAGGCCACGGCCGCCTCGGTGGTCCCCTGCTGGTTGATGCGCTGGTAGAGGTCCTGGAGGAAGGCCAGGTCGGAGGCGAAGAGGTTCTCGATGACGTACCCGGTGACCTCGGGGAGTTCGCCCAGCTCGATGACGGTGCGTTCCAGCAGCAGGACGGTGAGGTACGCGGGGTTGCCGCGGACGCGCGAGTCCGACTGCGGGCTGATCTCGTCGCGGGCCGTGGCCAGGCGCATGACGCCCTGGCGGTGCACCGTGCCGCTCTGGTCCACGTAGCCGCGGGGCAGGGTGAAGGGGTACTCGGTGCGCAGCGTGTCCGTCATGCCGACACCCGCTGGATGCTCTCGCACACGAGCGTCGTGGTCTCCATGAGGACCTCGGTCGCACCCGCCTTCAGCGCGCCGATCTCCAGCTTGGAGGGCCAGGCGTTGAACAGGTAGTAGCGGGCGACCGGCTTGCCGTCGAAGCTGTACATGACCAGTGAGCAGCTCCTGCGGGCCGTGGCGATGTTGCCGGCGATGACCGACTGGTGCCAGGCCCAGAGCTCCATGCCTCCGGTCTTGCCGCGCCGCAGCACGACCGTGGGCGGCTTGGCCTTGCCCGGCAGCTTCTTGAAGATGACTTCCTTGTCGTTGGACGACAGGTAGTCGACCGGTTCCACCTCGGTGGTGATGCCGGAGAGTTCGGAGAACGAGGCGATCTCGTGTCCGTCGATGGTGATGGAGAAGCGCGCCGCTGTGAGCGCGTCGTGGTCTCCGAGTCCTGCCGACATGGGCAGTCTCCCTTCGTGTGGTTACGGCTGGGGGAACGGATGGCGGGGCGGGTGCCCGCCGGTATCACGCGGCGGGCCCTGCGGGGTGCTGCTACTCGTCGAGCGAGGCGCCTTCGGAGTACTGCGAGATGCGGAAGACCACGAACTCGGCGGGCTTGACGGCCGCGATGCCGACCTCGACGGTCATGACTCCGCGGTCCCGGCTGTCCTCGGGGTTGTTCTCCTCGTCGCACTTGACGTAGAAGGCGTCGTCGGGCGTGCGGCCGTAGAGCGCGCCGTCTCGCCAGACCCCCCGCAGGAAGCTGGTGATGGTGCGCTTGACCGAGTCCCACAGCTTGGGGTCGTTCGGTTCGAAGACCACCCAGTTCGTGCCCTGGAGGATCGACGTCTCGACGAAGTTGAACAGGCGCCGGACGTTGAGGTAGCGCCACTCGGGGTCGCTGCTCAGCGTACGGGCGCCCCAGATGCGGATGCCCTGGCCCGGGAAGACCCGGATGCAGTTGATGCCGAGCGGATTGAGGAGGTCGTGCTCCCGACGCGTGATCGCCAGTTCGAGGGCGAGCGGGCCGCGCACCGCCTCGTTGGCCGGAGCCTTGTGGACACCGCGCGTGTCGTCGCTGCGCGCCCAGATGCCCGCCACGTGGCCGCTGGGCGGCACGAAGCAGGGCTTGCCGGACGCCGGGTCCAGGACCTTGACCCACGGCCAGTACAGGGCGGCGTACTTGGAGTCGTAGCCTGCCTCGTCGACCCGCCAGTCCCGCACCTGCTTGGCATTGAGGCCGGCCGGGGTGTCGAGCACCGCGACGCGGTCCGCCATCAGCTCGCAGTGCGCGATGACCGCCAGTTGAACGGCCTTGGCCTGGTCGCGGTCCAGCGCTCCCGATGCGAGGGAGGCCATGGCGTCCGGTACGGCGACCATGGTGACCTCGTCCACGGCCTCGAGGGCAGCGATACCGGTGCGGTCCAGGGCGTCGCCGATAAAGTCGGCGGGGCTCAGGGCGGCCGGTCCGGTGCCGCCGTCCGCGCCGCCCTCGCAGGGCACACCCTGCTGGGCGGGGGTACGGGCGTCGTCGGTGAGGGCATCCAGGCGGACCAGCTTGGAGCGCTGGTTGACCGCGGCGGCCGCCTTGGCCGGGGAGAGCTTCTCGAAGGTCTCCGCCGGTCGCCCGTCCTTGAGGACGGTGAGCTTGAACAGGCTCTCGTCCTTGTCGTGTGCGGGTTCGGTCACGACCCGCAGGCCGTTGCCGGCCACGCCGGCCTCCGCGGCCCGGACCGAGAAGGCCGGGTCGCCCTGCGCGTCGCACAGGGTCGCCCCGGCGGCTGCGGGGGCGGTCTCCTGACCGGACGGCTCGATGCGCACGATGTAGGCGCTGCCACCGCCGTTCAGGAAGTAGCCGTACGCGCTGTGTGCCAGGGCGCCGCCCCCGGTGAAGTCACCGAAGGTCTGCGCGAACTGGGTCCAGTTCGTCACGAGGGTCGGCTCGTTGACCGGGCCCTTCTGCGTGAGGCCGACGAAGGCGCACACGGCCGTGCCGACGCCGTCGATGGGCTTGGAGCCCGACGAGACTTCCTCTACGTAAACACCTGGGGATAGGTAGCTGGGCAATGTGTCCTCCACGCTCGTTTGTCGTAGCTACACGATCGCCCGGCGCGGGCCGCGGCAGCAGAAGCGAAGGGGCGGCCGAAAGGCCCTGTCGGGTGCCCTTAGGGGCAGCCCGCACGGGGGGTCCGGAGGGGCAGGGGGCCGGCCCGTCGGTGTGCCCTTCCGCCGGGAGCGGACCGCGATCGGCAGTCCGACAATTGCGTACATGATCCTCACCGACGCCACCGATTCCCTGTGCCGGATGCTGCGCCCCGTACTGCCGGACCGCGGTGCGGTGTTCGCCGGCTCCCTCGCCCACTGGCAGGCGTCCGCCGCCGAGTCGTCGAGCGGCATCGGGCTGTTCCTGCACCGGGTCGAGGAAGTCCCGACCGGTTTGGGCGGCGACTGGTACGACGTGCGCGACGACGCCGGCCGGGTGGTCGCCCGTGGCGGGCCGGTGCGCCGCTTCCGCCTCGGCTACGTGCTCTGGACCTGGTCCCAAGACGGTCCGCAGGAGGAGACCCGGCTGCTCAGCGGCGCACTGGAGGTGCTCGCCACGCACCACCAGCTACCGGACTCGTGCCTGACGGGCACCCTCGCGCAGGGTGCCGGACCGGCGCGGCTGACCGTGGCGCCCGAGGGTCTGGCGCCGCCGGACGGGCTGTGGACCGCGGCAGGGCTGGCCCACCGCAGCACCCTTCAGGTGGCACTGTCCGTGGATCTCGTGCCCGCCACCGTGGCCCCGGCCCCGCTGGTCGAGGAGCGGCGCCTGCGCACCGTCCCCACCACGGCCCGTCGTGGTTCCGGGCCGGGTGGCCCCGTCCGTACCGATCAGAGGAGGTGAGCGGCATGCAGGGATGCATCGACGCATACCGGACGATCCAGGAGACCTACTACACCGAACTACTGGGTGCGCAGGTCATGCTGGACTTCCGTTCACAGCAACAGTACGAGCAGATCAACGACGCGCTCTGGAGGCCCCTGCTCCAAGACGTCCGCACGCTCTACGACGAGACGCTCGCAAATGACGCGACCCAAATGGCCGTCCGCGCCTTCGCGGCGACGCTCAGCATGCAGGACGCGCAGGCGCTGTGTACGGCGCTGACCACTTCCCTGCTCGAGTTCGACCAGAGGTTCGTGCTGGAATGCCTCGCCAAACGGACGCCGGAATGGAACGCGATCGAGGAGTACTACGGGAACCCGGGCAACGGGTCCGCGGAGGCGCGATACGCGGACCTCAAGTCCGTTTACGACGAGGTCGACTCGCTCCTGTCCGCCGTGAAGCGCATCGTCGTCCTCATGCTGGACTGGACGTACGCCGCCCCCTGTGAGCACCTGAGCTCTCTGGAGGCGCACCTCGCCTACACCACCCAGCTCGTGGGCATGCGTTTCAACAAGGCCGCCAACCGGATCACGCAGCCCGCACCCGTCGCGCGCACCACGCCGGCCGCCACAAGCGCGCCCCCCGCACAGGCCCGGACACAGCACACCGCAGGCGGACCCACGGCGGCCGGGCAGGAGGACACCGCTCCCTCCGCCTCTCAGCCCGCTCCGCGCAGGGGGCCGATGGCTCCGGTTCCGGTCATCAAAAAGGCGCGCAAGCTGCCCCCGAAGCCCATGTTCGGAAGCCGTTGGGGGGGGACGCCGAAGATCCTCAAAAAGGACCACGCCGAGGATATCGCGAACGCTATCAAGTACAACTCCATTGCCGTAAAACTTCTGTTGATGAGGATTCACAGGGATCTCATAGATCCCCGGGGCGCCGTGGAGAAGCTCCTCACTGACGTGAATGCATCCAGCGATTTCAAAAACGTTGGCGTAGCCGATATCGGCACCCTTCGACTCCAGCTCCGGGAGGACCTCACCATCGCCCACGAGCACCTGGACGAGTTCAAGTTCCTCGACCCCATCATCCGCGGGGGGGTGCGCAACCGCGCCACGCTCAAGGAGGTCGGCAAAGCTGCCGAGGGCCTGAACCGGCAGCTTCGGACGATCGGCATGAAGATCGCCATGCCGAGCGGTCAAACGAGCGGTAAACCGACCGAGAAGAGCTTTGCCGATGCGGTCTCGCTGCGCCTCGTGACGGAGCAGATGGGATTTCTGGCCATCGCCAAGATGGATGACTGGTACAAGCTACGTAATGACGTCAGTCTGCTCCAGACCAGCAGCCGGAACGCGGGAAAGAAGTGCCGCAAGATCCTGGGCCGCATCAACCAGATCATCCAGGACGAGGACTTCACCCGCAGCGGAATGAGCTTCCAGAGCGTGGAGGGCGTCACGACATGGAGCGTTCAGCAGTCGGCCCTGCATGAGGACATGACCGTCGTGGACACCTATCTGATTCAGGCCAATAAGACGGTCAACAGCCGGAAGCCTAAGGGGCCCTGACAGATCCGGCCGGAATCCACCGCCGGGTTGTCGAGCGGACCGTCGCCTGGCTCCACGGCTTCCGCCGGCTCCGGATCCGATGGGAACGACGCGACGACATCCACGAAGCCTTCCTCGGCCTCGCCACCTGCCTCATCACTCACCGGCACGTCCAACGCCTTCGGGGCGGTTGCGTGGCCGTCCGACCAGGCCGGCGACGGACGGGATCTCCTTCGGCAGGGGTATCAGCTGGGTGACGTCGTTACGGTTGCCGCCGGTCAGCGAGACGGCGAGCGGGATGCCCTGGCCGTCGACGATGAGGTGGTGCTTGCTGCCCGGACGTGCGCGGTCGACGCACCCGGCCACGGCGTCCACCAACTGGTCGTGGTGTGGTGTCCCAAAGCGGCCGGCCCCTGTCACCCGCGCACGTCCGGTACATGCCCTGGGGACCCCCGGATCTCAGACCACGTAGTACGCGGGCCCGTGCGGGCCCGCGGGGTCCTTGCGCAGCAACCCCTCGCTCAGCAGGTGACCGCAGGCGCGGTGCACGTGTTCGGGATGCAGGGCGAACTCCGCCCCCAGCAGACCGGTCGGCAGCGCCTGCCCCCGTGAGTAGCTGCCCGCCCTGATGCGTGCGCGCACCGTGTCGACCAGGGGAACGTCCCGGGGATGCACCTGGCCGGGGCCCAGCACAACGCGGACGCGGGGGCGGCAGATCGCCAGCTCGCCGAGCGTGTCCAGTCTGCGGATCGCCTGCCGTACCGCGTTGTGGGGCAGCCCCAGATGCCGGGCGACGGCGGCTACAGGCCCCAGGAGCTCGCCGGGGGCGTACGAGGTCCGTACGTGCGCGCGCACCAGTTGGAACACCTCGGCCTCCCGGCCCCCCATCCAGGCTTCAGTGATGCGGTCCGCATCCGCCATGCCGCCACCCGCTTCCGTACGGACGTGGGACCCGGCGTCCCACGCGGTTGCACGACCACGCCGCGACGGGCCGGTCCGGCCGCGTCACGGCGTGGTGAAGATCGCTGGAATTGTGCTCATCACCGGAGAGGGCGGGGGCCGGGCTTCAGGTTGCCCTCATGCACCGCTGAGGTTCTCCGCTGGTAGAGACCGCCGTGGCGGGGCCCCTCAGTACCACTGGTGCGCCTGCCAGAAGCTCCAGGCGGCCTCGGGGCTGCCGTACCGGGTGTCCATGTAGTTGAGGGCCCACTTGATCTGGGTCCTGGGGTTGGACTTCCAGTTCGGGCCGAACGACGCCATCTTGCTGGCGGGGAGGGCCTGGCCGAGACCGTAGGCGCCGGAGGCGTTCACGGCGCGCGTTCGCCAGCCGCTCTCGTGCTGGATGATCGCGTTGAAGGCGGCGTACTGGCCGGCGTTCGGGATCAACTGGTGGGCGATCTGCTGCGCGCCGAGGGTGGCCGCCTGCGCCGGCGCCGCCCCCATCAGCGCCGCCCCCGCCGCCACGACGGTCACGGCGGCCGTAAGGCCGGCCCTGGCCGTCGTGCGGCGGAGGAAGCTGGGCATCGGGACGCGGGACATGGGGGAACCTTCCGTGGGGTACAGGGGCGGTCCATCGGACTTCGCACCGGCCGGGGCCGGGCGGCGGAACCGCTTCAACCGTTGTAGCGAGCCCTTCCGGGCCGCACAAACACCCTTTGCTGCTAAGCGGCTTCGTAGGACCCGGGACCGCGCCGCCGGCCGGTCGGGCCAGGCCCGGCGCAGGTCGACGCCGCAGCGGGACCCGGGCAGGACGAGTACGAAGCGGGATAGTAATGGGACCAAAGGCCTGTGACCTGGGTCACAGTCGATGCGGCCTGATTGGAGAAATGCCTGGTGAGAGGACATGTCCGATCGGCGGGCACGCTCCCTCCCCCGGCCCGGTCCGCCGATCGGGGGAGAGGCGGGCGCCGCTGCTGCGGGGCGCGGCCGTGCCCGCCTCGCACGGACAGAACCCCCGTGCGCGGGCTGCGTACGGGGGTTCTGCGAGTGAGTGTGGAGCGCGCCGGCGGTTGATTCGGGGGCCGGGCCCGCCCCGGTCACCTTGTCCAGGCCCTGTCCTGGCCCTGCCGGAGCCCTGATGTGCCCGATCGCCTGGCCGGAGGCCTGCCCGCGCGCTTGCCGTCGCGGTCCGTGCCGGCCGCACGGGACCCATGGTCAGTACCGCGGCTGCACCGCGGCATCCGGAAGGGGAAGGCCTGTGGACTACCACGGCGCCCCGCTGGCGGCATCCTCGTCGGCTCCGGGGTAGTGGCGGCCGAATGCCGCCCACTCGGCCACCAGTCCCTCGTAGAGGGGCGTGGCCACCGCCGGCTGCGCGGGAACGGGCTCCGGCAGGTGCAGCGGCTGGAACGGCACGGGAACCGGCTCCGGACGGTGCAACGGCTGGAACGGTGCGGGCACCTCGGCCGGGACCGTGACGTCGTCGGTGTACAGCTGGGGAAGCAGGACGGTGGGGAACTGGGCGGTGGGAAGCACGGCGGCGTCCTCTCGTTGCGTGCGGGTGGGGTGTTTCCGATGCTGCGACGCCCGGCCTCCGGTGTCGAACCGCGCTCCCGTTGCCTGCCGCGGTGCTGGGGACAACCTGCCCTTAGGGCGGCCCTCCGTAGCCTCTGGGCCATGCGTCCGTCCCTCGGACTCCCGTGCGCCCGGCGGCCTTTCGCCCGTGCGGTCCGTTCCCCAGCCGGGACGGGGCGCCCGGCTGACGGATCCGGGGCCCCGGCCCCCTCTGAGCCCCACTCCCCCCGCCGCCGACGCGGCCGCCCACCCCGAAAGGACGGACCACCTCCATGTCCGACAGCAGTACGTGGCAACCCCATTCACCATCTCCGCAGCGTGCGACCTCCGGCCGCCACCGCAAGCCCGCCGGCCCGGGACCGCTGACCGCGCTGCGCGTCGGTGTCACCACCGGGGTGCTCGGTACCGTCGCGGCGATCACCCCGGTGGCGGCCGACGCCGTCACCAACCCGGCTGCCGGGGAACGCGAATCCGTCACCATGGAGCTGGACCTGACGTCGTTCCTGGACTCGATCACCGCCGAGACGGCCGACGCCGTCCGGCAGACGGGCGAGGCCCACGCCCGCGAGGCGGCCGCGAAGCAGGCGGCGGCGGAGGCCAAGGCGGAAGCGAAGGCGGCGGCGGAGAAGGCCGCCGCCGAGGAGGCCGCGCGGCAGAAGGCCGCACAGGAAAAGGCCGCACGGGAGAAAGCGGCCAGAGAGAAGGCCGCACGGGAAAAGGCGGCCAAAGCCAGGGCCGCGAAGGCGGCCGCCGCGCAAGCCGCCCGGACCTCCGCCGTCACCCCGGGCTCCGGCACCACCACTTCCGGGACCGGAGCGGCGGCCGTGATCGAGTTCGCCCGGGGCCAGTTGGGAACCGCCTACATCATGGGCGGTACCAGTGCGACGGGTTGGGACTGCTCCGGGCTGGTGCAGGCCGCCTACCGACAGGCGGGGATCGAGCTTCCGCGCGTGTCCCAGAGCCAGTCGGCCGTGGGCTCCTCGGTACCGCTCGGCGACCTACGGGCCGGTGACATCCTCTACTGGGGCTCTCCCGGCAGTGCGCACCACGTCGCCCTCTACATCGGCGACGGCAAGTTCATCGGTGCGCAGAACCCATCGGTCGGCGTCGTCGAGCGCGACTTGGCCTACGACGCCCCCTCGGGGGCGGTCCGGCTGCTGTGAAGCGACAGCCGGGCACCATGGAGAGGGCCAGGGCCCCCGTGCCGGAGCGGCAGCCATATGGCTGCCGCTCCGGCACGGGGGCCCTGGCCCTCCGCGAAGTGGCCGGTCAGCCGACGCTCACCGCGAGCGGACCGGCCGAGGAGTTGAGATAGGTCACGAGCAGGACGACCTCGTCGCCGCCCGTGTTGATGCCCTCGTGCACGTGCTCCTCTCCCCGGGGCTCCAGGAGGGCGTCACCCGCGTGGTAGACGTGGGTCGGGCCGTTGTCGGCGACGTGCGTCAGCTCGCCCTGCTCGACGACGGCCAACACGTCTCCCGGGTGGAAGTGCCGGCCCGTGCTCCCGGACACGGGGATCGTGATCCGCCGTATGAGCACTTCCGACACGCCGTCGGCGTGCAGTTCCATCGGCTCCGGGGCGGTTCCCCGGGCGAGGTGCCGGGCCGTCGGGGCATACGGATGGTCGTCGTACTCCTCGGCACGGACGTCACCGGCCGGCACGGTCGGCCGGCGCCTGGCGCGCAGGGGGCGGATGCGGGGGGATGTGGTGGCCATGGGAGCCTCCGGGTTCGAGTCGTCTTGCTGCCCCCTCAGCCTCCGGCCGGACCGGCCGGCCGGCACCCCCCGGGCGGGGGACGTCAGCGGTTGACGGACCGGTCCCCCGGTGAGGGCCGCAGGCCGGAGCTCAGTTCAGCGCGAAACCCGCGTACACGGTCTTGCCGCACCCCTCGTCCTGGCGCGGCGCCACGCCCCAGCGGTCGGCGAGGGCGGTCACCAGCTGGCAGCCGTAGCCGCCGGTCTCGCCCTTCGCCTCGTCCACGGGTTCCCGGGGCGTGGTCTCGGACCCGTCCTCGACCTCGACCACCAGCTCGCCCCGCTCGCAGCGCACCCGCACCTCGTCGGCGCCGCCGGCGTGCCGGCAGGCATTGGTGACCAGCTCGGAGACCACCAGGAGGACGTCATCGGCCCGGCGCACGGCCTCCTGACACCCGGCGCGACTGCACCCGTCGATCAGGTCGGCCACGAGCTTGCGGGCCTCCCGGACCGCCAGGCTCGCGCAGCCGGGGCGAAGCAGTGACGATGCGGTGCAGTGGGGCTCGAAAGCGCTCACGATCAATCCCATTTCAGACGATTGAGGCGGAGGTCTGCAGATTTCGCTTCTTATGACCCGTCAAGCACACCCCAGCGGCCTCGTCCGGGTATCCACCAGCGGGCCATCCCGGCGTCCGAGAGCGGGTCGTCCGGTGGCCGCGGCCGGGTCCCCCGAACGGCCCTCCCCGGATCGGCGCCGCGGCCACGCCCCCGCGGCCCTGCCCCGCCGCCCCGCCCGGCCCTGCCCTGCCCTGCGGCGGCACCGCCCCGCCCTGCCGCCCGGGCTCGCTCCCCCGGTCCCTTCCCCCGTGCGGTGGAACCGCCCTTCTCCCCCGCACGGCATCCTCGTCGCACCAGCGACACGAGGAGCCCCGGAGCCGGGGACGGACGGGAGCCCCTGACGTGAACAGAACGGTCCGGCGCACGGCCGTGCTGCTGCTGCTCCTTCTCCTGGCCCTGCTCGTTCGCGCCACCTGGATCCAGGGCCCCGGCGCCGGGGCCCTGGCCGACAACGACCACAACCGGCGGTTCGCGCTGCGCCGCTACGCCCGGCCCCTCGGCGACATCTACGCGGGCGGGCAGCCCCTGACAGGTTCGGAGCACACCGGGTCGGGGCCCCTCGCCTACCAGCGGACCTACGCCGACGGTCCCCTCTACGCTCCCGTGACCGGCTACGACTCCCAGCTCTACGGCAGCACCCTGCTCGAGCGGCTCTACCGGGGCGATCTGGACGGCACGGACACCCGCATGCAGTCCCCCCTGGACGTGCTGACGAAAAGCCCCGGCCCCCCGGGCGCGGTGATGACCACCATCGACCCCGCGGTCCAGCGGGCCGGCTTCGCCGCCCTGAGCGGTGCCTCGGGAGGCGCCGTGGCCCTCGATCCGGCGTCGGGCGCCGTCCTGGCCATGGTCAGCTCACCCTCCTACGACCCCGGACTCATCAGCGGCGGCCCCGGCGCGGCCGCGGCCTGGAAGAAGTTGTCCGCCGACCGCGGCCGCGCCATGGCCAACCTCGCGCTGCGCGAACCCGTTGCACCCGGCTCCGCGTTCAAGCTGGTCACCGCCGCCGCGGCGCTGGAGGACGGGCTCTACCCGTCGGTCGACACACCGACCCGCAGCCCCCTCCCGTACACCCTGCCGGGCACGCGGACCCCCCTGCCCAACGAGGACGCGTCCGCGCCCTGCCGCAACGCCACGCTGCGCACGGCCCTGCGGTACTCGTGCAACAACGTGTTCGCGAACGTCGCCCATGACCTGGGGCAGCCGAAGATGCTCGCCATGGCCCGGAAGTTCGGCTTCGACGAGCCCCGGCAGGACTTCCCCGTCCGGGCCGCCACCAGCGTGTATCCCACGTCGGCGATGACGGAGTCCTCGCTCGCCCTCACCGGCATCGGGCAGTTCGACGTCACCGCGACTCCCCTGCAGATGGCCATGGTCTCGGCGGCCATCGTGAACGACGGCAGGCTGGCGGCACCGTACCTGGTCTCCGAGGTCACCGATCACGGCGGACGCCCGGTGCTGAGCGTTCCCCGGGGCGGCACCTCCCAGGTGATCAGCCCGCAGACGGCCGAGCAGCTCCGCAGCGCGATGGAGACCGTGGTCGGCAAGGGCAGCGGCGCGGCGGCCCGCGTGCCGGGGGCGGAGGTCGGCGGCAAGACCGGCACCGCCCAGCGGGGCGTCGGCAACAGCGGGAACCCGTACGCCTGGTTCACCGCGTACGGTCGCAAGGGCGACCGGCAGGTGGCCGTCGCGGTATGGATCCGGGACTCCGCCGCCGCCCGCTCCGAGGTCTCCGGAGGACGGCTGGCCGCGCCCGTGGCGGCACGGATGATGACCGCGGCCCTGAACCACTGACCCGGGCGGCCGTGGCCGCGGCTCCGTAGCGCCTCCCCCAGCCGGAACCGCTCCGGGCCGTCCCCTCCTGCCGGCCGCCCCTGCCGGACCCTCCTGCCGGACCCTGGCCAGGCACCCCTCCGGCCGGATGCGCACGCACGCTGCCCGGACGTCTACCCCGGAGGCGGCTGCGGCCGGGGCATCGCCGGACGCATCGTACGGAGGACCACCTGTGCTGCACGCCCACCGGGCAGTACCGCTCCAAGGAACCGACATGCCTCGTTCGCCCTCCCCCCGAACCCACCGTTCGGACGGCCGCACCACGCACCGGGCCGCACCACGCGGCAAAGCGGCGCGCCCCGCCACCGCCCCGCGCAGACGGGCGGCTCCGCGCCGCGCGGCAGGCCGGGGCGGCTCGGTCGCCGGCCGGCTCGGTGTGTTCCTGTGCGTACTGGGACTGCTCCTGGGCCTGTACACCGCCTACTCGGTGTGGGGGACGGACTACTTCGCGAACCGCAAGGCCCAGAGCAATTCCGCGGATCTGCGGGCGCAATGGAAGCAGGAGGGCACGACCGCGAAGGGGCGCACGCCGCCGCCGGGCAGCGCGATCGGCTTCCTGTACGTGCCCCGGATGAGCAGGGACCCGGTCCTCATCAAGCCCGGCACGGCCAAGAGCGTCCTCGACAAGGGCGTGGCGGGCGTGTACACCGATGCCGCCAGGCCCTGGGACACCACCGGCAACTTCGCGCTGGCCGCGCACCGGGACGGGCACGGGGCGAAGTTCCACAACATGGACCGGATCCGTCCGGGCGACACGGCGGTCGTCGAGACCCGCGACACCTGGTACGTCTACACGATGGACAAGGTCCTGCCGAAGACCTCCATCGACAACACCGGGATCCTCCAGGCCGTGCCGAAGGGCTCCGGCTACTCGGGTCCCGGCCGCTACATCACGCTGACCACGTGCACCCCGAAGTACACCTCGAAGTTCCGCATGGCCGTCTGGGGCCACCTGGTGCGCACGATGCCCGTAGACCCCGCCGGAACCCTGCCGACGGAGCTGCGGTGAGGAAGCGCACGCGGATCGACGTGGCACTGGGCCAGGCCCGCGCCGCGGCACTTGTCGAGCGGTACCGGGACCGACTGGTGGAACAGGACCTGATCCCGCCCGACCGGGCGCTGCGCCTGGCGTGCCAGGCGTACTGCGAGGGCTACGTGTACGTCACCGCGGCGCCGGGACAGGTCTGGGAGCGGATCGAGAAGGAGGACGGGGGCAGCGACCACCTGCTGATCCTCTCCTTCGACCAGTCCTGGCTGGGACGCACGGCCCTGTGCGAATTCACCGACGGGGAGCACGAGGAGCTGCTCCTCGACGAGCTGGACGAGCAGTACGCGCTCCACTCCTGGCCCGCCGATGAGGGCGGCGAAGCGTCGTGGACCGGCCCCGGGCAGCGTCCCTACTGACCTTCCGGGCAGCCCCGGCGGGACTTCCCTCACGGCCTCCCGGGCAGGTGCTCCCGGGAGGCCTCCCGTGCCTGCGGGTGAGGTGACCGTCCACCGGCCGGTCCGTCGACCGGGGGATCGGCGGTGCCGCGCCCCACGCACAGACTTGGCGGACAGGCCCCACAGGCCCCCGCCCACCCCGTGCGACCCGCCCCTCGAGGCCGGTCCGTAGGGGCAGAGGCGTCACTGCGGCCCCCGAGGAGCACGATGTCCCTCCCCCTGACGCAACCGTCGCCGGCCCGGCCGTCCGCCTCGGGCAGCGGCTTCCGTGGCCACCCGCGGGGCCTGGCCACCCTCTTCATGACCGAGATGTGGGAGCGCTTCAGCTACTACGGCATGCGCGCCCTGCTCGTCTTCTACCTGATCTCCGGCGGCCACGCCGGCCTGACGGCCCACCTGCCCGGCGGCGGCCTGGGGATGACCCTGGCCGCGGCAACCGCCGTGTACTCCGTCTACCTGGCCGTCGTATACCTGATGACGATGCCCGGCGGATGGTTCGCGGACCGGGTCTGGGGAGCCCGGCGGACCGTGGCCGTCGGCGGCGTCATCATCGTGATCGGGCACTTCGTGCTCGCCGTGCCCGGTACCGCGGCCTTCCTCATCGGCCTTGCGCTGGTCGCCATCGGTTCGGGCCTGCTCAAGGCGAACGTGTCGGCCATGGTCGGCCACCTCTACCCGCGCCTCGACGACCCCCGGCGCGACGGCGGCTTCACGCTCTTCTACGTCGGCATCAACATCGGCAGCCTGCTGGCCCCCCTGGTGATCGGCACGGTCGGAGAGACGGTGAGCTGGGCCCTGGCCTTCATCCTCTCCGGCGTGGGCATGGCGCTCGGCCTGGCCCAGTACCTGAGCGGCACGAAGCACCTGGCCGAGGCCAGCAGCCGTGTTCCGCACCCGCTCAGCACGGCTGAACGCCGCTCCCTGGCCCGCAGGACGCTCGCCGTCCTGGCCGTCGTCGCCGCCTTCTACACGGCGGTGTCGGCCACCGGCCACTACACCCTCACCTGGGCCCTGCTGCCCCTGACCGTGATCGGTCTGGCCGTACCCGTCGCCGTCCTGGTACGGATGAAGCGCGACCGCAACCTGACGGCGGACGAACAGGCGAAGCTGCGCGGATACATCTGGCTGTTCGTCGCCGCCGCCGTGTTCTGGATGATCTACGACCAGGCCGGATCTACACTGCTGGCGTTCGCCAAGACCAGCGCCTCCGCGACGATCGGCGGGTTCGCCGTCCCGGGCTCCTGGTACCAGGCCCTCAACCCGGTGTTCATCATCGTTCTGGCTCCGGTCTTCGTCTGGCTGTGGCTGCACCTGGCTCGCCGCCGTCGACAGGCCAGCAACGCGGGCAAGTTCGGCATGGGCCTGCTGCTGATCGGCGTCTCCTTCCTGGTCTTCCTGGTCCCCATGCACCTGGCCTCGGGCGGGGCACGGGTCAGTCCCTGGTGGCTGGTGATCATCTTCCTGGTGCAGACCCTGGGCGAGCTGAGCCTGTCCCCCGTGGGACTGTCCGCCACCACGCAGCTGGCACCGCGCAAGTACTGCAGCCAGATGATGGGCGTCTGGTTCCTGGCGGTCACGGCGGGCGACTCCGTGACGGGCCTGCTGTCCATAGCTCACGTGAACCTGGCGGACACCCCCGCCGTCGCGGTGGAGGGCGCCGTGGCCGCCCTGGCCGGTCTCGCCGTCTACCTGTCGCGCCGCGGCATCAGCCGGCTGATGGGCTCGGCGGCCTGACCGCCGCGGGCCCCCGAACCCCCGGTCGCTCCCCCTCGTTCCCACTCGTTCCCCCGAAAGGCAACGCCCCCCATGACATCCGAAGCCCGGCTCGCCCGCGCCGCATTCGCCACGATGACCACCTTCGGCCTGATGGGCGCCGTCAGCGCGGTCTGGGTGGTCCGCATTCCGGCACTGCGGGACAAGTTCGGCCTGACCGAGTCCCAGGTGGGCCTGGAAGTCCTCGCCTGGGGGCTCGGAGCGCTGGTGGCCATGCAGTTCTCCACCCGGCTCCTCGGCCGGTACGGCAGCCACCGCGTGCTGCGCGTGGCCGTCCCCGCCTCGGTGGCCGGTCTGCTGCTGCTCGCCTTCGCCCCCGGTTTCGGCTTCCTCCTGGCGGGGGGCCTGCTGTTCGGGGGCCTGTTCGGTCTCGTGGACGTGGCGGCCAACGCCCAGGCCTCGTACCTGGAGCGGGTCGGCGGCCGTCCGCTGATGGGCCGGATGCACGCGGGCTGGAGCCTGGGTGCGGTGGTCGGCGGCCTCCTCGGGTCCGGACTCGCCGCCGCCGGACTGGGTTTCACGCCCTCGGTCGGTCTGGCTGCCGTGATCGCCCTCGTACCGGCCGTGCACACGGCCGCCCACTTCCTGCCCGAGGCTCCCTCCCCGGCCGCCGCCGGGGGACGTGCCCGCCGGGCGCGGTTGCCGCGGCCCGTGCTCGTGCTGGGCGCCCTGATGTTCTGTGCCTTCCTCGCCGAGGGGGCGGTCGCCGACTGGAGCGGCCTGCACCTCCATGACGGGCTGGGGGCCTCCGAAGCCGTCGCGGCCCTCGGCTACCCCGCCTTCGAACTGGCCATGCTCGGCGGACGGCTGCTGTGCGACCGGCTGACCGGCCGCTGCGGCGCCCGGCTGCTGCTGACCGGTGCGGGACTGGCCGGTGCGGCCGGGTTCGCCCTGTTCGTCGCCGCGTCCAGCGCGCCGCTCGCGGTGGCGGGGCTCGTCCTGGTCGGCGCCGCGGTGTGCGTCGTCGTACCGCTGACCTTCTCCCTGGCCGGTCTCACCGGCGGCGAACACGCGACGGCGGCCATCGCCCGGGCCGGCACCCTGGGCTACTGCGGGCTGCTGCTCGGGCCGGTGGCCATCGGCCTGGTCGCGGAGCACACCTCGCTGCGCACCGGCTTCCTCCTCCTCGTACCGGTCTGCCTGGCGATCGCGGGCGGCGCCTGGTCCCTGCCCGACCTGCGGGTCCCGGCCCACCCCGACACCACCGGCACGAAGACCGCTCTCCACCGCACGTGACACGAAAGGCAACCACCTCATGCCCGATCTGTTCCTCATGGCCCACGGCAGCACCCCTTCCCTGGGAGCACGGGCCCGCGTCCCGGCCGGGCGCAGCCTCGTTTCCTACGCCGATCCCGGTACCGCCCTGGCGACCACGGAGATCCAGCTGGGCCTCTCCGGGGCAGCCGGGGCGCCTGCGCCCCGGGTCCGGAGCGGAGCCATGGTCGCCAACGCACAGTTCTTCCCCGTGACCGACTTCGAGCTCTCCACGGTGTACGCGCACTTCAGCGAATGCAAGGGCGAGTTGATGACCTTGCCGGGCCCGATGTGGCTCTGCACGAACCCGGCTCTGTGCACGGGCCCCCGGCACGTGTGCGGCGGGGTGCTCGGCCCGCAGTTCGCCGCGTACGACAGGATCCACCTGCTGGCCTGTCGTGGTGGAGCCGAGAGCGGGAACTCCGTCGTCGAGGCCCTGTCCAAGGAGACCGACGCCTTCCTGGAGGGCAACTACGCGACGACGCGCATGCACTGGGCGAACCTGGACCAGACGCATCAGACGCGGTACCTCGGGTTCGAGGGGGTGCTGCTGTGGTTCCAGGTGCACAGCTGCGAGCTGCGCGCCGCGGCCGCGGTGGGCGAGTTCCACCGGCTGCTCGACTTCCAGACGGCCATGCCGAAGAAGTACCGGGACGTCCTGCTCGGGGCGGGGGACGACGACTGGCCCTGGGTCGGGGAGTTCATGGCCCAGTTGCGGACCGAACAGCAGGCACTTGTGGGCCTGGAGCAGTGCTTCGACAGCACCGTGTGGTCCGCGCTGAGCGAGGCCGGACAGCTGCGGGCCCTGGAGGTCTACCGGCTGTGGGGTCCCACGTACCTCGAGTCCGTGGAGGACAGCATCACCGCCGCCGGCCTGGTGGTGCCCGGACAGCTGACCCTGTGACCGGCGGACGCGGGTCCGAGCAGCACGGACATCATGGCCCTACTGGCCGGTAAGAGCGATACCGGGACAGATCAGGCCAGACCCGCCAAGGCCGCCAGTACCGCCTCGACCCTGCGATCCAGCGGGCCTGCGAGTTCCAGGATCGGCACCCGCTCCCACGCGTCCAGCGGATCTCCGTGCAGGATCTCCGCGAGGGCCTCGTCCATCCTGCCCCGCAGGCCCGGCAATTCGGCCCCGGGCAACAGCCGCTCCGTCTCGGGCGTCACCGGCAGGAGCACCAGGAGGTCCAGGCTCGACATGGCCGACTCCAACGCCTGCTGCCCGGCCTCGTCGACCTCTCCCTCGACGGAGCGACCGCACGCCACGAGGTAGGCGAGGAAGTCCGCCGGTGTCCGGTCGAAAACGACATCGGCGGCACCGGAACCGAGCTGCTGCACGGACAGGGCGAGCTGTGCCCGGTAGTCCGCGGACGTCGGGGGGTCCGCGAAGGGGTACCCCTCCTCCTCCAGCACGAGGTACGGCTCTTCCACGGCCATGTACCCGGGCAGCGCCGCACACAGCTCCTCGACCAAGGTCGTCTTCCCCGTACCGTGGGTGCCGGACACTCCGATGCGCATCGCCGCCTCCTTCCCTTCCCGGAAGGCGAGGCCCCCCCCGGCCGCCGGGGCGGCCCGCACCGCCCGCACCGGGAATCCCGTGCGGCACGACCTCCGGCCACCTTACGGCGCACGGACGGCTGCCGCGCGGCGGCCCCGGCGTCGCCCGCCACCCTCTGCGACGACGGGTGTGCGCACGGCTCACTCCGGACCACGGAAGGCGATGCGAACCTGCGCAGTTCCTTAAGGGCTCCTGATGCGAACCATCAGAACCGCCTCGAACCCCGTCGGCAGCCCTAGGCTCGCGATCGGCCAGAACGGCTAGATCCACTTCCCGTCGGAGACCTGACGCCGGGTCCGTTCCGGCCGCTCCGTCGGCCTCCTCCCGGCCACGGAGAAGTCTGCACTGACAAGGGGTACACCGTCATGGCCGCACACCGCCGACAGCGCGCCTACCGCATACCGGGGCTCGTCCGCTTCTCCGCCGTCTCCCTGACGGTGGCCACCGCAGCGTTCGCCACCGCGTGCGGCGCCAATGCCGGGAAGGGAGAGCACACCGAGAACGCGGCCGCCTTCTCGGCCCCGGACCTGTCCGCTCCGGAGAGCCCGGCCGGCACCGTGACGGTGCTCGAGTCCGGGGCTCCCACCCCGTCGGCCTCCGCCGGCACCTCCGCCGCCCCCACCCCGTCCGCCTCGGTCAGCGCCTCGGCAGCTGCCCGCGCAGCCGCGGCCGCAGCGCCCGCCGGCGCCGCCGCGAAGCCCGCAGCCAAGAGCCCCTCGAAGCCCGCGGCGTCCAAGCCTGCCCCGGCGCCGAAGACGAGCACCCCCACCGGGGGCGGCTCGGCGAAGGGCTCCTCCGGTTTCACCCCCGGCTACCGGGAGGGCGCCAATGTCTCGTCGGCCGTCAAGGCGGCGATCGCCGCGGCCAAGGCCGACGGCAAGAAGGTGCTGATCGACTTCGGGGCCAACTGGTGCGGCAACTGCAAGGCCGCCGACAAGGTGTTCGGCGGCAGCACGGTCGGGGGGATCCTCGACTCGTCCTACCACGTGGTCAAAGCCGACATCGACTCCAATTTCGACGTGCTGCGCAAGTACTCCCCCAGCACCGGTGAGGCCTACAAGATGCCGGTCCTCGTCATCCTGGACGGGAACGGCAAGGTCGTGACCGAGACCCACTCGACCGGAAATCCCCCCCTCACCAACGACGGCCTGGGCGCGTTCCTCCGCAAGTGGGCTTGATGACCCGGCGCGGCGAGAGAGCGCGCGCCCGGCGTCGCGAGGCCGACGGGAGACCGGCAACGGGCCCCCGCCCCTCGTCGGCGCCTCATCGGCCCCACTGCGAAGCCCGGCTGCTTCCGCACCATCCACCTCAGAGGAAAACGACACGTGATACGACACGCACCTGACGCACGCCCCGGTACGGACCCGAAGGGCAGTCCCGGCCGAGCGGCACGGCGCTGCGCGGCCCGGGCCGCGGCGGGTCTCCTGCTCGCGGGCACCGCCCTCACCGGGTGCGGACAGGAGCAGGACCAGCAGCCCGAACATCCCGCTGCCGTCGCCGAGTTCAAGGAGAACGGCGTCACCGTGAAGCTCAGTGTCTCCGACTGGAAGGCGTCCTCGGGCACCCTGGTGGCCACGTTCACCCCGGACAAACCCGGATATCACCTCTACAGCACCGACCTGCCCGCGGACGGCATCGAGGGGGTGGGCCGGCCCACCGAGATCCGCGTCAGCGGAACCGCCGCCGCTTCCGGGGCCCTGCAGGCCGACGCGGCCGTACGGACCATCACCGTCCCCGGCGTCGACAGTCCCGTGCCGGTCTACCCGGACGGGCCCGTGACCACGAAGCTGGCGATCCGGGCGACGGGCGCGGGCGAGGCGGAGGTGGCGGTCGGCTACGCGAGCTGCAGCGCGACCGAGGGCTGCACGATCCCGGTCGCCGGCCGGAAGGTGGCCCTGCGCACCGACACGGACCACGTCTCGCTCACGGCGGGCTGACGGCCGAGTCCGGGTCCGCCCGCGCCGCTACCGCGGGCGGACCACGCACGCGTCGGCCAGGGCCTGGTCGAGACCGATCCGGTGCGGGGCGTCGAGGTCCATCTGGCCTGCCGTCGCCGCCTTCGCCCTGTCGAGCGCCACCCCGCACCCGGGGCTGCTCAGGAGGGGCTGGGCCTCCTGGATCGCAGTGAGCAGGTCGCCGTCGATGCGGTCCAGGACCGGACGCACCTCCGTGCTGAGGTCGGGGCGGGCCGTGGGCCGTAGCGCCGGGGCGCTCTCCCACGCCGCGTACAGTGCGCGCTGAACGGTCTTGTTGGCCGTGATCTGGCCCTCGAAGATCCGCTGTACATCGGCCCGGTCGATCCCGCGTTCGGCAGCCTGCGAGGTCGCGGCATCGAGGACGGCCCGTTCCCGGGCCGGGTCGTCGATGGGCTGCGCGGTTCCCCATTTCGCCGCGGCCACCGTGTCGGCGGTCATCACCCGCTCGGCGGAGAGGCGTACAAGCTTCGCCAGTCCCTGCTGTTCGGGCCCGGTGACGGCTTCCGGGTGCTGCGAGCTTCCGCAGGCGACCAGGAGTGCCGCGCTCCCGCACGTCAGGGCGATCAGCACGATGGAACGTCGGAAAGTGCGCATGCGCACCACTGTCCGCCGCTTTCCAGCCGGGCACCGCCGCCGATCGGCCCGTTGGGGCAGAGGGCGCCCCGACGGGCCGTTCAGCGTGCGCACGGACCCCGTGGCGGGGCTCCGCTCCCCCAGCCGGGGGGTCCGCCGCTCCCCCTCAAGCGGGTCTGATCGGCCCAGTCGGCGGTGCCTGCGCCCCTCGTACTGTCACCGTATGGACAAGAGGTCTCCTCTGGACGCGGCCGACCATGCCGAGTTCTCGCTGATCTGGTTCGACCATGCCCGGCGGGAAGGCGACTGCGCTGAGATGCGCCGCGCCCTCCTGAGCATGGCCCAGTGCATGCGCGACATGAGCGACCCGGCGACGGCCGCCGCGCTGCAGGCCCTGGCGGACCTGCACGGGAACCACACCGCCACGGCGCCGGGCGAACCCCGCCGCGTTCCGTGGCAGGGCCGCGGCCGGCAGGACGGACCGCAGGCGAACTGACCGGTTCCCTCCCCGATCCGCCGGTCGTGCCGGCACGCCGGGTTCCGGAGGGGTGCCTCCACGTTCCACGGGGGACCCCGGTCCCGTACACGAGAGGGAAACACATGTGCACGCACGGACCCACCTGTCCGTACTCCACCTCACCCGGCAGCGACGCCGCCGTCCGCGGGGCGAAGCAGACATGGGGCCACGGCCATGCCGTGTCCTGAGTCCGCCGGGGCCGAGCCCGCGTCGGTATTCGCCGAAGCACTCGTCGAGATCGAGGATCTCGCCCGCGCCTTCACCTCGGACAGCCTGCGCCTGGAGCAGCTCGCCCTTTACCCGGGCCGCTCGGCGGGAGACGGTCCGTCCCCCCGCAAGCGGTGGCTCGAGCGGTTCCTGCTCCTGGACATCGCTTACGGCGAGCCCACGTCCGCCATCGTCCGCCTCGTCTCCGACCTGAATCGCGACTCGGGCGCCCTGCGCCCCGCCCGGGATCTCTCCCGGGCGATCCTGACCGGTGCCGGCCCCACAGTGGAGCCGGCCCGGGGGATCTCCCGCACGTACGGCTCGATCGCCCGCTACGTGGTGGACAGCTTCCGGCCGAACCTCGTCAAGGCCCGCGCCCTGTGGGCCGGTCCGTCCGCCGCAGAGCGGGCCCGCTTGTCTGCGGACGTCACCGCTGTACTGGACCAGGGCCGCGGCCGGCTGGCCGCCCTCGAGGAGGCGTTCCGTACCGCCGAACACGCGGCCTGGCTCCTGCAGACCTCGGAACGGACCGCGCGGCACACCGTGACGCGCTGAGCGCGCGTACGGCACTCTCCCGCAACCGCACCCGCCACTGCCCCTGTCGCCCATGGCGTCAGGGGCTCAGCCGGCGCACGGTCTCCTTCCATGCCTTCGCCGCGGACGCGTGCAGCGAGCCCTTGCCGCGGCCGTGCTCCCCGGGTCCGCCGGTCGGGTGCCAGGCCGTGTGCAGGGCTCGCCAGAAGTCGTTCCAGGCCGCCGTCTCCGTGGGCCCGTGCCCCTCGATGCCTGCCAGCGCGTCACAGGACACGACGTATCCGTCGGGTGTCAGGCGAACGGTCGGAGCGGACATGGCTCACCCTCCCTGGGCGGTGTCGGGCAATTCCAGTTTGCGTCGGCACCGCCGGATGCGCATGCCGTCGGCGGACATCCGGAAGCCGGGCGTCCCGCCTGTCCGGCGGGGCGCCCGGCCATGGGGAGCGTCCTCAGGCGTCGCCCGTCCGGTCGCCCAGTACCAGCGTCGTGGTGTGGGCGGTCCCCTCCCGCTTGTACGTGATGGTGGTCCGGTCACCGGGGTGGTGCGCCCAGACCGCGCCCATCAGCGCGGGCACCCCGTCGACGGGACGGCCGTCGAACCCGGTGATCAGATCCCCGGGACGCAGACCCGCCTTGTCCGCGGGACCTCCGGGCGTGATCGCCTGCGCGGCGTCCTTCGTGGGCTCCGCCACGATCTGCACCCCGTTGCCCCGGTAGCCGTTGTTCACCTTGAGGCCGAGCTCGGCGTAGTGCGCCTTGCCCTGTTCGAGAAGGCTGTCGGCAACCCACTTCGCCTGGTTGATGGGAACGGCGAAGCCCAGTCCGACGCTCTCGGCGGGACCTCCCTCTGCCGCGGGGACCCCGCTGATGGCGGAGTTCACTCCGATGACCTGGCCGGCGTCGTCGAGCAGCGGCCCCCCCGAGTTGCCGGGGTTGATGGGCGCGTCGGTCTGCAGCGCGTTCAAGAAGGCGGTAGCCGTGCCGTTCTGGGTGGTCACCGGACGGTCCAGGGCGCTGAGGATGCCGGAGGTGACGGTTCCGGACAGGTCGAAGGGGGCGCCGACCGCCACCACGGGATCCCCCACCTCGCTCTCGTCCGAGTTGCCGAGCGCGAGCGGAACCGCGGCCGGGTGCGGACCGCCGAGCTTGAGGACGGCGATGTCGTAGCCGGGGGTCGCGCCGACGACCGTGGCCGGGCTGGTGGAGCCGTCGGCGAAGGTCACGGTGAGTTTGGCGGGCTTGCCCCCCGGGTCGACGACGTGGGCGTTGGTCAGGATGTGGCCCGCGGAGTCGAAGAAGAAGCCGGCACCGACCGAATGGACACCGGGGCGGGTGGCGTCGATCGTGACCGTGCTGCGCAGGGCCTCTGCGGCGACCCCTGGAACCGGGCCCGCGTCCTGTCCGCTGCCGGACCGGTGGTACGACGCCGGGCCGGCGTGCCGGGCCTCCACGGATGCCCCGGCACCGGCCGCGAGGGCACCGGCCGCGCCGCCCGTCGCGCCGACCAGCAGCGCGGCGCCCAGCCCGGCCACCACGAGGTTGCGGGTGCTCAGCCGCTTGCCGGCGGGTGCGGGAGGGCCCGGCGCGGTGGCGCCGGGCGAGGTCGCGCCGGGGGCGGGGGATCCTGGCGTCGGCCCGGACGGGGTGCGCGCCGTGGAGGCCGTGGAGGCCGTGGAGGCCGTGGAGGCCGTCGGGGCCGGAGCCGGGGCAGCGGCCCGATCGGTCTTCGGGTCCGGCGCCCCGGCCGGCACGCGGGACGGGGCGCAGAGCGCGGCGGCGGTGACACACGTCGCGGCGTTGCCGCCCGGGCTCCCGGGGGCCGGGGCATCGGGGGCCGGACTCGCCGTGGCGCGGCCCTCCCCGGCAGCAGTCTCCGCAGCCGGGCGAGCGGTGGCAGGGGCGTTGGCGCCCGCCTCCACCAGGGGCGGGCGGGCGGCCGCAGGGCCGTGCGCGGTCGGGGCCGGGGCCTCGGCCTCCGTCGCCGGGGGCTCCGGCGCCGGTGCCGGGGCCGGGGCCGGAGCCTTCGAGGCCTGAGGCTCCGGGACGTCCGCCGCCGTGTGGGGGACTGGGTCGGTCGCCGGTGGCGCCGGGGGCGCCGGGGGCGCCGCCGGGTTCTGCTTCTCGTCGGGCGTGCTCACCGGGGACCTGCCTTCCTCGGCCCGCAGGGCGGGCGCGGCGGTGGAGTGACCGCCCCAGCATGGGTTCCGTCGCGGATCTTCCGGTTCCGCCGACCGGCGGAGCCTCCCGGCGGATCCGGTCCTCCCCCACCGTCACGGCCCCCGGACCCTCCCGGAGGCGCAGAACACGGTCACCGTGGCCATGAGCGTGCCCGCCCGGTCGCGGTGCAGCACGCGTTGCCGCCACTGCTCCAGCCTCTCGCGGTCGTCGCCGGCCCCGGACAGGAGCCCCCGCACGGTACCGGTGAGGTCGAACACCGCGTCGATCTCCGCGTAGCCCCGCGCTGTCAACAGGTGGCCCGTCAGCCTGACGTCCCGCACCCCGGCCGCACCGAGCAGGGCGGGCAGTTCCCGGCCGATCCAGCCGTGCCGGAACCCCGCGCACCAGGCGTGCGCCACGGCACGCGTGGTGTCCCGGTCGTCGTCCGTGACCGTGAAGGTCTCCCAGTCGGGCTCCGCGCACGCCACCCTGCCTCCGGCCCGCACGGCGCGGGCCAGTTCGCGAACCACCTGCGCGGGGTCGCGTACGTGCTGGAGGGCGCGGTCCACGCGGGCCGCGTCGAGGACGCCTGTGGCCAGGGGGAGCCGGTGCGCGTCGCCGACCGCGTAGCGGACCTGCGGCATGTCGGCGGGCGCGAGGGCCCGTGCCCGAGCCAGGAGCTCCGTACTGCTGTCCACACCGAGGGTGAGCCCGCGGGTTCCCACGCGGCGGCCCGTCCGTACGACGTCGAACCCCAGGCCGCACCCGACGTCGGCCACCCGGTCACCGGATGCGGCGGACAGGCGTCGGGCGAGCTCGGCCTTGTAGTCCGCGGTGCAGCTCATGCCTTCGAGCACGCGCAGGCACGAGGAGAGCGACGACACGTCCTCGGCGTCGGCTTCCCGGAACGCGCGCGCCAGGCTGCTTCCTTTCGAGGGCCCGGCCGCTCCGGGCCCGGTGGGGCCCGTGCCGGGGCCGGTCGGGAGAGGTCCCACGGCCCTTCCTTCCGCCGTCCGGACGGTTCCTGCCGTTCCAGCTTCGCCCTCCGGCAGGTGCGGCGCACAGGGGGAGGGCCCGGCGCACCGCACGGTGGCGACAGGGCCCCTGAGTAGGGTTGCGGAGCGGCACGGGGCCATCCGGCTCGGGCCCTCCGCCGCCCAGCCCCTGTAGCTCAGTGGACAGAGCAGGCGCCTTCTAAGCGCTTGGCCGCAGGTTCGAGTCCTGCCCGGGGCACCCCGCACCGATTGCCGGCGCACCGTGATCCGCACCCCTCAACCGTCCTCCGGGTCGGCCTGGCGGGCCGGGCCGGACGCCGTGCGGTGGGCATCGGCGGCGATCAGCGCCTCCAGGTAGCGGGAGAGCCCCTGGCCCCGGGACGACGCGGCGATCCGCGCGGTGGCCAGCAGCCGCCTCTCCAGCCGGACGGCGATCTGCACCCGCTCCATCACCGGCGGCAGCAAGGGAGTCCGCGCTGCGGAGGACACCTCCTCCCCCACGGCTCCGGCGGCTGCCGGCCTGCGATGGTGGGCCGTGGCGCAGGCGTGCGAGCACAACGTCCGCAGCAGCAGCGGATCGTCGTTGCGGATGACCGGCTGACGGCACTCGGCGCACGGCGAGGGGGGCAGACGCGTGCCGCGCCCCGCGAGGGCGCGCCAGGTGACGGGAAGGCCGCCCGGGTCGGGGTTGTCGCGCCCCCGCCCGGCCTCGAAGCATTCCTCGCACAGCAGCAGCCTGCGCGGCAGCCAGTGTCCGCGCCGCCACAGTGCTCCGGCGGCCAGGTAGCCGGCCTTGCCCCGAAAGGGCACCCCGCACGCATCGCATGATCGATCGCTCATGAGCGCAAAGTACGGGCGGTCCGCCCGCGCCGAATCCTCCGAAAGACCCTCCGATCGCCCCGCGGTGGGCCGCCGTGCCCGGGGGATGCGGCAGCCCCCGGCATCCCCCGCCCGAGTGGGCCGATCGGTGGAGGCCGTTCGCTTGGCCGTCGGGACACGATGGGGACATCACCCCCGTTCGAGCCCCCGCAAGGAGCACCGGCATGCCCCGTACGACCGCCAGCCCGCGTTTCCGGATTCCCGCCCTCGCCGCGACGGCCGCACTCGCGCTCGGGGCGCTGGCGTGCGGCGCCACATCGGCCTCGGCCGCTCCCGCGACCCCGCCGCCCGCCGCCACCGCCGCGAGCCCCTCGGCGGACGCCGCCGCCACCCCGCAGGTCATCCCGAACAGCTTCACCAAAACCTCGCAGGGCGGGCCCCGTACGGTCGACATCACCATCGATGACGGGCCGAGTCCCGAGTGGACTCCCCAGGTCCTCAAGGTCCTTCACGACAACGGCGCCCACGCCACCTTCTGCATGATCGGCAACAACGCCAAGAAGTACCCGTCTCTGGTCAAGGAGGTCGCGGAGGCCGGCAACCGGCTCTGTGACCACTCCGTGGACCACGACATGACGATGGACCACAAGAGCGTCGCGTACCAGCAGGGGGAGATCCTCGGCGGGGAGAACAGCATCGACGCAGCCGCGGGCGGCGTCGCGAAGGCCCAGTACTACCGGGCTCCGGGCGGTGCCTTCACCCCGGCCAGCCGGGCGTTCGCCGCGTCGCACGGTCTGCGCCCGCTGGGGTGGAACGTCGACCCCAAGGACTGGAGCCGCCCGGGTACGGACCAGATCGTCTCCGCCGTGAAGGAGCAGCTCGGCAACGGGCCCGTCGTCCTGTTCCACGACGGTGGCGGCAACCGGTCCGAGACGGTCGCGGCCCTCACGCAGTTGCTCCCCTGGTTCACCCAGCACGGGTACGGCTTCTCCTTCCCCTCGACGACCGCGCCCTGACGTCCTGCGGCGTCCCGGTCTCCCCACATCCCGCAGAACATCCCGCAGAACCCGTCGGAGTCACGTATGAAGAAGCCCTCCTCGACCATGACAGCCGTGCTCTCGGCGGGGGTGTGCGCCGCTGCCGCGGCCACGGCCCTCACCCTGCCCTGGGGCTCCGGCGCCGGGACGTTCGCTGCCGCCGGCCCGGCCGCGCACCAGTCGGCGCGCATTTCGTTCAACCCGCCCGACGGAGCCACCGGGGTCGCTCCCGGGCAGAACGCCTCGGTCTCCGTGAGCGGCGGGCACCTGGAGTCGGTGGCGATGGACCCGGCCGCCGGAGGCGCCGACGGTTCGGGCGCGCTCTCGCCGGACGGGACGCACTGGTCCTCCGGTGGAACGCTGGCCCCGGGGACCGCGTACACCGTGCACGCCGCGGCCCTGGCGGGCGGCGCATCGGGCACTGCGGTGACCCAGGACGCGTCCTTCACGACCGTGCCGGCGTCCGACGTGCTGCACGCCACGGTGACGCCGTCCGACTCGTCCACGGTGGGCGTCGGCATGCCGGTCTCCGTCACCTTCGACAAGCCGGTGGCCGTGGCCGACCAGGGGACGGTCCAGCAGCACATCAAGGTCACCTCCACTAGCGGCCAGCAGGTGCTCGGCCACTGGTTCGGGCCGAACCGGCTCGACTTCCGGCCCGAGGCGTTCTGGCAGCCCGGCTCGAAGGTCGACGTGCAGCTGGCCCTAGGCGGAGTGTCCGCGGGACCGGCCGCGATGGGCGTCCAGAACAGCTCGGAAGAGTTCACTGTGGGGCGCTCCCAGATCTCGACGGTCGATGTCGCCGCGAAGACGATGGCGGTCGTGCGTGACGGCACCCCCCTCAAGACGCTGCCGGTTTCCGCGGGTTCGCCCGAGCACGCGACGTACGACGGCACGATGGTGATCTCCTCTAAGAGCCTGACCACCGCCATGGACGGGGCCACTGTCGGGCTGCTCGGCCCGGACGGCAAGCCTCAGTACGACATCCCCGACGTGCCGCACGCCATGCGTCTGACCGATTCGGGAACGTTCGTCCACGGCAACTACTGGGCGGCTCCGCAGGTGTTCGGCCAGGAGGACACCAGCCACGGCTGCATCGGGCTCAGCGACGTCGAGGGCGGGAAGGACCCGAACACCCCGGCCGCGTGGTTCTACGACAACTCCCTGGTCGGTGACGTGGTGATCGTCAAGAACTCGGGCGGCACAGCCGTCCAGCCGGGCAACGGGCTGAGCGACTGGAACCTGGACTGGAGCCAGTGGAACGACGGTTCGGCCGCCGGCTGAGCCTCCGACCGGGCACGGGCCGGCCCCGGAAGTGACCGCCCCGCCTCCTTGGTGGAGGGGGGCGGCCCTTCCGGGGCCGGCCCGTGCGCGGTCCACGCAGCAGCGGGTCAGCGGCGGCGCCGGGCAGCGATCATCAGGGCCGCGCCGATGCCGGCCGCACCCAGGGCCCCGCCTCCCCACCACAGGGCGTTGCTGCCCGTGGACGCCAGGACCTGGTCGACGAGCGACTTACCACCGTCGTCTCCCTTGCCGCCGTCGTCGGCGGGCGGGTTCTGCCCGTCGCCGGGCGGCGGGGTCGGATCACCGGGCTTACCCGGGTCATCCGGGTTGCCCGGGTCGTCGGGCTTGCCCGGGTCATCCGGGTTACCGGGGTCATCGGGGTCATCGGGCTTGTCGGCCGTGACCTTCACGCTGGTACTGCCGCAGATGTCCTGGCATTCCTGGGGGTTGGCGGCGTCCGAGCGCGCCGCCAGTACGTCGAACCGGAGCTCCTCCGCCTCCGCCGGGGTGAAGGTGAGCGTCAGTGACTTCTCCTCCCCGGCCTTCAGGTCTCCGACCTTCCAGGTCCCGAAACCCTCACCGCCCGGCTCACCGTTGAAGTCCGCGCCGCCGTCGTGGGTGAGGCCGTTCACCGTCGGCATGCCGACCTCGACGACCGTATTGCGGGCCGTCGAGGGGCCCTCCTTGTTGGCGACCGTGACCTTCACCTTGGCCTGCTCGCCCACCTTGACGGCATCCTTGCCGTCCACCGCCGCGATGGACACGTCGAGGCCCGCGACCTGCTGCACGTCGACGCTCTTCTCCACCGAGTCTCCGATCTTGCTGCCCTTACTCTCGTCCAGCGGCGTCTTCGACTGCTTCAGGGTGGCCCGGTAGTCCAGCTTGTCGTGGTCGGGGAGCACCGTACCGGTCATCTTGATGACGGCCTGGCCACCGATCGGCACATCCGCCGGCTTCCAGAGACCGTCCTCGTACGTGCCCCCGTTCGACCCGGGCGTCGCCTCGGAGTCCCCGACCCCGGCAGGAACCGGAACCTCGATCTCGAGCCCCTGTGCCTTGGACACGCCGGGATTTGCCGTCTTCACGGTCCACGACACCTTCTCGCCGGGCAGCGGACGGCTGCCCGTGCCGGCATCCGGAGTGACCGTGAGGTCGGCGGCGGCCAGCTGCACCACGTTGAGCTCGTTCACGGCCACGTGACCCTCGGTCTTGTTCGAGTCGTCGCAGGGCCCGTAACCACGCGGGTCAGGGATGTCGGCGCCTGTGACGCACACCCGGTACAGAGTCTTCTCCTGGTCGGTGGGAACGATCCCCTTTACCGTCAAGTCGGCCGTCTGCTTGAAATCGATACCGGGGACGGTCCACGTGCCGTCCTTGGACGTGTACGACGTGCCCTCCGGACCGGTCCACTCCTCCATCTTCATCGCCGTGGGCAGGACGTGGGAGATCTTCACCATCGAGGCCTTGGACGGGCCGTCGTTCGAAACAGCGATCTTGTACGTGACCTCGTCACCGGGCGTGTAGTCCTTCGGATCACCGGCAGGAGGCACGACCGAAACACCCACGTTCAACGTGGCGCTTCGCTCGATGTCCACGGAGGTCTGGGAAACATTGTTCCCGAGTTCGACCTCTTCCAAATTTTTGTACGACTCCGGATCGACTTCCGCTCTGAGGGCAACCTTGCTCTCATCGGCGAGAACGGTAACCGGAAGCGTCAAAGTCGCATCCTTCTGGGGCTCCATCAAGCCCACAGCCCACATTCCGGTCGTCTTGTCGTAGCCGTCCACGCCTTCATCGAGCTTGACGCCGGCAGGGAGCGGCAGATCCACGCGGAAATTCTGCGTGCGGGCAGGCCCGGCATTGTCGGCCTTCACGACGAGCTTTAGCTTGTCGCCCGGTTTCACCACACTGCCCACCGGGAGCGAGACACCGTCATTTTTCTGAATTTCAGCCTTGACACCAAGGTCGATACGATTACTCGAGGTGGTCGAATAGGTAGCAGAAATATTCTTCCTCTTCAAGTTGATGGTACTCGACGTGAGATTGGCTTCAACTTTGAGAGAGCCCGAGTTTTTCACTTCACCGGAGAAGGTGAGTTTGCTCGATCCATGTTCTGCCAGCGATCCGAGCTTGCACTCGTAGGTGTCGCCCCCCTCGCTGCAGGTAACACCCTGCGGCAGTGGCGCGATCGGCTTGAAATCCTGAAAACCGGTCGGCTTTTCGACATTGATGACAACGTTCTGCGCATTATTCGGGCCATTGTTCTTCACAACGAGGTCGACATCGGCCCTGTCGCCGACCTGATATCCCTTCTCATTGGTGAAGCCACCACCATCGAACCCGACATCAGCGCGAGGCGTCACAATGACGGCCGAACTGAGCCACTTCGACCCGCCATTGACCAACAGGCTCGATGGCAGGACCTCACTTCCGGTATCGCGCAGATCGCTCACCTGGTCGACCTGTACCGTGTACTCAGCTCTGTAGCGCTCACCCAGCCTAATCTCCCCCCCCGACCCTCCGGGTGTGCTGCCAATCGGGATCGTGAGTTTTTTTCCAGCGACCTTGGCAGTGACATCCGCGAAGTTCACGTCATTGCCCTGGACGCGACCAACTTTCGCGGAGCCCGCATATTTGACTCCCGCTGGAAGCTGCACTTCGAGGAAGGCTGCATGACCTGGCCCGCCACCAGTCTGAGTTACATCGGCGGTCATCGTTACGGATTTATCGACGCTGAGGGACGGGGCGCTCGCAGGATAAGCACCTTCCACCTCGGGAAGGTACTCGACCTTGACATTGTCGATTGCTATTTCCTGCCCGGGCGCCGACTTGAATGCCATGATGCCGCCGCCGCTGTCCGCGGTGATGCCAGAAAAGTGTTCCCACTTGTTCCACGGCACTTGCACGGTTTTACTCTGTCGCCAATCCGCCCCCGCAAGGTAAGTGAGATCCTGCGGCACGCCACCATAGGCGGAGCGCGCATCGAAACTGTAGCGCAGCTCTTTACCCACCATATTAAACTTCTGCATAATACCGCCGCTGCGCACCACGACGGTTTGAAACTCATCGCTCGGCGAATATATCCCATGGGTCATGATCGGACCCTCTCCCCCGGAAACCCAAGCCGTCCAATCCGTCGGCATTGCCGGATGCCTTTCCACACTGACAGCCGGATTTTCGAAGCTTCCGTTCTTGAAATCAGGAGTCGCCGGAAGAGCTGCCGCCCCCTTGGTTTCCGCCTTCGCATACTCAAGTGCCAGTGTGGATGCGAGTAGTGCAAACAGCACCGCTCCGATCCACGCCAACTTGCGTGAAGCTCGACGCTTTCCGCTTCCCATGTGCGGGCCTTTCGTCCGTCTTTCCGATGGTGCATCGCAGGACATCCTCAGAGGTACGCGCGTCCGGCACAGGCGCCGGAAGGGCAGCCATTCGGGACTGTCTGACGCGCCCTCGGGCGGTCCGACCGGTGCGCCGAAGAAGGGGGCGATGGCTCGTCCGGGTACGGTCGGCCTCGCTCGGCAGTCACCACGCGGACGGACGTGACCGTTTCGCCGGCTAAATCACGAGGGTCGAAGTCACTACGCCGATGGGGTATTTGTCAATCCCCCGAAGGGGTCGACTCGTATCGGCCGATTCGCTGCCCGTATGCCTCCTCCGGCTCCGGGTGGTGGCGGAGAGGATGGGGCGTCATCACCCTACGGAGGCTTTTTACATGAACACCACGCCCCGGTCGCGCATTCGCGTCCTGATCGCGGATGACCACCCCGTCTACCGGAACGGGGTGCACCGGGAGCTGGAGTCCGACGAGGGCCTCGACGTCGTCCGCGTCTGCCAGGACGGCAAGGAAGCCCTGTCCGGCATCATCGAGGACGAGCCCGACGTCGCCGTCCTCGATCACCGCATGCCGGGCCTCGACGGTGCCCAGGTCGCCCGGTCCGCGGTCCAGTCCGGTTCTTCCACCAGGATGCTGATCCTCTCCGCCTTCACGGAGAACGCGACCGTGTACCAGGCGCTGCGGGACGGAGCCTGGGGGTACCTCACCAAGGACGTCGAACCCCACGAGATCGTGCAGGCCGTCAAAGCATGTCACCAGGGTGATCCGGTGCTGCCTCCGCGGCTCACCGCGGGGCTGA
The DNA here is from genome assembly GCF_026340675.1 of Streptomyces sp. NBC_01264. Classification (NCBI taxonomy): domain Bacteria; kingdom Bacillati; phylum Actinomycetota; class Actinomycetes; order Kitasatosporales; family Streptomycetaceae; genus Streptomyces; species Streptomyces sp. NBC_01264. The sequence continues at coordinate 376,763 of NZ_JAPEOX010000002.1, forward strand.
TCTCCGAGATCCGTACCCGCACCGAGATACGCGACCCGCATCTGACCCAGCGGGAGAAGGAGATCCTCAAGATGCTGGCGTCGGGGATGTCCACCCCGGACATCGCCCGCTCGGTGTACCTGGCACCGTCGACGGTCAAGACCCACATCCAGCACGTCTGCGACAAGCTCGGAGTATCGGGGCGGGCTGCCATCGTCGCGGAGGCCATGCGGCGGGGGATCCTCGATTAGCGGTCACGAGGGCAATCCGGCCGCGGCCCTCCGGTCGCGGTCACGGGCCCCCGCCACGGAACACCACCACGGGAGCACGTCCGAGCGCTCCTCCGGGCAGTCGATAGCGGTCCCCCACATCCGGGATTGTCCTGTGAACGACGCATCCGAGCCCCCGCTCCGCACCCGGACCGCGGGCACCCTTTCCGGCGGCGGACTGGCCGCCGTCCATACCTGGCACCTCGCGGACCTCCTACGGATCGCCGCCTGGCTCAGGTTCGGTTTCCTGGCCGTCCTCGTGCTGGCCTGCGCACTCGAACGGTCCGGCGGCTTCTCTCTGCCGTGGCCCGAGACCGGGTTGGTCGCCGGCTACGGCGCCCTCGTGGCGGCGGCGCTGGCGGCCCGCCCCCGCCTGCCGGTGCTGCGCCCCTACACCAGGTTCGCCGCCGCACTGCTGTGGGGAGACCTGGCGGTCGTGGTCGTCCTCCAACTGATCTCGGACGGGGCACCCGCGCTCGCGCTCGCCCTGTTCCTGGTACCGATGTCCGCTGGATTCCAGCTCCCGGTGCGGCACACCGCCACCATCGCCGGTGTCTGTCTCGCCACGTACGCGGTACTACTGACAGCGGACACACGGCTGCGGGTGCGCACCGACGAGAACACCGTCGCGGTCCTCGCCCTGTTCCTGCTGACCTGCCTCGCGTGCCTGGCCGTGGCGCGGCAGCACCAGGAGCGGTCCGAACGGATCGACCAGCTGACCTGCGAGCGGGCGCAGCTGCTGGCGGAGGTCATGTCCGCCGAGGAACGGGAGCGTGCCGTCCTGGCGGAGCTGCTCCACGACGGTCCGCTCCAGTCCGTGCTGGCCGTACGGCTGGAGCTGGGAACCTCTCGGCGGCTCGGCGGACCGGACGACGTCGCCACGGCTCGGGTCAGGCTGCTCGACATCGCACGGCAGCTCCGGTGCCTCACCGCCGAACTGCACCCGCTGACTCTGGAGGCGACGGGCATAGGGCACGTGCTGGAGCTGCTGGCCGACACCACGGTGGCGCGGGCGGGCCTGGAGGGCGAGTGCGTGGTGACCGTCGACCACGATGCGCGGCACCCCGACCCCCGCGAGGCCATCGTGTTCACGGCGGCCCGCGAACTCCTCAACAACGTCGTGCTGCACGCGCAGGCCACCCGTTTCAGCGTCTCCCTGACGGACGAGGCGGGCGTGTGGCGGCTGGAGGTGCGCGACGACGGCCACGGCATCGCCCCGGGAGAACCCCAGGACAAGCTGCTCGACGGACACATCGGGCTCGCCTCGCTGCGCGTGCGCACGGAGGCCGCCCTCGGCACGCTCACGATCGACTCGGGGCCGGCGGGTACCTGCGTCGGGATCTCCCTGCCGCCCGTCACCGGCTCCTCCGCCGCGGCTCCGGCGTCCGCCGGGCGTGGCCGCCGGGCCGAGCAACCGTCCGGCGGTACGCGCCGCCGTCCTTGAGCCCGCGCCGCCCCTGAGCCCGCACCGGCGCAGGGCACGCCTTGGGGCGGCGCCAGCGTCCCGTTAACCCTGCGGGTCGCACGCTGGACACGTCTTGTGTCCGCCCTCGCAGTCCGTCGGCTCTGCCGGCAGTTTGGCCCCGCCATGCGTCTCACCGCCCCTTCCGGCCGTCGGCGCCGGACCGCTGACAGCCCCGGAGCAGGAGCAGGATCCTCTTCTGCCGCCGGGCCCCGCCCCGTGGCACCGCGGCCCGGCAGGGCGCAACGGCGTCGCCTGGCCCGCAGGGTGCGCAGGCGCCGTGCGGGCCGGGTCCCGCGCCGCCTCGCCGCGATCCTGTGCGGTGGCATCCTGCTGACGCTGCTGCTCAAGACCTTCGTCGCGCAGGCCTTCGCGATCCCTTCCGCCTCGATGGATCCGACCCTCCGGGTCGGTGACCGGGTCCTCGTCGACACGTTCAGCCGATGGACCGGGAGCGCTCCCTCACGCGGTGACGTCGTCGTCTTCACCGACCCGGGCGGCTGGCTGCAGCACGACGTCACCCCCCGCTCCGGCGGATTCCCCGGCCAGGGGGTGCTCGCCGCGCTCGGGCTCATGCCCAGCACGGACGGCCGGAACCTGATCAAGCGCGTCGTCGCGGTCGGTGGGGACACCGTCGAAGGGGATGCGCAGGGGCGCGTGCGCGTCGACGGCGTGCCGGCCGATCCGCCGCCCGGGACGCCCTCCGGGCCGGCCCGCGCCGCCGCTCCGTTCCGCGTCACCGTTCCGCCCGGGCGGCTGTTCGTACTCGGCGACAACCGGGGGAATTCGGCGGATTCACGTGCGCACCTCGACAACGGCCACGGGGGCTCGATACCGGACGGTGCCGTCGTCGGTGAGGCCTTCGCCGTGGTGTGGCCCGGTGCGCACTGGCGGTCGTTGTAGCCGCATCCACCGCCCGGGCCCGCCGATCGGTGGAGCCCCGACGGCACGTGCCGGACCAGCATGGGAACGTGCCCGGCCGGGACTCCGGTCCCCCGAATCCCGGCCGGGCCGCCACACCGCGGCGTGCGGCCGGCCTGTCGGCCCCATCAACGCCGGAAACCCGTGCCGTTCCGGCCCGTCCGATTGGCGAGAATTCGTTGAACACCAGAATTCTGTCTCCCCTGCCGGGTACCGGCACGCTGACTCCCCTCCCCCGCACCCCCCTGCTCCGCGCAGCGGACCGTCCGGCGCCCACCCTGACGCTGGGCGTCGAGGAGGAGTACCTCCTCCTCGACGCCCGGACCTGGCAGCTGGTACCCGCCGCCCCCCAGATCCTCGCCGACGTCGCGGACTCCGGCCACGCCTTCCACGGGGAGGGCACCCTCTACCAGGTGGAGACGGCCACCCCGGTGCACCACACCCTCGAGGGCCTGCGCGACAGCCTGACCGACGCACGCCGCGTCCTCGCCACCGCCGCCCGTGCCCGCGGCTACCGCCTGGTCGCCTCGGCCTCCCCGGTGCTCGCCCCGCCCTCCCCGCTGGCTCTGAACCTCGACAGGGAGCGGCGGCAGACCCGCCAGGCCCTCTTCGGTCCGCTGACCGACAACCTCGTCCAGTGCGGTCGCCACGTCCACGTCGGAACGCTCGACAAGGACACCGCCGTGCGCGCTTCCAACCGGATGCGCCCCTGGATCCCCACCTTCGTCGCCCTGGCGGCCGGCTCGCCGTTCTGGAACGGACGCGACACCGGACACGCGAGCTGGCGGACGGTCGCCTGGTCGTCCTGGCCGTCCGCCGGGCTGCCGCCGCACTTCCTGTCCACGGCCGGGTACGACGGCGCAGTACGAAGCCTGATCGACTCCGGCGCCGCACTGGACGAGGGAATGGTCTACTGGGACCTCCGCCCCAGCGCGGCCTGGCCCACCCTCGAACTCCGCGCCCCCGACATGTCGCCCCGCCTGGACGGTGCCCTCCTCCAGGCAGCCCTGTCCAGGGCTCTGGTGGCCCACTTCGCGGCAGAGGACCCCGGCATGATCACCAGCCCGGCGGTCTCCGACCGGGGACTGCGGCTCGCGCGCTGGCGCGCGGCGCGGGACGGCCTCGAAGGCACGGGCCTGGACCCCTTCACCGGCGCGGAAGTGCCGGCCGCGACCCTCGCGTGGCAGCTCGTCGACCTCCTCGGTCCGCACCTCGAAGCGGCCGGGGACTACGACCACGTCGCGCGGACCCTCGGCGACATGCTGCGCAACGGTTCGTCCGCCGCACGACAGCGGGCCGTGTTCGCCCGGCGCCAGTCCCCCACCGACGTACTGCGCCACCTGGCGGACGAGACCGAGGCCTGCTGAGGCCGATCCGCGCAGGTGGTCCACCCGCCCGGCCGCTCCTCCCCCGCCCGGGACCCCCGATCGGGGGAGGAGCGGCCGGGCCGCGGTGCCTACGTTGGGATTACGGGCGCCGTCGGCGCCCTGCCACCGCCCCCCACCGAGCCATCGCCGAAGGGTGAAGACATTGTCCAGGTACACGCGCCGGGCCGAGATGACCGCGGAACAGAGGGCGACGGAGCGTCGCGAGGTCAAGCGGCGCAGGTACCTGGTAGAGCGCGGCACTCCGTCCCGGAGCAAGGACGTCGCCGCCGTCCGGCGGCACTGCCACAGCCTGTACTACGAGGGCGGCATGACCTCCCACGCGATGGCCGCCCAGAGCGGTGTGAGCCGGGATACGATCATGCACCTGATCAAGGGCTACCGGGTCGTGCGCGGCGAGCGCGTGACCGTGGACTGCCTGCTCCAGTCGACGATCGACAAGCTCTGGGGCATCCGGCTGGAGCGGCCCGCGCCCCGGATCCGCTCCGGCGCGCACCTGCCGCCGCTCGGCACCCGCCGTCGCCTCCAGGCGCTCAACGCCCTGGGGTACGACTGCGTGTGGATGGCGGAGGAACTGGGCATCTCCGCGGGGAACCTGAACACCCTGATGCTGGGCCACCGCGGCCGCCGGTTCGTGTACGCGGCCACGGCGCAGCGCATCGCATCCTTCTACGAGAAGTACCAGCACACCGACCCCACCGAGGTCGGGCGCAGCGCCTGGCACATCAGCACGACGAGGTCCCGGGCCCGGAAGAACGGTTATGTCCCGCCGTGGTGCTGGGACGAGGAGACGATCGACGACCCGGCCGCCGAACCGGAGTGGACGGGCGCCTGCGGGACGGCCGAGGGATACGCGATCCACCGCCGGGAGCAGATTCCGCTCTGCCGGCCCTGCCGGAACACCCAGCGCCGCCGGGCCGCGGACGCGCCCGCGGAGCCTCTGGCCGAGGCCGCGGCAGGCTCTGTTCCCGCGCCCGCCCGCCGGGGCACCGGCCGTCGCCCCGCGCGTCTGCCCGCCCCGGCGGCGGAGCCCCGGCGCCGGGCCGTGGCCGCCTGAGACCCGTCAGGAGCGGGCGTCCTCGTAGTCCTGCCCGACGGCGGCCTGGGTGCGCGTGCGGGCCGTCTCCTGTGCCTGTTCCAGCCAGCGGGCGAACGGCTCGGCCTCCACCTGGGGCAGCGTCTCGTACAGGTTCTCCACCTGCCATGCGTACGAGTCCTGCTCGCCCGGGCCGGCGTAGGACACGTGCAGTCGCGCGTACCCCAGCTGGTAGTAGGGGGTCGCCGGGTCGAGGACCCGCCCCGGGTACTGGGGGTCGAGCAGGGAGCAGGCCTGGACGACGTCGATCTCGTCGGGCAGGAACCGTTCGGGGTTCAGCAGCTCCACCTCTCCCGTGGGGTCGACCCGTGCCGCGCAAAGCGTTCCGCCGACCGCGGAGGCCAGGTCCGTCACCAGCACCCCGGCGACCACCGACGTACGGCTCAGGTCCATCGGGCGCACCGTGCCGTACACGTCGTCGAAGTCCACGGTCAGCCCGTCGACGACCATGCAGGGCCCGTACTCGCGTAGGGTCGCCGCGTCGGCGCGGTGGAGCGTGAACACGGCCCTGCCCACGAACCAGCTCAGGGTGACCTCGTTCCAGAGCCGGAAGGCGTGCGCGGCGGTGCAGCGGTTGGGTAGCGGAACTGCGCCCGGCCGGTTCGCCGGGGTCTGCGCTCGCGCGGGGCGCACGAGGGAAGGGTCGGCCGCCCGGACCACGGCGCGGGCGTCACCGGGCAGCTTCCCGCGTGCCTCCTCGTCGCCGACCGGAACCGGGGTCCGCAGTTCGGATGCCGCCGCGTCACGGACGACGGAGACGAGGCCCACGGCAGCGCCGGCCGGTGTCGTCGTCATGAGCAGGACGTTCTCCGCCAGAGCGGCCGCCGCCGTCGCCATTTCCTGTTGGAAGGGCGATCCCGCGCTCAGGACGTTGGAGCCGACGCCGAAGGCTTCGTTCGTGGTGTCCAGTACGTCAGCCGACCTGTTCGCGGCGCTTCGCAGCCCGTTCTTCGCGGCCCGGCCCGTGCCGCTCCTGTCCCGCGCCGCCTCGTCCAGCTTGCGCGTGGGAACGACCTTGGTCCGCAACAGTTCCACGACCCTGGTGGGGTCGGCCGTCTCCCGGGCGGCACGGCTCTTCAGAGCCGCCCCCGGCCCCAGGAATCCGGCGACCGCGATGCCCACGGTGACGGCCGACAAGGGCGGGCAGACAGCCGATGCGGCCGTGCAGGCGGCGCTCAGCACCGTCACCGCCGCCTTGAAGGTCGTGATCTTCAGCGCGAAGGCGGGGTCGTAGTGGTCAACGGCTCCGGTGAACTCGGCCCGGGCGGTGTCGACCGCCCGTTCCCACAGGTCCCCGCAGAGCTGCGCCATCGTGTCGTGGTACTTCTCGACGGCCGTCCGGAGCCCTGCCAGGTCGCCGCGCGCCCGGCCGAGCGATGCCCTCAGATCCGCGTCGTGCCCAGCCTCCCCGGGATCGGACCGCAGAGTTCCGTCGAGTGCGCGGGCGCTGTCACGCAGTGCGCGTTCCGCTTCCAGGAGGCCGGACAGGAGGCGGGACAGGAGGCGGGACAGGTCCTGCTCCGCGGTGTGCGCCCCGGCCTTGGCCGGGCGGGCGTCTCCGGGAGCGCGCCAGGCCAGGCTGTCCTCCAGGCGCAGCGCGGACATCAGGCACTGCGCCATGTCCTCCTTCGACGCCGCCAGTTCCTTGAGCAGGCCGACGGCCCGGCCGAGTGCGACGCGCGCGTCCTGCTCCGTGCGGACCGGAACGGGAACCGAGCCGGCCTTCCCCGGACCGCCGGTCCGGGTGCCGCCCGCCAGCTCGGCGTGGAGTTCGGCGACGGCCTTGCCGAGCAGCAGGGCCTCGGCCTTCTGCAGTTCCTTGCCGGCCATCACGCGGGTCAGGTGGTCGGCGGCGGTGAACCGGCCGACGGCCTCCAGGTGCGCTCGCACCAGCAGCGCGTGGCGCCGCGCGTCCTTGCGCCGGTACCCGTACACGGGCAGGGGGCCGCGCTTCCTCACGTACGCGGCGTCCTCGGCCGTCAGGCCTGCGGGGACGTGCCCCGTCTTCTTTTCGTTCGTCTCCATGCGGTGCTCCTCCGTGCGGACGATCCGGTGTGCGCACCGGTGGTCGGACGCACGCTAGGCGGACCGGTGTGCGAGAGTCCTGCCCGATCGGACAGTCCTGCGGCCCGTTCCACGCCTCCGGGCGGCGTGGACGATCACCAGCTGTTCAGCTGGTCCTGGTCCTGGGGCCAGCGGGAGAGTTCGAAGTTCCGGCCGAGTGCGTCCAGCGGCACCCTTGCGACGATGCCGCAGGGCTCGCGGCACACCGCGAAATGGCCGGCTTCGCTGTTCTCGACCTCCAGGACGAGCAGTTCCTTCGCATCGGGGCCATCGCCGTCGTCCACGGCCGTGCTGCGCACCCATGCCTGGCCCGGGGCGACGAGGAGATGGACGCAGCCGGAGGCGTAGGCGTAGCAGGCGACTTCGAGCGCGGCGGACGGGGGGAGGAGGTCCAGTCGCTCCAGGCGTTCCCGGTAGGCGTTGACCAGCTCTGCGGCCCGTACGCCTCCGACGACCAGATCTATTCTCGAACCCATGTCAATCAACTCCGTTGCAGTGGCGGAAATATGTTTCCTCGTCACCGCGGCGCTGGTCCGGCGCTGCGGTGTCCGGGTTCGCCATGCTGCTGTCAGAGGCGGGTCCGGGCCGATCCCTTTGGGGCACCCGTGCGCGCAGTCCTTCCGCCATGGCGCCGCGAACGCGCCCGGGGTCGCGGGAGCCCCGGGAGGTCTGCCCCGGCGGCTGCCCCGACGGCACTGCCCCCGGTCCGCCTGACGTGATCGGCTGGGTGAGGCCCACCCGACGGGCCACCGCGGCACCGGGCTGTCCGGTTCCGCGCATCAGCCGTCTCCTGCCGTAAGGGTCCGCACCATGCACGTCCGCACCAGAAGGTCCGCGCCGGCCATCCAGGGCATCGACATCTCCGCCCGGCCGGAGGAAACCCTCCGGATCCAGGCCCAGGCGCTCGGGCTGCCCTCCGACGCGCTCGACGCCCAGCTGGCCGTACGACGCGCCCGGGGAGCGTGCGGTCTGACCGCGCTCGGCGCCTTCGAGGGCGGACGGATGGTGGGCTTCGCGTACGGCGTCGGGGCCGACGAGGACTATCCGTGGCGGGCACCCGTCCTGGCCCGCCTGCACCATGCGGGCCACAGCTCGTGGGCGCAGGACACGTTCTACGTCTGCGAACTGCACATGCTGCCGTCGTTCCAGCGCCGCGGGCTGGGCACGCTGCTGCTCACCTCGCTCTGTTCGCGCGCTTCGGAGCGTCGCGTCGTCCTGACGACCCCGGACGGACCGACGGCCGCACGGCGGCTCTACCAGCGCTTCGGATACCGCGACCTGGTGGTCCCACCGGCCGGCTCCGGGGAGTACACGGTGATGGGTGCGAGGCTGCCACTGGTCCCCGAGGTGTTCCGCTCCATGGCGGCCTGAAGCGTTCACCGCGCCGCTGCCCCTCCACCGACCGGAGGAGCCCCTCCACCGCGGCACCGTCCGGCCGGTGGATCCCTCGGGGCTCCGCCGGCGCGACGCTGTGACCGGCATCCGCCACGCCACGGACTCCCCGCCGCCCGTCCCCGGTCAGGCGCCGTCCCGTTCGCAGGAGAAGCCCATGCTCGCCGTCGAGGTCCCCACGTCCCGTCATTCCCGTACCGGCTGGATGCAGGCCGCACTGCGCCAGGCGGCACGGTCGGGCTGCCGGTACACGATGGGCGCCGTGCTGGTGCGCGGGAACCGCGTCGTCGCGGCCGCCCCGAACAAGAAGCGCAACTCGCCCTTCGTCGACTTCCGCAACAGCACCTTCCATGCCGAAGTGGCCGCCCTGCGACGCGCCCGGCACACGGAGGGGGCCACCCTGTACGTGGCCCGCCTGGACGCGCGCCTCCGTCCGGCGATGGCCCGGCCGTGCCCCCGGTGTCAGCGGGCCCTCTGGGAGGCGGGCGTCCAGCGTGTCTTCTATACGGACGCATGCGGGTCGGTGCAGTGCATGGAGCTCGTCGAAAGCCCCTGATCCGCCCCCCGCCGGGCCGGACGGGGGGACGGACACCCACGGCCGTCGTCGTCGACCCGGCCGTCGCCGGCCCGACGGTCCCCCGGTCCTTCCGGGTGTCCCCGCCCCCGGTCTTCCACCTGCCGGATTTCCTGGCCGGCATCACCTTCCCGCAGTCCCGCGTCAAGGAATCCCTAAGGTCCGGACCGCCAGCATGGAAGGCCCCGTGGCGCAGCTGCGCCTCGCTCCCTGAAAGGCTCCGCCCCGAAATGCTGCACGCCTCCACCGACACCACCTGCACGGACGGCCCGCTCCCCCGGCCCCGGGAGGCCGGTCCCTCCGCGACGCGGCGGACCTTCTACCGGCTGCGCCAGGAGGTCTGGCACCTCGTGACTCCCGCTCCCCCCCGACGCAAGCGGCGGGCACGATGAGCAGGGAGCACCGTCGACGGGCACCCAGGTCCGGCGCCGGCCGGCCCGCACGCGCCCCGCTCCCCGGGCAGCCGCGGCGGGCCTGCGGCCGCTCCCGGCGGCGGCGCCTGCTCAAGGCCGGCACGCTCGCGGCCCTCGTCATGACCCTGGGAGGCGGCGCGCTGGCATACGCCTGCTACGAGAAGCTGGACGGCAACATCACGTCGGCCGACCTCGCCTCCGCGCTGGGGGACGACCGGCCCGCCCGGTCTCCGCGGGGGGCCGTCAACATCGCCCTGATCGGCTCGGACAGCAGGGCGGGCACCGGCGGCGCCTACGGGAAGGGGTACACCAGCCAACAGTCGGACACCCTGATGGTGCTGCACCTTTCGGCGGACCACCGGCGGGCGACGGTGGTGTCACTGCCGCGTGACTCCTGGGTGGACATCCCCAGCTGCGACCTCGGCGACGGCAAGACGTCCCGGCCGACCAAGGCGAAGATCAACAGTGCTTTCGCGAAAGGCAGTTCGCACGGCGGGGTCGCGGGCGGCGCGGCCTGCGCCATCAAGACCGTCGAACTGAACACAGGTCTGCACATCGACCATTTCATGGAGATCGACTTTTCCGGCCTCAAGAGCATGGTGGACGCGCTCGGAGGTGTCCGCATGTGCCTGCCGCAGGCCATCCACGACAAGAAGGCCTCCGTGTCGCTGCCCGCCGGCTGCCAACAGCTCGACGGCGAGCAGGCCCTGGGCTTCGCCCGGGCACGCTACTCGCTCGGCGACGGCAGCGACATCGGACGCATCGGACGCCAGCAGGAGCTGCTGACCGAGATCTTCAGGTCCGTCCGGGACAAGAAGCTGGACGCTCCCGCGATGTACCGGCTCGCCGACGCGGCGACCACGTCCCTGACCGTCGACAGCGAACTGGGCGGTCTGTCCGGCCTGCTGGGGCTCGCCCAGGACTTCCGGGCCATGCCCGAGGGCGGCCTGACGTTCGTCACCGTACCGAACCAGCCGCGCTCCCTGGAGGTTCCGGCCGACAAGGCCAATGTCGTGTGGAAGCCCGCAGCCGCCGAGCTCTTCGCCGCGCTGCGCGAGGACCGGCCGGTCGACGGGGCCGGGAAGCCCCTCGTCGGGTCCGGGACGGGCGCCCGGGACGCGGGTGGTGCCACCGCCGCCGTACGAGCCGCCACCGAGGTCGCCGTGCTCAACGGGAGCGACGAGACCGGCAAGGCCGCCGGGATCGCCCCGAAGGTGACCGCGGCCGGCTTCGGCAAGGTCACCACGGGCAACACCGCCGCGCCGGAGCCGGCCACCGTGATCCGGTACGGACCGGGCGGCGAACCGGCAGCGCGCGCACTCGCCGACGCGCTCAACCTCGACCCGTCCCGGCTGCGCCCGGCCAGCGCGGGTGCGCCGGGCACGGGCCTCACCCTCGTCATCGGGGCCGACCACTCATCGGCCGGGCTCTGAGCCCGTAGCGCGCGGACGGACACCTCACGGGTACGGCGGACGGCCCGGCCTCCACGGGGACGTGGGGCCGGGCCATCCGTCGTGCCGGTGCCCGCGAGGCGGCTCCCCGGTCAGGTGCGACGGCGGACGCTGCGGGCCCGCGGGCCCTGGGCGTCCGTGCACAGCTCGTAGAGGACGGCGTCGCCCTCGGCGGGCATCGCCGCCTGAGGATCCGTCACCATGTCGGAGCGGTGGACCAGCAGGTCGAGGCCCTCCCGGTCGTTCGGGCGCACGAGCCCGTACTCGCCGTCCGGCGCTCGCCAGAGCAGCGTCCCCAGCACGGTCGTGTACGTCGTCTCCGGCATCTCCGGCTCCTTCCCGCGCGAACGCGTCGTCATTGAGGGAAAGCCCATCACGCGCACGGCGCGCGCACCATGCCGTTCCGGGCAGCACGTCGCGCAGCCGCTCAGAACCGGACGGTCAGCTGTCGTCCTTCACGGGGGTGGGGAGCAGTACGCGGCGGCCCACCAGGACCGCGGCCAGTCCTGCCCCCGCCAGTCCGCCGTCCAGGGCCCACTGCGCCGGGCCGTCCGCGGCCCGGCGGGGCTCCGCCGCTGCGGCAGCCGCACGCGGCGGCGCCGTCCCGGCGGTCGGGGCATCCGGTTGCCCCGGCCGCGGTGGGCCGGCGGACGGACCGGCATTCAGAGCGGAGTGCACCGCCTTCGCCACGCCCTCGACCGTGGCGATGCCGTACCGGTAGCCCTCACGAGCGGGCTGCCCCGCGGGGGCCCGGTTGTTCTGGGTCAGTACGACCAGGTCGTAGTCGTGGCCGGCGCCGGTGAAGGCGGCCATGCTGTTGATCCTCCAGTCACCGCGGTCGGCGGGCTCCTCCGCCTTGTCGGACCGCTGCAGCCAGCCGTTCTTGACGTGGACCTCGGCATCCCGGGGCGCCGAGGCCGGCGTTCCCCACCGCTGGTCGTTGCGGACCTCGTGCATGAGGCCGAGTGCGTACGAGCCCTCGGCGGAAGTGAGCACCCCGCCCTCGCCGCGGAAGACCCTCAGCAGCCTGACCAGGTCCTGTGCGTCGACCCGGGTGAGTCCGAAGGCGCCGCCCGGGCCCGGTGCGATCCCGTTCAGGCCGGCCGCCTTCAGGAACTGCTCCACGCCGGTCGGCCGGGTGACCCCGTCGCTGCCGGTCGTGGACAGTTCCTTCCACAGTGCGGACGCGGCGTCGTTGTCCGACGTCACGATCATCTTGCGCGCCAGTTCCTCCTCTTCGGCGGAGAGCCGTCCGCCGCGGGCCCGCAGCAGGGCACCGAGGATGATCGGTTTGGAGACGCTCGCGGCGTCGTACTGCCGCTGCGGCGCGAGCACGCACGTGGTCGCGGTTCCTCGGTCGTCCAGGGCGAGGGAGACGGTGCTCCGGCGCGTCCGTAGTGCCTCGGCTATGTCCGTGGTGAGTGTCCGCGCCGTGGCCCGGTCCGCCGAGGTGCAGCTGACGGCGCCATCGGCCGTTTCGGCGGTGGCCGTCGCGACCGCCCGCGGCGCCTCCAGCGCATGGGCAGGAGGCCCGCACACCAGGAGGGACACCGCGCTTGCCAGGCCCGCGCACACGACGGCCGGCCGCGTCACCTTGCTGATCATCCTCGGGGCCTTTCGCAGTACGGCGGATCCGCCACGGGCGCGTCTCTCCCGGATCCCCTTCATGCTCCGGACCACGGCCCGCCACCACCTCCACCGATCGGAGGTGCGGCGCGGATGAGCGGCGTCGTCCGGAGGGGCCGCGCACCGCACGCACGGTCCGGCAGACGCACACACGTCGTCCCGTACGGACAACCCCCGGCAGCCGGTGTTTCCGGGGGAGGTGAGGTATGGCGTCCGGCCGCGCCCGATGGACGATGGCAGCGCGGTCGGACCCGCGCAGGATCGGACAACGATCCTGAAAGGAACGGAACGTTGAGAATCAATAGAACTGGTGCAACCCTCACCGCCGCTGTCGTCCTGAGTGCTGGGACGATCGCTCTCGGCACTTCGGGGGCCTTCGCGACGGACGCGCCCCGGCAGAAGCCCACCATCGTCCTGGTGCACGGGGCCTTCGCCGACTCCTCGGCGTGGAGCGACGTCGTCCAGCGCCTCCAGGCCCGGGGGTACAAGGTGGTCGCCGCGGCGAACCCGCTGCGCGGACTGGCCTCCGACTCGGCCTACGTCGCCGAGGTGCTGAAGGGGATCCCCGGACCGGTGGTCCTGGCCGGCCACTCCTACGGCGGTGAAGTGATCACCAACGCCGCTGCCGGCTCCGCGCAGGTGAAGGCCCTCGTGTACGTCGCGGCCATCGCCCCGGACACGGGCGAGAGCGCCAACGACGTCCTCGGCCGGTTCCCGGGCAGCCAGCTCCCCGAGTCACTTGCCACGGTGCCCTACACCCGTGCCGACGGAACCGCCGGGACGGACCTGTCCATCAAGCCGGACAAGTTCCGCCAGGCCTTCGCCGGGGACCTGCCCGCCTGGAAGGCGTCCGTGCTCGCGGCCACGCAGCGGCCGGTCGAGGCGTCGAGCCTGGGCGACACCAGCGCCGCCGCGGCCTGGCGGTCCATCCCGTCTTGGTACCTCGTGGCGAAGCAGGACAAGGCGATCCCCCCGGCGGCCCAGCAGTTCATGGCCGAGCGCGCTCAGGCCCACACCGTGGAAGTGGACTCCTCCCACGCGGTCACGGTCTCGCACCCCAAGGCCGTCACCGACCTGATCCTCGACGCGGCCGTCCAGGCCGCCCGGGCCAGGTAGCGGTCCGACCGTCCCGGGCGGTCGGCGCCGCCCGGGACGGTCATGCGCACCCCGGCGCCGCCGTACGGCGCAGCCATCCGGTCGCGTCGGCGGCCGACAGGGCCGGGGCCACCAGCCATCCTTGGATGACGCTCACTCCCATGCCCTCCAGCAGGCCGCGCACCTCCTCCGTCTCCACTCCCTCGGCCACCACGTCGAGGCCGAGGGAACGGGCCAGATCGACCGAGCAGCGCACCACGGCCTCGTCCTTGGGGTCAGCGGACATGCGCGAGACGAAGGACCGGTCGATCTTCAGCTCGTCGACGGGGAGCTCGCGCAGCCGGGCGATCGAGGAGTGCCCGGTGCCGAAATCGTCGAGGGAGACGCGCACACCCTGGCGCCGCAGGTCGGCGAGGGCCTCTGCCAGAGCCCTGACGTCGCGCGTCTCGGCGCTCTCGGTCAGCTCGATCGTCAGCGCGTCTCCGGGCAGGTCGTTGCGACGCAGACAGTCCCGCACCTCGGCGGGGAATCCCGGTACGAGCGCGTCGGTCGGCGAGACGTTGACGGCCACCGGAACGGCCAGCCCCTCCCTGCGCCAGGCCGCCGCCTGCGCGACGGCCGTGTCGAGCACGAACTGGGTCAGGCGGGGCATCAGGCCGGCGCGCTCGGCCTCCTCGATCAGCGGGCCGGGCGGTTCGCGACGCCCGTCGCGGCCTCGGTGCCGGAGCAGCGCCTCCATGCCCGCGGTCCTGCCGGCCCGGGTCGTCTGGGGCTGGTAGCAGAGTTCCAGCCCCTCCGCGCCCAGGGCTCGTTCGAGGTCGGAGGCGCCCGCCCGCCCGGTGCGCCGCGACGGTCCGGCGAGCAAGGGTGCGGACGAGTTCCAGACGATGTGCACGAGCATCAGCACCACGCAGACGCCGCCCACGAACGCCACCGCGTCGAGGTCCCGCAGACGTGCCACAACGCCCAGGACGCCCAGCAGGGCGGCCAGCGCCAGGAAGCACAGCGCCGCGCGGTCAGCGGTCGCCAGACGCCGCCCCCGCTTCGGTCTTCCCCCCGAGCCGTGTTCGCGGCCCCGCTCGGTGTGCCGTTGGACTCCCACTGTCGTGCTCTGCACTCTCTCTCCGTACTGCCGGAAGGCCCACGTTCGCCGCCCCCGGGGCGACACACCATGGGTGAACGGGCAGTCCGGCGGGCACATGTGCCGTCAGATTCCGCTCCGGGGCACCTCGCAAGCGCCCCCCAGCCTGCCCGCACGACCGGACGGTCCGCCATGGGGCTTTCGGCCTCCTCCTTCCGCCTCCACCCCCGAAGAGGTCCGGGCCGCTGAGGGAACGCGGGCCGGGCGGGGTGCGGGCCGGGACGTCGTGGACGCGGCGGCGGACCCGGAGCAGCGGTGGGAGAGGGCCTTCGAGGGGGCGCGGTGAACCCGCCGCCACCGGCATCGGTCCCCCTCACCCGGGATGCGGCAGAATACGACCATGCCCGCTGCCTCCGGTACCCGCCAGAACATAGTCGACGCCGTGCTGCGGATCATCGGGCAGGACGGGATCGCAGCCGTGACGAACCGGCGCATCGCGAAGGAGGCGGGTGTCTCGCTCGGATCGGTCACCTACCACTTCGCGACCCAGCACGACCTGCTGCGCGAGAGCCTCCTGCATTTCGTGGCCGAGGAGACCCGCCATTTCACGGCACTGGCCGACGAGTGCTCGGACGACGGTCTCGACGTCCGGCAGGCGGTCGAGACGGTGGCGCAGGTGGCGGGCGGCGGCGATTTCGACACGCGGCGCATCGCCCCGTTCGAGCTCTACGTGCAGGCGGGCCGCGACGAGCGGCTGCGGGCCGCGGCGGCGGAGTGCTTCGCCGCCTACGACCGGCTGGCCACCCGCATCCTGGCCCATCTCGGTGTCCCCGATCCGGAACCCCTCGCCGGAGCCGTGGTCGCGCTCGTCTTCGGCCAGCAGCTGCGGCGGCTCGCCACCGGGGCCCCGGCCGAGGATCTGGTCGACGCCCTGCTGGTGGTCACGGCGCCGTGGACGCGCCGCTGACCGGACCGGACGGGGACGGGCTTCCGGGGGACGCCCTGCTCACGAGGGCCTGGAAGTCGCTCCAGGCCTGCGACGGTTGGGCGCCGGACCAGACCTTCTGAGCCAGCGCCGCGAGGGGCATTCCGATGCCGGCGGCCACCTGCTGTTCCGTCTGGGCCTTGGCGAGGTCGCCCCAGACGGCGAGCCGGCCGCCGAGGATACGGTCCTGGTCCTGGGCGGCGTTCTCTACCTCTGCCGTGCCCCTCAGCACGGACGGGGTCCACTGCTCGTAGATGGCCTGTCCGGTGGGGTACGTGAAATCGTTGGGCTGGCCCAGGACGTAGTAGAGGTAGGCGTCGTTGAGGTTGACCACCTTGCGGCCTGCGTCGAGGTACTCCTCGGGCGGTCGGGCACCGATCTCCTTGCCGGTCCAGTACTCCACCTCGATCGCCGGGTCCGCCTGGACGAGCGTGCCGGCGTAGAAGCCGTCGTTCCACGCCTTGGGCTGCTTGCCCGCGGCGGTGACCGTCTTCGCCCGGGCGTTGAGCCAACCCGTGGCGAGGTCCTTGATCTTGGCCGCCGCGCCGTACTGCTCGATGGCTGCCGCCGCCAGGTCCGGGAAGGCCTTCTCGGGGTTCCTGCGGACCAGTGCCTGGTACTCATCGCCCCCGAGGTGCCAGGCACTGCCGGGGAAGAGCGGCAAGAACTCCTCGACCAACCCGTCGACGAGAGCGCCGGCCTTTTCGTTGGAGATGTCGATCGCGCCTTGCACCGGCGACCCATACGCGTCCTTCAGCTGGAAGCCGGGGAAGAGCTTTAGCAGCGCGCCCAGGTGGCCGGGTGAATCGAACTCCGGGACCACACTGATGTGGAGGGAGGTGGCCAGCTTTACGATATCCGCGAGTTGGACCTGTGTGAGGTACTTGTCCGGGAGCATCCCCCGGTACTTCCGCTGCTTGGTCTCGATCCCCAGGCCCTGGTCGTCGGAGACGTGCAGGCCGAGCTGGTTGAGTTTGAGGTCGGCCATTTCCCGCAGCCTGTCCTCGATCCACCCCGGTGTGAAGTACTTCCGGGCGATGTCCAGGTTGAGGCCCCGCTGGGGCTTGGACGGCGCGTCCTCGATGGTGCCCGCGGCCAAGGACCCCGTGGTGCGCACGGCCTGCTTGACGGTCCGAGTGCCGTAGAAGACCCCGGCCTCGTCGGCGCCCGTGACGGTGACGCCGTTCTCGTCCACGACGATCTTGTACGACTCGGGTGCGCCCTGTCCGCCGGGGGATGCGCCCTGTCCGGCGGGGGACAGCGCGAGCCGGATGTCGCCCGCCTCCGGTGCCGCGGAGCCCCCGTACCCCAGGCCGAGTTCCTGCGCCAGGAGCTTCCCCTCATCGGCCAGCCCGGGACTGCTCGCGTCGATCACGACCTCCGTGCCGCCGTCCGCCGAGACCCGACTTGGCGTCCAAAGCTGTCCGGAGGCGGGAGTGAAGGTCCCCACGGACGGCACCACGGACGGTGTCCCGTCTGCCGGGGAGGTGGCTGCCGGGGGTGGCTGCGCTGCCGCCTCGGCCGGGGCCCCGGCCCCGTAGCCGATCGTGGTCAGCGCGAGGGCGACAGCGCTCGCCGCCCTTACGACCCTGTGCTTCGCGCAGTACGTGGCCATGCTCACCGCTCCGCTCCAGTCCCTTCCCACGCTCGCACGCCGGATGGCCGCCCGCGACCGGGAGGCGTGCGCACCGTGGCGGGCCCGGCCGCGTCCGCGCGGGGATCCCTGGCCGGCGCCGCCCGTGCCCGTACGGAACACCGTGCGGGGTTCCGGGGCCAGGACGACGTGCACGAACCGGCTCACGCCGGGGCCGCGATCGCGGATCCGCTCTCCAGCCCGGGCCTCCCTGACCCATCCTGACCTGCACGTACGCCCTGTGCTCCCGCGCCGGCCGGCCCGGGCCGGGGGGAGGTCCACATCCCCCGCCGGGGCCCCCGATCGGGGGACTTCCGCGACGGGGGCGTGCCCACACCATGGAGGAACGCCGCCCACGAGCCACGAGAAGGCAGCAACAGACGGACGGCAGTGCTTCCCGGGAACACCGGCCCGCAGAGATCTGCGGGGCGCGAGCGTCCCCCTCGCCATCAGAGCCTCTGGAGCATCCCGATGACCCTGCACACCGCGATCGACTGCGACGTCTGCATCAAGTCCACCGTGATGGAGGCGGTCGGCAACCCCTACTACCCCCAGGTCACGGCGAAGGAGAGCAACCGCATCGACTTCGACGGAGTCCCCGCCCTCCTCGCTGCGGGCAACGACTACCTGGACCTGTCGACCGACCCCCGCGTCCAGCAGGCGGCCCACGACGCGATCGACCGGTACGGCGTGTCCGCACCCGTGCCGGGAGACTCGCTCCGCGACGGCGAGAAGCCGCTGCGGCGCGCCGCCCACGACGCGATCGACCTCTACGGGGTGGGCATGTGCGGCTCGCCCCTGATGAACGGCTACCTGGCGATCCACCAGGACCTGGAGGCCGAGATCGCCGCCTGGACGGGGCAGGAGGCCGCCCTGCTGTTCACCGCGGAGGACCTTGCCCTGGTCGGTCCGATGGCCCAGCTCGTGCTGCTCAACCGGGACACCGCCGTCCTGGCCGAGGACTCCGTCCCTGACCGGGTGCTGGGCGGCACGCAGGTCGTCCAGCCTCGCTGGACGCAGCGGTTCCGGCACAACGACCTCGAGGGGCTGCGCGAACTCCTGGCGGAGACCGCCGAGCGGACCGGTCACATCCTGCTGGTGGTGGAGGCCACCGGGACCGGAACGCCCGCATCCCTCGCGCTGACCAGCATTTGCAAGCTCGCCCGCGAGTTCGGGGCAGAGATCTTCATGTACGACCCCGACGGAATCGTCAGCCGCGACGGCGCGGCCGCCCTCCTGGGGCACTCCGGCCACGTCGACTACCTCGTGGGGACGCTGTCCGGGGCGTTCGGCTCGTCCGGTGCCTACCTCGCCACCTCGCGCGAGATGGCCCGGCACCTCATCGCGCAGTGCTCGACCCGGATGTTCGCGGCAGCCCTGCCTCCGTTCCTCACGGCCGCCGCCCGCGCCGCCCTGTCGGCCCGGCGGCTGGCCCCGGGCCGGGGCGCCACGTGTGCCGCACCGGAGCCGCGGCACGGTTTCATCGACCGTGGCATCGACAGCTCCCGGTGGGACGACTACCGCACCATGCGGTCCACTCTGGGGCGCGAGCTGGCCCAGTGGGCCGGCAAGGAGGACGGGATCGTCTTCACCGCCGGTTACCTCTCCAATCTGCACGGCCTGGCCGGGGTGATCCGGATGAACCAGGACGTGACGGTGATCACCGACAGGTCCTCGCATGCGTCCATGACCGACGGCATCCGCCTCGGCGGTCCGCGCCGGAGCGTTCGGTTCCACCACAACGACCTCGACGACCTGCGGCTCAAGCTCACCGAGGCCAAGGAAAGGACGGCACGGGCGATCATCCTGGTCGAAGGGGCGTACTCCGTCGAGGGCGACCTGGCCGCCCTGCCGGAGATCGTGTCCCTGGCCCGGGAATTCGGTGCCGAGATCTTCCTCGACGGGGCGCACGGCGTGGGAGTCACCGGCGGAGGCCGCGGCACGGCCGCCGGATTCGGCCTGGCCCGGGACGTCGACTACATCACCGGTACGTTCTCCAAGGCGTTCGGTGCCACGGGCGGCTTCCTGCTCGCCTCGGCCGAGGTGATCGCCGCGCTGGACACCTTCGCCCCGGACGACCCCGCCATCACCCTGGCACCCGCGCTGATCGCAGCCGCCCAGCGGGCGCTCGACATCATGAAGGCGGAACCGCACCGTGCCGCCCATGCCCACGCGATGGGCGACAACCTGCGCAGGGAACTGAGTCTGGCCGGTTTCGAGCCCCAGGGAACGACCCCGATCGTGTCACTCTCACTGAACGGCATGTTCCGGTCCGCGGAGAGCCCGGAGGTACGGGCCATCACACACGAGAACCCCCGCCGACAGGCGCTGGAGCGGGCCAAGGCCCGGATCCAGCGGGACAGCCTGTGCACGGTCCGGGCGCACAACTGGCTCCTGTCCCAGCGCGGCGTGTACACCAACGCGTTCATCGCGCCCGGAGTGGACGAGCCGCTGCTGCGGCTGAGCACCACCGCTGCCTTCACCGAGGCCGATGTGATGACCATCGTGGACGCCTTCGTCGACCTCCGTGAGGCGTACCGCAACCACGGCGCGGTCCCGGACGCACCCGCGGCCGGCCTCGCTCTCCCGGTCTCGTGACCCGTGTCCCGTCACCCCGCAGGCCGGCCCCCGGCCCCTTCCGTCTCCTCTTCTTCCGTTTCCTCTTCTTGCGCTTCTTCCGCCCCTGAAAGGAC
This sequence comes from Streptomyces sp. NBC_01264, assembly GCF_026340675.1. Taxonomy (NCBI): domain Bacteria; kingdom Bacillati; phylum Actinomycetota; class Actinomycetes; order Kitasatosporales; family Streptomycetaceae; genus Streptomyces; species Streptomyces sp. NBC_01264. Next base: position 396,882 of record NZ_JAPEOX010000002.1, read on the forward strand.
CACCGCCATGCCCGTCGCTCTCATCACCGGTGCCAGCGCCGGAATCGGCCTGGAGTTCGCCCGTCAGCTCGCCCCCACCCACGACCTCGTCCTCGTCGCCCGCAACGTCGAGAAGCTGGACCAGATCGGTGCCGAGCTCTTCTCCGCCCATGCCACCCGGATCGAGGTGCTCGGCGCCGACGTGGCCACCAGGACCGGCCGTGAACCCGTACTGGCACGGCTCAGCGACCCGGAGCGGCCCATCGACCTGCTGATCAACAACGCGGGGATGGGGTACTCCACGGGCGCCTCCCAGAACCCGGTGGACGACGAGATGTACATGCTCGAGGTGAACGCCGTGGCCAAGGTCCACTTCTCCCTCACCGCCCTGCGGGCGATGCTCGCCCGCAACAACGGCGGCATCATCAACGTATCCAGCGTGTGCGGCATCGCACCGGCGTGGACCGACTCCCTCTACGGCACCAGCACCGCCACCGTCCTGCGGCACACCGAGGAAATGGCCTACAGCAAGGCCCTGCGCGCCTCCGACGTCAAGATCATGGCCCTGTGTCCCGGGGACGTGAAGACGGAGTTCAACGACCGGGCGGGCATACCGAACAAGACCGACTGGGGCTGGGTCGACGTCAGCCTCCTCGTCCGGGTCGCCCTGGCCGATCTGCGCAAGGGGAAGGTCGTCTCCGTCCCCACGGCCCGCTACAAGTTCCTGTCCTCGCTGATGAAGCTGGCACCGAACAACTGGTCGAAGATGTACGCATTCGACCTCGGGCAGCAGAACCCCGACCGCCCGGACACGGCCCACGCGTCCGCGTCCACCGCCTGAGGGAGCCACATCGTGAGCGAGCGCCTCATCACCCCGCGAAACCGCGGATTCCTCTTCCTCGACTCCCATCCCGCCGGCTGCCGGCGCCTGGTCCGCGACGCCTGGGCCTCCGTCCCGCCCCTTCAGGACACCCGGGGAAGCGAAGACGGCCCCGTGGCCCTGATCCTGGGGTCCTCGGCGGGCTACGGGATGGCCGCCACCATCGCCGGGCTCGCGCGCACCGGAATCCGGGGCATCGGGGTCTGCCTGGAGAAGGAGCCGGGCCGGCGGACCGCCACGGCCGGCTGGTACCGCACCGCGGCCCTCGCCGAACTGGCCCGCGAGCACGGTCGCGACATGGTGTTCGTCAACGGCGACGCCTTCGGGGACGACACCAAGGACGAGGTGGCCGCGATCCTGCGGGAACGGTTCGACGGCCGGCTCGACCACCTCGTCTACGCGGTGGCCGCACCCCGGCGCGCCGACCCCGCGACGGGTCTCGTCCACACCAGCGTGCTCAAGCCCCTCGGTACGCCCCACCACACGAAGACCCTGGTCTTCGACGCGGAGGGGAACCCGGACGTCCAGGCCGTCTCCATCCCCGCCGCCCAGGGGGACGACGTCCAGCAGACGGTCGCCGTCATGGGCGGGCACGACTGGCAGCGCTGGATCGACCACCTCTCCGACCGGCGCCTGCTGGCCGACGGCTTCACCACCACGGCCCTGTCCTACATCGGCGCGCCGATCACCGAGCGCGTCTACCGGCAGGGAACCATCGGCGCGGCCAAGGCCCATCTCGAGGCCACCGCCCGAAGCCTCGACGTCCGCCTGCGCGAGCAGCTGGGCGGTCGGGCACTGATCTCGGTGAACGGCGCGGCCGTCACCCAGTCCTCGACCGCGGTGCCCTCCATCGCCCTCTACACGGCGATCCTGCGCGCCGTCATCGGCGAGCGGATGATCTCCCCGATCGGCCAGTTCGTCGAACTCTGGGACCTGCTCACCTCCCGCCGCACGCTTCCGCTGGACGCCGAGGGCCGGGTGCGGCTGGACACCTGGGAGCTCGACGACGCGGTCCAGGCCGAGCTCAACAGGCGCTGGGACGCCGCCACCACGCAGAACATCGCCGGACTCGCCGACCTGGACTGGTTCACCGCCCAGGTACGCCGGTTGTACGGGTTCGCGGCGCCCGGCACGGACTACGGCCAGCCCGTCCGTACCGATGTCCCGTGGCCGGAGGCCGAACGCACCGCCGCGCCCCGGTCGGTCCTACTCCCCCGGACGGGAGGGCCGGCGGTACTCAGCGGCTGACCCGGCGCAGCCCCCGCCGGTCGTACACCGTGGTGACCGCCAGGCCGAGCAGCACCGCCGCCACCAGGCCGGCGCCGGTCATCGCCCATGCCCGGGCAAGACCGGCGTCGGCGCGCGCACCGAAGTAGAGGATGGACCTGACGCCGTCGGTCACCTGCCGCATCGGCTCGAATTCGGCCAGGATCCGGTAGGCGTGGGGGACCGCCTGGATGGGGACCGTCCCCCCGGATGAGGGCAGGGCCAGGGCGATGAACACCAGCATGGCCACCGGCTGCCCCAGCGCTCCCAAGGCCGAAGTCAGCGCCTGCGCACCCACTCCCACCGCGGCGGTGGCACACACGGAGTAGACCCACAGCAGCGGGAGGTGCTGCGCGTCCATGTCGAGGAACCCCACGGTGACGGCCATCAGGATCGAGGACGTCACGAACGAAAGACCGACCGTGAAGGCACTGTTGACCAGGAAGGCCCGCCGTCGGCTGATCTCCACCAGCGGCTTGTGCCGACGGAGCGGGCCGAAGTCGCTGGCGGCGTAGCCCAGTCCGATGTCGGTGCCGCTGCTGACGATCCCGGCGCACAGGAATCCGATGAGCACCAGCAGCAGGGCGTAGTAGAAGGCCGACAGCCCCATGCCGCTCCGGGTGCCGATGGGATGGCCCACCGACACGGCCACCTCCACCGGATCGGCGAGCAGCAGCCGGGCCGCCGGATCGACCGGGCGGCTGCCCCCGGTGCCGGCCGTCGGGGCCGTCAGGGACTCGCCCAGCCGCACGGACGCCTGGCGGGCCGCCTGCTGCATGGCCGTCGAGGCCAGCGAGGAACCGAGGCTGCCCGCACCCGGGCTGGTGAGGACGTCGATGCGGGGCCGCGCCGACGGTGCGCCGGACTCCACCGCGAGACCGCTCACCCTGGCGGTGAAGTCGGCGGGCACGGCGAGGATGCCGTAGAGCTTGTCGGAGGCGAGCTGTCGGCGCGCCTCGGCCATGTCGAGCACCCTCCAGTCGACGTGGTGCTCCGGGTCCGACGCCCGGACGGACTCCACGATGCGCTGCCCGAGCACCTCCGTGTGCCCGGCCGCGCCGCGGTCCTCGCTCACCAGGCCGACCGGGAGGTCCTTCATGTTGCCGCGCGGGTCGAGGATGCCTCCCATGTAGATCAGCGACAGGAGCAGGGCCAGAACGCTGATCAGGCCCGCCGGCGCGACCCAGAGGGACGGATGGGTGAGCACCCCGCGCAGCGTGCGGTCGGCGTGCCTGTGCGTGGACGACATGTGACTTTCCGGGCCTTTCGAGCAAGGGCGGCGGCGAACGCGGACGGTGGACGTCGGCACGCCTGGACGACGTGCGCATGGTCCCCCCTGGCCCGACCTCCGGACATCCCCCTACCGCGGCCGTCGGAGGCCTAGGCCGTCCGGGTTCGCCGGAGCCGCAGGCTCCTGTCCGGGTCAGCCCTCGGCCGCTCGGGCGCTGTGCAGGATCGCCTCCTCGAGGTCCAGCCGGCGTACGAGCAGCCGCATGGTCTCGCTGTCGAGCCGGCCCCGGTCCCGCAGGTCCACCAGGGCGCTGCGCTCCTCGGCGAGGAGTTCGCCGGCCAGCCGCCGGTAGGTGGCGTGCGCCTGTTCGACATCGGGCGACGGCGGTGTTCCGGGCCCTGCCGAGTCCCCGCCCACCGCACGGAGCCTGCGCCCGGGAACACGGCGCAGCCGCTCTTCCAGATCGGGCGGCAGGGTGTTGGCGGTGTCGGCCAGGAGTTCGTCGAGCCGGGCGACGGCCGCGCGGGACGCCGCTTCCTGGGCTTCCAGTGCCGCCCTGGCGTGCTGGTCGGGGTCCGGACCGGGCAGTTTCAGCCGCCGCACCAGGGGGGTGAGGGTCAGCCCCTGAACGAGCAGGGTGGAGATCACGGTGGTGAACGTGAGGAAGAGGATCAGGCTGCGCGCCGGGAAGGCTTCCTCCTCCCCCGAGGGTCCCGCGACGGTCATCGGCACCGAGAAGGCCACGGCCAGCGAAACCACCCCGCGCATCCCCGACCAGCCGACCGTCAGAACCGTACGCCAGGTGGTCTCCCGGTCGCGGTTGCGGATCCTTGCGCTGAGCATCCGGGGCAGGAAGGTCGAGCCGAAGACCCACAGCAGCCGTCCCGCCACGACCAGCAGGAAGACCAGGACCGCGTACCGGGCCAGGCGGCCGGGGCCGTACGGCTCGAGTCCCCCGATCACGTGCGGCAACTGCAGACCGATGAGGGCGAAGACCACGGATTCGAGAGCGAAGACCACCATGCGCCAGACGGCGGCTTCCTGGAGACGGGCGGCGAAGTCCACCTCCCACGACCGGTGGCCGACGTAGAGGGCGACGACCACCACGGCCAGGACGCCGGAGGCGTGCAGGTGCTCGGCGAGCGCGAAGGCCCCGAACGGCACCAGCAGGGACAGGGTGTTGTGCAGCAGGGGCTCCCGGATCCGGCGGCGCATCCATTGGACGGGCAGCATGAGCGCCAGCCCCACGGCCGTTCCGCCCACCGCTCCGGTGAGGAACTCCTCGATCCCGCCCATCCAGCCGGCCCCCTCCCCCACGGCCAGCGCGAGCATGACCTTGAACAGGGTGATGGCGGTCGCGTCGTTGACCAGCGACTCCCCTTCCAGTACCGCGGTGATCCGCGGAGGCAGTCTCAGCCGGCGTGCGATCGCCGTGGCCGCCACCGCGTCGGGCGGTGCGAGAACCGCCCCGAGCACGAGGGCCGAGGTCAGAGGAATGTCCGGCACCAGCAGGTGCACGCCGTACCCCACGGCCAGGGAAGCGAAGAGCACGTACCCGACCGCCAGCCACAGCACCGGCCGGATCGCCGCCACCAGATCCGGGTACGAGGTGCTCGTGGCGGACCCGTACAGCAGTGGGGGGAGCAGCAGCGGGATGACGATCCCGGGGTCCAGGGCGTAGTGGGGCACACCGGGCAACGCCGTGGCGGCCAGCCCCGCCAGGACCAGCAGCAAGGGTGCGGGCACCGGGCCGCGACGTGCCGCCGCGCCGATCACCGCGCTTCCCGCGACGAGTGCGATGACGTGCAGAGTGTCCATGCGTGCCTTCAAGGAGGGAGGGCCGGATGCCCGGTCCGCGCATCTCGCGGACGGCAGGACGACCTGCTTGAGCTCCGTGCACCGACGCGGACCACAGCCCGGGACAGCGGGCACGGTACGCGGCTCGCCCCGCCCGGCACCTCCGCCACCGGGCCCCCCGTCAGCACGACCCCGGCGCGCGGAAGGGTCTAGGCCGTGCACCCGATGCGGACAGAGCCGGAATGCGAGATCCGCGTCAAGGGTGCCTTTCCGCCGTGTCATCGCCACCCCGTACTCTCCCGCTGATCAGGAAGCACACGGGGTGCACGACCAAGCGGGGGCAGTACATGACATACCGGCGCGCTGCGATACCGGCATTGGCCGGAGGGCTGCTCCTGGCGGCGCTCCTGTGGTGGGCGGGGGCGAGTGCGGCCGCGCTGCACCTGCCGGGCAGCAGCCGCGTCCTCGGCATCGGTACGGCCGGCGAGCTCGAACACTGGCTCGCCCCGTGACCGGCGACACGGCCCGCTACCTCTCGCTGTACGAGACCGCGGTCCAGATCCGGTTCGGTGCGGTCTTCGCCTTCTTCGTGCCCGGATCGCTGCTCCTGGTCCGCAGGCTGCCGCCGCTGCGCGGCCGCATGCCGGCGGCGCTGCTCGCCGTCTGGGCCTGGGGGCTGGTCGCCGGAATGCTGGCGATGGCCGTCTCCGCGCCCTGGCTGATCGCCGGGCAAGGGCACGGGAGCTATCGCTTCCTCCCCCAGGTCGCGAGTGTGATCTCCTCCGGAGCCCAGGTCCTGGTGGTGGCCGCGCTGCTCGCGGCGACGGTGACGGTGCTCCTGGCGCGGGTCACCGCCAAGGGCGCGGGCCCGCTGCCACAGGCCCTCGTACCGACGCGCGCGGCCCGGTTGGCCGCCACCGTGGGAACCTCGTTGATCGCCGTGTCGCTGGTGGTCCTGTCGTACCAGCCCGTCGCCGCCGCCATCCAGGAGGCCTTCACCGGCTCCGGGCTGCTCTCCGAACCCGGCGACCTCCTGCGGCTGTGGCTGCTGCTCGGCGGCTGGGCGGGTCCGGAGGGCGGCTCGATCGGCAGCTGGCTCCTGTACCGCCTCCCCGACGTGGCGCTGCTCGCCGTGGTGTGGGGGCCCTGCGCAGGCTGCCGGGGCTGCTCACCCGGGTCACTGGCCCGGCCGTGGTGGTGGGCGCGGTCTGCGCGACCGTCCTGGGTCTGCTGGCGAGCCAGTTGCTGCAGGTGCTGATGGAGGCGGCCGACTCGGGCGCGCGCTGGGGGGCTCCGCGCCTGTTCGCCGGCCTCGGCAGCGGCGTTCCGGCCGCCCTGACCTGGGGTCTGGTGGCGGGAGTCGCGGCTGCCGTGACCCTGCGGGTGGTGACGGACCGCACGGCCCGGGCGGAAGGCGCCTGACCCGCCTGAACCCGCACACCGATCGCATCGGACGGGCGTGCGTGGGGTCTGAGTGCGTGCGGTGTCAGCCCTCAGGTCGGCATCAGGCCGCTCTGGTACGAGATCGCCACCGCCTGGGCCCGGTCGCGGGCGTCGAGCTTGGCCAGGATCCGCTTCACGTGGGTCTTGACGGTGGATTCCGCGAGGGAAAGCAGCTCGGCGATCTCCGTGTTGGACAGGCCGTGGGCGACCTGCCGCAGCACTTCCCGTTCCCGGGCGGTGAGTCGCTCGAGGCGGGTGTCGGCCGGTGCCCGCAGGACCCCTGAGCGCGCGGGTTCGGGCTGAGTGGCGAGCCGGGTCAGGATGTCGCGGGTGACGGCCGGATCCAGCACGGCGTGACCTGCCGCGACGGTCCGTACGGCGTCGATGAGGCTTTCGGGGGAGGCGCGTTTGAGGAGGAAGCCGCTCGCGCCGGCCCGGATCGCGCTCCATACGTATGCGTCGTGGTGGAACGTCGTCAGGACCAGCACCCGGGTCGGCAGACCGGCGGCCACGATCCGCCGGGTTGCCTCGACCCCGTCGATGCCGGGCATCCGTACCTCCATCAGGACGACGTCGGGGACGAGTTCGTGGCACAGGCGGACGGCCTGGATGCCGTCCGCCGCCCGCCCGGTCACCTCCAGGCCGTCCTCGGTCCCGAGGATCAGTTCGAGGCCGGCCTGGAGCAGGGCGTCGTCGTCGGCCACCACGATCTTGATCCGGCGCTCGTCGTCGGCCGCTGCCCCGACGTACCGGGTCATCGGACCGGGAGCGAGACGTGCAGGCGGAACCCGCCCTGCTCGCCCTGCCCGTGCTCGAGTCTGCCGCCCAGGATCGACACGCGTTCGGCGATGCCGAGCAGACCTCGTCCGGGCTCGTAGCCGTTGGCCGCGCCCTGGCCGTCGTCGCTCACCTCTATGTCGAGGCGGTCCCCCATCCGGCGGACGGTCACGTCGGCGGATCCGGCACGGGCGTGCTTGACCGTGTTGGTGAGCGCCTCCTGCACGATCCGGTACGCCGACATGTCGATGCTGCTGGGGAGTTCCTCCCGGCCCGGATCCACCTGCGCCGCCACGCTGATCCCGGCCTGCGCCATCCGATCCGTGAGACGGCTCAGGTCGCCGAGCTTCGGCTGGGATCCGCCCGGCGCGGCGCGGCGCAACAGGCCCAGGACCCGGTCGAGTTCCTCCAGTGCCTCGCGGCCGGAGTCCTCCAGTTGCCCGAGCACCTCGCGGGCGCGCTCCGGATCGCGGTCGAGCAGCCGCCGGGTGGCACCGGCCTGAATGAGCATCACATTGACGGTGTGGCCGACGAGGTCGTGCAGCTCACGAGCCATCCGGGCGCGCTCCCCCGCGATCACCTCCTCGCGAAGCCGGAGCTGGGTCGCGTCGCGTTCCTCCAGGCGCCGCGCGGCGCCGAAGCCGATGGCCCAGACGAGGAGCCACAGGAAGAGCACCCCGGCCGGCACCACGGACCAGCCGTCGCGTTCCTCCTGTCCGGTGAAGTAGGCGATCATCCCGAGGAACGCGGCGAACGGACCGGTCCAGGCCCGGGTGCGGCTCGCGTGCAGGCCGAGGGAGTACAGGCCGATCAGGTTCGCGTACGGGGAGAGCGGGTTCTCCAGACCTCCGAGCGCTTCGACGGACAGGGCCGCGGTACCCACCAGGTACGAGGCCAGCGGCGCGGTCCTGCGGCAGGCCAGCGGTCCGGCGACCGCCGCGGCGAACATGACGGTGCGCGCCGTGCTCGTGTCCGCCCCTGCGGCCGGCCCCAGTCGCTCGACGAGGATGACGGCGAAGAAGGCCGCGGCGAGTACGGCGTCCGCGACGGCGGGGCGGGCGAGCAGCGGCCGTCCCGTCGGCATCCGCCACGTACGGGGCGGCCACCACGTGCTCAGGTGGTGCGCGGATCGGCGCATCGCTGCCAGGTCCTTCCAGCCGGGGCGGGCTCCGGAAGCCCGCCCCTGAAGGCGGCTGTCCCCCTTTGCCCTGTTGCCCGAACGGTAGCCGCGGAACGCGGCGGCGCGCATCGTCCCTGTGGGGTACGCGGCCCCCGGACAGCCCCCTTCCGGGGTCCGCCGGGTGCCCCCGGCAGGGGACGCGGCCGAGGCGGCTCCCTTCCTAGCGTGGCGAGCACCGACCGCACCCGCTCCTGGAGGACCCGTGAACCGCTCACCGGCCGTGTCGCGATGGCATCGCCCACTCATGCTGAACTCCGCGCTGATGTTCGCCATTTCGCTGCTCTGCGCCGTCGCCGCGCTGCTCGACGACCGTCGGCTCCTGGGTGACTCGCTGTGGTTCAAACCGATGAAGTTCGGCGTGGCCTTCGGCATCTATGGAGTCACGCTCGCCTGGCTCCTGAGCAGGCTCGACAAGGGGAGGCGGGTGGGCTGGTGGACCGGCAGCGTCATGGCGGTTGCCGGGGTGATCGACGTCTGCGCCGTCGTCTACGCCGCCGCCCACGGCACCTACAGCCACTTCAACGAGAACACCGACGCCGTCGCCCGGAATGTGGCCGCCGCCTTCTCGATCGGCGTCATGCCGCTCCTCGTGGCCACCCTGGTCATCGCGACGCTGGTGCTGTTCCAGTCCGGCACCGACCGGGCACTCACCGTCGCCCTGGGCGCGGGGCTCGCGCTCGCTGCCGCCGGGATGGCCGTGGCGCTCTGGCTCAGCACGCTCTCCGGTGAGCCCCGTACGGTCGCGGACGCGGCCGGTGACCCGGTCGTGCTGAGCGGCGCTCACGGGATCGGCGATCCTGACGGGCGGGGGATGCCGCTCACCGGCTGGAGCCTGACCGGCGGAGACCTCCGCGTACCGCACCTCGTCGGCATGCACGCCATCCACGTCCTGCTGCTGCTCGTCGCCGTGATGCACCTGCACGGGACCCTCTCTCGCCGGCGGCTCGACGACCGGGCCAGGACCCTGATCGTCTGCGCGTTCGCGTGCTGGTACACGGGGTTGTTCGCCGTACTCACCTGGCAGGCACGACGCGGCCAGTCCGTGGCGCACCCGGACCGGCAGACGCTGGTCGCCCTCGCCGCGGTGACCCTGCTGACCCTCGCCGTCACCGCCCTCGCCCTCGCCCTCACCACACGGCGTACGAGGGTGCCGGTGGCTCAGAGGTGACCCCGCGGTTCAGGCGTGCTCCTCGGTGGCGCGGGAGTCGGTGAGCGTGAGCGCGCCGCCTGCCGCGATGAGGCCGACGACGGCCGCCAGCACGACGTAGGTGATGCGCTCGCCGTGGAAGAAGGAGGCCACGAGCTCGGCGCTCCAGGTTCCTTCGGGGAGCTGTGTGGTGACGAGCACGGCGATGAGGGTGCCGACCACGGCGGTGCCGATGCTGCTTCCGATCTCCTGGGCGGTGTCGTTGAGCGCTGTGCCGATCGACGTGCGGTTGCTCGGCATGGCGTCGACCAGGGCGATGGCGCAGATCGTCATCACGGTGCGCAGTCCGATGGTCATCACGATCATGCAGAGGGCGATGGCGGCGTAGCCGTGGGTGACGCCCCAGGACAGGCCGGCCAGGGAGCCGGCCAGGCAGGTGGCGCCGATGAGGCAGGCGATGCGGTGGCCGAACCTTCGCGCGAGCCACTCGGACAGGGGCGTTGCGGCGATCATGGTCATGATGATCGGCAGGTTGGCCAGGCCGGCTCGTACGGGGCTCCAGCCGTAGGCGTACTGGAAGTGGAGGATCAGTCCGAACATCACGGCCGCCATCGCGATGGACGTTCCGATCTGCGCGATGGCGGCGCCACGGACGGTGCCGTTGGAGAAGAGGCGCAGGTCCAGCATGGGCGAGGCGCTGCGGCGCTCGTGCCACACGAACGCGATGCCCGCGGCGACGGCGCCGAGGACCGACGAGAGCGTGGTCGCGGAGAGCCAGCCGTGCTCGACGCCACTGGTCAGCGAGTAGCAGGCGAGCCCGATGGCGGTGACGCTCAAGGCGGCGCCCGGCAGGTCGAGCTTGTCGCGGGTCAGGTCCTGCGGCCGGTCGGCCGGGACGCCGAGACGGACGCCGATGGCCGCGATCAGTGCGATCGGGGCGTTGACGATCAGGAGCCACTGCCAGCTGACGTGGGCCAGGGCGGTGCCGCCCAGCAGCGGGCCGAGGACGAAGCCGGACATGCCGACGACGATCATCAAGGTCATCGCGCGCATCTGCAGCTTCTTGTCGTCGAACAGCCGGAAGACCAGCGAGTTGGTGATGGGCGCCATCGCCGCCGCGGCCATGCCGAGGCCGGCGCGCAGGGTGATGAGCTCCCCCGCGCTGGCGACCGCGACGACGCACAGGCTCAGCAGGCCGAACACCGCCAGGCCGACCAGCAGCACACGGCGGCGCCCCAGCCGGTCGGCCATCGATCCCGCTGTCAGCAGGAGGCCGCCGAAGGTCAGCGAGTACGCGCCGGTGACCCATTGCAGCGCGGTCGTGCCGCTGCCGAGGTCCCGGCCGATCGTGGGCAGTGCGATCGAGAGGAGCGTGTTGTCGACCATCTCGACGAAGAAGGCCAGGCAGAGCGCGGCCAGGGGAATCCATGCCGCGCGCAGGGACGGGTACGTACGCGATGCGACGGGAGTGGTATCGGTCGTGGTCATGGCGGCCTCCTTCCGGAACGTCGCCGACTCTCGAACGACGTTCGACAATAGAACGCGGTTCGATAAATCTGCAAGCTGTGATTGGATGGGCACCATGACAGGCCCCCGCCCACGACCCGCCGACCGCCCTTCCCGGGGGCGGCAACGCGCCTCGCACTCCATCGAGACCGTCCTCACGGCGGCCGTGGCCCTGCTCGACGAGGCGGGCGAGCCGGCGCTCACCCTTCGCGCCCTCGCCGCCCGGCTCGGCACCGGCGTCGGCAGCATCTACTGGTACGTCTCCGGCAAGGACGACCTGCTCGACCGCGCCGTCGACCACGTGCTCGGCGGGGTGCTGACCGCGGTCGAAGGGCAGACCGGCAGCGCGGACCCGATCGACGACCTGCGCGTCATGGCCGTCAGGATGTTCGACGCGATCGTGGACCGGCCCTGGCTGGGTGCGCGCTTCATGCGCAACATCGACGTCGAGGGCAACTCGCTGCGCCTCTACGAGGAACTGGGCCGGCAGACGCTGCGTCTCGAACTCACCCCACGCCAGCGGTTCCACGCCGTGTCGGCGATCGTGGGCGTGGTGGTCGCCAACGCCGCCGACGTGGGGCAGGATCCGCCCCCGCAGGTGCTCGACGGCACGGTGGACCGAGACGAGTTCCTCGGCCACTACGCCGCGACGTGGCGTGCGCTCGACGCGGAGGCCTACCCCTTCTTGCACGACATCGTCGAGGAGTTCGACGGCCACGACGACAAGGACCAGTTCCTCGCCGGGCTGGAGCTGACCCTGGCGGGCCTCCGCCTCCAGGCCGGAGCCTGAGGACTCGGATGACGCCGGGGGCCGTGATGTCCCGCGCCGCCACCAGTCGCTTGGCGACCGGTCAGGCGTCAGCGAGCAGGGGGTCGTACGGCGTGCCCGTGCGGCGGCCCGCCATGAACGAGAGGAAGTCGCCGACGAAGGCGCTCCGGCCGTAGGCGCCGTCGGTGGTGGTGGTGAGGTCGCGGTGGAAGGCCGTGCGGAAGAGGGTTCGGTACTCGTCCGCGTCGATGCTCCCGTTGTGGTCCTTGTCGGTGGCGTCGAAGAGGACCTCGGCGACGCGGATGAGCGCGGGTCCCGCGAGGGACGGGACGGCGGTGGCGTACTCCTCGGCGCTGACCCGGCCGTCGCCGTCCGTGTCGAGGGCGGCCTGCAGCTCGCGCCACCAGGCGGCGAAGGCGTCGTAGAGCCGGGTCTCCTCGGGTTCGTCCAGGTCGAGGCGGGTGGAGAGTTCGCGTGCCATGGCGGCGAGGTCGGGCCAGTCGAGGTGGCCGTCGCCGGTCTGGTCCAGCACCCGTCGGAAGAACTCCTCCGCCGGGCGCCGGTTCCCGTCCGTTCCCCTCGGGGGTGCCGGTTCGAAGCCAGCGTCGCCGCCGAGTGGGGTGATGAGGCGGAGCAGGGCCGATGCGCGCTTCATGCGGGCCCGCAGCGCGGCTACGGTGCGAGCGCGGGGGTCGTCGCTGTCGGGCGAGAGCGAGAGGGCTTCGATGATGCTCTCGGCGTTGATCCAGCCCCCGGGCAGGAATCGGGTGAGCCCGGCGGCGAGGTAGGCCCCCTGCATGAGGGTCGCGGCGCCTGGCATCTCGGGCAGGCCGGCCCGGCGCCGGTAGGACTCGGGGAGCGAGGCGACGGTGATCGCGCCCAGGAGCGGACCGACCACCGCGCGGCCGGCGGCCCACAGCGTCGGCGCGCCGTCGAGCAGGGCGGGGGCGGGCAGGTGGTCGAAGAGCCGGTAGAGGATGACGCGGGCCGCCTCGGTGTTCTCCAGCTCGTTGTCGACGATGCGGTCGAAGTAGGGCCAGAAGTCGTTCAGGTCCTCGGGGAGTTCCGCCGCGTCGCCGTCGAGCGCGGCGAGGTACGCCCGGTACTCGGCGTACATCCGCTCCATCGTGTCCTGGTCGAGCGGCTGGCCGCTCAGCCGGCACATGGTGACGGCGCTCTCGAAGAGGGTAGCGACCACCCAGGCGCGGGTCGCGCGGTCCATCGCGTCGTAGGCGCGGCCACGGGAGTCGGAGCCGCTCATGCGGGCGTGCAGCCGGTTGAGGCGGGCGGCCTCGCGTTCGCGTAACGCCGGGTCGGCGGCGAACATGCGCCGCATGCTGAGGAAGGTGTTGCGCAGCCGGCGCCAGGGGTGCGTGACGAAGGTGGAGTTGTCGGCGAGGGCGGCGCCGATCTGCGGGTGAGCGGCCTCCAGTACGGTGGCGCGGATGATGGCCAAGGCCCAGCGCGGGTCGTCGAAGAAGCTGCCGAACTGCGATTCCGAGCCGAAGAGGGGTGCCTCGTCAGCCCTTTCGGTGGCTTCGGTGCCTCCGGTGGCTTCGCTGGCTCCGGTGGCTTCAGTGGTTTCGGCGGTCATGACGGGTCTCCGTTCGTTCGGGCGGGCACGCCGCCGAAGCGGCGGTCGCGGCGCCGGTAGGTGTGCAGGCAGGCCAGGAAGTCAGGGGCGCGGAAGTCCGGCCAGAGCACCTCGGGGAAGACCCACTCGGCGTAGGCGACCTGCCAGAGCATGAAATTGGAGATGCGCTGCTCACCGGAGGTACGGACGACCAGATCGACATCGGGGGTGTCCGGGAAGGGCAGGTGGTCCGCGAAGAGCCGCTCCGACACCTGGTCGGCGGGCGTCCCGCTACGGATCAGCGACCTCGCCGCCTCGACGATGTCCCGGCGTCCGCCGTGGTCGAAGGCGACGGTCAGCGTCATCCCCCGGTTCTCGGCGGTCAGCGTCGCCACGTCGTCGAAGTCCTGGGCAAGCGCACGGGGAATGCGCGGGTCGGTGACCCCGAGGAAACGGCATCGGATGCCGCGCGCGAGCAGCAGCGGCGCGTGCTTGCGTACGACCCGGCGCACCAGACCCATCAGGAACTCGACCTCGGTGCCGGGACGGTTCCAGTTCTCGGTGGAGAAGGCGTACAGGCTGAGCCACTCCACGCCGGCGGCCCGGGCCGCCTCGATGACGTCGATGACTGCGGTCTCCGCGGCCCGATGACCCGCGGTACGGGGAAGCGAGCGGCGCTGCGCCCAACGACCGTTGCCGTCCATCACGCAGGCAACATGCCGCGGAACCGCGCGCGTCGCCCCCTCGTCCCGCCGCTGCCCGTCGGATCCGCCACCAGGTTCTCGCCCGCCCGGATCCTCCGTCACCGCGCGTGCGCGCGGAACTCCGTGGTCGGTCACGCCCGGCCCCGCCCCGTCCGGAGCGGCACGACCGGCCGTACTGTGCTCGGTCACGCCCACCCTGCCCCGCCGCCCCCGCCTCGCCCACGCCCCACCGGCGCGTTCCCTCTGGGAAGTCTGGCAGCGCGCAAGGTCCTTGATCGGCCGAACGAAGGGCCGTCACCTTTGGCCCGCGTGTTCGGATCTGACCGCGTGATCGATGCCTGGCGGACGATCTGCCGGCCGATGCGCCATGAGCGGGTTCGAGTGCGGGCCGCAGGCGCGGCCCTCACCCCGAAGGGTTCTGGTGACCGGCCTCAGCCAGGGCCGCAAGGTGATGCCGGACCGTCGCGGTAGGTGTTGACGACGCGCGCCGAAGCGACGTCGACGAGCGCGTGGTGAAGGACCGGGTCCTCCCTGGTACCGGTCTCGTACTCGAGGACGAAGGCGCCGTCGGCGTACGCGACTACGTCGACTCCGAAGTCCAGGATGCCTCTGGGCAGGCCGCTGATCGCCCGGTCGGCCATCCCCTTCCGGGGGTCGCTGAGCAGGTGGAGCAGCGGGGTCTCCCCGGGCCGGGGACCGAGAGCGCTGAGCGTGGTGCCGACTGCGCCGAGGTAGTTGTAGCCCATCCCGAACACGTCCGCCTCGCTGGTAGTCCCGGTGTCCATGTGGTGCAGCCGCACGGGCCGGCTGTCCTCGACCACTGTGCCGGACATGGCTCCCGCTTCCTCGTCGGTGCTCGATGGGAAGTCGAACCGTGTGACCGAGCCGTCGGAGTAACGCGTCCAGGTCAGATCCTGCCCTCGGTCGTTGCTGTTGGCCCGCATCAGGAAGCCCCCCGGGCCCCCGCCCAATACCCGGGCGTCCCTGGGAATCCTCGGCAGTGCCGCCAGAGCCGCAGCATCGGCAGACGATCCTGGCGCGGCCGCCGCGGGAAGGACCACCGGGCCGCCGGCGGCCGCGAGGGCGGTGTGCAGCCGAGGCGAGCACGGCTCGCACGCAGCCCCGTACGACAGTGGGACCGAGGTGGATGGACAGGGTTGCCCGCCGTTCGGGTGCGGCGGGCAACCGGGCGTCTGTACGCCTCAGACGGAGAAGCCGGTGATCTTCTGCGGGGTCACCCGGACCATCAGCCGGACCACCTCCTCCGGCTCGGCCGGCGGGTCCTCGCCCAGGTACTTCTGCGAGAGTTCGCGCGGCAGGGCTTTCTCCTCATCGTCGATCAGTTCGGCGGTGCCGCGGATGTCGACGGACCGGTACGGGTTCGCCGTGTCGTAGACCGTGAGGCTGATCCGTGGATCCCGAGCGAGATTCCGCGCCTTCTGGCGTCCGGCGGTCGTGGAGAACAGCACCGCATCCCCCTCCCTGACGATCCAGACCACCGAGGTCTGCGGCCCGCCGTCCCGATTCAGGGTCGCGACGGTGGCGAAGTTCCTCCCGTCCAGCAGCTTGCGCGTCTCCTCATCGAACAGCTCTGACACAGCCTCGCCCCTCTGCTCACCTCGGGATCACTCCTTGCGCGAACAACTGCGGAGCCCGGGTCCTTCCCGGGATTCCTTCGGATCCCGTACAACCCTTCCGCGGGATCGCGGGTCCTTTCTCTGTAGCGCCTGGTGCGCTTGATTCGTTTGTGGATTCGAGGGAGAAGCGTCAGTGCTCCAAGCCCGATCGCCCCGGCGTCCGGTTCTGTTGGCCGCCACCACCACCGTCCTCGCCGTCACGCTCGGTGTGGTCGGGCCCGTCGCCGGTTTCCCGTACGGCGCGGATTCCGCGCACGCGGCCGCAGTGGCCGCCGCGTCGGCCCCGATCGCGTTCCCGAAGGGCTCGGAGGTGACGGAGGCCGGGCTGACCGGATTCATGTCGCGGCCGAAGGGCGGTACGGAGAAGCGCTGGACCCGGTATTCCGACGGGTCCTCGCAGGGGTACGGGGCCAGGACCGTACTGCGGTCCTCGCGGACCGCCGACTATCTGGTCACCACCGGGGACTCCCGGGTGACCTCGCAGAACCTGTCGACGACGGCCTCGTTCGACGTCCTGGTGGGTCCGACCGGCGGTGCGACGTACCGCGGGGCGGCGGGCAACGCCGTGTTCACCGGGACGGGTGCCGGTACCGACCTGCGGATGCACCGGCACGCCACGGAGGGCGGCACGGTGGCCGTGACCGGGCTGCCGGCGGGCGCGAGCGCCGTCGCCGTCTCCCCCGGTACCCCGGAGGACGCCCTGGTGACCTTCGACGACGGCGCGGTCGCCAAGTGGGGGCTGGTCGATCTCGCCACCGGCACCGTCGGCGGGATCCGCCCGCGGACCGCGGGTTCCCCCGGTGGCACCATGGCCGTCTCGGACACGCGCGTCGCCTGGACGGAGAAGGTCGGGACGGACGATCCGTCGCTGCTTCTGCTGGACCGGTCGGCGGGCACCGTCGAGGAGGTCCCGCTCGCGAAGACATGGGCGAGCGGCCTGCGGTTCGGCCTGGTCGGCGGCTGGGTGGTGTACGGCGAGGCGGGCGGCATCTCCAACGGCGACAGCGATCCGCTCTACGCCCTGACCGCCTACGATCCGGCGACGAAGGCGAAGGTGAAGCTGCTCGACCACCTCACCTCGCTCGCGGCGGCCCCCGACGGCCTGTACGCGCGGGGCGGGACCATCGGCCTGGGTGAGGGTCTGTACAAGCTCGCGCCCGGCGCGGCCGGCGCCGCCCCGGTCGTCACCATGGTGGCGAGCACCGGCGAGCCGACCCGTGTCGTCATCGAGGGCAACAGCATCCCCGCCGTCGTCGACCTCGACGAGAACGGCGGGAAGGCGGACCTCACCTGGCAGCTCTCCCGGCACAGCGTGGAGGTCAAAGTCACCCTGCGGCACGTCCGGACCGGGAAGACCCGGGAGTTCGGCGTCGCCCACCCGTACAGCCCGACGGTGACGTTCGCCTGGGACGGCACGATCGGGGCGGACTTCACCAGCGCGTACAACGGCGCGTACACATGGGAGATGACGGCCGCGCCGATCAACGGCATCGGTCCGTCCACCTCCGCGTCGGGCACCTTCCAGGTCTCCCGCAGGACCGTGCCGCACGACTTCGACGACAACGGCAGCCCGGACGTGATCGACCGGGACTCCGCCGGCCGGCTGTGGCTGAGCGACACCGCGTACTACAAGGAGTTCGGCCAGCTGACGGCACAGTCACGCCGGCTGGTCGGCGCGGGCTGGAACGTCTACGACCGGATCGAGGCGACGGGGAACGTCGGCGGGACGGCGGTCGGCGACCTCGTGGCCCGCGACAAGGCCGGAGTGCTGTGGCTCTACCAGGGCAACGGCCGGGGCGGGTTCGCGGCGCGCACGAAGGTCGGCGTCGGCTGGCAGATCTACGACCGGATCGCCGCGGGCAGCGACCTGAACGGGGACGGACGCCCCGACCTGCTCGCCACCGACAAGGCCGGCGTGCTCTGGTACTACAAGGGCACCGGCTCGGCCGCCGCCCCCTTCGCCGCCCGTACGAAGATCGGCGGCGGCTGGCAGATCTTCAACGAGCTGACGGCCGTCGGGAACGTCGCGGGCGGCCCGGCGGGCGATCTGCTGGCCCGTGACAAGGCCGGGGTCCTGTGGCTGTACCTGGGCAAGGGCGACGGCACGTTCACGGCGCCGACGCGGATCGGCGCCGGCTGGGGCCAGTACGAGCACCTCGTCGCCATCGGCGACGGAGACCGCGACGGCCGCCCCGACCTGGTCGCGCTCGGCCCGTCCGGCGGGTACCTCTACGGGGGCACCGGCGCGTGGCGGGCTCCGCTGCGGGCCAGGCAGTCGGCGTCGCTGCCGTACGCCGGCGACGCGGGACATCACGTCGCCTGACGCTTGGTCTCTCGGACGCCCCCGCCCGGTCCGTGGGACCGGGCGGCGGCCCGTACGGTCCGGTTAGGCCGCTCGGGGTCGCTGAGGCGCTACGCGGGGCCGGGGGGTAGGTGGACCGTCATGATCAGGTGGCAGGGCTCGGTGCCTGAGCCGCGGTAGGTGTGCGCGTGGTCGGCGTCGAAGGTGGCGCTCTGCCCGGCTCGGACGGGGTGTTCGGTGCCGTCCACGATGAGCACCATGCGTCCGGCGGTGACGCTGATGGTCTCCACGACGCCGGCCTGGTGGGGGTGGCTGGGGTACTCCTCGCCGGCTTCCAGCGTCCATCGCCAGATCTCGGTGGCCGCCGGGCCGCTGGTGGTCAGCATCAGCCGGGCCTCGCTGCCGCGCTCGCCCTTCCACAGGGGCATGACGGCGTCGGCGCTCACCACCCGGACGCGCTGTTCGGAACCGCCTTCCATCAGCGCGGAGACCGAGATGCCGAGGGTGTCGGCGAGGCGGACCAGGGTGGCGAAGTTCGGGTTGCCCTGCGCCTTCTCCAGAGCGACCAGGGCACCCTTGCTGACCTTGGCCCGGCGGCCGAGTTCGTCCAGGGACAGGCCGGCGCGCGTGCGGGCCGTCCGAACGTTGTGCCCGAGCGTCCGCAGCGCCGTCCCGGTCTCGGCCATCGCTGTCACCCTTCCGTCAGTGGACTGGTTCATTGCACCGTGCGGTCGGTCGGTTGACCACTCCCGGTCGTTGCGTTGTACGGTGTAGTCGTTCCACTGATACTAGGGGATGTACCCGTGATCGCTCCGCTGCTGGCCCTGGGCAGCTCCTCGGCCTACGGATGCGCCGATTTCCTCGGCGGTCCCGGTGCCCGGTGCCGGTCTGGTGCAGGGCGAGCGGTCGGGTCCGGCCGGGCTGATCGGCCTGCCGCCGGTGAGCGCCGGTGAGCGCCGGTGAGCGCCGGGCACGGTACCGGCCGTGTGCACCCGTCGCGCACCGCGCCGCTGTCGGCCCTCGGGGCCGGTGCCGCCATCGCCCTGCAGTCGGCCTTCCCGCACCAGGCGCCCTCCGACAGCGGTGTCGGCCCGCCGGCCGTCGGCCGCGCCGCGTCCTCCGCCGTCACGCCGGCCGCTGCCGGTGTGACGGTGCGGCGGCCGGGCCCGGAGAAACCCGCGTACGCGATCTCCGCGACGGCCGGTGCGCTGGACTCGATGGCCAGCCTGCTGTTCCTGCCCGCCGCCCGCAGCGGCGGCCTGGCTGTCGTCGCGGTGATCACCGCCCTGCATCCGGCGGGCACCGTCCTGCCCGCCCGCAGGGTCCTGGCCGAGCGGATCCAGCGCGGCGAGCTGATCCGCCTGGGCACCGCGGCCGTCGCCGTCAGCCTCCCAGGCAGTCTCTTCCGGATCTTGCCGGGCCCGCAAGATCCGAGAGAGACGACCCAGCCCTCCCCTGATCCACGCTTCCCGAAAGGAACCCGACATGTTCATCCATCCCTGGGACGACGCCCTGGACGACGCCGAATGGCAGACCTGGATCGCGGACGGCCACGACTTCGGCATCCTCAGCGCCAACGGGCTGCCCGGCCGGGCTCCCATGGCCGTGCCCACCCACTTCACCGTCGACGACACCGCGCTGCTGGTGCACCTCGCCCGTCCCAACCCCGTCTGGAAGGCGATCGAGGCCGACCCGAAGGTCACCTTCACCGTCACCGGCGATTACGCCTTCATCCCCGGCCCCTGGCGCGCCAAGCCCGGCACCCCGCCCACTGACGGTGTCCCCACCAGCTATTACGCGGCCGTCCAGTTCACATGCCGGGCCACGGTCATCGACGAGCCCGGCGCCAAGGCCGAGCTGCTGCGCCGTCAGATGGCCCACTTCCAGCCCGAGGGCGACCACGCTCCCATGGACCCCGGCCAAGCCCCCTACGGGCGGATGCTGCCGGGCATCCGAGGACTGCGCCTGGACGTCACCGAAGTCCACGCGAAGTTCAAGTACGACGACCACAAGCCCGTCGAGCAGCGGACCGACACCGCCCGCCGGCTCACCGACCGCGGCGCCGCCCTGGACTCCCCCACCGCCGCACAGCAGCTGCGCCGCGTGGATCGCGTCGGCACCTGGAACGCGTAACCCTGCCACCCAGCCCGCTCTCCCTGAACGGATCTCCTCTCGCGATGACCACCATCCGCCTCAGCCCCGCCGTCGCCGACGCGTTCCCCGACGTCCTCGTCGCCGTGGTCACCGCCACCGGCCTGCGCGGTCACGAAGCCTGGCCCGCCACCGTCGCCGCCCAGGAAGACCTGGAACAGCAGCTCGCCGCCGGCACCTGGGCCCCCGCCGACGAGAGCGACCCGCGCATCGAGGCCTGGCACACCGCCTACCGCTCCTTCGGCACCAACCCCCGCCGCGTCCGTCCCAGCGTCGACGCCCTCGGCCGCCGCATGGCGAAGAAGGGCTCCCTGCCCCGGATCAACCCGGCCGTCGACTCCTACAACGCCGTCTCCGTCCGCCACGGCCTGCCGGCCGGCGCCTTCGACATCGACCGCGTCACCGGCGACGTCGAGCTCCGCCACGCCGACGGCGGCGAGCCCTTCACCCCGCTCGGCGAACCCGACACGATCGAGAACGCCAAGGCCGGGGAGATCGTCTACATCGACACCACGGACGTCCTCACCCGCCACTGGAACCACCGCGACGCCCACCGGACCCGCGTCACCGAAGACTCCACCCGCGTCGCCTTCGCCCTCGAGACCCTGCACGCCATCCGCGACGGCCACCTCCTCAAGAGCGCCGCCGGCGAGCTGCGGGACCTGCTCGCCGAGCACTGCGCCGAGAACACCGTCCACTACCTCAGCCCCGCGAACCCGCAGGTCACCATCTGAAACCCGGCCCGGACACCCCGGGTGAGGGCGCCGGCCGATCGGCCCCTCCCCGGTCCGGGCGGGCAGGTGCCTCAGCGCGATTCGCCCGCCCGACCGACCGGGGCCGTATGCCGTGCGGCGGCGTCGGGGGCCGCGGGGGCGTCGTAGGAGGAGGCGAAGGTGAAGGCGCGCGGGGACGGGCCGTGGGCCCGCAGGTGCGACAGCCGCTCCAGGGCCTCCTCGACGGTCGGGACGTGCCCGGCGGGGATCCACCAGAGCACCAGGTGCGCCTCCACGTGCCGCTCGAACCATTCGCGGCGCCGCCGCATCGCTTCCAGGTGCCCGCTGCGGTAGGCGAAGTCCCACAGGGCTTCCTGGGACTCCCACACCGTCAGGTTGACGATGACGTCCTCCCCTGCCGGGCGCAGGGAGGTGGCGTCCGAGGCCCCCTCCCCCACCAGCCGCCAGACGAAGCCCGGCGCGCCTTCGGCAGCGGCGTTGACCGAGTCGAGCATCTCGACGAACGGCGCCAGGCGCGGGTGGTCGAGGGGGTGGAGGAGGGTGGAGACGTTCAGCTGGGCGAGACGGGGAGATGTCGGGAGGGCAGGGACGTCTGGGTGCGTGGATGCGGTCATGACCTCATCCCAACACGTCCGGGTTTTCTATGTCAACGTTCATTGTTTTTAGAAGTTTCCAGCACCACGCAGCATTGCCCGGGGCGGGCGTCCATCCGGGCACGGACGGGACCGTCCTCGCCGAGCATCCCCTCCAGCAGGGCGAGGTTCATGCCGCAGACCAGCGGCGGGAAGCGCTCGGCGACGGCGTGGAAGGGGCAGTTGCGCATGCGGACGACCCGGGCGCCCGGTCCGGTCGCACCGTCCTGCCCCTGAACGGCTTCCAAGTGAGGTTCGTAGCCGCGTGCGGTCAGCATCTCCGCGGCCTCTTCGAGGCCGCCGCAGGGCGCCGCCGAGCCGCGCAGTTCCTCGCCCCGGCGGCGCGCGGCGGCGCAGAGTCCGGCATCGAGACCGGCCTGTTCGGCGGCCTCGGCGAGCAGTTCGGCGACTGTGCGGTAGTCGCGGGCCGGCAGCGACACCGCCCACTCCGCCCGCGTCCGCGTGTACACCTTGGCGGGGCGGCCCGCGCCCGGGCCCGAGCGACCCGTGAGGCGGCGACTGCCGCTCTCCAGGAGGCCGGCCTCGGTCAGTTTGTCCAGGTGGTGCGCAGCGAGCGTCCGCGTCACCCCGGCCGCCTCCGCGGCCTCGTTGCGGCCGACCTCGCGGTCCTGCGCCGCCACGTACTCGTACAGGCGGCGCCGGACGGGGTCCTGCAACGCCGCGATCACATCGATGTCCTCCACCCGGCCATTCTAAGAACAACGCGGATGGGAGATAGAAAGTACGTGCGCGCCAGGGCCCTTCGACACGGCCGCGCGCCGGTGCCCGTAGCAGCGCGGCCGGTACGGCCGCGCGGGCGCGCGAGGGCCGGGGGCCAGGGGCATCCACGCATGGGAGAGGGCGGCCGGCGTTCACGGGCCACCGGAAACGCCGGTTCGGGCGGGCTCGGAGGCTCGGGCGGGCCGAGGGGATTCGGCCAGGGGCCGGTCCCGCCAGGGGCGCAGATGCCTCAGCCCGCTTTCAAGTTCCCCATGCGTCACCCCAGTCTGCGCGTCTCCGCCTTCGTCTACGGGTGGACGGCACTGCCCTCCACCCTGGCCTTCTTCCAGGTGGCACCCGTTCTGGGACTGATATGGCTCGTGCCGGCCATCCTGGCGATCGTCCGCACCAACCAGCCGGAAAGCCGGACCTGGTTCAGCCTCTGAGAAGGAACACGGCCACGCGGACCAGGACCGACGGGAAAGCCCCCGGGGTGGCCGACGGCCGCCCCGAGGGCTTTGCTTCGAGCGAGTGGGTCAGGTGGCCGGTGCGGGTGGCCGTCACCTTTGCAGTGATGCGCTTGCCGCGTTGGGCACTGGTCAGGGTGAAGGTGGACTTGGTCGCGCCGGTGATCAGCTTGCCGTCCGCGTACCACTTGTAGGTGTACGCGGTCGGTGCCGGAGTCCACGTCCCGCGGCTCAGGGTCAGGACGCGCCCGACTTTGGCCGTTCCCGTGAGGGAGGGTGCCTTCGTCGCCTTGGGCGCGACCCCCTTGACGAGCACGGCGGCGCTGGTGGCCTTCACCGTCGGATGCCCGGCCTTGCGTGCCGTCACGACAAGGGTGAGCTGCTTGCCCTGGAGCGTGGAGGGCAGGGTGTACGAGGCTGCCGTGGCCCCGGCGATGGCCTTCCCGTCGGCCTGCCACTGGTAGGTGTGGGAGTCGGCGACCGGCGACCAGGAGCCGGTCGTCGCCGTGACCTTGCCGCCGACGACCGCGGTGCCGCTGACGGTGGGGGCCGCGGTGGAACGGATCGGAGCGACGGCGGTGACCGAGCCCTTGCCGTACTCCATTCCGTGCGCGAACACGCTCACGGACAGCGGGCCGAGCGGGGCGTTCGTGAGGTCCAGGGAGACCGTCATGCTGCGCCGGTCGGGAGCTACGGAGGTCTTCGTCGAGCGCACGTTGAAGCTGCCGCTGGTCAACTGGACCACGCTGTCCTCGCGCAGGGCGCTGCCCGTGACGGTCATGGTGACCTTGCCACGGCCGACCGTGGACGGGCCCACCGTACCGACGGTCCGCTCGTCGGGACCGCAGAGGGAGGTGGCGCACGTCGCGTCAGCGCGGACCTCGGTGGTGGCCTGTGCGGGCTTCTCCGGCAGACCGATCACGAGCGTGCTCGGCCTGGAGGCCTTCGGGGAGGCGTTCGGCAGAGAACAGGTGTAGGTCTGGCCCGCGCTGGAATACGACCCCCAGCAACCGTTCTTCAGACCGGACCGGTCGTACAGCCACGGTGTCGGAGACTGCTCGAACGTCCCGGCGGGCGTGAACCGCAGGTTGAACTGGTCGCCGGTCGCCGTCGGGAGCACGGCGCAGATCGCCGTCTTCTGCTCGCTGAGGGTGGCGGTCAGCGGCCCGAACCCGTAGCTGGCGTTCGGGACCTTGACGCACTGGGGGGCGGGCCCGGCCGCCGTGCCGATGCGCAGTGCGTCCAGCCGGTAGGCGGGTGCCGCGGTCTTGCCCTCCGGAACCTGGACGAGGACCTGGTAGCGGGTGGAGCCGGTGGCGGCGCAGCCTGCGGCGAAGTAGTCGCAGGCGATCTCACCGTTCGCCTGGTACGCCAGGAGCCGGGTGGATCCCTGCGCGTCACGGGCGTTCAGGTGAATGGTGTCCGCGGCGTCAGCCGTGGTCACCAGGTGACACAGGAACGTGCCGGGCGCGGCCGGTACGCCGCCTGTGGACGGGCCACCCACCGCCGCCGCCGCAGTCGGAACGCAGCCCCGCGCGGTGGAGGTGACGTCGAGGCGGGTCAGGGCGAACTCGGCGGGCACGTTCCGGCCCCGGACGAGGACAGTGTGCGCGGCCTTGGCCGTCAGGGAGCAGCTGGCGAAGGAGCCGTACGTACTGACGGAACAGACCGGCTTGCCCTTCTCGTCGAGGACCGTGACCGTCGCCTGCGAGTCGCCCGAGATCCGCTGGATCTGGAAGATTTCACGTGCGGAGTGGTCGCCGGCCGCGATGGACAGGCAGTCGGCGAAGACCTCCGTGCCGGTCTTCACGCTCATCCGGACCGGCTTCCCCGAGAAGTCGCCGGGCAGGAAGGTGCGGCAGGCGCTCGGCGCGTCCGTGCGGTGGACGACGAGACGGTAGGCGTCATCCTCGTCGGACGGGTCGGCCTTGGTGACGAGGGCACGGTACGGGGCCGTGCCGCCGAGGACGCAGGTACCGTCCGTCAGCGCGTCCGTGCAGAAGCCGGCCCCCTGGGCGTCGACGACGGTGATGGATGCGCCGCCGTCGGACAGGACGGCGACGTGGGCGCCTTGGGGTACGGGCAGGTTCAGGCAGTCGACCTCGCCGGGAGCGGCGAACGTGCCCTTGTGGTCGCGCGCGAGCGTGATCACGTTCTCACAGCCCGCCGTGGCGGTGCGGGACAGGATGCGCACGGCGCTGTCCGTGAGCAGGGTGTACGGGGTACCGGCGGCGAGCGGGCAGTCCTGGCCGTTCGCGCAGACGGTGGATCCGTCCGCCGCGTACACCGCGATGCCGGAGACGCTGCCCTGCGCATCGACGCCGTGGGCGTCGTAGCGGCCGGTGACGGTAGGGGTGAACGTCCTGCACCCGGTCTGCGGGGCGGCCTGGGCGGGCGCGGAGCCGTACGCGGTCATCGCGACCGGCACGCAGCCCGCGGGGTTCGAAAGGCGCCGGACCTTCAGGCTGTACGCGGCCGGGAAGCCCCCGGTGGGGTTGCGGACCTCGGCGAGGACGCGGTAGCCGCCCACCCCTGCGGGCAGGACGCAGTCGGCACCGTCACAGAGGCGCTTGCCGCTGCCGTCCGTGATCCAGTACCCGAAGTCTCCGTACTCGGTCAGCCGGAAGTCGGCGGTGATCCGCTCACCGGGAGCGGCGGTGAACTCGTGGCACACGATGCCCAAGCGGTCCACGGCCAGCCCGGTGGTCGGGGCGGAGTCGTAACTGGTGCCCGCGACGGGCGGACAGCCGGGGGCGGCCGTCAGCGGGACGAGGGAGACCCGGTTCGTGATGGGCTCCCAGAAGCTGTTGTAGACCGAGAGCGTGTACGTTCCGGCCACGAGCTCGCACCAGGAGCCGTCCCACGGGTCCCCGCACGCGACCTGGCTGCCGCCGGAGTTCAGCGAGGCGGAGGCGTACTGGTCCGAGACGAGGAGCCGGTGCAGGCCCGGCTTCGTCACGACGACCTCGAAGCAGGCGGTGCCCTGGGGCTCGATGGTGGCACTGCCGACCGCGTCGCCCGGATCACCGAGGGGCGCGAGCGCGAGGGGCGTGCAGGGTTCGGCGGCCGAACCTGCCGGGGCCGGCCCCCGCTTCGCGGCCTCGTTCGCGCGGACCGGGCTCGCCAGGGGCTTGGGCGGGTCGACCTGCCGCACGGGTGCGGATGCGGGTGCGGATGCGGCGCTCGTGGGCGCGGCGGCCGACGGCGTCGCGGCGAACGCGTTCCCCGCCGGGACGAAGGGCGTCAGAAGCGCCGCCAAAAGAGCAGGGACCAGTAGCCGTCTCGCGGATCTGGACCCGGCGCGCGAACGCGCGGAGTTGAGCATGTCGTTCCCCCCGGAGCGATGTTCTCGATGTGGCGTCCACATCGGCGACACACTTTACGGCCTGCCGCCGACGGGATGCGCGCGGCCACCCCCGTTCACCAGGCCGAACGCTGTCCACACGGCAACGTTTCCGTCGCGCCGGGTGGCAATCCGGCCGAAAGACTTCCGGTGCGGTGCGACATGTGAAATTTTACATGTCACACATCAACCGCCCGTGTTTCCAGCACGCGGCCCCAACGGCCCCGGAGGCCCCCGCAGATGCATCCCTTCCGGATATCGAAGGCCACTACGCGCAGACTTCCCGCGCTGGGCGCGGCCGCCTTCCTTGCGCTCGGCCTGCTCGCGCCGCAGAGCCAGGCCGCCTCCGCCGGCCCCACGACCCCGGCCGCCGCGTCCGCACGGGGAACGGCGACGACGGCGCCCCGGTCGATCCCGGTCCCCAAGTCGCCCGACGCCATGAGCAACAGCTCCCGGTTCCGGATCTCCTCACAGGACAGCACCGAGGAATCCGCCCCCGCCCCCGCCCCGACCGTCAAGCCCGTGCCCCCGTCCAGGTCCGGCAAGGACGGCGGGCGGTCCTCGGCCGCCGCCGGGGACGAGTGCGGCGACCTCGCCGGCGTGATCGACGCGACCGGCGCCGTCCTGGTCCAGCGGCTCAAGGCACTCCCCCGGATCACCTGTACGTACCCGCTGTTCGGCCTCACCGGGGTGAACGCCCGCAAGGCCTTCAACGAAGCCCAGATGGTGACCGTCGCCAACGCGCTGCGCGAGGCCTCCGCCACCTATTCGGGCGGCAACAGCGCCTCCGTCGGGCAGTTGGTGCTGTTCCTGCGGGCCGGCTACTACGTGCAGGACAACAACGGGGACGCCGTCGGCCCCTACGGCTCGGCGCTCGACGGCGCCGCGCTCGGCGCGCTGGACGCGTTCTTCGCCTCCCCGCGCAGCAAGGACGTCACCGACGCCAACGGTGAGATCCTGGGCGAGGTCGTCACCCTGATCGACAGCACGCACGCGGCCGGCCGCTACGCCGGCGTCGTCAAGTGGATGCTCGGCAGCTACGACGGCACGTGGCCCGGCCAGATGAACCTGGCGATGCAGCACGTCGAGTGGGTCGTCGAGAACGGCTTCAAGGCGAAGAACGACGACCGCGGCTGGCGGGCCGCCCTCAAGGCCGACCCCGCGATCCTGAACACCTGGGCCGGATTCGTCACGCGCAACAGCGCGCAGCTCAACCGCCTGGACGTGGTCAGCAACGTCGGCCGCTTCCTCGGATACGCCCTCGACGTCCCCGAGCTCAAGGAACGGGTCCGCCCGCTGATCAAGGACCTGATCAACCGCTACCCGAACGTCGGCCCCACCGCGCCGATCACCATGAACCTGGGCTGGTACACCCGCCAGTACGACAGGAACAACTGCGCCGCCTACGCCATCTGCGACCTGGGCGCACGCGTGCTCCCGGCCGTCCTCCCGGTCCAGCACACCTGCACCCCGGGCCTGAAGATCCGCGCCCAGGACATGTCCCCCGGCCAGCTGGAGGCCACCTGCACCAGCCTGGTCAACCAGGACGCCTACTTCCACCGGGTCATCGGTGACAAGGGCGCGATCCCCGGCGACGTGAACACCAGCCTCGAAGTGGTGGTGTTCGACGACTACACCCAGTACTCGCTGTACGCCTGGGCCATCTACGACATCGACGTCGACAACGGAGGGATGTACGAGGAGGGCAACCCGGCCGTCGCCGGCAACCAGGCCCGCTTCATCGCCCACGAGGCGCACTGGCTGCGCCCGGAGTTCCAGATCTGGAACCTCAACCACGAGTACACCCACTACCTCGACGGCCGCTACAACATGGCCGGGGACTTCGAGGCCACCCTGACCACGCCGACCATCTGGTGGGTCGAGGGCATCGCCGAGAACATCTCGTTCGGCTACCGGGGCGAGCGCAACGCCGACGCGATCGCCGAGGCCGGCAAGCTGACCTACAAGCTCAGCGAGCTCTTCGACACCGTCTACGGCCAGGACGCGGACCCCGAGGTCAACTCGAACCGGGTCTACCGCTGGGGCTTCCTGGCGGTCCGCTACATGCTCCAGGCCCACCCCGCCGACGTCGAGACCGTGCTGGGCAAGTACCGCACCGGCGACTGGAACGGCGCCCGCACCTTCCTGAAGCAGACCATCGGCACCGGCTACGACGCCGGCTTCTCCACCTGGCTGACGACCGCCTGCGCGACCAGCGACTGCGGTCCCCTGCCGGATGCCGTCACCACGCCGCCGTGCACCGTCGTCGACCCCCGTCAGTTCGACAAGAACTGCCGCAGGGACAACCTCGCGGCCACCGCCGGGAACTACAGCTACCACTTCGTGTACCTGCCGGCCGGCGTCAAGCAGCTGACCGTCACCAGCAGCGGCGGCGGCGGCGATGCCGACCTGTACTACGGCGGCAGCAGCTGGGCCACCACGAGCAGCTACCGGGCGAAGTCCACCAACGCCGGCAACTCCGAGACCCTGACGGTGGACAACCCGCCTTCCGGGTGGGTGTACTTCAGCCTCGCCGCCGCGCAGGACTTCAGCGGGGTGAGCGTCTCGACGCAGTCCAAGTGAGCCGGTCCACCGCCGGGTTCTGAACGGGACGCCTGTCCTTGCCGTCCGATCGCGGACGGCAAGGACGGCAAGGGAGCGCATCCCTTACGGACGCCAGTCGGCCTCCAGGTCATGGGAGACGGTCTTGGTCAGCTGGGTGAGCGCGGCGCCGTCCGCGTTCACGAGGTAGAGGTGTTCGGGGTCCGCGTCGTCCCCTCCGCTCCTGGTGAAGACCAGACGGGTGCCGTCCGGAGACCAGGACGGGCTCTTGTCGTTGGCACGGGCGGCGGTGATGCGGTGGACTCCGGTGCCGTCGGGGCGGACCAGGTAGAGGTGCGCGAAGCCGGAGGAGTCCACACGGCTGAAGGCGATCCGGCCGCCCGCCGACCAGTCGGGCGTCCAGTCGTGGGAGCTCGCCCCGGTGACCGCGGTCACGGTCAGGGTGGACAGGCGGATCCGCATCACCCTGCTGTGTCCGCTCGCGTCCGCGCGGTTGAACGCCAGGTACTTCCCGTCCGGGGACCACGTCGGGTGGAGGTCGTCCGCCGCGGTGTGGGTGAGCCGGGTGGCGGACGTGCCGGCGACCCCGGCCACGTAGATCTCGCGCTGGGAGCCGACCGGCTTGGCGTACGCGATCCGTTTGCCGTCCGGGGACCAGGCCGGATCGGAGGCGCCCTTGGTGCCGGGGACGGCCTTGAGGTCGCCGCCCGCGGCCGCCATCGTCCATATGCCGTCGATGGCGCCACCGGATCCGTAGCGGACGAAGGCGATGCGCTTGCCGTCCGGGGACCAACTGGGCATCACGTCGCTGACGGTGGAGGTGTGGGTGAGTTTGAGGGAAGTGCCACCCCCGGGGGAGATCGCGTAGAGGTCCTCCGTGGGCGCCGTCGCCGTGGAGCGGGCGAAGACGATCGAGCGGTCGCCCGCCGCACCCGCGTCTCCTGCGGCCCCGAGGGTCAGCGGTACGGCCATGGCGGTCACCGCGGCGGTCACCGCGGCCCAGCGGCGCCGGGCCGTACTGCGTGCGCCAACCCTCCGAGTCCTTGCGGCAGTTCTGCCGTCGCCCACGTGGCGTTGCCGGCGTGTCGAGGTGTCCACTTCGCTCCCTCTCCGAGGCCCTGCTGCGACTGCGGGCTGCTCCAGCCCGTAAACATCCCACCGACGGGGCTCCGGGGGAAGCGACGGGGCACCTGTCCGCCCGAAGCCCCGGGCCCGCGGCCCGGGGCTTCTTCCTCCTGCGTGCGGGGGGGGGCAGCAGGTGAGGGTGACCTCGTGGACCACGGGACGGGCCGCGCGGGGGTACGCGGCCACGCCGAAGGTGCCGCGGACGGTCGAACCGCACGCAGCGGCGCCGGCGGGTGCCCGTACCTCGATGGTGGCGGCGGTGAAGAGGACCGGCCTGACCTGCGTCTGCGCCGGGGCGGCTCCGACGAACTCGACGGACAGGGTGGTGAGCAACTCCTTGGTCACGGGCTGCGGGCCGCCCGGGGAGGGCGGGCCGGCGAGTCCGACCTTCCCGTAGAACGTGACGGCCGTACCGGTGACCTCCGCGCACACCCGTGTGGCCAGACCCGCCTGGAGGCCGGAGCTCCCGCAGGAGGTGACCGTCCCGATCGGGTCCGCGGGCGGGGTGGCGGCGGTGGCCGGGGTGATCGTGCAGACGGCCAGACCCATGGCACCGGCCGCGAGCAGGGCTAAGCGGTTCATCGTGGTTCGTTCTCCTCGTGAGGGAGCACCGTCCGAGGGTTCTCGTTCCGCGCTCATGTCATGTGATATTTCACATCGCACAAGAACGGAGCGCGTTCAGGAACTGAACTCCACCGGACGGAAAGTGACACGATGGGCCGGCCGAGCGGTTCCTCGTGCCCGGAACGGAGCAGGCGCCGCAGCAAGCACCACGTACGGAACGAAGAAGAGGGGAACAGCTGTGCCTGCTCCACGGATGAGCACCACGCCACTGCCCGGCATCGGGGTCCAGTACGACCTCACCACCCGCGAGCACCGCCATCTGTCGGTCGTCGCGCACCGCGACGGGACGCGGACCGTGAACGTCTACCGGGCCGACGACCCCGACGCCTGCGCCCAGTCGCTGCACCTGACGGGCGCGGAGACGGCCTCGCTGATCGACGCGCTGATGCCCGCCCACCACAGCCCGAACGTGCTGCACACCACCGATCTGGGGCTGGTGGCCGAGCGGTTCGAGCTGTCCGGGCATGCGTACTGGAACGGCCGGACGCTGGGCGAGACGAGGATGCGCACCGAGACCGGCGTGTCGATCGTGGCCGTACTGCGCCGCGCGGAGGCCCGCCCCTCGCCCGCGCCGGACTTCCGCCTCGCGGGCGGGGACACCCTCATCGTCATCGGCACCCGTGAGGGCGTCGACGCCGCCGCCTCCATACTCGGACGGGAGTGACGGCCGTGCATTCCGCTGTGTTCCTCATCGAGTTCGGCGCGATCATCCTCGGCCTGGGCCTGCTCGGCCGGGTCGCGGGCCGGCTGAAGTTCTCCCCCATCCCCCTCTACCTCCTGGCCGGCCTGGCGTTCGGCACCGGCGGACTGCTGCCCATGGGTGCGAGCGAGGAGTTCGTGGCGATCGGCGCCGAGATCGGCGTGATCCTGCTGCTGCTCATGCTCGGCCTGGAGTACACCGCCTCGGACCTGGTCTCCAACCTCAAGACCCAGTACCCGGCCGGGCTGGTCGACTTCGGCCTCAACGCGGTCCCCGGTGCGGTCGCCGCCCTGCTGATGGGCTGGGGCCCGGTCGCGGCCGTCGTCCTGGCCGGGGTCACCTGGATCTCCTCCTCCGGGGTGATCGCCAAGGTCATGGGTGACCTGGGCCGGGTCGGCAACCGCGAGACCCCGGTCATCCTGTCCGTCCTGGTCCTCGAAGACCTCGCGATGGCGGTCTACCTGCCGATCGTCACCGCCCTCCTCGCCGGGGTCGGCCTCGCCGCCGGAAGCCTCACCCTGGCCATCGCCCTCGGCGTCGCCGGGGCGGTGCTGTTCGTCGCGGTCCGCTACGGGCGGCTGATCTCCCGCTTCGTGTCCAGCGACGACCCGGAGAAGCTCCTCCTCGTCGTCCTGGGCCTGACCCTGCTCGTCGCGGGCATCGCCCAG
Organism: Streptomyces sp. NBC_01264; assembly: GCF_026340675.1. Classification (NCBI taxonomy): domain Bacteria; kingdom Bacillati; phylum Actinomycetota; class Actinomycetes; order Kitasatosporales; family Streptomycetaceae; genus Streptomyces; species Streptomyces sp. NBC_01264. The sequence goes on from NZ_JAPEOX010000002.1 coordinate 428,799, forward strand.
CAGCTCCAGGTCTCGGCCGCCGTCGGCGCGTTCCTCGTCGGCATCGCCCTCTCCGGTGAGGTGGCGGAGGGCACCCATACCCTGCTGAGCCCGCTGCGCGATCTCTTCGCCGCGGTGTTCTTCGTGTTCTTCGGCCTGCACACCGACCCGGCGAGCATCCCTCCCGTGCTGCTGCCCGCGCTGGCACTCGCCGTCGTCACGGCGGGCACGAAGATCGCCACCGGGTACTGGGCGGCGAAGCGGGCCGGGATCGGGGTCAAGGGGCGCTGGCGGGCCGGCGGCACGCTCGTGGCCCGCGGCGAGTTCTCCATCGTCATCGCCGGCCTCGCCGTCACGTCCGGGATCGAACCCGCCCTGGGTCCGCTCGCCACCGCGTACGTACTCCTCCTCGTGGTGATCGGCCCGCTCACGGCCCGGTACACCCAGCCCGTGGCGGCCTGGGTCAGCAGCCGCCGTCCCCTGCGGGGATCGACCGCTCCGGCCACGCTGCCGATGCGGCCTCAATCCCCGGAGGACCTCAGGGACCAGGCTCAGGATCCGGCCGGCCGCGCCTGACCCTCCCGCCCTCTCCGGCTCCTGAACGGGGCGAGGTGAGTGACGTTTCGAGTGCACCGTTACTGTGTGCCCGTCGTCGTCCGGGGTGATCCCCCGGTCCGAATGAGGGGTGGGAAAGTGGACAAGACGTTGTTCGAAAAGTTGTTCCGCAGGAGAGCGCATCCCGTGCTGCGTCTCGTGGGAAGCCTCGTACTCTGTGCGCTCCAGATCGTCTTCGTCGTCGCCGTGCTCACGCACTTCCACAGTGCCTGGCGGTGGCTCGTCGTCCCGCTGGGTGTCTGGGGAATGGTGGGCGACGGACGGGGCGTGACCTCGGCCGTGCGGGACCTCCGGCGGCCCGACGCCGTCCCGACGCCGGAGTGAGCCGGTCCCGGCCGCCGTTCGGCCGCCGGGAGCGAAAACACGTTGGCCGGCGCGGGAGTTCGCTGCTACGTTTCCGGAGGCCGTGCGAAAGATCGAGGAGGTGGTACCCGTGAACGCAGTATCGACATGGGTGCTCCCCTCCGGGGTCACGGTCGGACGGTAGACAGGTCGTCCGGGAGCGCCGTCACAGTGCACTCCCGAAAGGCACGACCATGCATTTCACTTCCGAGCAACGCCTCGACGACGGCGTCCTCGAACGCGAATTCACCCTCGGTGATATCCCCGGCATCCTGTGGACCCCCGCAGCGGCGGCCGCATCCCCCTCCGCCCCGGCGCCGCTGATCCTGCTCGGGCACCCTCCCCTCGGGCTGCGCAGGATGTACCCCCGGCTGGTGGACCGTGCCCGGAGTTCCGCGGCGGACGGCTTCGCCACGGCCACCATCGAGCTTCCCGGAAGCGGTGACCGGCCCCGCCTGCCCGCCACCGACCGGGCCCGCGCCGAGTTGCGCCGGGCGATGGAAGCTGGCGAGCCGGTCAGCGACGAGGTCGTCGACGCCCTCGTCCTCCCGCTGGTCGACCAGGCGGTCCCGGAATGGCAGGCCGCCCTGGACGCCCTCCTGGCGCTGCCCGAGCTCGGCGGCCCGGTCGGGTACTCGGGAGGAGTGATCTCCATCGGCGTCCGGCTGGCGGCGGTCGAGCCGCGCATCGTGGCCGCCGGCCTCTTCGCCGGGAGCGTCGTGCCGCGCGCCGTCTTCGAGGAGGCCCGGCAGGTCACGATTCCCCTGCATGTCCTGCTCCAGTGGGACGACGAGGGGAACGACCGGCAGGCCGCCCTGGACCTGTTCGACGCCTTCGGCTCCAAGGAGAAGTCCCTGCACGCCAACATGGGCGGACACACCGGCGTCCCGCAGTCCGCGGCGGACGCCATGGCCCGGTTCTTCACCCGGCATCTGAAGTGAGGCCGAGCCGTAGGACCGGCGGCGAACGCTAGCCGAGGCCGGCCGGCACCCTCGCGCGGACGGCACCACCGCGGGTCCTACGCGGCGGTGTCGTCCGGCTCCGTGGTCATGCGGGCCACGTGGAGTGCCAGGTAGGAGACCTCGTCCTCGCTCAGGTGCTGCCCCAGGCGCAGCTCGACGATCGTCGCCAGCTGCTGCGCGGTGCGGGTCGCCTCCGGGTAGTGCCGGCGGATGCCCTCGCCGATGGTGGACTCGTGTCCCTTCAGCTGCCGGTGCTGCTGGATCCGTACGAAGAGGTAGCGCACGTGGGTGATGAACCGTGCCGCGCTCATGGACTCCTGGGAGACGGACAGCCCGTACCGCTCCTTCACCACGGCGAGCATCTGCTGGATGACCCCGGTCATCGTGTACGTGAAGGACAGGTCGCCCGTGGCGAAACCTGCGTTGACCAGGTGCAAGGCGAGCGCGATCGCCTCCGAGTCCTCCAGGCGCGGGTCGAGGCGCTCGTTGATGGCATCGAGCAGGCGCTGCGCCTGGGCGTACTCGGCTGCGTACAGGGCCTGGACCTCGGCGCGCAGCGGGTACTCGATGACGATGCCCCGGGCGGCCCGGTCCAGAGCTCCGGTGACGTGGTCCGCGACGGCGATGGCGAGGGTCGGCCGGGTGGACTCGCGGCCCTCGACGCCGGCTTCGTCGAGGGCGATCACGACGGCCCGCAGGACCTCCTCGTCGATGAGGGCCAAGACCTCGCTGAGGTGATCGGGGTCACGGCCGTCCGCCGGGACGAAGACGCGCACGATCAGCGCGGGGTCGACGGGCTTGCCCTGACGGGAGCTGAAGCCGATGCCGCGCCCGGTGAGGATGACCTCCTGGCCCTTGTCGTCGCGCGCGAGGACCACGTTGTTATTGAGGACACTCAGCGCCTTCAACGCCTGCTCTCCTTCTCGTTCGCGGTCCGGTACTGCCCAATGATCCCGCATTGTCCGCCACCCGTACGCCACTCACACGCCACCCGCCCCCTCCCCCGACCGGTACGACGCGGGCACGTGCCCCACGAGGTGGCACGTGCCCGCGTCGTACCGGTGGCCGGATGTCAGCGCCTTACGGTCACCACGGGGGCGCCGGCGGCGACGGTCTGCCCGGTGTGCGGCTCGACCGAGGTGAGGTCGGCGGTGTTCGTGACGGTCATGAGGGTGACCGTCGGGTGCTCCGCCGCGCGCACGGCGTCGAGGTCGACCTCGACGAGGAGGTCGCCGACGGAGACCTGCCGACCGGCCTCGGCGCGGACGTCGAAGCCCTCGCCCTTCATCTGCACCGTGTCGATGCCGATGTGGATGAGCACCTCGATGCCGTCGGCGGTACGGATGCCGAAGGCGTGGCCGGTGGCGGCGACGATGATCAGCTCACCGTCGACCGGGGCGACGACGCGGCCGTCCGCCGGCTCGATGCCCACGCCCTCGCCGAGCGCGCGGGAGGCGAAGACGGGGTCCCCGACTTCGTCGAGGCCGACGACGCGGCCCGCGACCGGCGCGGCGAGTTCGGTCGCCTTGCCGGCGGTGGGGGCGACGGGAGCGGGAGCGCCGGCCGCGGATCCGGGGGCGGCGGTGGTGGTGGCGGAGGCACCTGAGGTGGTCGCCGCGGCACCGACGGTGACGAGCTCGCGCTCATCGGTCACCGCGGCCTCGCCGCGGGCGGCCGCCTCGGCGGCATCGCGCTCGGCGTTGGCCTGGATGCGGTCCTCCGGGGTGCGGAAGTCGGAGAAGTACACGAGCGCCATCGAGACGAAGAAGGACGCGGTGATCGCGATGCCGTAGGTGCCCATCGGGGAGAAGACCGGGATGGTCAGCAGGGAGGTGAAGGCGAAGGCCTTGGTGTCCACGCCGCCCAGGACGCCCACGATCACGCCGCCCACGAGGCAGCCCACGAGCATGCGCGGGTAGATCCGCTTGAAGCGCAGGTGGATGCCGTACAGCGAGGGCTCGGAGATACCGCCGAGCAGACCCGCGGCCAGGGCGCCGACGGAGGTCTGGCGCATCTCCTTCTCACGGTGACGGATCGAGAGCAGCAGCACACCGGCGGTCGCGCCGAAGCAGGCGAAGTTCCAGGCGCCCATGGGGCCCTGGATGAAGTCGTAGCCGAGGGTGTTGATGTTCACGAGCATCAGAGCGTTGAGCGGCCAGTGCAGGCCCAGCGGGACCAGGAAGGGATACAGCAGCGGAATCATGATGGCGAAGACGATCGGGGCGTTGCCGTTCATCCACGACAGACCCGATCCGAGGCCGTTGCCGGCCCAGACGCCCATCGGGCCGATGAGGAAGGCGGTGATCGGGATCATGATCAGCATGCTGAAGAACGGCACGAAGACCAGGTGCACGGTCTCGGGGAAGATGCGCTGCAGTCCCTTGTAGACCAGGGCGAGCACGGCCACCATCAGCAGCGGCACGAAGACCTGGCCGCCGTAGTCGTTCAACTGCATCGGCAGGCCGAAGACGTGGGCGACGCAGTCCTGGGTGCCCAGGGTCCCGTTGGTGGTGCAGGTGATGCCGGGGATCCCGGACTTCGGGTTGAGCATGCCCGTGAAGTTCGGGGTCATCACCGCGGCCATCACCGCGGCGCCCACCCAGGGGTCGACCTTCAGCTTCTTGGCCGCGTTGTACGCGACCATGATCGGCAGGAAGTACAGCACCGAGCGCCACATGGCGTCGACGAACACCCAGGTGGCGGACTTGTCCGCGGCGCGGAAGTCGACGAAGCCCAGGGCGTCGAGGACGGAGGCGATCGCGATGATCAGCGAGGAGCCCAGCAGGACGCCCATGAGCGGGCGGAACGAGTCGGAGAGGTACTCGAAGAAGTTGTCGACCCAGGCGTAGCGGCCGCGGCTCTTGGCCCGCATCGAGGCCTTGACGTCGGCGTCGGACTGCGGGCGGGGTGCGCCGCCGCCCGCCATCGACGGCAGGTTCATGATCTCGGAGTAGACGCGTGCGACGGCTCCGCCGATCACGATCTGGAGGCGGTCACCGGACTGCGGCACGGTGGCCATGACACCGGCGAGGGCGTCGAGCCCTGCCGTGTCGGCCTTGGCACCGTCGTGGAGCTGGAAGCGCAGCCTCGTCGCGCAGTGCGTGAGGCTCTCGATGTTCTCGGCTCCGCCGACGCCTCGGAGGATCTGCTCCGCGAGCGTGCCGGGTCCGGCTACGGGTGTGTTCATGATGCGTCCTTGCATCCTGGGGCTCTTGCCATCCTGCTTCGGTTCGCGATCTCTCACGCCCGGATCCGGGCAACAAAAAAGGCCCGGGTCGCGCCAACGGCGCTACCCAGGCCTTGCCTCCCTTCGAGCGGCGCACCGCCTTGACGTCGCGGGGCGACGAAGGTGGTGTCCTCAGGGAGTAACAATCCTGCGATCGAGATCGATCAAACAAAACCTTAACACCGGGAACTGCCTGGTGGGGGCCTTGTCGTTGTGGTCCAACTCACGCCGTCCTTAAGGACGGCGGGCCAGCAGGTGGGCGTCCAGGAATCCGCGCTCCGAGGCCGGGTCGTGGATCAGCCGGGCGAACGGGACGAGGCCCGCCCCGGTCAGCAGATCCGCGAACCGGTCCACCGGCCAGCTGTAGGCGGGCGCGACCTTGTGGTCGAAGCGGACGGGTTCCGGGCCGTCGGTCCCGAAGAACGACGCCAGGAGCAGGCCTCCCGGCGCCAGGACGCGCACCTGCTCGGCGAGGAGCGCGGGCAGTTCCCCGGGCGGGGTGTGGATCATCGAGTAGTGGGCCAGTACGCCGCCGAGCGCGGCGTCCTCGACGGGCAGGGCCTCCATGCGTGCCTCGTCGAACCGCAGTGCCGGATGGGCCCGGCGGGCGTGGTCGACCATGGCCGGGGAGAGATCGAGTCCGAAGGCGTCCAGCCCGAGGTCGTGCAGCATGGCCGTCAGATGGCCGGGGCCGCACCCGACGTCCGCCGCTCGCGGGTTCTGCGTTGCGCGCGCCAGCTCCGCGAAGGTGTTGATCATGGCTCGCGAGAAGGGGTGGGTCTCCAGCCGGTCGGCGAACATCGACGCGTACAGCTCGACGACCCCGTCGTAGGCCGCCCGGGTCACGGCTTGGTGATCCGTCATGGGGAGGAAGCTAGCATCCGGCCCGGCCCGCGCCCGGGGCCGATCCCTCCGGCCGGTCTTCGGCATCGCCTTCGGGGGCCGCCTCGCCAACAGTCAGCTCTACGTAGCCGATTGACGCGCCCGCACCGAAGACTCCGCGGGCTCCCACGAGCCCGGGAGAGCGCGCCCCGGGGCGGCGGCCGGGGAGGCCGCGCGGTGTTCGGTGGGGGTGATTCCGTAGGCCTCGCGAAAGGCCCGGCTGAACGCGGTGGCGCTGGCGAATCCCCAGCGCGCCGCGATCGCCTGGACGGGCCGGGCTCTCGACTCCCCGCGGGCGAGGTCGGCGTGGGCGCGCTCCAGCCGGCTTTCGCGGATGCGTGCCGCGACGCTCCGGGGCTGGTCGGCGAAGAGGGCGTAAAGGCCTCGCAGGGACATGTTGTGCCGGTCGGCGATCACCTGGGGGGTCAGGCCCGGGTCGCCGAGGTTGTTCTCGATGAAGCGGTGGATCCGCTGCAGGGTCTCCTGTGCGCGCACCTCGGCCGGCGCCTCGCCGATGTCGCCGAGCTGTCGCGCGAGGCACGCGGTGGCCAGGTCGAGGGCGATGGAACCCATCCCGCGCAGCTCCTCCGGGCGGCAGTGCGGGCCGTGCGCGAGCAGCGTCCTCAGGAAGTCGGCAAGGACCGCCCCCGAGCCCCTGTCCGCGGCGAGGCTCCGCGCGAGGAGGCGGTCCACCCGGTCGGGGCGCAGCGCCACGGCGGGGCGGGGCATCTGGAGCACGACCGCCTCGCCCTGTCCGCCCGCGCTGACCCCCTCGCTCGGCCGTGAGGTGTCCGTGAGCACGAGTCCCCCCGCGACCACGGCCTCGCTGCCCCGCTGAGAGATCCTGAAAGCGCCTTGGGTGACGAGGGCCAGCTGCAGGTGCTCGGGGTCGCCGCGCCGAACGTGGGCCGGGGTGCGGCGCGAGAGGACCGGTGAGCACGCCACGGAGGACAACCGCACCACGCCGAGATCCAGGTCCGTGATCCTGGCGCGGAAGTCGGCCGCGTGCCGGGTGGTGAGCATTACGGGCATCACATCGCTGGACACCGTCTCGCAGAACCAGTCGAACCTGTCCTCACGTGCCACGACGGCTTCGGACGTCACCGACGAGCCCATGCGATCACCGACACCCTTTGACCTGGCAGGGAACCAGTTCCTCACCGGTTGGCCCACAGCCGCGCTTCCCCCCGTCCCATGATCGAGTATCAGCGACACGAGCGTGTGACCCGTGAATGCATCCCCCCTGCACGCCTGGTTGCCTCGCCAGGTATCTTGCATCGCATGGAACCAGGTGATTCGACCAAGCAGGCCCGGGCCGCCGCCCAACTGCGCAAGGGTGTCCTGGAGTACTGCGTGCTCGCGCTGATGCGGGACCGCCCCCGGTACGGCGTGGAGCTCCTTCACGCCCTGGAGGACTCCGGCACCCTGGCCACCAGCCAGGGCACGGTCTACCCGCTGCTCTCCCGGCTGCGCCGGGACGACCTGGTCACCACCACCTGGCAGGAGTCCGCCTCCGGACCGCCCCGCCGCTACTACGCGCTCACCGACAGCGGCCGGGCCGCACTCGACGAGTTCACCCGCGTCTGGCCCGGCTTCCGCAACGCCGTCGACGCCTTCCTCGCCACCCCGCACCACTCCACCGGAGACTCCGCATGAAGACCTCGGCCGACCCCGTACGCGACTACCTCTCCGCCGTCGAGCGCGAGGCCTCCGCGCTGCCCGCCGACCGTCGGAGCGAACTCCTCGCCGACCTCGCCGAACACATCGAGGTGACGCGCGCCGAGCGTCCCCGCGTCACGATCGGCGAGGTCCTGGCCGAGCTGGGGGACCCCCGTACGATCGCGGCGACGGCACTGGCCGAGGCGGGAAGCGGGGGCGTCGCAGTTCCGGCCCCCGGCGGCGCCGACACACACCTCCGGCGCGGCAAGGTCCACCCGGTGGTCCCGCTCCTGATGCTCACCGTCCCCTTCCTGTTCGCCGCGGTCTTCCCCTCCGTCCCCGCCGCTGGGTTCTGCAGCACCGTGTTCCGCGTCATCGGCGCGGTGCTCCTCTGCACCTCGGTGCGCTGGACCCCGGTCCAGAAGGCGACCGGTGTCCTGCTCACCGCCGTCCTGCCGACCGCCGCCATCGGCATCTGGACCTGGTCCAGCGCCGCCCCGGCGGGCGATGCCCCGGCCAACCTGGCCAACGCGGCGACGCTCGTCCTGCTGGCCGGCACGACGGCATGGCTCTGGCGGGTCCGCCGCGCCTGAGGCGCCGTTTCCGGTCCGCGATCCGAGCGGACGAGCGCGGGCAAGGGCGATCAGTCGCGGTCGACGTGCACGCTGGTCGACTTCACCCGGGCCGTGACCGTCACGCCCGGCTGCAGGCCGAGCTCCTCGACGGCCTCCCGCGTCAGCAGCGAGACCACACGGTGCGGGCCCGCCTGGACCTCCACCTGCGCCGATACCTCGCCCAGCTTGATCGCGGTCACGATCCCCGGGAACGCGTTGCGCGCCGAGGTGTACGGGGCGTCCTCGCCATCGGCGCGCTCCTGCGCGACCTCCACGCAGAACGCGGCGAGGGCCGGCCCCTCCACGATGCGCCGGGTTCCCTGCCGGTGGGTCGGGAAGCGGCCCGCGTCGGCCCACCGCCGCACCGTGTCAACGCTCACGGCCAGCAGCTCGGCGGCCTGTCCCATCGTGTACGACTCCATGACCACCACCCTAGGGGCAGGAGGTCATGAGCCTGTTGATCATCCTCCGACCCGGGCCGTGGCGGGCTCGATCGACCGGCTTCGGGGTGCCCGATCCGGGGCAAACCGATCATCGGTTTGCCCTCGTCGTGCAAGTGGGTAGATCATGCCTCGTGATCGGCAGTCGTGTGTCCGAAGTACCGCTTCACCAAGCGTCGGAGGACCAGGGCAAGCAACCCACACCCAAGGGTCCTCACAAGCGAGGACCCTCGTCCCCGACAGGGAGCAAAAAGATGGCCACCGGAACTGTGAAGTGGTTCAACTCGGAAAAGGGCTTCGGCTTCATCGAGCAGGACGGCGGCGGCCCCGACGTCTTCGCCCACTACTCCAACATCAACGCCCAGGGCTTCCGTGAGCTCCAGGAGGGCCAGAAGGTCGAGTTCCAGGTCACCCAGGGCCAGAAGGGCCCGCAGGCCGAGGACATTCGTCCCCTCTGAGCCACGGCTCTGAGCCGCAGTACCCAGACGCCCCGCACCGGTACGGTGCGGGGCGTCGCCGCGTCCGCCGCCGCCACCTGTGGCTCTGCCCTACCGCGCCGTCGAGCCGGGCCGGGGCCCGCCGTACTCTGTGCGGGTGATCCTGCACAGCCTTCACGACCGATCCGACCTGGCCGCCCGCTTCGAACGGGACCCGGCCATGAACCTGATGGAACTCGGCGACCTCGACGACCTGCCGTGGCCCCACACCAGCTGGTACAGCGTTTCCCAGGACGGACCGGTGGCGCTGCTCTACGCCGTCGGCGACGTACCGACGCTGCTGGGGTTCACCCGCCCCGGGCAAGCGGCCGCTCTGGAGGAGCTGGCCGAGGCGCTGCTGCCCGTACTCCCCCGGCGCTTCCTCGGGCATCTGACCGGAAAGGCCGCGAAGGTACTGGAATCCGGGTACGTCGCCCAGTCACACAGCACCCTGCTGCGCATGGTGCTGACCGAGCCCGACCTGGCCGACCGGTATCCGGCCGGACCGTGGCGGCCCGCCCCGCTGAGCCGGGATGACCTCCCCGACCTGCTCGAACTGTTCGAGCAGGCGTATCCGGGCAACTGGTTCGACGACCGCATGCTCGACACCGGCCAGTACCTCGGTGCCCGGCAGGACGGGCAGCTGGTCGCCGTGGCCGGCGTCCACGTGCACTCGGCCGCGTACCGGGTCGCCGCGGTCGGGAACGTCACCACGCATCCACGGGTCCGTGGGCAGGGCGCCGGCGGCGCCTGCGTCGCCGAGCTGTGCCGACGGCTGAGCAGGACGGTGGACCACATAGGGCTGAACGTCCGTGCGGACAACGCCACCGCCGTCCGGCTCTACCGCCGGCTCGGCTTCAGCGAGGTCACGGAGTTCACGGAAGCCCTCTTCACGGCGCGCCCGTAGGAAGCCCGCCCGCGGGGCCGTTGGCAGGCCGGGAGCCGTTCTGCCACCGCCCGGCAGGGCCGTCACGGCGACGGCCTCTGCCGTCGCGATGTCCACGGCCAGCGGATGCCGTAACGCCGGGCGGATCCGCGGGCGGGCGGCGCGGGCGGCGCCTCCGCGAGACGTGCGAGGAGCTCCGCCTTGAGGCGCTCCTCGAAACCACTGGGCCTCTCGTTCATCGGGCTACCTCCAACTGGCTTCGGTGTCGTGGGCTGAGCACCCGGTTCCTCCCCTGCGCGGGAACCCCGACGGTCCCCTCGTCCAGTACTTGGGTGAAAGCGCCTCAAGCGTTTCATCGGGAGCCGACGAGCGTGTTGGCCGGAGGCACGGAGGCTGCCGTCCCGACGCGTGTCGGGACGGCAGCCTCCGTCTCCTGCCCTCTTCCTGCCCGCCGCTCAGGAAGCGGGCGTGAACTTCGTCGCGGCGGGCACCGCGGTGGCTTCCTTGACCACCTTCATGCCGCCCGGGACCGTGGCGTCGGGCTTGAGGATCACGCTCTTCCGGGTGGAGGGGGCCTTCGGGTCCGAGAAGTCGTGCGTGATGCCGAAGCCGTTGTCGTAGGACTTCAGGCTCAGCAGGGCCGCCCGGATGCCCTCGCGGGTCAGGTCCTTGTCGGCGCAGGCCTTCTTCAGTACCTCTCCGAACAGGGCGCCGGCCGAGAATCCGGCCACCACGCCGTTGTCCAGGCCCGAGTCCGGGTACTCCGCCTTGTACGCGGCGGCCAGCGCGGCCGGGCCCGCCTCGGTCGAGCCGATCGGCAGGGCCGAGGAGGCGACGTAGTAGTCCTTCTGCAGGGCCGCACCCGCCGGGGTCGCCAGGAGCTGCGGGGCGAAGGCCGAGTTGTTGCCGACTACGGGGACGTTCCAGCCGCCCGCCGCGGCGACTCCGACGAGCGAGGCGGCCTGGCGGGGGCCGGCGCTGACGACCACGGCCTTGACCCCGGCCTGCTTGAGCGCGGCCACCTGGGCCGTCATGTCGTTGTCGGTCGGCTTGATCTTCTGTTCGACGACGGTCAGCCCGGACTCCGCGGCGATGGCCTTGGCCCCGGTCAGCGCGTTCTCGCCGTAGTCGCCCTCGAAGTAGACGTGCCCGATCTTGTCGCCCGAGGCGATCCGCTTCTGGTCGAGGAGGTAGCCGACCGCGTTGATGGTCTCGATGTCGTACGTCGCCCCCACCGTGCGGATGTACGGGCTGCCGAGCAGCGAGGCGGACCAGGCCTGCGGGATGACCAGCCCCTTGTCCTGGCCGTCGATCCGCTGCTTGACGGCGGAGACGAACGGGGAGCCGATGAACTGGGCGAAGCCCAGCACCGAGGGCTCCAGTTCGGTGTAGGCGGCGAGGGCCTTCTGCGGGTCGTAGCCGTGGTCGCGGACCGTCAGCTCGATGGTGCGACCGCAGATGCCGCCCGCCGCGTTGGTCTGCTTCGCCCACAGCTGCTGGGCCTGGGTGACGCTCTTGCCGAGGGAGGCGTAGACGCCGGTCATGTCGGTGAGCGCGCCGAGCTTGATGGCCTTGTCGCTCACCCCGGGGCCCGCCTTGACCCCGCCCGCGGCGGGCTTGTCCCCGTCGGCCGGCTTGGCCTTGCCACTGCACCCGGCGGCGCCGGTCAGGACGAGTGCGACCGCCAGGACCGCGGCGGCGTGCCTTCTTCTGTTCACGTTCGCTCCTTCGAGGGTGTGGTGCGGGTGCGGGTGCGGAGGATCCGGGTGATGCCGGTGAGACCACCGGGCAGGAACAGGACGGCCACGACGACGGCCGCCCCGTACAGGTAGCGGGAGGCCTCGCCCGGGGAGACCCCGCCCGTTCCGGGGGCGGACACCAGCGGGAGGGCTTCGCTGTAGCGGGTGAGGAGTTGGGGCAGCAGGGAAACGAAGACCGCGCCCACGACGGCCCCGGCGACGGTGCCCAGGCCGCCGATCACGATCATGGCGAGGTACTCCAGTGACAGCACCATGCCGAAGTAGTCGGGCACGGTGCGCTGGAAGACGAGGGCGAGCAGGACGCCGGCGAGCCCCGCGTACATGGACGACAGGACGAAGACCGCGGCCCGGTACCGGGCGACCGGCACGCCCATCACCCCGGCGGCGATGCTGTGGTCGCGCAGGGCGTTCATCGCCCGGCCGGGCCGGCCCCGCAGGACGCCGCGCGCGAACAGGGCGCCGGCGAGGAGGGCGGCGAGGGCGACGTACCAGAGCTTCTCGGCGGACTGGAAGGGGACGGCCGCGACGACGGTCTCGGTGTCGTCGAAGGTGAAGCCGAAGAGGGAGAGCGGCTCCACCTCCCGGCCGTTGAACCCGCCGGTGACGCTGGTGGCGTTGAACAGCACGTGCTGGCCGATGAAGATCAGCGCGAGCGTGGCGATGCCGAGGTACGCGCCGCGCAGGCGGCCCGCGATGGGGCTGAAGAGGCCGCCCGCCGCCCCGGCGAGGGCGACGGCCAGGACCGCGGCGAGCCAGCTGGGCAGGCCGAGCCCGACCAGCTCGTGACCGCCCGCCGTGCTGCCGTCCCCGGCGAGCGCGCAGTACCCGTAGGCGCCCACGGCGAGGAAGAAGGCGTGGCCCATCGACAGCTGGCCGGTGGCTCCGGTCAGCAGGTTGAGCCCGATGGCCCCGATGGCGGCGGCGATGGCGAACAGCCCGGCCTGCAGCCAGAACCGGTCGAGGTAGAAGGGCAGCGCGAGGAGTACGAGGACGGCGCCGGCCACCACCGCGTTGCGGCCACTGAGCCATCGGGGCCGGGAGGCCACCGCCGGGGCGAGTGCCTCGGGGTGCAGCACGGGGCTGCGGGTGTCAGACACGGGCGAGCTCCTTCGTGCCGAGGAGTCCGGCGGGACGGATCAGCAGGACCGCGACCATCACCAGGTACGGAGCCAGGTCGCCGATGCCCCGGCCGAGGAAGGTCAACTGGCTCTGGTAGCCGGTGGCCAGTGCCTCGGTGACGCCCACGATCAGACCGCCGGCCAGCGCGCCGGAGGTGGAGTCGAGACCGCCGAGGATCGCCGCCGGGAAGGCCTTCAGGGCGGCGAGGGACGTGGCCCGCTCCAGGCCGGGCGTGGGGAAGACGGTCAGGAAGAGCGCGGCGACGGCGGCCAGTGCCCCCGCCACGGCCCACGCCGCCAGCGAGACCCGGCCCAGCCGCACGCCCATCAGCGCGGCCGTTTCCGGCTGTTCGGCGGCGGCGCGCATGGCCACCCCCCAGGAGGTGTGCCGGAACACGAGCAGGAACACGGTGATCAGCAGGCCGGCGGCGAGGATGGCGGCGATCCGGGTCTGGGGGACGGTGACCGCGCCGAGGTGGACCACGCGGTCGCCCCACGGATCGCCCAGCGAGAGCACGTCGGTGCCGAGACGCCGGGTGAGGTCGGTGATGAGGAGGATGTCCACGCCGATGGTGACGATGGCCAGCACGCTCTGGTCCTGGCCCCGGTAGCGCCGCATCACCAGGAACTCGATCGCCGCCCCCACGGCGGCCGCCGACAGGGCCCCGGCCAGGAGCGCGCCCCAGAATCCGAGCTCCTCGTGCAGGGTGGCGGTGACGTACCCGCCGGCCAGAAGCAGGGAGGCGTGGGCGAAGTTGACCACTTCGGTGGCCTTGAAGATGACCACGAAGCCGAGGGCGATGAGGGCGTAGACGGAGCCCATGGAGAGCCCGCCGAGGAGCAGTTCGAGGAAGGTGGTCATGCGGCCGGTTCCTCCTCTCCGAGGTACGCGCGGACGACCGCGGGATCGTTCTGCACCTGCGCGGGAGTTCCGCCGCCGATGCGTTTGCCGAAGTCGAGTACGGTCACCGCGTCCGCGAGCCGCATCACCACCCCCATGTCGTGTTCGACCAGCACGATCGAGATGCCGAGGCCGTCCCGGACGCCCGCGATGACGGCGGCCGTGCGCTGCCTCTCGTCGGCGGTCATGCCGGCGACGGGTTCGTCGAGGAGCAGCAGCCGGGGCTCCATGCACAGGGCCCGGGCCAGCTCGACGAGTTTCTGCTTTCCGTACGGGAGCGAGCCGGCGGGCGCCGCGAGGTCGCCCTCCAGGCCGACGAACTCGGCGATCTCCCGGACCCGTTCGCGGTGCCGGCGGTCCTCGCGGGCGGCGGCGGGAAGCCGCAGTCCCGCGGCCAGGAAGCCGGTCCGCATCAGCCGGTGGCGCCCCAGCAGGAGGCTGTCGGCGACGGTGGTGTGCGGGGGCAGCGCCAGGTTCTGAAAGGTGCGGGCGACGCCGAGGGCCGCGACGGCGTGCGGGGCGAGGCCGGTGAGCTCGGCGGCGCCGAAGCGGACGCTTCCGCCGGTGGCCCGGTACACCCCGGACAGCACGTTGAAGCAGGTGGACTTGCCCGCTCCGTTGGGTCCGATGACGGCGTGCACGCTGCCGGGGTCCACGGTGAAGGAGACCGAGTCGAGGGCGGTCAGGCCTGCGAAGCGGACGGTGACGTCGGTGACGGTGAGCGGCGGCGGGGAGGCGTGTGGCGGTGGGGAGGCGTTCGCGTTCATGCCGTCCACCTGCGCAGTTCCCGCCGGGTCCCGTCGGTGGCCGCCTCGGGCGCGGCCTCGTCGGTGATGCCCAGGTAGCGGCGCCGCACCTCGTCCGAGGCGGCCAGCTCGGCGGCCGGGCCTGCGAGGGTGACCTCGCCGACCTCCAGGACGTAGGCGTGGGAGGAGAGCCGCAGCGCCAGGGCGGCGTTCTGCTCGACGAGGAGCACCGAGGCACCCGAGGCGTTGATCTCGGTGATCGTCTCGGCGATGGTGGCGGCCATCTTGGGAGCGAGCCCGAGGGTGGGCTCGTCGAGCAGCAGCAGGCGCGGGCGCGCCATCAGGGCGCGGCCCAGGGCGAGCATCTGCTGCTCACCGCCGGACAGCAGTCCGGCCCGCTGCCGCGCCCGCTGGGCCAGTACGGGAAACAGCTCGTGCACCCGGGCCAGGGAGCGGGCCGTGGCCGCGCGGGATCCCGCGCGGCCGCCCAGGGCCCCGGCACGGAGGTTGTCCGCGACGGTCATGCGGGTGAAGATCTTGCGTCCCTCGGGTACTTGGACCACCCCGGCGGCGACGACCCGGTCCGGGCCGATCCCGTCCAGCGGCCGGCCGTCGAAGGTGACGCTCCCGCCCGTGACCGCCCCCCGGTGGAACCCGAGCGTCCGGGACACCGCGCGCAGCAGCGTGGACTTCCCGGCGCCGTTCCCTCCGAGTACGACGACCACCGCGCCGGCGGGCACGTCGAGCGATACGGAGCGCAGTGCCCGGACCGCACCGTAGCCGATGGACAGCTCACGCACTTGTAGCGAACCCACGTCCTCTCCTTCCTCTGGGCGGCCTTGTGCTGGCGCACAGACCAGCACCGGGCCGGGGCGGACGTCCACGGGCCGATGCGGAATCGCTGCCGATGACCAGCCCGGACAGGACCGTGTTGTGCACGCGCACAGACCTGCCGTACGCGCCCCTTACGGCGGCGGAGGCGGGGTGACATCCTCAGCGGCCATGGGTGGACGCAGAACGCGCACGGAACAGGAGTGGTCGGTCCTGGGGTCGGCGGCGGACGTACTGATCGCCGACATCCCCGGGCTCACCGACCAGCTCATCAGGGACCTGGCGAAGCACTCGCCGCTGTTCGACCTGGCCGTTCCGCGGGACGAGCACTGGCAACAGGTCAGCAAGGCCATGCACTACGGGATCGAGGCCTTCGCCGCACCCCGGTCAGCCCCGCGCAAGGACCTCTCGTACGCGGAGGAACTGGGCCGGCGACGGGCCGAGCAGGGGCTGCCGCTGGACCTGCTGCTCTACGCGTACCGCAGGGCGGGCCGGCTCACCTGGGACGCGCTGCTGGACATCGTCACCGAGAAGGAGCCGGAGGCGCTGCCGGTCCTGGCCCGCGCCGCCGGGGCCATGTGGGCGGGGATCGAGCAGCAGGCCGCCGCGACCGCGGAGGCGTACCGCACCGCGGAGGTCGAGATGCGCCGGCGCAGCGACGAGCGGGTGCAAGCCCTCCTGGACGCCCTGCTGGAGGGGGACAGCGCACCGGCCCTGGCCGCCCAGGTGGCGCTCGCCCTGGACCTGCCGGAGCAGGGGCGGTACGCGGTGGTGGTGATGCCGGCCGACCGGGGCGATTCGGTGCACCGGGTGGTGGCGGCGGGCGGGATGCGGCTGTTCTGGCGGATGCGCACGGAACGGGAGCTGGCCGTGGTGGCACTGGGCGACTCCTCGCCGGCCGAGCTGGCGGCGGAGCTCGCGGACCGCTGTCCGGGACCGGGCGGGATCAGCCCGGTGGTGGACGGACTGGCCGAGCTGGGCCGGGCCCGGCGGCTGGCGGAGACGGCGCTGCGGACCTGCGGGCAGGACGAACGGGTGCTGGTGCAGCTGTCCGACCGGCTGCCCATGGCCCTGGTGGTGCGCCAGCCCGAGCTGTCGGCCGAGCTGGTCCAGGCGGTGCTGGGCCCCCTGCTGGAACTCGACCCGACGGACCGGGCGATGCTGCTGGAGACCCTCGACGCCTGGCTGGCGGCGGAGGGTTCCGCGGGCCGCGCGGCGAGCCGCCTGTACTGCCACCGCAACACGGTCTTCAACCGGCTGCGCCGACTGGAGCACCTGACGTCGAAGTCCCTGTCCCGCCCCCGGGACCTGATCGCGCTCACGCTGGCGCGGGACGCGTACCGGCTGTCGGTCGGCTGAGCGGGCCCGGGCGGCGTGACCGGCTGGGCGTGACCGGTGGGCGCGACCGGTGGGCACGCGCGCATGCGAAAACGCTCGGCCGGAATATCCGGTCGAGCGTTTCGTGGTGCCGTGATCCGCTGGTGGTTTAGTACCAGTGGTGGTTCTGCCAGAAGGTCCAGGCGCCCTCCGGGCTGCCGTAGCGGGAGTTCATGTAGTCCAGGCCCCACTTGATCTGGGTGGCCGGGTTGGTCTTCCAGTCCGAGCCCGCCGAGGACATCTTCGAGGCCGGCAGGGCCTGGACCAGGCCGTAGGCGCCCGAGGAGGAGTTCGTGGCGGTGTGGTCCCAGCCACTCTCACGGGACACGATGTTGTTGAAGGCCGCGAACTGCGCCGGGTCCTTGATCATCTGCTGGGCGATCGCCTTGGCACTCAGCGGGGCGGCCTGCGCGGGAACCGCGGACAGCATGGAACCGGCGACGCCCAGGGCGAGGACGGTACCCGCGAGGGTCTTCTTCGAAGCGGCGATGCGGCGGATGACAGTGTGGGACACGGACGGACCTTCCGAAGGGGACAAGGGCAGTCGCAGGCATGGATGAGCCACTCACGTGAAGAAGAGGGGTTCGTCGGCGGGAGCGGGGATCCGGGGGACCTCCGTCCGCCCTGCGACTCATCCAGTTCTACGGGGGTAGAGCCCGCCTGGCAACGACCCCTCTTACTAGTGGTCCTCGCAGCCCGGGTGCAACGACCCCCTTTGGGGCGGGACGACATCACCGCTGGTGGGGAGTGGTGCGTGGGGGTGGGTGCGGGACGCCTAAGGACTACTATCCCGCTTCGTATGTGACCTAGGTCCTGTGGGGCGGGTCACCGCCGGGGGGCCCGGATCTCACCCTCCGTGGCTACCCGTACCCCTCTCGGGAGAAGGTTTCAGGGCGTTCGCGGCCCCCGGATCGAAGGCCAGAGGACCCCGAAGGCTGCCAAACCGCGCGGCCGGCCGCCGTAGCGCGTGGTGGCGGGACGTACGTCGGCTGCCCGGTCAGTGTTCGCCGTGGTCGCCGGCCACGCCCACCACAGTGGGGGGCCAGCTCCCCCGCTCGATGAAATGTGCCACCGCCTGCGCGGCCAGGTCGAAGGCGAAGCCATCGGCGGAGCCATCGCCGCGCGGATCGACGAGGTGCTCACCGGGACCGCCTTCTGCGGCCACCAACGTGACCGTCGCGCGTTCGCCATCGGTGATGACGCCCAGGAGCTGCCCCGCGTCGCTCTCGAACCACGTCTCCGGGTTCCCCCAGTCCCATCGGTGGCGCAGCAGATTGCGAGCCTCGTCGCCGGAGTAGGCGTAGCCGGCGGATCCTCGCAGGTGCCAGCGGTTCTCGGTGGTCAAGGTTCCCCTGCCTCGATCTGACGTCCGAAAAGGGTGCTCCATTCTCACACCTGTGATCACGGGGCCGGTCGCCGTGACGATGGCGTCGCCGGGTGGTCCGTGCGGCGTGTCCGCCGTGCGCGACCGCGGAAGGCCCGGGACCGCTGCCTAGCGTGGCCGCATGAGCACCCGTACGACACTGCCCATTGCCGGGTACGGCATCCGGTTCGCCCGGTCCTCCGAGTCCGGGGCGGTCGCCTCCCTGCTGGCCCGCGCCTTCTCCGACGACCCGGTCATGGCATGGATGGTCCCCGCCTCGGCCGACCGGGAACGCCGGATCGCCCGCTACTTCGAGCTCGCCCAGCGCCAGCAGCGACCCCGCGCCGGCGGTGTCCGGGTCGCCGCGACCACCGACGGGCGGTTGCTGGCGGCCGCGCTGTGGTCGGGGCCCGGGCGCTGGAGGACCTCCGCGTCAGCAGAGCTGGCGGCGCTCCCCCATTACGTACGCGTCTTCGGTCTCCGAGGGATGTCGAGGGCCGGCGAGGTCCAGAACGTCATGCACAGCGCCCATCCGGACACTCCGCACTGGTACCTGCCGTCCGTGGGAACGGACCCGGGGCTCCAGGGGACGGGAGTCGGTTCGGCGCTGTTGCGCCAGCAGTTGGCCGACTGCGACGGGCTCGGGCAACCCGCCTACCTGGAGTCGAGCAAGGCCGCCAACGTTCCGTTCTACGAGCGGATGGGTTTCCGCGTCACCTCCGAACTCCGCCTTCCCCATGGGGGACCCACCCTCTGGCCCATGTGGCGCGAGCCCTCGTCGACGGCCCGCCAGGTCGGGGTGCATGGGCCCGTCAAGCTCGGGTAGCCGCGCCTCCAGACGTCCTGACGGACGACCCGCAGCTGCGGGGTGCGGGCTGCTGACGAAACGGAAGGGGTGCACATGTCGCACGTCGAGGAGTACGTCGAGGTCAACGTCCCCATACGCACGGCCTACAACCAGTGGACACAGTTCGAGGACTTTCCCGCCTTCATGGAGGGGGTCGAACGCATCGTCCAGCGCACGGACACGCTCACCCATTGGGTGACGAACGTGAACGGTGTGCAGCGCGAGTTCGACGCGCAGATCACCGAGCAGCTCCCGGACCGACGCGTCGCGTGGATGACGGTCGACGGTGAGGCCCGCCAGGCCGGTCTCGTCACCTTCCAGCCGATCGACGCGACCACCACCAAGGTCGTCCTGCACATGAACTGGGCACCGGACGGCCTGGCCGAGTCGGCCGCCGACAAGCTCGGCTTCGTCAAGCGTCAGGTGGCCGGCGATCTGAAGCGGTTCAAGCTCTTCATCGAGTCGCGTGGGGTCGCGACGGGTGCCTGGCGCGGCGAGATCTGACGGCGACGGGGCGGCCGGCCCGGGCGGCGACGAGCCCGGGAATCGGCCGGCCTCGGCCGGCCGGTGCGGTTTCTGCACCGTGGTGGCGTTCGCCGTCGGGCCGGCGCTCTTCGGGGGGGCTTCTCCTGGGCCATGGTTCAAGCCAGGGTTCCGTCACCCGACCGGTCCGACAAGTCCTAGAGTGTCGGCGTGACCGAGCAGAATTCCGAACTCATCGCCGGCCGTTACCAGCTCGTCGAACTCATCGGCCAGGGGGGCATGGGCCGGGTTTGGCGCGGCGTCGACCAGCAGCTCTTCGGACGCGAGGTCGCCGTCAAGGAGATCCTCTTCCCGGCGGGGCTGGACGACGGCGACCGCGCGACGCTGCTCATGCGTTTCACCGGCGAGGCCCGCGCGGCGGTCACTCTCAGCCATCCCGGGATCATCACCATCCACGACGTCGTGGAGCACAACGGCGCCCCCGTCATCGTCATGGAGTTCATCCGGGGGCAGTCCCTCGCCGCGGCCATCCGCTCGCAGGGGCGGCTGCCCGTGCAGCGCGTGGTGGAGATAGGGGCCGCCCTGCTCGGTGCGCTCACCGAAGCCCACGGCGCACGGATCATCCACCGCGACATCAAGCCGGACAATGTGCTCCTGTCCAAGGACCGCGTCGTCCTCACCGACTTCGGCATCGCCCATCTGGCGGACGCCACGACGAAGCTGAGCCGGAGCGGGACCGTCATCGGCACCCCGCACTACATGCCCCCGGAGCAGCTCGAGGGCAAGCGTCCGACCCCGGCCAACGACTTGTGGGCGCTCGGCGCCACCCTCTACCACGCCGTCGAGGGCCGCCCGCCGTTCGAGGCCGACGGGCTCCACGCCCTTGCCGTCGCCGTCTTCACCCGACCCCACCGGCCGCCGGTCCACGCCGGCCCGCTGGCGCCCGTACTGGACGCGCTCCTGACCAAGGATCCGGCGCGACGCGTCGGCGCCGCCGAGGCCGCCGAGCTCCTGGCGTCGGCGCTGCGCTCCTCGCGGTCCCGGCCGGACACGAGCGCGGAGTCCTCCCCCCACGAATCCGACCCGCCCAAGTCCGACCCCGGCGAGTCCGACCCCCGCCAGTCCGACCCCCGCGAGTCCGTGCCGGTCCCCTTCCCGGACGCGGCGACGGAGCACGCTCCCACCCCGACCGAGCGGGAGGCGGAGCTGCCGTCCCCCTCGCCCCTGCCGACGCCCACGGCCGAGGAGCCGGCGTCTGCGCCCGGTACGCTCCGCCGGCCCGTACCGGAGCGGCCGACCACCCCGCCCGTGGCCGTGCCCTCCGGCGAGGATCTGATCTCGCTCGGCCGGCCGGACCGGCAGGGGCGGGCCGAGGGCGCGTCCACCCGACGGCGCACCCTCACGCGGCGCTCCGCCGTGTGGGGAGTCGCCATGGTCACGCTCGCGGCCGGCTCCGTTCTGACCTGGAAGTTGACCCGTGACACCCCACCCGACGGCGGGACGCCTGGCGGCGGTTCCGGGGCGGCCTCCTCCGTCACGGTGGTCATCGGGTTGGACGCACCGCTCAGCGGCGGCCTGTCGGCGATGGGGGTCGGCATGAAGAACTCCGCCGACCTGGCGGTCAGGACCTCCAACCGCACCGGGCACGTACCCGGTGTGAACTTCGAGATCAAGGCTCTGGACGACGAGGCCGCTCCCGCCAAGGGCGGGCCGAACGCCACTCGGTTCATCGAGGACGAGAAGGTGCTCGGCATGGTCGGGCCCCTCACCTCCGGGGTCGCCAAGGCCATGGCGCAGCCGCTCGGACAGGCGAACCTCGTCAACGTGTCACCGGCCAACACCGACCCCGTGCTGACGCTGGGCCCCGACTGGGCCAAGGGCTCCAAGTCGCGCCCGTACACGACCTATTTCCGAACCGTCGCCACGGACGTCGACCAGGGGCCGTTCGCCGCCCGGTACCTCCACGGCGAGGCCGGGAAGAGGAAGCTCTACGTCATTCACGACGCGGGCACCTACGGCACTGGGCTCGCTTCCGGGTTCGGGGCCGCGTTCACGAAGCTCGGCGGGACCGTCGTGGGTACGGACCAGATCGATCCCGCGCAGGACGACTTCTCCTACTTGGCCCCGCAGATCCGGGCCTCCGGCGCCGATGCCGTGTACTTCGGCGGCTACTACGACGCCGCCGGGCCGCTCTCCGAGCAGCTCAAGCAGGCGGGTGTGACCATCCCCCTGATGGGCGGCGACGGCATCTTCGACCAGCAGTTCCTGACCACGAACAAGAAGGCCGAGGGCGACCTCGCCACGGGCATCGGCGTTCCCGCCGAGGGCCTGGAAAAGGGACAGGACTTCCTCACGCGGTACCGGGAGGCGGGATACCCGGAGGCGGCCGGCACCTACGGCCCCTACGCGTACGACGCCACCTGGGCCGTCATCGAGGCGGTGAAGGCCGTGGTGGAGGCCAACGGCGGAGCCCTCCCGGCGGACGCGCGGGCGAAGATGCCGCAGGCCGTGTCGGGGCTGGCTTTCGACGGCGTCACCGGTCGGGTGGCCTTCGACGAGTACGGCGACACGGTCAACCGCCAGCTGACGGTCTACGCGGTGAAGGGCGGCAGCTGGACGACCCTGAGGAGCGGCCCCGCCGCCCCCTGATCCGTACCGTCCACCACGTCCGGAATCGGGCCGGCCGCCACCATCGGGTGTCTGACCTGCTCAGGAGGGTGCGATGCTTCATGCACGCCGGCAGTGAGCCGGCCCGATGAAGGGTGGCCCGCATGGCAGCAGGATTCTCGGAGTGGAAGGTCAACCGGCAGTACGCGGAGAACGACCGTGTCGTCCATTTCGGCAGGCAGTACCGGTGCCTGGTGACGCACAAGTCCAATTCCGCGAGCAACCCGGCGACGACCGTCAAGATGTGGCAGCCCTACGCAGGTTGAGCGGCCCGCCCTTTCGGATCGCCACCGGAAGGGGCCACCTTGCGGTGAACTGCGCGACCAGCAATTGGAAGCGCTCTCATCCGTCCGCCCGTCCCGGCGCTAGGCTGTAGCCCATCCGGCGACGGCGCAGGTCCGCACCACCTTGCGTGTCGCCGCCCCCGTCGACGAGGAGCGACCGCCTTGCCCGAGCAGTCCCCCGGGTCCCGCCCCACCCTGGAAGCCGTCGCGGCGCGTGCGGGAGTCTCCCGGGCCACCGCCTCGCGGGTCGTCAACGGGGGCGACGGGGTCCGCAAGCCGCTGGTCGACAAGGTGCTCCGGGCGGTCGACGAGCTCGGCTACGTCCC
Source organism: Streptomyces sp. NBC_01264 (assembly GCF_026340675.1). NCBI lineage: Bacteria > Bacillati > Actinomycetota > Actinomycetes > Kitasatosporales > Streptomycetaceae > Streptomyces > Streptomyces sp. NBC_01264. Next base: position 451,583 of record NZ_JAPEOX010000002.1, read on the forward strand.
CAACCACGCGGCCCGGACGCTGGTGACACGCCGGACGGGCGCGGTGGCCGTCGTCATCGCGGAGCCGGAGGTGCGGATCTTCTCGGACCCCTTCTTCTCCCAGCAGATCCGGGGCATCAGCAAGGAGCTGACCGCCCACGACACCCAGCTCGTGCTGCTGCTGGTGGAGGGGCCGGGCGACTTCGACCGGATCACCCGGTACCTGTCCGGCGGGCACGTCGACGGCGCGCTCGCCTTCTCGCTGCACACGGACGACCCGCTGCCCGCGATCACCCGGCGGGCGGGGATCCCGACCGTGTTCGGGGGCCGGCCCGGCTGGACCGCCGGACCCGGCGAACGGGCCGTTCCGTACGTCGACGCCGACAACCGGGGTGGGGCCCGGGCCGCCGTGCAGTACCTGAGGGACCTCGGGCGCAAGCGCATCGCGCACATCGCCGGACCGGCCGACCAGACCTCGGCGACGGACCGCCTCGACGGCTACCGGGACGTACTGCTGGACATGGATCCGACGCTCGTCACCGAGGGCGCCTTCACCGTGGAGAGCGGGGCGCGGGCGATGGCGGAGCTGCTGGAGCGGCGGCCCGACCTGGACGCGGTGTTCGTCGCGAACGACCTGATGGCCTCGGGGGCGCTACGGGTCCTGCGCGAGCGCGGGATCGCGGTGCCCGGGCAGGTGGCGGTCGTCGGCTTCGACGACATGGATCCGGTGGCCAAGGAGACCGACCCGCCGCTGACCACCGTCAGGCAGGACATCGAGGGCCAGGGGCGGCTGATGGCACGGCTGCTGCTGCGCAGCCTCGACCGCACGGCGAACGGCGCGGGACCCGACTCGGTGATCACTCCGACCATGCTGGTGCGGCGGGCCTCCGCCTGAGCCCCGGCGTACGCGTACGGCGGGTCCGCGCCCCGAGGAGCCGCGCACCCGCCGCACCGGTCGTGCCGTACGTCCGGTTCCCGCACGCGGTGGACTACGCGTACGGGATCCTCAGCACCGCAGCGTCCGTACCCGTCTGCACCTGCGACGTGCCGTTGCCCAGCGCGTTCCAGATCTCCAGGCGGACCGTGCCGTTCCTGAGTTCGCCCAGGCTGCCGGTGACGGCCTGCGCGCCGGCCGCCTGCGTGTACTCCTCCCAGCCCGCGACCGGGTCGGTCGCGAAGTAGCGGAAGGTTTCGGTGCGGTCGAAGGTGCCGTCGCCGGTCAGGTCGTAGCTGACCCGGACCTGCGGGGCGAGCCCGACCTGGGTGCCGGCGTCCACCCGGAGGCGGAACGCGGTGGCGGCCCCGGCGGAGAGCTGGGCGCTGACCCGCTTCACCTCGTAGACGGTCGGCCGGTACGGGGTGCCGTCCCGGTTCACGCCGTCGGCGGAGGCCAGGGTGTCCGCGCCGGGCGGGTCGGTGGTGGCGGTGGTGAGGACTCCGCCGGTCTTGAGGCGGAAGGTGTTGCCGGTGGACGGGCCCGGCTCCTCCGGATCCGGGTCCGGATTTCCGGCGCCGGTGCCCGTGGCCGTCGAACGGGCGGGCACGAACAGGGTTTTGCCGTCCGAGAAGGTCACCGTGCGTGCGGTGGAGCCGTGGTTGTGCGCGGCGTAGGTGCGGGTGCCGTTCTTGCTGAAGACGGCGGAGGTGGGCAGGTCCGCGCTGACCGTCATGTCCGGTGCGCCGAGTGTGCCGAGTGTGTTGATCCAGTGGTAGGTGTGCGCCTTGGACTCGCCCTGCTCGGGGGTGTAATTGCCGTTCGCGCCGTCCCATTTGGCCTTCGCCGCAGCCGGATCGGTCAGCGCCTCGAACTCCCAGAGCAGGTCGCGCCACTCCTGGGCCGGGCCGCCGTTCTCGCGCTCCATCTCGGCGATGTTCCTCGTGATGGCGGCCTTCTCTCGGGCCAGGTGGAGGGAACCTCCGGTCACCGGGAGGACGTTGATCCCGTGGATCTCCTCCGGGTTGGCGGTCCACCAGGTGGAGTACGCGGCGCCGCTGCCCCAGACCATGCCGACCGTGCCGTACTTGTACGAGGCGGGGAAGACCTGCTCGTTCGCGTCGAACCAGTACTGGGTGATCGCCTCGGACTCCGTGGTCAGCAGGTAGCTGCCGAGGTCGCGGAGCGAGGTGTCACCGGTCGCCGCGCCCCAGAGCACGAGACCGGCGCTGAGGTTGACGGACTCCGACGAGGACTCCTGGTTGTTGCCCGCCGCGAAGCCCTGGTGGCCGGAGGCCCAGCTGTGGCCCGCGTACACGTCGAAGCCGCGCAGGAAGGGGTACGCCGAGTCGGTGCGGCTCGGGTTGGCGGTGTCGCGGATCAGGTGCTTGGTCATCGTGCCCCAGGCCGAGTCCGCCGCCCAGGCCGGGTCGTACTGGGCGATGACCGCCGCGGCGTAGACGTAGTAGCTGTAGTGGAAGTGGTGGTCGTTGAGTTCGGTGTCGCTGCCGTACGAGGCCGGGTAGCCGGTGAGGGTCTTCCAGTCCTTGTCGTAGCTGAACCCGCTCGCCCCGCCCGCCGTGAACCACTCCTGGAGCCGGCCCTTCATCAGGCCGAGGAGCTTGTCGCGGACTGCGGTCTGGCCGATCTGGTCGGCCACGGGCACCAGTTGGGCGAGCCGGCCGAGCGCCTTCCCGGTCCAGTAGGTGTCGGAGGCCCCGGAGAAGGGGTCCGCCGCATTGGCGACCTCGTTGAGGTAGCCGGTCAACCGGGTCCGGTCGACGCCGCTCGAGGCGGGAAGGGCGGGCAGCACGCCGTTGCTCTTCTGGCTGGTGGTGAAGGAGGCGGACTCGCGCACCTTCATGGTGCCGCGCGGTGAGACGTAGGTGTACGGGGTGAGCGCGTCGGTGGTGTGCAGCCACTGGTGGCGGTAGAGGGCCTGGAGCGTTCCGCGCTCGGTGCCCTCCTTGGCCTCCGTGGTCAGGGTGTAGGTCGCCCGGACGTTGCCGCCGGCGCTCTGCCAGGCCACCTGGGAGCCGGTGACGAAGCTGAACGCGTACCTGCGGTAGGTCGCGAGCGCGTCCGTGGAGGGCAGGACGGCGAGGGAGAAGTAGTCCTTGCCCGCGAGTCCGGCGGTGATCGTGGTGCCCGACACGTTCCAGTCGGCGCCGGTCGGGGCGAAGAGGGCGTAGTGGTGACCGGCGACCGTGATGCCGAGGACGTTGCCGTCGTCCGCGAAGACGGTGGGCGTGGAGGCGGTCGTGATGCGGGCGTCGCCGCCGGAGCCCTTGGCGTACACGAACGGCATGCCGTGGCCGATGGTGGCCCGGAAGGTGCGGGAGCCGTCCGCCCAGTAGGGGGTGACCGTCCAGTCCGACCAGGCATCGGCCTTGGTGTCCGGAGAGTTCAGGCCGGTGAGGCCGACGGTCAGGTCGGCCTTGTGGGCGTACTCGTACTGCCGGCCGTCGCCGACGATCGCGGGCGTGGTCGGGTAGCCGACCTCCAGCCCGGAGGCCTTGGCCTGGTAGGTGAGGGGGTGGCCGTACATGGGGGTGGAGTACGGGTTGTCGCCGTAGCGCTGGTAGGCGAGCGAGGTCCACCAGTCGTTGGTCGGGACCGGCTTGTCCCGGGCGGCGGCGGTGAGCCTGGGGGTGACGGGGGCGCCCGTGTTCGTCGTGGGTCCTGACGTCCCGGCGGGTCGCGCATCGGTGTAACTGCCGGACCCCGCGGGGATGGTGGCGGCGGCCGCCGGGGAGGCGGCCGGGCCCAGGCCGACGGCGGCGAGGCCGACGGCCAGGAGCGTCGCCACGGCGGGTCTGGAGAGGGAGGCTCGCACGAAACTGCACCTCGATCGCGTGGGGGGAAGAGCGCGTTCGAGAGCGCTCTCAAGTGCCATGGAACGTAAATCTCCTGAAACCTGGGTGTCAAGAGAGCGCGCCCAGAGCACAGTTGGGCGGAATGCCAAGCTGTTATGTGTTCGAGTCTTGACGGGGAAGAGGCGGTGGGGGACGCTCCAGACGCACGCACTGAGAGCGCTCTCAAGCGCTCGGTCCATCCCGAAGTCAAGGGAGGCTTCCCATGCCCATCGCCCGAGCCGCCAAGAGAGCCACAGCCCGTCTCGGCGCCGTCGTCCTCGCAGGGGCCCTCCTCGCCGCCTGCGGATCCAGCGACTCGCCGGACTCCTCCGACGGCGCGGGCGGAAAGATCACCCTCACGATCGACCTCTTCGGATCATTCGGCTTCAAGGAGGCGGGGCTCTACGAGGAGTACCAGAACCTCCACCCCGACGTGACGATCAAGCAGAGCGACACCCAGGACGAGGCGGACTACTGGAAGTCGTTCCAGACCCGCCTAGCGGGCGGCGGTGGTCTCGCGGACGTGCAGGGCGTCGAGGTGGGCCGGATCGCGTCGGTCACCCAGCAGCAGTCCGACAAGTTCCAGGACCTGAAGGCGTTCGGGGCCGACAAGCTCAAGGGCCAGTTCGCCGACGCCAAGTGGTCCGCGGCGACCACGAAGGACGGCAAGATCCTCGGCCTCGGCACGGACGTGGGCCCGGAGGCCATGTGTTTCCGCACCGACCTCTTCCGGCAGGCCGGTCTCCCCACCGACCGCGAGGAGCTCGCGAAGAAGTGGTCCACGTGGGACGGCTACCTGGAGCTGGGCAAGGAGTACAAGAAGAAGGCCCCCGCCCAGAGCGCCTGGCTGGACAGCGTCGGATCCCTCTACGGGGTCATGATCGGCCAGGAGAAGGAGCGCTACTACAACGCGGCCGGCGAGATGATCTACGAGACCAACCCGGCGGTGAAGACGGCCTGGGACACCTCCGTGAAGGCGGCGGAGGCCGGTCTGAGCGCCAAGCTCGACCAGTGGTCCCCGCAGTGGAACCAGGCCTTCGCCGCCGGTTCGTTCGCCACCATCCCGTGCCCGGCCTGGATGCTCGGCTACGTCAAGGGCCAGGCCGGCGACGCGGGCAAGGGCAAGTGGGACGTCGCCAAACTGCCCGGCGGCGCGGGCAACTGGGGCGGCTCGTACCTCTCCGTCCCGCGTGCGGCCAAGCACAAGGAGGAGGCGTACAAACTGATCGAGTGGCTCACCGCGCCCGAGCAGCAGGCGAAGGTCTTCCAGAAGCAGGGCAACTTCCCCTCCTCGACGGGCGCGATCGCGAAGATCGCGGACGCCAAGGACCCGTACTTCTCGGACGCCCCGATCGGCCAGATCTTCGGTGACGCGGCCAAGGAGTCCCCGGTCCAGGTGCTGGGCGTGCACGACCAGAACGTGATGCAGCAGCTGACGAACGCGCTGAGCGAGGTCGAGCGCAAGGGAGTCTCCTCGGACACGGCGTGGGCGACGGCGAAGAAGGGCGTGGCGAACGTGACCGGCTGACACCGGTCACGGGACCGGCCACCGTCGCCCCCGACGGTCGGCCACCCGTGCACCCCGGTGGACCCGGCGGCCCCTGCCCTCCCGTCCCCGCACCCGCACCCGCACCCGCATGGCCTCCTGCCCCGATCCACCGAAGGGCCGCATCGTGTCCCCCACCTCCACCGCGAAGGCCGGACCCCGCCCGGCCGGAACCGGATCCGGTCCCGGAGCCGGCCCCGGGACCGGCCCGGACGACGGTCCGGCAGCCGCTCTCCGGCGTACCTGGCGCAAGGCCTCCCCGTACGCGTACATCGCCCCCTTCTTCACCTTGTTCCTCGCCTTCGGCCTCTTCCCACTCCTCTACACGGCGTTCGTCTCCCTCTATCGCGTCGAGCTCCAGACGAGCGGCGAGATGGAGTGGCGGGGCATCACCAACTACACCGCGCTCTTCGCGGACGACTACTTCTGGATCTCGCTGCGCAACACGTTCACCATCGGTGTGCTGTCCACCGTGCCGCAGCTCGCGATGGCCCTGGGCCTGGCTCATTTGCTCAACTACAAGCTGCGCGGCCGGACCTTCATCAGGACCGCGGTCCTGCTCCCCTACGCGACGTCCGTCGCCGCCGCCACGCTCGTCTTCGCGCAGCTCTTCGGCCGCGACTTCGGGCTGATCAACTACGTGATCGGGCTCATCGGTCTCGGCCCGGTGGACTGGCAGACGGACACGGTCGCCTCGCAGATCGCCGTATCGACGATCGTGATCTGGCGCTGGACCGGCTACAACGCGCTGATCTACCTGGCGGGCATGCAGTCGATCCCGCACGAGCTGTACGAGGCCGCGGGGATCGACGGGGCCTCGCGCTGGCGCCAGTTCATCCACGTGACCCTTCCCGGACTGCGGCCGACCATCGTCTTCACGGTGATCGTCTCGACGATCGGCGCGACCCAGCTCTTCGGTGAGCCGCTGCTGTTCGAGGGGTCGATCTCCGGCGGCATCTCGCACCAGTACCAGACCCTCGGCCTGTACATGTACGAGCAGGGCTGGGGCTTCTTCCACCTGGGGCGGGCCGCGGCCATCGCCTGGGTGATGTTCGTCCTGATCGTGGTGCTCGTCGGGGTCAACGCCCTGATCGCGCGCCGCCGCGCACGCAAGGAGGCCGGCCGATGACCGCGCTCGCCCCACCCCCGACCGCGCCCGCCAAGCGCCGCCCGGCGCGGGAGCGGCCCGGCGGGCGCCCCTGGTTCCGCGGGGGCGGCGGGGCCGGGAAGACGATGACGGGCGGCTGGATCGCGTACCTCGTCCTCGGATTCGCGCTGCTGATCTCGGCGTTCCCCTTCTACTGGACGATCGTCGCGGCCAGCCGGTCCAACGCGGACCTGGCGCAGGTGCCGCCGAGCCTGCTGCCCGGCCCGAACCTGATGAAGAACTTCGAGGCGGTCCTCGAAGAGGCCGACATCGGCAAGGCCCTGCTGAACTCGCTGATCGTCTCGGGGGCCATCACCGTGGGCACGGTGCTGTCCTGCACCCTCGCCGGCTTCGCCTTCGCCAAGCTGCGGTTCCGGGGCCGGGGCGCACTGCTGACGCTGACCATCGGGACGATGATGATCCCGCCCCAGCTCGGTGTGATCCCGCTGTTCATGCTGATCGCCGAACTCCAGTGGGTGAACCAGCTCCAGGCGGTGATCCTGCCGGGTCTGGTGTCGGCGTTCGGGGTGTTCTTCATGCGCCAGTACCTGATCCAGTCGTTGCCCGACGAACTGATCGAGGCGGCCCGCGTGGACGGGGCCTCCACGGCACGCATCTTCTGGTCGATCGTGATCCCGATCGCCCGGCCGGGGATGGCGGTGCTCGGGATGCTCACGTTCATGACGGCGTGGAACGACTTCTTCTGGCCGGTCATCGCGCTGTCCTCACAGGAGCCGACCGTGCAGGTCGCGCTGCGGCAGCTCGGCGGCGGCTACGTCAACGACCAGTCGGTGATCATGGCCGGCACGCTGCTCGGCACGCTGCCGGTGCTGCTCGTCTTCGGCCTGCTGGGCCGGCAGATCGTCGGCGGCATCATGCAGGGAGCGGTGAAGGGCTGACGCGTTCCTGCCGGCCCCACCCCCTCCGGTCCTCTCCTCCGATCTTCCCTTCGATCCTCCCCTCCGGTCCTCCCTTCCGCCTACTTCCTGGAGTGTCCGTCCCATGACCGCTGTCGATGCCCGCCCGGCGACCTCCACGGGCACCCGCCCCGCGACCGGGACGGGACTCCGCTTCCCCACCGGATTCCGTTGGGGCACGGCCACCGCCGCCTACCAGATCGAGGGAGCCGCCACCGAGAACGGCCGGACACCCTCCATCTGGGACACCTTCAGCCGCACGCCCGGCAAGGTCCGCAACGGTGACACCGGTGACATCGCCGCCGACCACCTGCACCGGATGCCCGACGACGTGAGGCTGATGAAGGAGCTCGGCGTCACGGACTACCGCTTCTCCGTCTCCTGGCCCCGGGTGCAGCCGACGGGGCGGGGCCCGGCCGTGGAGCGCGGCCTGGACTTCTACCGGCGCCTGGTGGACGAGCTGCTGGCGAACGGCATCAGGCCGGTCGCGACGCTCTACCACTGGGACCTCCCGCAGGAGCTGGAGGACGCGGGCGGCTGGCCCGAACGGGACACCGCACACCGGTTCACGCAGTACGCGGACCTGGTGGCCCGGGCGCTGGGCGACCGGGTGACGACGTGGACCACCTTGAACGAGCCCTGGTGCGGGGCGTTCCTCGGGTACGGGAACGGGGTCCACGCCCCCGGCCGCACCAGCGACCTCGCCGCGCTGCGGGCCGCCCACCACTTCAACCTGGCGCACGGCGGAGCCGCCCGCGTCCTGCGCGACCGCCTCCCGCCGAGCGCCGAGATCTCCCTGACGCTGAACCTCCACGCCCTGCGCCCGTTGACGGACACCGCGGCGGACCTCGACGCGGTGCGCCGGATCGACGCGGTGGCGAACCGGATCTTCCTGGACCCGGTCTTCCACGGGCGGCTGCCGAGGGACCTGGTGGAGGACACGGCGGGGGTCACGGACTGGGCGTTCGTCCGGGACGGCGATCTGGAGGTCACATCCACCCCGATCGACTCGCTGGGCATCAACTACTACTCCCCCAGCGTGGTTTCGGCGGGCTCCTCCGCTTCCCCCGCACCCTGGGCGGGCGCCGAGAAGCACGTGGCGTTCACCCCGGCGGCGGGCCCGCGCACGGCGATGGACTGGCCGGTGGACGCGGACGGCCTGTACGAGCTGCTGACCCGGCTGCGGGACGAACTCCCACACCTCCCCCTCCTGGTGACGGAGAACGGGGCGGCGTACGACGACTACGCGGACCCGGAGGGCCAGGTCCACGACCCGGAGCGGGTGGCGTACCTGGACGCGCACCTGACGGCCGTGCACCGGGCGATCCAGGACGGTGTGGACGTACGCGGCTACTTCCTGTGGAGCCTGCTGGACAACTTCGAATGGTCGTACGGCTACAGCAAGCGCTTCGGCATCGTCCACGTGGACTTCGCGTCCCAGCGCCGGACGGTGAAGGACAGCGCGCGCTGGTACGCGGAGGTGATCGCGCGGGGCGGGCTGGCGCGGGACTGAGGGGATCTCCGACGGCACGGGCTGTCACGGGGCGCTGCCGCGTCGTAGTCTCGGGCGTGCACGAAAACGAGATCAAACTCAAGGCCATCGCCGCGCTGACCGCTCTGCGCGCGGATGTCGGCGAGGGCATCGCCTCCGATCTGCTCGCGGAGGTGACCCCCGATCACTTCCTGGTGCCGGAGGGGGCCGACCCGGAGGAAGTCGGCGGCGCCGTGCTCGATCAGCTCTCCGCGCCGCTGAGCGCCCTGGTCAACGGTTTCATCGCCGCCTTCGCGGCGGTGGCCTACGCGTACGACCAGACCGGCACGGAGCCCGGTACCGACGCGATCCTCCAGGAACTCGCCCTGCGTCTCGCCCGCGAGGAGGACGGCCGGCAGTCGCCCTGACTGCCGGCCTCTCGGCAACACAGCCTTTTTCGGGCCGACTTGGCGGTTGTGCGCCATGGCGGCGATCCGCCCGTTCCGGTCGGGCCGTCGGCCGCGTGCGGCCACCGGCACTCTTTCTCCACCGTGTGCCGCGTTTCGGCTCGCACGCGGGCGGGCTTTGGGCGACGGTGGACCTTCCCTGCACCATTCGCGTTCCGAGGAGGCCCGTCATGAACTGGACGCTCGAAGTAGTTCTGGTCCCTGTCACCGACATGGACCGGTCGAAGGAGTTCTACGCGGACAAGGTCGGCTTCACCCTCGACCTCGACAGCGAGGTCGCGCCCGGCGTCCGCATCATCCAGCTGACCCCGCCCGGCTCACGCTGTTCGATCGCGCTGGAGCACGGGATGCCCCCGGCGCCCGGTGCGCGCCAGATGGCACCGGGCACGCTGCAGGGCCTGCAGCTCTGCGTCACCGACATCGAGGCCGCGCGGGAGGAACTGACGGCCCGCGGTGTAGAGGTGTCGCCGGTGCGGCACGTGGGCGAGAAGGGCTGGGAGGACGGCAAGGGCGACACCTGGAACTCCTTCCTGACCTTCTCCGACCCGGACGGAAACGGCTGGGTGGTCCAGGAAGCGCCCTCGGAGCTGTCGGAACGCTGACAGCCCTCGGCGGTACGCGCCGGCCCCGATGGCCCGCCGGCTGACACGGGGCGCCAGGGGCCGTTCTCAGCGCCCGCCGGCGCCACCCGCCGGGCTCGGGTCCTGTTCCCGCATCGCCCAGGGGGATCCGTACGCCGTGAGGAGGTCCAGGAAGGGGCGGGGCGGCAGGGCCTCCGGGCCGAGCACTCCGGATCCGGACCACACCCCGGCGGCGAGCAGTTCCAGTGCCACCACCGGGTTGACGGCGGTCTGCCAGACCACGGCCTGGGAGCCGTACTCGCGCATGGACCACTGGTTGTCGACCACGTGGTAGAGGTACACCTCGCGGGGCAGGTCGTCCTTGGTGCCCTTGACCCAGGTCCCTGCGCAGGTCCGGCCGGTCATCCGGTCCCCGAGGGTCGCCGGGTCCGGCAGGCAGGCCGCGACCACGTCGCGCGGTGAGACGCGGACCGGACTGCCGTCCTCGCCACGGACGGTGACCGGTTCGGTGGAGTCCAGGCCGAGCGCGTGGAGGGTCTTGAGCTTGCCGATGAAGTCGTCGCCGAGGCCGTACTTGAAGGTGACCCGGCGGGCCCCGACCCAGCGCGGGACGAGGAGGACCTCCTCGTGCTCGACGTTGACGCACTCGACGGGGCCGATGCCCTCGGGGAAGTCGAAGACCTCGGGCTCGCTGAACGGTTCGGTGGTGAACCAGCCGCGCTCGCGCTCGTACACCACGGGAGGGTTCAGGCACTCCTCGATCGTCGTCCAGATGTTGAAGGACGGTGCGAAGTCGTAGCCCTCGACGGACAGATCGGCTCCGTCCCTGATGCCGATCTCCTCGATGTCGTCGAAGAGTTCCTCGGCGGCGTAGCGGGCGAAGACGTCCGAGAGACCGGGCTCCACACCCATGCCGACGAGTGCGAGCCGGCCCGACTTCTCCCACTCGGCGGCCCGTTCGAACTGCTCGTCGCCGAGCTTCACCCCGCAGGTGCCGTACGGGTCCCCGGGGTGCGGTCGGGACAGGGACATGGCCATGTCCACGTAGTGGGTGCCGGCCGCGAGCGCGGCGTTGAACAGCGGCATGACGAACCGCGGGTCGGTGGCGTTCATCAGGACGTCGCACCCGTGCTCGGTGAGCAGGCGGGCGATCTCCTCCTCGTCGGAGGCGTCCGCCCGGCAGGCGAGGAAACGCTGCTCCTCCGCCCCCAGGGCGGCGACCGCGGCCTCGGCCCGGGCCGGGTCGTAGTCGGCGACGACGAATCGGTCGAAGAAGCCGCGGCGGGCGGCGATCTTGGCGATCGCGCTCCCGACACCGCCGGCGCCCACAAGCAGAACACGCATGACGAGGTCCTTTCTCGGTGGGGCGTGTGCCCCGGGGCCTGATGGAACCGCGCGCCAGGAGTTAAGGTCAATGGTGTTGGCATAAGGGCACCGGACGGTTCAGGGGGTGGTTCCGCGATGCCGAAGGACGTGGTTCCGGAGGAGGCCCGACGGCGGCGGCGTCCGACCCGGCAGGGCACGGTGCTCTCCGAGCGGCTGATCGTGGAGACGGCGCTGCGGATGGTGCGGGAGCACGGAAGCGCGGGGCTGACCGCCAGGCGGCTCGGCGCCGCCCTGGGCGCGGACCCCAGCACCCTCTACCGCTACTTCGACGGCATGGACGGGCTCACGCTGGCCATCGGTGAGGAACTCATCGGCCGGGCCCTCGCCGGCTGGGTCCCCACCGGGCACTGGCGCGAGGACCTGCGCTCCCTGGGCCTGCGCATCCACGGCGCCTACCTCGACCATCCCCAGGCCGCCCTGCTGACCGCGAGCCGGGTGACCGGCCGGCCCCGCGAGATCGCCGCCGACGAGGCCATCCTCGGCAGTCTGCGCGGCGCGGGGTTCGGCGACGAGGACGCCGTGCGGATCTACCACGCCTACATCGACCAGTGCCTGGCCTTCGCGGCGCTCGACGCGGGATCCCTGGCGCTGACGGAGCAGGCCCGGGAGTCCGACGAGGAGCGGTGGGAGTCGACGTACGCCCGTCTGCCGGCCGGGACGTACCCGAACATCGCGGCCACCGCCGGGCTCCTCGCGGCCCGGATGCCGCACAGTGCCTATCCGGTCGCGCTGGACATGCTGCTGGAGAGCGCCGGACGCGAGCTGGCCGACGGGGGCGGGAGCACGGGCCGACGCCGCCGTACGGGGCGGCCGGCCGGGCGGCCCTGAGGGCGTACGCCTGGTGTCGTCGGTCGGGTCCCGGCTCGTTCGGCTCCGGGTCATCCGTGCTCGGTCAGCGGGCCTCCCAGCAGTTCGGCGCCCAGCGGGGTGACGGTGTGCACCACGGATTTGCCGCGTCGGCTGGTCGTGATCAGGTGGGCGTTGCGCAGGACCGTCGCATGCTCGCTCGCCGCCGCGATCGACACGTTCAGGCGCCGCGCCAGCTCGGTGGTGCTGCACCCCTCGGTGGCCGCCTTCAGTGCGGCGGCCCGGGTCCGTCCCAACAGTGCGCCCAGCGACTGGTCCGCCGCCCGGGCCGCACCCCACAGCGCGGCGGCCGCCGCCGCGTCGCCGAGGGTCGGAATGGCCAGCGTGGGGGCCGCGGTCACGTCCCGCGAGTCCCACAGGAGTGCCGGGTCACGCCACAGGAAGACCGTCGGCGCGATGACGAGACCGCGCCCGCCGAGGTGGACGTCGAGGTGCCGGTGGTACCGCACCTCCAGTACGGGCGCGCGCCACCGCACCAGCGGGACGCACATGCTCTCCAGCAGGCGCTCGATCCCGCCGTCGAGCAGGGTCCGGGCGAAGGTCGCCCGTACGCCCTCCAGGTGGGATCTCGCGCTGTTCCAATAGGGCGCGACGAGCGCCTCGTTGCAGGCGGTGAGCCCTGCGGCGAAGTCCCTGCGGGCGTCGAGGTCGCCCGCTGCCAGGTTCCGGGCCCACGACAGCTGTGACGGGTGGAAGTCGATGTGCTCGAACTCGGTCCGCAACAGGGCGGGCGATGCCCGGAGCAGGTTGTCGATCCCCTCCTCGACGGACGGCGTGTCACCCATCAGCACCGTCAGGTCGATGTCCGGGCCGTCCAGGGCCAGCAGGCTCGTGAACGGGCGGGCCCGCGCACCCAGCCGTCCGCGGACCACCGCCCGCCAGGGGTGGAAGGGCAGGGCCCGGGCGGCACAGTCGCGCAGCAGCCTCAGGCTGTACATCGTCTCCGCGGCCGCTCCGATCGTCGCGGCCACGCGGGTCCGGGCGAGATCCTCGGCGGTGAAATGAATGCGCAGCACCGGGCATCCCCCCACACTGTCCGCTCCAGAGGCACTTGATCGTCCCGCGCAGTCTGCGTCCTGCCCGGAGCCCCGTCCAGGACCTGTTTCAGCCAAGGCGCCCCACCTGGGCGGGGCGGGGGCTTGACCGGCTCTCGGGCAGCTCGCCGATGCCGCCGAGGGTCCACGCTCACAGTTCGAGAAGCCCACGACGAGCCCGCTACCCGGCCACCGGAAGGCAGGGCTTACCCCACCCCTCAAGGTTCAGGGGGACTCAGGGCCGGTCACAAGGCCAACTGCGCTCCGGCAGCCGCTCGTACCTCTGGTCGTTCCATGGGGTCGTCTCGGAGTACGGCGATGCGGTGCAGGGTCTGGGGGGTCTGGGGTGCCGAGGCGATGGCCAGCAGCCGTGCCCGTTCCTCGCAGTCCCAGAGCGACTCGGTGTGCGCGTCGTCCGATCCGGACGGGTCGATCGCGGCGAGCGCCATCAGGTAGTCGGTGCGCTCGTACGAGTGCGGGGTGTGCCGCCAGAAGCGCCAGAGGACGGGTACGGCGTCGGCGGCTTCGGGTCCGAATCGGGCCAGCCTCTTCGCCGTGGTGTCGGGGCCGCACCACTCACGCGCCTTCCACTGTTCGGCGAGTTCGGTGACGAGCCCCGGTAGCGCCTCAGGCCCGGGGTGGTCGGACAGGACGTCTGCCCCCAGCCGGGCCAGCCACTCCCGCCCGTCCACGGACCAGGCGCGGGCCGCCGGCACGGCGAGGGCACCGAGGCGCTCGACCGCCCGCCGGAGCAGGGGCAGGGGACGGCTGCCGCCCCGGGTGCCGAGCGAGGGTACGAGCGGGATCAGTCCCTCGGCCGGCTCCCGCCCGGCCAGGGAACGCAGCGCATCGACCTTCGTGTTGAGCTCCGTGCTGTCGGCGGCCAGCAGGGCGAGCAGCTCATCGTCGCCGAGCCCACCGAGGGACGGCCGCGGGCGGAACGTGCGGCCGGGCACCTCGATCCCGAACCGGCCCCACGGCTCGGCGGACCACGGAAGTTCCTCCTCCTCACCGATCCGGGCGCGCGCGACATCCCCCAGGTCCTCCCACCACTCGCCCGGCCAGCTGCCCGCGACCGACTGCAGTACCGTCACCCAGTGCCTGCCTACCCGGATGTATGCCCGGAGCCCCTCCCGGGCCTCGTCCGATCCGGCGAGGGCGAGCAGTTCCAGCACTGCGGCGGTCCGCGGACACTCCTCCTCGTCCCTCAGCAACTGATCAACGGCCGGCGCCGGCGACAGCTTCAGGTCCCGGAGCAGCCGTGCCTGGTAGAGGCAGCGGTCGTCGCACTGGGAATCCCACGTCCAGTCCCGGCGGATCCCGTCGTACACGAATGGCGCGGCGGCCTCCGGGTCGCGCCGTGCGCGCTCCGCGCCCAGCCCCCGGCCGCGCTGCAGCAGCCCTTCGAGCGTGTCATGGCGTGCGTAGGACAGGGTGCGGGACATCTCGTCGTGATAGCTCATTGCGCCACACCCTGCCTGCCCGGAGGCGTGGTTGCCATCCGATATCGGGCGCCGGCCCAAAGGGTGTTCCCGTGACCGGTCCGCGGAGACCGGCACGAGTGCGCTCATAGGCGGGGCGTGTTCCTCACGGGGCGGCGCGGCAGGTCGCGGAGGCCGCCAGATCAGGCGCTGGCGGGGTGGCGTCGTATGGGCCTTGCGGTGCCCTCCCCGGGCCCCGGAAGACTCCGCCGGAGGCGAGCCCCGGAGGGTACAATCCCTGCGACGGATGTCCGCTCGAGGTGGCTGCGTGGTCTCGTTCAACGGCATCGGTCTCCCGTGGAAGAGCATGCCGTTGGCGCCGGGGAGCAGACGCTCCTCACGCCGCTCAGCGGAATCGGCAACGGTTTCCGGACGAGGTTCGGGCCGGCTGGGGTGAGGTCCCGAAGGGGGCCTCACCCCTTCGCGTGCCTGGGGTCCGGCCCACTTCCACGCAGTGCGCAGCAGTGTAGAAACCACCAGAAGAATGCGACGGACTCATGACCCATGCCGCAACAAGACCGACGGAGGGGCATGTTCCGCCCACGCCCGCAGCCTCCGGTCCGGCGCCCGTGGAGACGGCCGGGCGGAGGCACGCGCCCCGTCTGTACGCGCTCGACGGGCTGCGTCTGCTCGCCGCCCTCGCCGTCCTCGCGTTCCACTGGACCGCCTTCGCGGGCGTGCCCGAGATCTGGGGCGGCAAGGTCCCGGCCGACTTCATGCCGCACATAGCCAGGTTCACCTCGTACGGCTGGCTCGGCGTGCAGCTGTTCTTCATCATCAGCGGCTTCGTGATCTGCATGAGCTGCTGGGGGCGCAAACCGGGTGATTTCTTCGTCTCGCGGGTCATCCGCCTCTTCCCGGGCTACTGGGCGGCCGTCCTGCTGACCGCGAGCGTCCTCGTGCTGGTGCCCCACCTCGGCCGGCCCAAGGCTCGCGCCGGTCTGGACGTCCATACCGTGCTCGCGAACTTCACCATGTTCGTCACCCCGCTCGACGCCAAGTACGTCGACGGCGTCTACTGGACGCTCTGGATGGAGCTGCAGTTCTACCTGCTCTTCGCCATCGTCGTGACGATGGGCCTCACCTACCGCCGGGTCGTCGCGTTCTGCGGCATCTGGGCCGCCGCCGCGCTCCTCGCCCCGCAGACGAAGATCCCGCTCCTGGAGAGCTTCGCCATGCCGCAGGAGTCCCCGTACTTCATAGCCGGCGTGGCCATGTTCCTGATGCACCGGTTCGGGCCGAACCTGCTCCTGTGGGGCATCGTCGGATTCACCTGGCTCGTCGCGATGAGCCGAATCGGCCCGATGAAGCACACCTACGAGAAGGCCACCGGGCACCCGCTCTCGTGGACGGTCGTCGCCGCCATCATCACCCTCTGCTACCTGGTCATCATCATGGTCGCTCTGGGGTACCTCGACCGGATCCAGTGGAAGTGGCTGACCGTCGCCGGCGCCCTCACCTATCCGCTCTACCTCATCCACCAGGAAGCCGGCTGGACCTTGATCCACTGGCTGCGCACCCTGGGCATCGGATCGGGCGCCGCGCTCGTCGTCGCCCTGGCCGTCGCGCTCCTCACCGCCTGGCTCATCCACCGGGTCGTGGAACGGCCGCTCAGCGGTCTGATGAAGCGCGGGCTGAACAAGTCCCTCAGCACGATGCGCGCCGCGTCCGACGCACCCGACCACCAGCGGTAGCGCTCCGCCGGGCCGGGGTGCGGCGCCCGCCGCCGGTGGTGGCCGTACCGTGCGCGGGCGCTGTCAGCAGGTCTTGCGGTAGGGGAGATCCGGGAGGTACGTGCGCCAGTCGGACCGGGACAGTCCGGTTCCGGCCCGGCCGCAGACGGACTCCGCGAGTCCGGACGGAGCCACCTGATGAGTGCGGACGGTGCTGTGCTCGCCCGCGCTGTGCAGGGTGTGGCCGTCGGGAGAGAAGGCGACGGCGACGATCCCGTCGCCGGGGGTCGGCAGCGGTGATCCCAGCGGCCGGCCCGAGTTCACGTCCCAGAGCCGGAGCGTGCCGCCGGCGCCCGCTACGGCCAGGGTCTGGCCGTCGGGGGAGAAGGCGAGGGCGGTGACGGCCTTGACGGAGTCGGGGCCGACCGCGTCGGACCCGGCCGGGAGGGTGGCCAGTCGCCGCTCGGCCTGCCCGTCCCACAGGGTGACCCCGCCCGTCGTGTCACCAACCGCCAGGCGTGTGCCGTCGGGGCTGTAGGCCAGTACCCCGCCCCGTTCCATGGCGAGGCCCCGCTCGGTGCGTCGGCCGGTGGGGATGTCGAAGGTGGTCGAGGAGGTCGCGAGCAGCCGGCCGTCGGGGCGGACCGCGACCGGGGCGGACCGGGAGCTCCGCAGACCCGCCACGGAGGACGTCCGGTCCCGCGTGAGGTCCTGCGGCCGGGTCCGGCGGCCGCTCGTCAGGTCCCGGACGTCCAGGGTGTCGACGCCGGCGCGCGTCGTGAGCAGGGACCGGCCGTCGGGCGATACGGCCATGCCCGTGATGGGCATCCGGTCGGCGGGTGACGGTTTCGGGTCCGCGGGCAGGGGGCGGGCCGTGTTCGCCGGTATGTCCCACAGAGCCGGCTCCTCGGCGATGTCGCGCCGCTCGGCTGGGTCTCCACCGCCGTCTCCGTCGCCGGCCTCCGGGCCTTCGGCGAGGCCGGTTCGGGCGTGGGCGAGGGTGTGTCCGTCGGGTGTGAGTGCCAGGAGGACACGGCAGGCGGGTTCGGCGGGCGTTCGCGTCAACGGTTCCGTGGATGCCGGTGCGGCCTTCGGGCAGTCCGCCGGCGGGGTGCGGGCGGTGCGCCGGCCGTCGGCGACGGTGTAGGCCTCGAACCAGGTGCTGTCGCCCTTCCGGCGGTCGACCGCGACGGTCGTGCCGTCCGCGCTGAAGGTGCCCGTCGATGCCGGCTCCGGGTTCCAGTCCGGGGTGGTGGCGGGTCCGTAGGAGATCGTGCGCACCATGGTGTCCCCGAGCCGGCGCTCGGTCAGGTACCTGATGACTCCGTCCTTCGGGTCGATCCGGAGCTGGGAGGCGGCCCCGTTGGTGAGGGAGTAGCGGAAGACCGGCCGTTCGGGCGCGGCGAGTCGCCACATCAGGATCTCCCGGCCGTCGACGGCCGCGGCGAACCGGCCGTCGGGGCTGGTGGTCGCCTCGGTCAGGCCGGGTTGGTCGATCCGGGCCGGTTCTGTGTCCGTGATCGGGTCCCACAGGCTCAGGCCACCCGGTGCCTGGGACATCAGGACGGCGCCGTCGCCGGTGAAACGGAACGAGTCGACGGCGCATCCGCCGGATCGGGTGGCCGGCAGTTCCGTGCCCCGGGTCACGTCCCAGACCCTCAGGGGCACGTCGCCCCGTTCGAAGGCGCTCGCCGCGTCCCCTCCCCTGGCGCACAGGGCCAGGTGGCGCCCGTCGGGGCTGAGCGCCCACATCGGATAGCGCCCGGTCGGCACCTCCAGCAGGGTCCGGCCGCTTCGTGCGTCCCGGAGCGAGAGCCTGCCGGTGGCAGCGGCCATGTCCATGTTGGCGACGATCTGCTCGGCGGCCGTCCAGGCGATCGAAGCGCCCGCCGGTCGGGGCGCGGCGTCGAGAGCCGTCCCGGACGCCAGGTCCAGCCGACGGGCCCCGACACCGTCGCCGGGCCCCGCCTTCTCCTCGCCCCCCTGTACCAGGGCGGTGCGGCCGTCCGGTGAGATCCCGCGGAACAGGGTGGCCCGGTCGAAGGCCGTCTCCGGTCCGATCGCCGTCCGCTTCCTGACGTCCCAGGCGCGTACGGAGTCGGCGTCGACGGTGACCGCCACGCGGCCGTCCGCGCTCAACCGGACCGGGAGCGCCGGGTGGGAGGTCCAGGGGCCCGCCTCGTCCGGCACGTCATAGGCGTCGGATTCGGCCTGGACGGACGCCGCCAGCAGTGCCGACCGGGTCTCGGCGGTCTCGGCCACCCGCCAGGCGGCCACGCTCAGCCGCATCGCCAGGGCGGGGTCGGAGCTCCGTAGTCCCTGGGCCACGGCGGCCAGTTGGCCGGCGGCCAGTTCCTCGCCCTTGGCCCGCCGGATCTCGGCGTCGACCCGCTGCCGGACGTTGTCGCGTCCCTGCTGCCAGGCGGTCGTGCTCGCCACCGTGAGGAGGACGAGGAGGAGGCCGACGAACGTGGTGACGCCGCGCCGGATCCGGCGCGTACGGGCCCGGGACGCGAGGCCCGCACGCAGGAACTCCCGCTCTGCCGGGACCAGTTCGGCGGAGCGGCTCGCGTCGGCGGCGGCAGCGTCCTCCGCGAACGTGGCCTCGGCCTCCGCCAGTTCCCCTCCACGCAGGAGCGCCCCGGCGTCGCGCCGTCGGGTCAGCCAGTTCTCGGTGGCCTGCGTCAACCGGCGGTGACGTCGGAGCCGTTCGCGGTCGGTGTCGATCCAGCCGCTCAGTCTCGGCCACGCGGTGATCAGGGCCTCGTGCGCCAGGTCCACGACGTCCTGGTCAAGGGTGACGAGCCGGGCCCGGGCCAGCCGGTCCAGTACGGCCCCGGCCTCGGCGGCCTCCGGCGAGTCCGGGGGCACGAGGGTGTCGCGGGGTACGGGCCGCCGGGTGTCGGGGGTTCCGTCGCCGGGGGCTCCGTCGTTGGGGGCTCCGTCGCCGGGGGTGATCAGGTTCAGCAGGAGGCGACGCGCGACGGGGGCGCGGTCGGGGCCGAGTTCGGCGTACACCTCCTCGGCGGTCTGGGCCAGGGCTCCGCGCAGACCACCGGCCGCCTCGTGTCCGGCCAGGGTCAGCGTGCGTCCGCGACGCCGCCGCCAGGTCTCCAGCAGGGCGTGGGAGAGCAGCGGCAGGCTGCCGGGTTCTCGGGTGACCTCGTCCACGAGCCGGGCCGTGAGGACGCGTTCGACGGTGAGACCGGCCGCCGCTGCGGGGCGCACGATCGCGCCGCGCATCTCCTCGGCGGTCAGCGGACCCACGGGGAGGGTCGCGGCCCGGGCGGCCTCGGCCAGGGCGGGGTGGGCCAGGCAGTTCGCGTAGAAGTCGGCGCGCACCCCGAGCACCACGCGGATCCGGCTTCCGGGGTCACGCGCGGCGAGGAGGGAGGCGAGGAACTCCTCGCGCTCCCCGGGGTCCGCGCAGAGGGTGAAGACCTCCTCGAACTGGTCGACGATCAGCCAGGTTTCGCCGTCCTTGGCGGCCGGGGTGAGGACCGGCGCGCGGTTCCGCATCGGATGTTCGCCGGGGGTGAGGACGCGCAGGGCGGCGGCGGGCGGCAGCGGCGGCGCGGAGCGGCGCAGCCGCGGGATGAGACCGGCCCTCAGCAGGGAGGACTTGCCGCTGCCGGACGGGCCGAGGACGACGGCGAAGCGGTGTTCGGCGACCAGGGCCGTCAGGTCGTCGGTCAGGCGTTCCCGGCCGAAGAACACCGCCTCGTCCTCGGGTTCGAAGCGTGTCAGGCCCCGGTAGGGCGGGGTGCCGCCGTCGGCGCCGCGCGCGAGGGAGGCGGCTTCGGTCTCCGCCTCGGTCTCGGCTTCGGCCTCGCGCCAGCGTCGTTCCCATTCCGTCCGGGCGCCGCCGCAGGCCTCGGCGTAGGCCAGGGTCACGGGCAGGCTCGGGAGCCGGTTCCCGGCGGCGGCCTGGGAGAGCGCCGTCACCGAATAGCCGGCCCGCGCGGAAAGCTCCCGGTAGGGGACGGAGCCGGCCGCGCGGCGCAGGGCGCGGAGTTCGGCGGCGAACCGGGCGGTGGGACCGGCCTGTGGATCGAGTGCCTTCTCCGGCCTGCCCGCACCGCTTCCCATGCTGCTCCCCTCCCCCGGGATCAAGATCGTTTCCACCGTAGAAGGGGAACCCGGCTGCCACAAGGGCCTCTTCAGCCACGGAGAACAATTGTTCAGGCGCTCGGATCGAGGCTGCTGAACAATGCGCGAGCCGGTGGACTGCTGCCGTACGCCGGTCGCCGCACGGCCCGCGCCGCTCGCCCCATCCACCCCCGCCGCTCCCCCTGGTGGCGGGTGGGACACGGACGACCGGGCCCCGGCGATCGGCGTCACCACCACGTCACCACGACGTCAACGCACCCACCGCGTACGCCACGTACGCCACACGACGGGGCGTGCACCACGGCTCCGGCCACCGTGCACGCCGTCCAGGAGCACAGTTGTTCATACGGACCCACAGGGCTCGACGTGCCGCGGGGGCCCTCGCCCTCGCCACCGCCGTCGTCGCCCTCAGCACCGGGCTGACCGGCCCCGCGGGGGCGGCCTCCGCCGCCTCCCCCACGAGCACCACCCCTCCCGCCGGCGACACGGGCACCCCCGTGACCGTCACGCTGATCACCGGTGACCGGGTGACCGTGAACGGCAGCGGCGCCGTCCTGCGCTTCGAGCCCGCCAAGGGCCGTGAGCGCGTACCGGTCCAGATCGAACGCGCCGACGGCCGCACCCTGGTGCTGCCCGCCGATGCCCGGGCCCTGCTGGCCGACGGCAAGCTGGACCGGCGCCTCTTCGACGTCACCACGCTCGCCGACCCGACGCTGCGCGCGCTGCACCGCGGCGGACTCGGCCTGATCGTCCAGTACGAGGGTGACGCCGGGGCGGCGCGGGGCGAGCTGCGGTCCGCCGCCGGCAAGGGTGCGGGACGCACCCTCCGGACCGTCAACGCCGAGGCCGTCGAGGCCTCGCCCGCTGACGCCACGAAGGTCTGGGAGGCCCTGACGAACCCGACGACGCGCGGCGCACGGGCCGCCGACGCCGGCATCGGCAAGGTCTGGCTGGACGGCGTACGCCGGGCGAGCCTGGACAAGAGCACGAAGCAGATCGGCGCCGACCGGGCCTGGCAGGCCGGGTTCGACGGCAAGGGCGTGAAGATCGCCGTCCTGGACACCGGTGTCGACAAGACCCACGCGGACCTGAAGAGCCAGGTCGTCGGGGAGAAGAACTTCTCCGACTCCCCCGACGCCACGGACCGCGTCGGCCACGGCACCCACGTGGCCTCCATCGCGGCCGGAACCGGGGCCGCGTCCGGAGGAGCGCTCAAGGGCGTCGCGCCCGGCGCCAAGGTGATCAGCGGCAAGGTCCTCGACGACCAGGGCTACGGCAGTGATTCCGCGGTCATCGCGGGCATGGAGTGGGCCGTCGCCGAGGGTGCCGACGTCGTCAACCTCAGCCTCGGAAGCAGGGACTTCCCCGGAGTGGACCCGGTCGAGGCCGCCGTCGACCGGCTGTCCGCGGACAAGGGCGTCCTGTTCGCCATCGCCGCGGGCAACGACGGTCCCGGCGGGTCCACGATCGGTTCGCCCGGCAGCGCGGACGCCGCCCTGACCGTGGGCGCCGTCGACTCCAAGGACGCCCTCGCGGACTTCTCCAGCAGGGGCCCGCGGGTCGGCGACGGAGCGGTCAAGCCCGACCTCACCGCGCCCGGCGTCGGCATCAGCGCCGCGGCCGCCCCGGGAAGCAGCCTCGACACCGATCCCGCGGCCCAGCACCCCGCCCCTGGATACCTGAAGCTCAGCGGCACCTCCATGGCCACCCCGCACGTGGCCGGTGCGGCGGCCCTGCTGAAGCAGAAGAACCCCGGCTGGACCGGTGCCGAGCTCAAGGGCGCGCTGACCGCGTCCACGAAGGACGGCCTGAGCGGCGTCCAGCAGCAGGGCACCGGCCGCGTGCAGGTGGACAAGGCCCTCACCCAGACGGTGATCACCGAGCAGCCGTCGGTCTCCCTCGGCACGGCCCAGTGGCCGCACGCCGACGACAAGCCGCTCACCAAGAAGATCGCCTACCGCAACCTCGGTACCACCGCCGTCACCCTCGACCTCGCGGTGACCGGCACGGACTCCCACGGCAAGCCCGCCGCGGCCGGGTTCTTCGTGCTCGGCGCCGACAAGGTGACCGTGCCCGCAGGTGGCCGGGCCGAGGTGGCCCTGTCCGCCGACACCCGGCTCGGCGAGGTCGACGGCTCCTTCTCCGCCTACGTCACCGCCACCGGCGGCGGCCAGTCGGTGCGCTCGGGCGCGGCGGCCGTCCGTGAGGCCGAGGCGTACGACGTCACCGTCACGACGATCGACCGCGACGGCCGACCCGCCCGCGAGTTCTCCCACTCCCTGTTCGGAATCGGGGGCGCCGCCGACGGCATATGGGAGGGCGTCAGCAACGAGACCCGCTCCCGCACCCTGCGCCTGCCCAAGGGGACCTACGCCCTCCACGGCGCCGTGTACCAGGACGGCTCGGACCTCACCAAGGGCGTCGACTGGCTGGTCCAGCCTCGGCTGGAGGTCACCGGAACGACCAAGGTCAAGGTCGACGCGCGCACCGCGAAGCCGGTGGACATCACCGTTCCCGGTCTGGCCACGGCCGACTTCGCCCTGCCGTACTACCAGCAGAAGGTCGGCGAAGGCCACCTCGGCAACGGCTGGGTCCTCCCCAAGGGTTACACCGGGTTCCGCTCCGCCCACATGGGGCCGGCCGTGACCGACGGCTCGCTCACGCAGAGCTGGCTCGCGACCTTCATCAAGGCTCCGGCCTCCCAGTACAACGTCGCCCTCGGTGGTGTGACGAACCGTCTCGCCACCGGGTACAAGCGGCACCTGAAGGCGACGGAGCTGGCGAAGCTCTCCGTGGAGATGGGCGCGCCCGCCCCCGGCAAGTCCGGCTACGCCTACGCCGCCCCCACCCTGCCCGGCATGTCCCAGGGCGACTTCTACGGGGCCGTGCAGCCCGCTCCCGGCACCCGTACGCTCCTGCTCTCCGCCCTCGACGGTGCCACGTGGCGCAGCGGGTTCTGGCAGCTCGGCGCCCCGAACGCCGACGGCGACCAGCGCGTCGAGGCCGACCAGGCCTCCCTGGAGCCGAAGCGCTACAAGGCCGGCTCCTCGTACCGCGAGACCTTCAACACCGGGGTCTTCGGACCGGTCCTGGGCAAGGGCCTGGGCGTGTTCCGCAGCGCGCCCGACCCGGAGACTGGGAAGCAGACCATCACCGGCGCGGTGCCCCTGTTCGGCGACGACGCCGGCCACGCGGGCTCCTCGGCGGCCACCAAGACCGCCACCACCCTCTACCGCAACGGCGTCAAGGTCGCCGAGAACGAGGACCCGCTGAGCGGCTGGGAGCCCTTCACGGTCGACGGCGCCGACGCCAAGTACCGGCTGACCACCTCCGTCGAGCGGTTCGCGGACGTCTCTGCCGTCTCCACCCGCATCGACACCAGCTTCACCTTCCGCTCCCGCCAGGTCGCCGCCCACACCGCGCTCCCGGTCTCCACGGTGCGCTTCGACGCTCCGCTCGACATCGCCTCCCGCGCTCCGGCGGGCAAGGTCACCCGAATCCCCGTGACCGTGCAGGGCGCGGCCTCCGGGAAGAACCTCAAGGCGCTGACGGTCTCCGTGAGCCTCGACGGCGGCACCACCTGGAAGCGCGTCACGGTCACCGACGGCGCGGTCTCCGTCCGGAACCCCGCCAAGAACCAGGGGATCTCCTTCCGGGCCAAGGTCACCGACAAGCAGGGCAACGTCTCCGAGGTCACGATCATCAACGCCTACCTGGGCAAGTGATCCCGCTCCCTCTCCCCCGCCCCCCTGCCCGCCACCTCGTGTGGCGGGCAGGGGGGCTCCTTCGCGTCCGCCCGGAAGGCTCGCCGGTAGGCGGCGGGCGTGGTGCGCAGGGCCTCGTGGAAGCGTCGGCGCAGGTTGACGGCCGAGGAGAGGCCGACCCGGTGCGCGATGGTCTCCACGGGCAGGTCGGTCTCCTCCAGCAGGGCCCGGGTGGCGGCGATCCGCCGGTCCAGCAGCCAGCGTCCGGGGCTGATCCCCAACTGGTCGGTGAAGCGCCGGGTCA
Organism: Streptomyces sp. NBC_01264; assembly: GCF_026340675.1. Taxonomy (NCBI): domain Bacteria; kingdom Bacillati; phylum Actinomycetota; class Actinomycetes; order Kitasatosporales; family Streptomycetaceae; genus Streptomyces; species Streptomyces sp. NBC_01264. The sequence continues at coordinate 476,039 of NZ_JAPEOX010000002.1, forward strand.
GCGTGCGGGCCGAGACCTGGGCGCGGACCGCCATCTCGGCGACGCTGACCGGCTGGTCGAGCCTGCCGGTCAGCCATTCCAGCAGCGGGGCCAGTGAGTCCGCGACCGGTCCGGAGGTGGGCAGCTCGGCGTACTGCAGCTGGCAGCCCTCGCGGTGCGGGGGCATCACCATCCGGCGGGCGATCCGCATGGCGTACGCGGCGCCCTGGTCGGTGCGTACCAGGTGCAGGCAGAGGTCGACGCCGGCGGCCGACCCTGCGCTGGTCGCGACGTCGCCGTGGTCCACGTACAGCACGGCGGGGTCGACCCGGACCCGCGGGAACCGGTCGGCCAGTTCTGATGCCTGCGCCCAGTGGGTGGCGGCCCGCCGATCGTCCAGCAGTCCGGCGGCAGCGAGCACGAAGGCCCCCGAGCAGATGCCGACGATCCTCGCGCCGCGGCCGTGTGCCCGCTGGATCGCCGCGATCAGCGTGGTCGACACCTCGGTGCCGGCGGGCTGTTGCCAGCCCGGGATCAGTATGGTGTCCGCGCGCTCCAAGGCGTCGAGGCCCGCCGTGACCAGGAGGTCGTACCCGGCCTGGGTCCGTACCGGGCCGGGGTGCTCCGTACAGACCTCGAAGGCGTAGCGGGCGGGGATGGCCGGGCTGTGGTCGGCGAACACCTCGGTCGCGCAGGCCAGCGGGAAGGTCGACTGCGGGGGCTGCAGCACGGCCACGACCCGGTGGAGCGCCGGGGACTTCGGCGGCGTACGAGACGTCATGGCGCGAAAGTACCCCATCGTGTCGTTCGGGACACTGGAGTGAGGGATTGGTCTAGTCCAGCATCGATGTGTGACGACCGCACAGACTCAGACGCCGACACAGACGCCGACACGGACACAGACAGCGGGGACCGGTCCGCCGACCGCCAAGCCCTCCTTGTGGGACCGCCGGTTCACGCTCTACTTCACCGCCCGCGCGGTCTCGTTGGTCGGTGACGCGATGATGCCGGTGGCCGCCGCGCTCGCGGTCGGCCCGCTGTACGGGATCTCCGGGGTCGGCCTGGTGCTCGGCACCTGGACCGGGACGTTCGTGCTCCTGGTCCTGTTCGGCGGGGTGTTCGCCGACCGGGTGGGGGCGCGCCGGATGATGGTGGGAGCGGACCTCGTCCGGGTGGTCACCCAGGGCGTGCTGGCTGCCGCCTTCTTCGCCGGGACGCCGCCGTTCTGGCTACTGGTGACCATGGCGGCAGTGGCCGGCGCGGCCGTCGCGATGTTCCAGCCCGGCGTCAACGGCATGGTTCCGCTGGTCGCACGGGAACCGCAGCGGGCCAACGCCACGCTCAAGGTGGCCGACGCGCTCGCCCAACTGCTCGGCCCGGCCCTGGCGGGACTCCTGATCGTGCTGACCGGCGCCGGAACCGTCTACGCGATCGACGCCGGCACCTTCGTGCTCAGTGCCCTGTGCTTGGGGCTCATCCGCCTCTCCCCCGCCGCCGCGTCCCCGGAAGCCCCGGCCGACACCGACTCGACCTCCGTCTCCGCCTCCGTCTCTGCCTCCGCCGAGCCGAGTTCACTCCGTCGCGACCTGCGCCAGGGCTGGCGGGAGTTCCGCTCCCGCACCTGGATGTGGGCGGTGATCCTGATCTGGGTGGCGTACGGCGTACTGCTCTTCGGCCCGATGGTGCCGCTGAGTTCAGCGGTGATCGGAGCCCGGCTGGGCCCGAACGCGTATGGCCTGGCCGTCTCCTCCCTCGGTGTCGGAACGGTGCTCGGCGGCTTGCTCGCCCTGCGACTGCGTCCGGCCCGGCCGCTGGCCGCCGGCGCGCTGGCCATGGTGTTGTTCGCGGTGCTGCCGCTGTGCGTGGCACTGGGCGCCGGACTTCCGGTGCTGCTGGCGGGCCACGTCATCGGCGGTGGCGCCTGGGCGTTCTGGTCGGTGATGTGGGCGACCAGCGTGCAGACCCATACGCCGCCGGATGTTCTCAACCGGGTCACCGCGTACGAGCTGGCCGGCTCGGTGTCCGGCATCGCGCTCGGCCAGATCCTGGCGGGCCCGGCCACCCGACTGGCCTCCCCGACCACACTGCTGCTGGTCTCGGCCGGCACCTGCCTGGCCGGCTGCGCGGCCCTGCTGTCGATCCCGGCCATCCGCACCCTGCACCGCATCGCTCGCACCGAAAGTACGGAACCGTCCGATCGGTAGGCTCTCGGAGCCGAGAGAAGCGCCGCCGGCACCGCCGCCTTCGGAATCGAGCCCCACAACGTGCTGCCTGCGGCCTGTCGAGCGTTTCTCACCGCACTCGGGGGCCGCGGCTCCGGTCCCTTCTACGGTCTTCTTCCGCTGCACGGGTGCAGGCTGTTCACGATGAACCGGCAGCCGGCGGACGGCAGCCCGCGGGGTTCACTCACGTGGACTGCTCGGACGCCATGCGGGGTGACCGGTCCCCTTGCCGGCCGCCTGGTCACCGGCAACGTGGACGGTCGCCGACCCCCGAACGTCCCCTCGACCCGGGACTTCCTCAGCTGGTGCGAGCGTTAGCTCAACCCCGTGCGGGGCGCCCGGGACAACTCCGCGCTGGGCCCGTCCTCCCCGGCGATCGCCGCCAGCGCGCCATGGGGTTCCCGGGCCCGGGCCCTGAGCATCCATGCCATCGGTCCGCAGGACGAAGGCGACCTGGGTCAACGGGGAAGGCGGGCCGGAGCGGCTTCGGCCAGGCCAGGCCGTCCGTCCAGGGCGGCAAGGGAGCCGCCTCGCCTCGTCGGGCGGGGGGGGGCGGTGCCCCCGGCGGCGGTGGTTCGGGGGTGGTCGATAGGCTATGGCGTCCTCGAACAGACCGACCGGAGAGCATGATGGACCTCGTCCTCGACCCGCCGAACGGTGTGCACCCCCTGCGTTTCGGCATGGCCTTCGGCGAGGCGATGGCCGCCGTGGGCCCGTGGGGCGAACCGCGGGTGATCGGGCCGCGCCCGGGCCGCCCCGAGCGGCGGGCGGTGGGCTCCTTCGACGGGGTGGGCTACACCGCGTACTTCGACGGGGACGGGTGCCTCAGTGCGGTCGAGCTGTGGTGGCCGGGCCAGGGGAAGGCCACGGCCACGCGGGTTGTGTTCGACGGCCACGACGTGTTCGCCGACCCCGCCGAGGACGTCCTCCGCCGGGTGCGCGAGCGCGGCTGGGCCGTGGCGGCCCCGGACGCCGAGAGCCTGGTCGTGCCCGGCGTCTCGCTCGGCTTCACCCGCCGCACCTCGCAGGAGGTCCGCCGCGATGCCGCCGGGCTCCCGCTCTCCTTCACGTCCGTGCTCGTCGCAGGCGCCGACTACTACGCCTTCCTCGACGCCTGAAGGCGAAGGAACCGGCCTGCCTCGTGAGGCGAGTGGCAGCTCGGACGTGCGACCTCACTGCCCCGGCCCGATCGAGATCGAAGCCGGCGACGCTTCGCCGACGGAAGCGCGACCGCGTTCCGGCGTCCGCCCGTCGCACGCGACCGTACGGTGAGCCGCCCATCGACCGCTCCTGAACCGGCGCACCGGGCTTGGACCTTCTCCGAGACCGTCGGGACTTCGACGGTCGGTGTCAGTCATGACCGGCAGCTGGATATCCCCCCCCCATTACCGTTTTGGTTGCCCCGCAATGGGGCGCCCGGCCTCCGGAGTTGGCATGACTTTCTCCCCCTGTCGATCGCATGTCTTGGGGGGTGGTGTCACCAGCTCCGGAGGCATCGACAGACCGCTGATTAGGGGCATGACCACCGGCCTTTCTGCAGGTCGGGAGGCTCTTCGTAATGTGGATGTGGCGATCGGTGCCGTGGGACGGTCGGGCGAAGAGGACGACCGGAGGACGCACGTGATCGACATCAGCGGCATCGGTGCTTTCCTCGGCCTGGACGTCGGCAAGGGCGAACACCACGCCACCGCCGTCACCCCAGCCGGGAAGAAGGCCTTCGACAAACGGCTGCCCAACAGCGAGCCCAAGCTCCGCGAGGTCTTCGGAAAACTGCAGGCCAAGCACGGGACCGTGCTGGTGGTCGCGGACCAGCCGGCCTCGATCGGTGCTCTGCCGCTGGCGGTGGCCCGTGACATGGGCTGCCCGGTGGCCTATCTGCCAGGGCTGACGATGAGGCGGATCGCCGATCTCTATCCGGGCGAGGCCAAGACCGATGCCCGCGACGCGTTCGTCATCGCGGACGCGGCCCGCGTCATGCCGCACACGCTCCGTTCGGTCGACCTCGAGGAAGAGACCATCGCCGAGCTGGAGATGATCGTCGGCTTCGACGACGACCTCGCCGGTGAGGCAACCCGGATCAGCAACCGCCTCCGCGGCCTTCTCACGCAGATCCACCCGTCTCTCGAACGGGTCCTGGGCCCGCGAGTGCAGCACCCGGCCGTGCTCAAGCTCCTCGACCAGTTCGGCTCCCCGGCCCAGATCCGCAAGGCCGGACGCCGTCGCCTCGTCACGTTGATACGTCCCAAGGCGCCGCGGATGGCCGAACGCCTCGTCGAGGACATCTTCACCGCGCTGGACGAGCAGAGCGTCGTCGTCCCGGGCACCGACGCGGCCGCACTGATCGTCCCCAGCCTCGCCAACTCACTCCAGGCAGTCCTTGACCAGCGAAAACTCCTCGCCGCCCGGATCGAGGAACTGCTGGAGGGCCACCCTCTTTCCAAGGTCCTGACGTCCATGCCGGGGATCGGCGTCAGGACCGGAGCCCGCATCCTCATCGACGTCGGCGACGGATCCAGTTTCCCCTCCGCCGCCCACCTCGCCGCCTACGCTGGCCTCGCCCCAACGACCCGCAGCTCCGGCTCGTCAATCCGCGGCGAACAGCCGTCCCGGAGAGGAAACAAGCAGCTCAAACGAGCCTTCTTCCTCTCCGCCTTCGCCGCTCTGGCCGACCCCGCGTCCCGGGCCTACTACGACAAGAAGATCGCCCAGGGCAAGCACCACACCCAAGCACTGCTCTGCCTCGCCAGACGACGAGCCGACGTCCTCTTCGCCATGCTCCGAGACGGCACCTTCTACGAACCCCAACCCGCCCCATCACCTTGACCAAACCCATAGGGGCCCCCCGGAGAGGCGGATATTGCGAGACCACGTCTGTTTTTTGCGCAGGATCATAGACTTCCTCCATGCGGAGTCGTAGCGTCCCGGGTTGAGCCACTCCCGCTCCCGCCGATCGAGCCGCAAGGACGTGCGTGCCCGTGCCCCAGCCCCCACAGAGCAGTCCCCCTACGCCCGAGCAAGTCCGCTCCCTCAGACGGCGGGCCAGCGCCGTCTTCCTGGCCCTCTCCCTGACCGGGACCGCCGCCCTCACCGCCCTGACCTTCGGCGCCGCCCCCGCCGCGCACGCCGCCGGGGTGCCCGCGCCCTCCCCGATCGGCATAGCCGGGCGGGGTGCGAGCGTGCCGTTCACGGAACTGGAGGCCGAGTACGCGGCCACCAACGGCGCGCTCGTCGGCCCCGACCGGCTCTACGGGAACCTCCCGTCGGAGGCGTCCGGCCGGCAGGCCGTGACACTGAACGCCGTCGGCCAGTACGTCGAGTTCACTCTGACGAAGCCCGCCAACGCGATGTCCCTGCGCTACAGCCTCCCGGACACCGGCGACGGGAAGGGGCGCGACGCGACGCTGGACGTACGGGCGAACGGCCAGTCGGTGAAGACCCTCCCCGTCACCTCCAAGTACAGCTGGTACTACGGCGGTTATCCCTTCAACAACAACCCGGGCGACACCAACCCGCACCACTTCTACGACGAGTCCCGCACGCTGCTGGGCTCCATCTACCCCGCGGGCACCAAGATCCGCGTGCAGGTCACCTCGACCGCGCAGTCACCCACCTTCACCATCGACCTCGCCGACTTCGAGCAGGTCGCCCCCGCGACCGGCAAGCCGGCCGGGGCGCTCGACGCCGTCGCCGACTTCGGCGCGGACCCGACCGGCGCCACCGATTCCACGGCCCGCATGCAGGCCGCCGTGGACGCGGGGCAGGCGCAGGGCAAGACGGTCTACGTCCCGCCGGGCAACTACACCCTCTACGACCACGTCGTCGTCGACGGAGTCACGGTCCAGGGCGCGGGCCCCTGGTACTCCGTCTTCGGCGGGCGCGACCCGGTGAACCGCAACCGCGCCGCCGGCTTCTACGGAAAGTACGTCCCCGGCGGCGGCTACACGGGTCCCGTCAGGTCGCACGAGGCGAACGGGCCCAGCAAGAACGTCACCCTCAAGGACTTCGCGATCATCGGCGACATCCGCGAGCGGATCGACGACGACCAGGTCAACGCCCTGGGCGGCGCGATGTCCACCTCCACGGTGGACAACCTCTGGATCCAGCACGTAAAGGTCGCCGCCTGGATGGACGGCCCGATGGACCGCTTCACCATCCAGAACAGCCGCTTCCTCGACATGACGGCAGACGGCGTGAATTTCCACACGGGTGTCACGAATTCTCGCGTCACGAATACTTTTGTGCGCAACGCGGGTGACGACGGTCTGGCCTCCTGGCCCCAGGACAAGCCGAACACCAACATCAGCTTCGACCACAACACGGTCGTCCTGCCGATCCTCGCCAACAACATCGTCACGTACGGCGGCAAGGACTTCACCATCTCGGACAACGTCATGTCCGACACCATCAGCAACGGCGGCGGCCTGCACATCGCCAATCGCTATCCGGGGGTCAATTCCGGCAAGGGCACCGCGGTGGCCGGCACCATCACCGCCGCGCGCAACACGCTCATCCGCACCGGCAACAGCGACTTCAACTGGAACTTCGGGGTCGGCGCGATCTGGTTCTCCGGCCTGAACGAGGCCGTCCAGGGCGCCAGCATCAAGATCTCCGACACCGACATCCTGGACTCCTCCTACGCGGCGATCCACTCGATCGAAGGCCCGATCAGCGGGGTGGAGTTCTCAGACGTCAACATCGACGGGGCCGGGACCTACGCCATCCAGGCGCAGTCCAACCTCGCCGCGAAGTTCACCCGTGTCACCGCCAAGAACATCGCCCAGTCGGCGACCCCGATCCACAACTGCATCGGTGCGGGCCTCCAGATCACCGATGGCGGCGGCAACTCCGGCTGGAACACCGGGCAGACGTGCTCCGGGCTGTGGCCCGCGCCGGTGTGGACCAACGGCGGTGTTCCCAGCAACCCGACCACGCCTCCCACCACTCCCCCGACGACCCCGCCCACGACACCCCCCACCACGCCGCCGACGACCCCGCCGACGACTCCTCCCACCACCCCGCCGAACGGCAACCTCGCCCAGGGCAGGCCGGCCACCGCCTCGTCGGCCGTCCAGTCGTACGCGGCGTCGAACGCCGTCGACGGGAACGCCTCCACCTACTGGGAGAGCAACGGAAACTCCTTCCCGCAGACCCTGACGGTGGATCTCGGCGACACCAAGCGCATCGGCAAGGTCACCCTCAAGCTCCCGCCCTCCTCCGACTGGGCCACCCGGACCGAAAACCTCGCGGTGCTCGGATCCACCGACAACTCCGCCTGGTCCACGCTGCGTGCCGCCGCGGGCGTCACCTTCAACCCCGCCTCCGGCAACAGTGCGACGCTCACCCTGGACCCGGCCGACGTCCGCTACGTACGGCTGAACGTCACCGGCAACACCGGCTGGGCGGCGGGACAGATCTCGGAGTTCGAGGTCTACGCGGCGGCCGACGGCACCCCGACGACCCCGCCGACCACTCCCCCTCCGACCACTCCGCCGCCGACCACTCCGCCGGCCGGCACCAACCTCGCCCAGGGCAAGAGCGCGACCGACACGACCCACACCCAGGGTTACGTGGCCGCCAACGTCACCGACGGGAACGCCGGCAGCTACTGGGAGAGCAACAACAACGCCTTCCCCCAGTCGCTCACCGTCGACCTCGGTGCCACCCAGACCGTCGGCCGCCTGGTGCTGAAGCTCCCCGCGGCCTGGGGCACGCGCAGCCAGACCCTGTCGGTGCTCGGATCCACCGACAACGCGGCATGGTCGACGCTGAAGGCCTCCGCCGCCTACACCTTCACCGAAGGATCCAACACGGTCACCCTCACGCTTCCCTCGTCCGGCGTACGCCACCTGCGCCTGACCTTCACCGGCAACACCGGCTGGCCCGCGGGCCAGCTGTCGGAACTGGAGGCGTACACCTCGTAGCGCGTCCGCGCACCGACGGCCGGCCCGGGCTCCCCCCGGGCCGGCCGTCGGCGGGGCAGCACAGGACCGGACGGCCGGACGGCCAGTCGGCTGGACGGCCGGTCGGTCTTGCCGGTCGCCGCCGCATCCGAAAGGATCACGGCATGTCCAGCGACCGTCTCATGCGTATCCACAGCGCCGAGTTCCAGGCCATGGCCGAAAGGGTCCTGCGGGTCACCGAGCTGACCTCGCGCCTGAACGTCCTGCCTTTCGAGGACGAAGAGGGCAAGGCGCGGCTGTTCGAACAGATCCTCGGCAAGCCGCTGCCGCCGCGGGTCACGATCTATCCGCCCTTCTTCACGGACCACGGCCTGCGCCTCGAGCTCGCGGAGCGCGTGTTCATCAACCAGAACTGCACGTTCCTGGACTACGCCGGCATCCGGCTCGCCGCGCGGGTCATGGTCGGTCCGAAGGTCACGTTCATCACCAGCGGACACCCGGTCGATCCCGAGGAGCGGCGCCTGTACCTCACCGGCGCGCCCATCGACGTGGCGGAGAACGTATGGATCGGTGCCGGTGCCACGATCCTTCCCGGCGTCACCATCGGCCGTGACGCCGTGATCGCCGCCGGCGCGGTCGTGGCCGATGACGTTCCGCCGGCGAGCCTGGTGACCGGCGGCAAGGCAACGGTGAACCGACGCTGGTGACGTCTCCGCCCCGGATCGAGCTGGTCGCGGGGAAGCTCGGGTGCAGCGCCCGCTAGGACCGCGTCGCCGTCCCGCACTCGTCCACGGAGGACTCGCTCCGCGTGACCGGTGCGCTGCGGTCATACGGGTCCATCTCCGTGCCCGGCTCGGTCGCTCGGCGGTCCGTGCCGAAGGGCGGGGTCAGGTACCCGGTGGGGGCGCCGCAGCCGGCGTTGGTCATGTTGTATTTGTACGAGACGACCGAGAAGGTGCCGGCCTCGGTGAGCACCTTGTCAGGGTCGTCCCAGCTCAGGACCAGCTCCCGCCGGACGATCGTACGCTCGATCTCGTGGTCCTCGCCGCCCCCGCCCGCGCGGGTCACCGGGTAGACGAAGGTGACGTCGGCGGTGACCTGGAGCCCGCCGTGCTCGCCCTCCTGGTAGGCGAGCCGGCCCCGGGTCTTCACGACGTCGCCGACCAGCTGGGTGTGGGAGGGCCGGAAGCGGCTGAAGAGGAGGAGGGGGTCGTTCTTCTCGCCCGGGCTGGTGAAGGCGTGTGCCAGAAGGTCCTGGACGTCCTTCTGGTGCGGGTTGATCAGTGCGATCGCCTTCGCGGGGCGCTCGCCCCGCAGCACCCCGGGGTCCAGGTTGGACGTGACGAGGAAGTCCAGGCTCCGCCCCAGGGCCTGCTCGACCTCGGCGGCACTCATCCGGCCGACAGGGGCGGCCTGCGGCACGGTGATCCCGGCCGCTCCGCTCGCCCAGCTCTCAGCCGGCGAACCGCGGAACGGCTCGTCCCTGGTGGGGCGTTGCGCGGATGACGACGGGGGGCCCTGCGTCGGGCGGGCCGTTTCTCCCGCCAGCGGTGCGGAGCCGGAGCCTCCGCCGGCGAACAGGTCCAGGACCCGCTCCGGCGCGAGGGCCACCAGCAGCAGGACGATCGAGAGCAGAAACCCCGCCACGTACCAGCCCGTACGCCGTTTGGGCCGTGCGGGCGTGTAGGTGCGCCAGCCCGCCGGGCCGGCCGCGGGTTCCGAGCGCAGCCGCTTCGCCACGGCTCGTGCCCGCGCCGACGGTTCCTTGGGGGCGTCGACGGCACCGGCCACCGACTCCCGCAGGAACCGCTCCCACTCCTCGTCGGATCTGGAAGAACCGTCCGGCTCCGTGCCCGCGCCCATCCCCATGCCCCCGTGATCAGTCGTCAGTAGTCGATCGTCAGTCGTTGGACGTGGTCCGTTCCCCGACTCACGTTCGAATCATGGCATGGGCCTGCCGAGCTGGATCCCCTGGCCCCGGAACGCCCGGGGACCCGGCGTCCGTTCCCCGATGGGCAAGGGTCGGGGCCGTGTCCGGGTCCGCGGACGGTTCAGAGCAGGGTCCGCACGATGCTCCCCACGACGCGTCCCGCCGCCGCTCCGAGCGCGCCCGCCAGCGCGTCGGTGAGGCGCCCGAGCCACGAGCGGAAGGACGCCTCGCCCGCCCGGCGGATCTCGGCGAGGTCGCGGCCCTGCTGGACCAGGATCTCGACCAGCAGGGATGCGACCCGGATGATCTCCCGCAGGGCGGCGTCCATTTCGGCCGCCTCGAAGCGACGCCCGCAGCCGCAGTGGAACCGCGTCTCCCACACGCTCCAGGTCCCCCGGCAGGCCGCGCACCGTACCCGCGCCGCGTTCGGGTCGACGTCCAGCGTCCCGCCGTCCCGGCCCCCGGCGGGGCAGTCCCGGTGCCTGCTCGCACTCCACGCGCGGGAGCAGGCCGGACAGGCGGGGAAGGGGAACTCCACCCACGTCATCTGCGTGCCCCTCGCGGCCGATTGCCGGGCGGCGGTACCTTGCGCGCCCTGCGGTAGCCGTCGTGATAGGCGTCGGCGAAGGTGTGGCCCGCGCGCCGCGCGATCGAGCCCACGTCGTCGAGGAACGCGTGCACCCGTGCCAGGGAGAGCCCCAGGGCCGCCGAGAGGCGCTGAGCCACGCTGTCGACCCACAGGCGGAAAGAGACGTCCGAGAGCCGGACGATCTCGCTCATGTTCTCCTCGTCCTCCCTCATGGCGGCCCACACGCGGTCGAGCAGTTCGTCGACGTCCACCTCGACGCCCGCGGGTTCCGTGTTCATCGGCCGCTCTCCAGCTCCACGCGCCGCGTGAACTCCAGGAACAGGGCCCGGTCCTGGCAGAGCGCGCGCCACTTCTCCTCCGGCAGCGCCGCGAACGCCTCGGAGAGGCGGGCGGCGGGTGCGGGTACGGGTGCGGGTACGGGTACGGGTACGGGTACGGCAGCATGGCGGGGCCCGGTGTCGACCGCGGCGGCCCGAGCCTCCTGCGCGGCCTGCGCCGCCTCGAATGCGGCCTGGGGCCGGACTTCGGCGAGCATGCGGGCCGAGGCGGCCTTCAACAGCTTCCGGTCCACCTTGGCCGTGAAGTCCGCCAGGTCCATCCGCTGCTCCAGCACCCAGCGCCGCTGCTGCGGGACCGCCCGCATCATCTCCTTGAACAGCGCCGTCAGGTTGTAGTGCTGGCGTGCCGAGTAGGTCACCGCGCCGCCCTGCCAGCCGGGCAGGACCCGGACGATCTTCTGGGTGAAGTCGGCGGCCCGCTCCCGCAGGACCTCCAACTGGCGGGCGGACGGCAGGTTGGCGCTCCGGTTCCAGTCGTGCGGATCGACCTCGTCGGCCTTGTTCAGGGCCAGTACGAGCCGCTCGGACAGGTCCGGTGCGCCCTGGTCGAGGAGTTCCAGGAGCGCCTGCTGGACGAGTTGGACGCTGCGGTCCTCGGCCGGGTGGACCCAGACGATCGCGTCGGCCGTCGGCAGGACGCGTAGATAAAGGTCCAGGTACCGGCGGTAGTTGGCCACGTCGTCGCCGATGCCCGGCATGTCGACCACCTCCAGCAGGCCGCGCCGTCCGCTGATCTCCTCGACCTGGATGGCGTAGGCGTGGTCGGTGGTCGCCCTGGTGTGTCCGACCGGCTGGCCCGCGTTGAAGAGGGCGTTGACGGTGGTCGACTTGCCGACGCCGGATTCCCCGATGAGGACCAGGCGGGGCGGGCGCTCCCCGTCGAGGGCCGCGTCGTACCCCCGCAGCAGCGCCTCCTGTTCGGCCGGGGTGAGGGCGTCGGACCTGCCCGATGCCGCTTTCAGTTCCTTGCGGAAGGTGTGGACGAGCCTCTTCACGGTGTCTCCCTGGTGAGGTGCGCCGGGTACGTGCTCCGGGGCTCCTCCCCGGGCCTCTCGGCACCCCTCGATGCTCCCGGCCCGGACCCCCTCCTGACTGTCCCCGCCATTGGTGACAACGCCCCGGCAACACCCCGTGTCCCGGCTCCGGTTCAGGCCGTACGGACGCGGGCCTCGACCCAGGTGGACTCCGCGGCGTCCTCCACTACCGCGCTGAGCCCGGCGACCGCCGCGTGCAGGGCGCCGGCCCGCCGCCGGTCCCCCGGCAGCACGACCAACGCCGCGTCGACGGTGTCCGCCGAGGCCGTCACGCTGAGGACCAGCTCCTGGGGGGTGGGCCCGGTACCCAGGGCGGTGGTCAGCAACAGGCGCAGCAGGGCGGGCGGATGCGGGTCGTCCGCGTCCGACTGGATCGTGACGACGCAGCCCGCGGTGCGCGCCGTGCTCAGCAGGTCGCGGGCCGGGCGGTCGAGTACCCCGGGAATGTGGATCTCGTCCCGGACGGCGTAGCCGAGGAGACGGGCCGTGTCGCGGACCTCGGGGTCCCGCGGCGAGCGCCGCCCGGTGGCGACGGCCTCGAGGAAGGGCAGGATCTCCTCGCCCAGGTCGGCGAGACGCCCGCGGTGCAGGGCCTCGCGGGCGTCGCGTTCGGCCTGGCCCGCGAGGGCCGCGGCGCGGTCCGCGTTGGCGTGCGTGGTCACCGCGCCGAGGCGTGCGACCGTACGGCCGATCGCCATCCCCATGAACACGCCGAGGGCCGGGGCGGACAGGGCGGGGAGCGTCATGGCGACCGTGCCGCCGAAGGTGGGGGCGACCGGCGGGCCGGTGAGCACGAGGACGACGACGCCCGCCTGTTCGAGCGCCATGGCCGTCAGCGCCTCCCGTGCGGGCCGCACGATCACCAGCAGCGTCAGCAGCGGCGTCACCGCACCTATCGGCCAGGAGGTGTAGTCGGCGAGGCCGGACAGGGGCAGCACCAGGAAGCTCCCGAGCGCTCCCGCGACGGCGAAGGCACAGGCCGCCCAGGCGGCGGCCGGGCCGATCCCGCTCCGGGCCCGCAGCAGGAGAGCCACGGTGATCACCGCCAGGACCGCGTACCAGGCCGTCAGCCAGAGCGCTCCGGGGACGTGCCGGGTGTGGATCACCGCGATGACGCCCATGACCAGGAGGAAGGGCAGGCAGACGGCGGCCAGCGGGCGCCGGACGTCGCCGATGGCGGCGTTCATCCGCCGCACCTTCACGGAGACGTGCCGGCCCGCCCCCACTCCCTCTTCCTCTTCGCCCGCCCATCCCGATGCATCCGATCCATCCGATCCGCCCGATCCGCCCGATCCGTCCGGGGCCCGCGCCTCGTGCCGTTGCGCGCCGGCCGGCGCCGGCCACTCCAGGCGTACGACCGTTCCGCGTCCCGGTGTGCTGCGGACCTCCGCTTGCCCGCCCACGGCCTCCATGCGCCGCAGCATCGAACGGCGCACGCCCACGGACGACTCCCTCAGCTCCTCCCTGTCGAAGCCGGTGCCGTCGTCGGTGACGCACAGGACGAAGCCCGTACCGTGCTCCCGGACCGTCAGGTCCACCTGTACGGTCCGGGCACGGGCGTGGTCGGCCACGTTGCGCAGGGCCTCCCGAGCCGCGCCGATCGCGGCCGTCGCCACCTCGTACGGGACGGCGGGGACGTCGTCGGCCACGATGCTGGTCCCGGTCCCTTGCGGGGGTGTGAGAGCTCGGACCAGGGAAGCGAGGTCGGTGACGCCCCGGCCGCCCTCGTCGAGCGGGGTTCGGGCCCCGGCGACGGCGGCCGCCGCGCCGCGCGCGGCCTCCCGCACCCGGTCGACCGCGATCCCCGGTTGGCCGATGGCTCGCAGGGCGGCACTGACCTCGTCGTGCAGCATCCCCTGGAAGTCCCGGTGGGCCTCGCGCCGGGCGGCGGCCCGCGCGGCTTCGGCGCGCGCCGACGCGGCCCGGCGTTCGGACCGGTCGGCGCCGTCGCCGGCGGTGCGCATGAGCGGGGCGAGGACCGCACCGGCCACCGCCGTCGCCAGGGGCGGCCAGATGCCCTCCACGGCCGCGGCCGGACCGTCGGCGGGCCAGCTGGTGCCCAGTTGGGCGGCGAGAGCGACGAGGGCGGCGAGCCCGGACCACCGTCGGGCGGTCCGGGGCAGGAAGCCGGTGGCGAGGAGCACGGCGGGCACGGTCAGCATGCAGCGCTGCCCGATCAGGATGTACGGCGATCCTCCGCCCAGGACGAGGAGGGGGTGCGCGACGACGGCGAAGGCCAGGGCCGCCAGGGCGTCGGCCCCGTTCAGCCGGACCCGTACGCCCCTGACCACGAGGTGGAGGCTCAGCGCGACGAAGGCGATCGCCACCACCGTCACGGCGAGCGGCGGCCGGTCGCCGGAGAGCGGGACCGTCGCCCAGTTGAGGGCGAAGAGGACCGAGACGGCGGCGACGGCCCGGGAGAGCCCGGCTTCGACCCCGTCCCGGTAGGAGTTCCCGGTCATCGTCCCGGCGTGCCGGGCCGCTCCGGGCTGATGTCGATGTGCCCGTCGGCGACGGCCCGCCAGACGATCTCGCTGTTCTCCCGGAGGAGACCGTCGCCTGCGTCCGTGTACGCCTCGATGGCCCGCTTGCGGTGCGTGCGGACGGTGTCTTCGGTGATGTGGAGGAGCTTCGCTATCTGCCCGTGCGGCAGGCCCCGCGCTATCAGCTCCAGCACCCGGTGCTGTTGCCGGGAGAGCCGGATGCCGCCGCGCGGGTCGCTGACGATCTGGTGGGCGAGCCGGCTGGACACGTACGCCTCCCCCGCGTGCGCGGCGCGGACGGCCTCGGCGAGCCGGGTCTGCGGATCCTCCTTGAGGACCAGCCCCAGTGCGCCGGCGTCGAGCGCCCTGCGGATCAGGGCGGGCCGCTGCTCGGTGGTGTAGGCGAGCACGCGGGCCCCGGTGGCCCGTATCCGGCGCACGTTCTCACCGATGTCACTGTCGTCGCGGAGCCTCAGGTCGAGCAGGACGACCGAGGCGGTGGCCCCGTCCTCCTGGGCGAGGAGGGAGTCCACGTCCTCCGCGATCGCCACCAGTGCGATGTCGGGCGTGGTGTCGGCCAACGAGGCGCGCAGGCCGACCAGGACGATGGGATGGTCGTCGACCGCGGCCACCCTGATGGGGGTGACAGGGCCCTGCACGGGTAATGGATCCACGGTTTCCCCCACGGCGCGGCTCGTGCCGGAATCGTATGCTCCGTCGCTCCGGCGCGTGAGGCTTTCCCCCATACCGTCTCCGGACCCGGCCCCGGACCCGGGCCCCGACCGGGACCAGGACCCGGGAGCGTGCCGAAGGCTCCGCGCAGCTCCCCGTCGCAGTGCCGTGCTCCGTCGGCTACTGCTCCGCGCCGGGGTTGGCGATGGCGAGGAGCACCGTGGCGAGTTCGTGCGTCAGCTCCTCCACCGCCAGGACCTGTTCGCGCACCGGCGGGGGAAGGTGCGCTCGCTCCCACCGGGCCACGGACTGGTCCGCCGGGCGGGCCGCCCACAGCTGCTCGAGGTCCGCGGCCGGCTTCGCCAGCGAGTGCGCCGCCTGGTGCGCGACGGCGTCGACCGCGTTGCCCAGCGGGTCCGCGGTGTCCCCCTGCGGGCCGAACATCGCGAACTCGGGCAGGTCGGTGAGGGTGCGGACGGTGGAGGTGATGTGGGGCATCCTCAGTACGCGCTGCACCCAGAGAGGGCCGGGCACCGAGGCGGGCAGGCTCGGAAAGTCGGGGGTGGCGACCAGCGTGCCGTGCAGGATGCCGGCGAACGCCCGGTGCCGGGGGCCGGGGCTCCAGAGGCCGCCGCTCAGGTCCGCCGAGAGCCGCTCGAGCCGTGCGCGGGCGCGGGCCACGTCACCGGCCCACTCCGGTTCGAGATCCGCGATCCCCGCGGCCCGGACCGCGCGGGCCCGGTCCCCGATCGTCAGCGGAAGCGGCTCCGTACCGCCGCGGGTGTCCGCCGGTTCTCCCTCTTCGGCGCCGTGGGCCCCGAGGTGGTCTTCGAGGACCTGGCGGGCCCGGCGCCGGCGCTTCTCGTCCCCGACCAGGTCCAGCCATCCCTCCGCGGTGCGGCCCCGTCGCTCGCCGGTCTCCAGCGGTCCCTGGTGCAGGCGCCCGGTGTACCCGCCGTCGACCCAGCCGACCAGGCCGGACAGCTCGACGTCGTCGACCAGGACGTCCGCCTCGCGGGCGACCCGGCAGGCCGCGAGGGCCAGCAGCGCGACGACGGGCATCCACCGCGACGTGAACTGCGCGCCGTCGGGTGCGTCCGGGCGGCCGGGACGCGGGCCGGCCGGGCCGGGCTCGGTCCGGTTGTCGTACCCGGTGTGCCACACCACCAGCGCGCCGCAGGTCAGCACGGCCCGCCGCCACGCCACCGTCCCGTACGCGGCACGGTTGCGGTCTTCCCAGTCCTGCCCGTCAGCCACGGTTCGTCCCTCCCAGGAGCCGGCTTGGTTCCGTACCCCTGGAAGGCCGACCGCCCGTGTCCCAGGCGCGGGCGATCCGGTGGGG
The DNA here is from genome assembly GCF_026340675.1 of Streptomyces sp. NBC_01264. NCBI lineage: Bacteria > Bacillati > Actinomycetota > Actinomycetes > Kitasatosporales > Streptomycetaceae > Streptomyces > Streptomyces sp. NBC_01264. The sequence continues at coordinate 492,528 of NZ_JAPEOX010000002.1, forward strand.
CGCTCCCGATCAGCGGCGGCCGGCGGACAGGACGACGAGGAACTGGCCGCCGCCGGCCTGGACGTCGGCGGTCACCGGGAGGCCCGGTACCAGCCGGGAGAACCGGTCCACCAGCCAGTCCGCCGCCTCCTGGGCGTCCTTCTTGGTAGGGCAGCGTCCCACCATCTCGCGGCCGCCCTTGCGCTCCAGCCTCTCGGCAACGGTGATCAGCGGCGCGGGTTCGACCACGTAGAGACGCTCCGGCCAGGCGATGACCACCTTGACCGCGCCCTTGCGGGTGTTGCAGCCGCGGTGCGCGAGCCGCTCGGCGACCTTGGCCTTCTTGTCGGTGGTCCGGCTGTCCACGCTGGGCCCCCGCGGGTCGTTCACCGACTCGTCGGGGTCGACCGGTTCGTCACAGACCCAGCACAGCCAGCCGTCGCGTTCGGCCACATCATCAAGGAGACTCATCCGAGCAAAGTACCTGCCCGGCGGCCACCCCGCGCACCAGGGCCGCCGTAGGTACCTGCTCCTCAGTTGAAGACGTCCAGGAAGTCCGCCCAGGAGCCCGCGTCGTCGGCCGAGCGGCGGGGCCGCGGCGGGCGCGGGTCCGGGTAGGTCTCCGCCGCGGCCCTCGCGCGGACGATGTCCGGTCCGCCGCACGCGGCGACCGCGAAAGCGCCGAAGACCTTGGCGAACGCGGCCGGGTCGCTGAACTCGACGCCGAAGGCCCGGCCGTCCAGCAGCGGCACCCACACCACCCGGTCGGACCGTGTCTACTCCGGCACCAACTCGCCGTCCGCGGTAGACCGTCCAGCCACAGCCGTGCCACGTGCAGCAGGTTCACCTTCTCCATCGGCAGCCGCTTGCGCCGCACCCGCAGTTCACGCGTGGTCAGCTCGACGCGCTGGTCCTTCTTCGGGTACCAGACGACGCCGATCCCGAACGGCACCCAGAGCACGATCCCGATCATCGGCCAGACCACGGCGTGGCCCCACGAGCGGAGCAGGGCACCGTCCAGCAGGGACACGGCCCCGAAGAACAGGGCCCACTTCGCCGTCATCCGCCAGAACCCGCTGCCCTGCCGGTACAGGACCCGTCGCTTCGCCGTCATCTCCATGCCCGAACGCTATCCGCCGCCGCGCGGCGGACCGCGGGCGCCCGGGGCTCGCGACGGCTCGGCGTGGCGGCGGCGGTGGCCGCCACCCGCGTCACCCGGCTCCGCACGCGTTGCGTCGCAGGGCGTCGCGGAGGCGGGCGGCCTGGGTGACCAGGCGGGAGCGGCCCGGGCGGACCGCGACAGCGGCGAGGCCGTCGGGTTCGGGCGACGCCGCTCCCGACTGCTCCACGCAGTCGGCGGCCGTCGCGAGGAGGTCCCCGGCGCCCCTCGGGTCGACCGTGCCGGTGAGCAGCGCGGGGAGTACGGCTGCCAGGACGGCCCAGGTGGTCGCGCAGGCGCCGGTCGCGGCGGCGGTGCGCAGCGAGTCGGCGAGCCGGTTGGCTTTGACCGTGCCCAGGTCGAGGAGTTCACCGAGGTCCCTGCCCATGAGCCCCGCGTCCAGTTCCTTCCGGGCGGCCAGGGTGAGCAGCGCGTCCACGGCCCGCAGCCGGTCCTCGGGGTGGCGGGCGCCCAGCCCCGTGGCCACGGCGAGGTGCAGGGCCGGACCGGCGGGTCCGCCGGCAGCGGCGAGCCCGGGGAGTGCGGCGAGGCCGCCGCGCCCTTCGTGGACGGCGCAGGCCGTGACCTCCGGGAGCCACCAGGCGGCCAGTGTCTCCCGGTCCTCGGGCAGGGCCGCGATCAGCAGGGCCTCCTCCCCTCCGTCCCAGCAGCGGCCGGTGGCCTCGCGGGCCTGCGCCAGTTCATGGAAGGCGTCCGGGAACTCCCGTAGCACGGTGGTGCGTTCCGCCGTGTCGAGTACGAGGTGCGCCGGGGTCTCCCCGTACGCGTGAGGCATGGCCGACGCGGTGCGGCGGGTGATCGCCGCGCCCTCTCCGGCCTCGCCGAGCCAGGCGGCCAGTCTGTCCCCCTCCGGTGTGCCGAGGGCGGCCGCGGCGGGAGCGACGGCGGCGTCACGGCGGACTCGCAGCAGGGCCTGCCCGAAGTCCACCTGGGCGGGCCGCTCACCGAGGCGCCCGTACTCGGTGAGGCGCTCGACGAGCACCCGGGGATCCAGGGTGCCGGTCTGCCCGGTGGGGGTGGCGAGCAGGAAGGGCAACGGCCGGGTCGTGACGTGCCGCGCGGCTTCGACCAGGCGCGCGTGGCCGACGACGGCGAACGCCGTGTGGTGGCAGTCCCTGCGCCAGGTCGCGAGCGGCTCCCGTGCCACCCCCGTGGGACGCGCTCCGAGAACGGCGGCGGCGACGTGATCCAGTCCGGCCAGGTCGCCGGTGTACCAGCGGGACCGGGCGGGGTCGAGCCACCACTGGTCCACGAGCGCGGGGCGCAGCGCCTCGGCGAGGGCGGCGCGGTCCCGGTGTGCGTGCCGGACCAGGCCGTCGAGGGCTCGCTCGAACTCCTCGACTTTCTTGGTGCGGGAGTTGACGACGGCGGCGACGAGCTCGACGGTCTCCGCCACCGTCCCGGGGGCCGGCGCGAGCGGGGCCGGAACCGGGGGCGGCGGAAGGATCTCCCGGTAGGGGGCGGCGTCCTCGGCGGGGGCGGCCGCGTCCGGCCCGAGGAGTTCGACGGCGCGGGCCCGGTGGGCCGGGCTCAGCAGCCTCGCCTGCTCGGCGAGTTCGGCGCGCAGGGCGGGGTCGTCGGTGAGGTGGGGAGCGGCGAGCTTGAGCGCGCGCTCCTGGATGTCGGTGTCGGTGTGCCCGAAGGCTTCGCCGAGCACCGGCAGCAGCTCGGGGGCGGCGGCCGGGTCGCGGCGCAACTCCTTGCCGATCAGTACCAGCTGGGCTCGGACGAGCTTCTTCTCGGGGCGGAAGAGGACGGCTGCCGACATCTCGGCCAGCAGGCGGGGGGTGAGGTGGCCCGCGGCGGCGAGCCGGGCCAGTATCTGCTGGGCGTGCCCGGCCACCGGGGACGGGGCGTCGGCCGTCAGCGCGATCCAGTCGGCGGCACGCTCGCGCTCTTCCGCCTCGGTCGCACGGAGCGCCTGCCAGATCGCCTGGTAGGGCTTCAGCTGGTGGTGCTTTCCCCCGCGCAGGAGGCGGGCCGTACATCCGTCGAGGAGGGCGGTACGGTCCACGACGCCGTCCGCGGCAAGTCCTGCCAGGGCCGCCGGCCAGTGGTGGGGATCGTGCGGATCGCAGCGCCAGCCGAGGGCGCGGACCGGCTCGGCGGTCTCGAAGAGGCACGGTACGAGGGCGCCGGCGTGCGGGTCGCCGCGCAGGGCGTGGGCGAGCGGGGCGCGGGAGGTGCCCACGGCCATCGCCCAGCCCTCGACGCAGCCGTCGGTGGTGGGCATCGGGCAGTCGGCGAGCCGGACGAGTTCGCTGATCAGGGGGTAGTCCTGCTCGACGGTGGAGGGCCGCGCCGCCAGCCGGCGGGCGAGATCACCGAGCCATCGGGGGTCCCGGTCGGTCAGGACGTCCAGCAGTACTCCTACGGGCACCTGCTGCCAGCGGCGCATGTCCCGGGCGCCGATCCAGGCGGCGACCGCCGCCGCGCCGGTGTGGCAGCCGGCTCCGGCGACCACCAGGGTCGGGCTCATCAGGTCCCGTTGCTGCCAGCCGTCCCAGCCCTGGGCGCGCAGTTCACCGCGCACCCGCTTCAGGCCGACGAGCAGCTCCCGGCGCTGCAGCCGGTCCAGCGGCCGGAGCAGACCGGGCAGTTCGGCGGTACGTCCCCTGCGCACCGCGTCGAGGACGCCTTCGGTGGAAGGCTGCGAGGAGGCGGAACCCAGCTCGGGGGCGGTGGTGGTGTTCATCGTGCGGCTCCGGTGGAAGCGGCGGTGGTGGAACGGGCGGTGTCGGTGGCCGCCCGGAGCGCCATGCGGGTGGCGAGGGCGTGCTTGCAGGGGCCGCGGCGGCCGCGGTGGTCGGCCCACCACTGGCAGGTGCAGCTGAGGGCGCCTCCGGACTCGCGGACCTGGTAACGGCGTTCGCCGGAGGCCACGACGGAGGTGCCGGGGCGGTCCAGGGTGATCGCGCCGGCCTCGAGGAGCGCGCGGGCGGCGACGAGGCGCGGGTTGTGGCGCTCGGCGCGCCGGGCGTCGTAGGGCAGTTCGCGGTGGAAGTACGCGGCTTCGGCGATGTCGTACCCGACCCGTCCGGCGGTGCCGAGGCGGGTGAGTGCGGCCCGGACCCGCTCGACCGGCAGGCCCGACTGGTCGGCGAGGTCGGCCGGGTCGATGCGGGGTTCCCAGGCGAGCAGGACGGAGATCAGCTCTGCGTCCTCGGCCGCCGCGTCGGTGGCGAGGGCCTCCAGGACGGCGCCTTCGCCGGAGAATCCGCGGTCGGCCTCCGGGGAGAGCGTCAGGGTGAGCCGCATGCCGGGCAGGCCTATCTCCCATGCGGAGGCGGTGGGGTTGGCGCCGTCCGCCGCGGGACCGTACACGCGCAGGCCGGTGGCCTGGCGCAGGACCCGCTGGAGGGCGGCGAGGCGCTCGGGGCCGGGCAGGCAGACCGCGCCGGGGACCGGCCGGGTGGTGGGGCGCAGCGCACGGCCCGCGGGGACCACCCAGAGGGGGCCGCCCGCGGATCCACCGCCGGCCGTGGTGCGCGGGAGGGAGCGCAGGAACCGGGCCGTTTCGGCGGCGCCCAGTTCGGCGCGCAGGTCGAAGCCGGTGGTGATGGCCTGGGACTCGGCGAAGCCCCGTAGCCAGCGGTCGGGCAGCGGCACCTTCTTCTCGACGACCGCGCCGTCCAGGGTGGTGACCGCCATCCCGTCGGGGCCGACCCGCAGGTGCAGCGGATCGTCGCCGGTGAGCCGGGACAGCGCCTCGCGCAGCGGGTTGTTGACGTCGACGTTGGTGGTGCCGTGCCCGGTGTCGGCGCCGCGCAGGCCTTCGGGCAGCACGTCGAGCCGGGCGTACACGCCGCAGCAGCCGGAGAAGGATTCGAAGCGCAGCCGGTCGCCGTTGCCCGTGACCACCGGATCGAGGGAGGCGCGCAGGGTGCGGCGGTAGTAGCGGGCCGCGGCCACGTCCGCGACGGCGAGCAGCGCACGTGCGGCCGCCTGAGGGGCACTCAGGAACCCTGCGAAGAACTGCGGGTTGGCCTCGGCTCCGGCCGGGGTCAGACCGCCCGCGGTCTCCAGCCCGAGGGACTGGCCCGTGGCGGCGGAGGTCAGCGAGGAAGGACGGACATAGGCGAAGGTGTGTGCGGTTCGCGTCATGAACGGGACGTTAGGCGGACCCACTGACAACGCCGCGGCGTGCCCACAGGGACGCCTCCCCGACGGCCGGGAGCGGACCCGGTGGGCCGGCCGGCTCCCGGCCCGGGTCGCCTAGGAGGACCTGCGGCGCAGCAGCATGCGGACGCCGAAGAGGATCACGACGACCACGATCACGAGGAGCAGGACGATGACGAGGCTCTTGAACAGCCCGCCCTTCTTCTTGCTCTTCTTTTTCTTCTTCCCGGTGATGGCCTGGGCCCGGGAGGAATCCGGCGCCCGGAGTACCGTCACCGCGCCGGTTCCGGCGAGAAGAGGGCTCTGCGAGAGCACCGCGGACGCGGGAGCCTGCCGGGTGACCGACCCGGCCGACGCGGCCGCCGTGGCGGTCCCCGCCGGGCCCAGCAGCAGGCCGGCGAGCACCAGGAGCGGTACCAGTGTGGACATCGCCCCACGGGAACTCTTCCTCGGAATGCGGTTCTTCGTCACTGCGTCCCCCTGTTGGTCGACTTCATCGGCGCCCCGCCGGGGGCCCGGAGGAACCGGACGAAGGGGCTTTGCAGCATCGTCCGCGAGTCTGACCGCCCCGGCAAGAAGATGAGCGAGGGTATACGTCATCGGACTCGGCCGGGACCTGCGAAGGGATGGGTTGCCATGGAGCGTACGACCTGTTGTGTGGTCGGGGGCGGGCCCGCCGGGATGGTACTGGCGCTGCTGCTGGCCCGGGCCGGGGTGGAGGTCACCGTGCTGGAGAAGCACGGCGACTTCCTGCGCGATTTCCGCGGTGACACCGTGCACCCGTCCACCCTGTCGCTGCTGGACGACATCGGTCTCGCCGAGCGGTTCGCGCGACTGCCCCAGCGGCGGGTCACCTCGGTGCAGCTGCCCATCGGGCCGGAGCGTTCCCTCGTCACCATCGGGAACATCGGGGCGCTGCCCGGGAAGTACAACTACATCGCGATGGTGCCGCAGTGGGACCTCCTCGACCTGTTGGCCGACGAGGCGGGGAAGGAACCCTCCTTCCGTTTGCGCATGAACACCGCGGCGACGTCCTTCCTGATGGAGCGCGGCCGGGTCGCCGGCGTGCGCTACCGCACCGCGGACGGCGCCACCGGTGAGCTCAGGGCCACGCTGACGGTGGCCTGCGACGGCCGCGGATCCTTCGCCAGGACGCTGCCCGAGCTCGGTCTGGAGAACTTCCCGTGCCCCATGGACGCCTGGTGGTTCCGGATGCCGCGGCACGAGAGCGATCCCAGCGGGCTCGTCGGAGGCCTGGGCGAGCGGTTCTTCAGCGCGCTCATCGACCGCGGCGACTACTGGCAGATCGCCGGGCTCATCCCCAAGGGAACCGACGCCGAGCTCCGCGCGGACGGCCTGGACCGGTTCATGGAACGGTTCACGCGGGCCGTCCCGTGGCTGGCCGACCGGGCGCACTCGGTCGCCTCCTGGGACGAGGTCAAGCTGCTCGACGTACGGCTGGACCGGCTGCGCCGCTGGCACCGGCCGGGGCTGCTGTGCATCGGTGACGCCGCTCACGCCATGTCACCCGTCTTCGGCATCGGCATCAACCTCGCCGTGCAGGACGCGGTGGCCGCGGCCCGCCACCTCGTGGGACCGCTGCGCAGGGGAACCGTGGGGCTGCACGACGTGCGCCGGGTGCAGCGCCGCCGCATGCCCACGACGCTGGCGACCCAGGGGCTGCAACGCCTGGCCCACGCGCAGGTCATCGCACCGCTGCTGGCCGGGCGGACCGCCTTCGGCCATCCGGGGGCGGCGAAGCGGCTGACGGAACTCGTCACCGACTCCCGGTGGCTGAACCGGGTGCCGGCCTACTTCATCGCGTACGGGGCCCTGCGCGAGCGGCCGCCGGCGGAATCGATGCGGAGCGGCTCCGGGGCACGGGAGGACTCCTCGTGAGGGAGGCTGCGAAGCGCCGAAGCCGACGACCCTTCTACAAAATGTTGACGCGCCTCTATCGGAAAGACACCGGCCCGACGGACGATTCTCGTAGCCTGCCCGGCTTCACCTGACCTCCTGTCAGCGCGGGCAAGGGCCGATCGCACCCTCGTTCGTTGGGAGGCCACAAGCCATGAACCCGCTCAGCGAGTGTCCCGAACCCGCCTCGACCTCGATCTCCTTACCGCAAGCCCCCGCGCCGGCGCCGAAGGCGGGGGCGCCCAGCCGTCGCAGCGTCCTGAGCGGCCTCGGCATGGCCGCGGCCGCTCCCCTCGTCCTGGGCGCCGGACGCGGCCGGCCGTACGGGGGAACGCCCCCGGGGCGGGACTTCGTACTCAGGAACGCCCCGCTCGTGCTCACCATGGACCCCGCCCTCGGCGAGGGCCCTCTCGGCACGGTCGAGCAGGCGGACGTCCTCATGCGGGACGGCGCCATCGCTGCCGTGGGGAAGCGGCTGACCACACCACCCGGAACACAGGTGACGGACGCCTCCGGCCGGCTGGTGATGCCGGGATTCGTCGACGTGCACACCCACCTGTGGCAGTCGTCGATGCGGGGCGGCTGCGCCGACCGCGACCTCTTCGGCTGGCTGGCCGACTGCAACCGGGCGACGTTCTCCCGGATCACGCCCGCCGACATGTACCGCTTCGTCCGCCTCGGCGCCCTGGACTCCGTACAGTCCGGCGTGACCACGCTCGTGGACTGGGTGGACGCCCTCCCCTACGAGACGACGGTCCGGTACGTACGGGCCCTGGCCGACACGGGCGTGCGCTTCACCTACGCGATGTTCCAGGCCGAGCGGGAAGCCCCGCTGATCGCCCGGGCGAAGAAGGAGCTCCTCGACCCGCTCCCCCTCGCCTCGGCGCAGGTCGCCACCCACGCGGCGCGGGCCATCAAGGGCCTCAACCAGGCGCATTGGGAGATCGCCCGCGACCTCGGAGTCATGCTCAACAGCCACGTCCTCGAGCGCTCCGAGCAGCGCGCGGACGACCCGATCGGCACGCTCGCGGACATCGGCGCGCTGGGTCCGCGGTTGCTCATGAACCACGCGATCCACCTCACCGACGACGAGATCGCCGCGCTCGCCGCGCACGACGTACGGGTCGCGCACTGTCCGCTCAGCAACATGCGCCTCGGCTCGGGGATCATGCGGCTGCCGGACCTCGGACGGCGCGGCGTCAAGGCCGGTCTCGGCCAGGACGGCGGGACGAACGACACCTCCGACTTCTTCGCCCTCATGAAGACGGCCATCGGTCTTCAGCGCGCCCGCTCGCTGGGGACCTCGGTCTTCCCCCAGGTGCAGGACGTCCTACGGCTGGCCACGCTCGGCGGCGCCGAGGCGATCGGCACGGCGGACACGGTGGGATCCCTGACCCCCGGCAAGCGCGCCGACGTCATCGTGATCGACCCCGCCGCCCTCAACTTCGCCCCGCGCTTCGACTGGATCAACCAGATCGTCTTCAACGGCCGCCCGGAGAACGTCCGCGCGGTCTTCGTGGACGGCCGTCCCCTCAAACTCGACGGCCGCCTCGTCGGCATCGACGCCGACCGTGTCGTGCGGGAGGCGGAGTCCGCGGCCACCCGCCTGCGCGCCGCCTCCTGAATCCAGTGGCAGGGCCCCTGGAGCGCGTTGAGCGCCCCCGGGGCCCTGCCGGCGGTCAACGCCCCTGGAGCGCCTTGACGTTGTCGCCGAAGGTCCAGCCCTTCGAGCCGTCCCAGTTGACCGACCAGGTCATGAGCCCCTTCAGGGAACCGCCGAAGGCGTTCCACGACTGGCTGACCAGGCTCGGCGTCATGTGGCCGCCACCCGCGCCGGGCTGGGCCGGCAGGCCGGGCACCTGCTTGTCGTAGGGCACCTTGATGGTGGTGCCCTGGATGGTCAGGCCGTTGTTCAGGCAGGTGGTCTGGGCGGTGAAGCCCTGCACGGTGCCGGCTTGGTAGGAGTCGCCGGAGCAGCCGTACATGCTGCCGTTGTAGTACTGCATGTTCAGCCACCACAGCCGGCCGTTGTCGGCGTACTTCTTGATGATCGGCAGGTAGGAGCCCCAGATCGATCCGTAGGTGACGCTTCCGCCGGTGACGTACGCGGTTTCGGGAGCCATCGTCAGGCCGAAGCCCGCGGGCATCTGGGCCAGGACGCCGTCGATGATGCGGATCAGGTTGGCCTGGGACGCCGACAGCGTGTTGATGTTGCCGCTTCCGGTGAGGCCGGTCTCGATGTCGATGTCGATGCCGTCGAAGTTGTACTTCTTGAGGATCGGTACGACGGTCGCCACGAACTTGTCCGCGACGGTGCTGGAACTCAGGTCGATGCCGGCGGTGGCGCCGCCGATCGACATCAGGATCGTCGCTCCGGCCGCCTTGGCCTGGCACATCTCGGCGGGGGTGGCGACCTTGACGCCGGCGTCCATGCCGTCCTGCCACTGGACGGTGCCGTCCGAGAGGATCACCGGGAAGGCGGCGTTGATGACGTTGTAGCCGTGCGCGGCTATCCGGCTGTCCGTGATGGGCACCCAGCCCATGCCCGGGTGGACCCCGTTCGCGGCGCCGTCCCAGTTCTCCCAGTAGCCCTGAAGGACCTTGCCCGACGGCTTGGGCTTCGTGGCACAGGTCTCGCCCGGCGGGGTGGTGGTCGGGGGCGTGGTGGTGGGGGGCACCGTGGTCGGGGGCACCGTGGTGGGAGGCACGGTCGTCGGCGGCGTCGTGGTCGGCGGGGTCGTGGTGGGAGGCGCCGTCGTCGGTGTGGGGCTGCCGCCCGGGCCGACGAGCGATACGTCGTCCGCGTGGTACGCGGGCTGCCCGTACCAGCCGTGCAGGTAGACGGTCACCGAGGTGGTGCTCGCCCCGGTGGTGAAGCCGACGCTGAGCTGGCCGTACGAAGGGCTGCTCGGGGTCCAGGTGGACGGGGTCCCGGTGATCCCGGTGCCGGTGGCGCCCAGGTAGACGTAGCTGCCCTGGACGTAAGCACTCAGCGTGTACTGCGAGTTGGGCTGCACGCTGATGGTCTGGGTGCACTGGGCGTTGTCCTGGCCGCTCGGTGTGGCCTTGAGCGCGGAGGCTCCGGAGCGGACCGGACTGCCGACGGCCGCTCCGGAGCCCGCGGAGCAGGTCCAGGCGGAGAGGCCGGTCTCGAAGCCCGGGTTGACCACGAGGTTGGCGGCGACCTCCTCGCTCGTCGCGGCGCCGGCCGTGACGGCCCCCGCCGCGGCGATGCCCGCACCGATGACGGCGGCGGCGCTCACCCCGGCGAGGGAGCGGTTCAGGACGGTCGGTCCGCGCCGGACGCGGCCGGTCCGGTCCCTGCGAGGGGCTGTGTCGGCCGGCGGACGCGGAGTACGTGATCTCCGACGGAACATGGTGCGCTCCATTCCCGGCCGGACGTCAGGGGCATGACGGCGCGTGGGGGCGTGACGCCCGGCTCTGGGTGAGGTGGGGACAGGTGGGGCTGTGCCGACCGGATCGTAGGAGCAACGACACGGCCGGTCAATAGGTCTGGACCAATAAGAGGATCGGATCGGGCCGGGCCGCGCCCTCAGGGAAGCAGCCGGGAGGCGAGGTCGCGCACGGTCGCCATGTCGCTGAACGGGAGCAGGTCCTCGCCCACGATCTGGTGCGGTTCGCTGCCCTTTCCGGCGATCAGGACGATGTCTTCGGGCCGGGCCTCGGAGAGCGCGAAGCCGATGGCCCGGCGCCGGTCGGCGGAGCGCTCGTACGGTGTTCCCGTGCTCTCGATGCCGACCGCGATCTGGTCGAGGATCGTCTCGGGGTTCTCGGTGCGGGGGTTGTCCGAGGTCAGGACGCACAGGTCGGAGTGGGCACCGGCGATGCGGCCCATCTCGGCGCGCTTGGTGGTGTCGCGGTCACCGCCGCAGCCGAAGACCGTGATGACGCGGCCCCCGGCGAAGCCGCGGATGGCGGTGAGGACCTTGTCCAGGGAATCGGGCGAGTGGGCGTAGTCCACGATCACCGAGGTGCCGGCGGGCGTGACGAAGCGCTCGAACCGGCCCGGTACCGGCGGCATCTGGGCGAGCGCGGCGACCAGCCCGTCCAGGTCGTGCCCCAGCACCCGGCAGGCCGCCACGGCCGCCAGGGCGTTGGACACGGAGAACCGGCCCGGGACCGGGATCGCCGCCGGGTACTTGCCGCCGTCGTGGTGCAGCGTGAACCGCGTGCCGGAGGCGTCCGCGATCAGGTCCGTGGCACGGAAGTCGGCCTCCTCGTCGAGGCCGTACGTGGTCACCGCGCCGGGCATCATCGCCCGGATCCCGGCGCCCACGGGATCGTCCGCGTTGACCACCGCGTGCCGGCACAGCCCCTGGAACAGCCGCATCTTGGCGTCCGTGTAGCTCGCCATCGTGCCGTGGTCGTCCAGGTGGTCCTGGGTCAGGTTGGTGAAGACGCCGACGTCGACGAACGTCCGGTCCATCCGGTACGTCTGCAGCGCCATCGAGGTGGCCTCCAGCACCACGCTGCCGGTGCCCTGGTCCCGCATGCGGCCCAGGAGGTACTGCAGGTCGGGTGATTCCGGTGTGGTCAGGACCGTGGGCGGCATCGGGATCATCTCGTCGCCGATCCGGCTGCCCGCCGTCCCGATCACCCCCACCCGGGCGCCCTCGGAGATCTTCAGGAGCGACTCGACCATGTAGGAGATGGAGGTCTTCCCGTTGGTCCCGGTGACCGCCACCATGTCCATGTGCCGGCCCGGCTCGCCGAAGTAGCGGGCGGAGACGACGGCTGCCGCCTTGCGGGTGTCGCGGACCCGTACGAGGCACACCGAGGGCTCCAGCTCGCGCCCGGACGGTGCGGCGGCGGCTCCCTCCTCGTCGACGAGCACCGCCACCGCCCCGCGCGCGAGTGCCGCACCGATGGACGCGGGGCCGCCGCCTCGGTGGCCGGGTACCGCGATGAAGAGGGAGCCCGGTACCACCCGGTCGACGTCGAAGGTGGTGCCCGCGGTGATCCCCACCGACTCGGTGTCGCCCTGGATGACGTGGTGTTCATGGCCGGTCAGCAACCCGCTCAACTTCACGGTGGTCCCTTCGGAGGCGGCTACGGCCCGGCGCGCGGCCCTAGCCTGGTGGCGGCGCCGACGGAGCGTCGGGACCGCGGTGGTGGGACGGGGAGGGCGATGCGTCGCCCGTGGGGCGAAGGGGTGGCCGGGGGCCGGGCGCGGAGATCGGGCCGGGCCGGCGGACGGCGCCCGTCGCTCAGGATCGTGCGGCGCGAGGGACTGGGCCCGGGCGCGGTGGGAGAGCGCTAGCCGTGGCCGTGCAGGACGCCGCGGCCGACCGTGGGGGCCTGGCGGACGGCGGCGGTCCGCGGGCTGATGCCCGTCGCGCCCGCAAAGGCGGCACGCGCGCCGGGGGCGGCCTGCGGCAGGCGCTTCCCCGTGTCACGTCGTGTGCGGCTCATGGGCCGAGTGTACGTGCGTCCGCCCGGCCCGGACGCCGTGTCCGCCCGCACGCCCGTCCGGTGCACCTGCCGGGGTGGCCCCGCGGGCGGCCCTGGTTCACGGCCTGGTCAGCGCGGACCTGCGGGTGGCCAGTGCGGCGTGGACCGGTTCCCCGGTGGGGGCCCGGTGGTCCCGTACCGCGCGGTCCGCTTCCTCGGCCGACTGCCGCAGGGCGGCGGCCAGGGTGACCGCCGAGGGGCGGCTGGGGCTGCCGGGCTCGGGCAGGTGGGCTTCCAGGCGCAGGGTGACGTGCACGAATTCGGCGAGGGCCTGCCCGGCGCCAGCCTCCGTCGTGCGGGGTGTCCGGGTCGCGTCGGTGCGCGCCTCGGGCGGATTCCGGCGGAAGGGCGCCGCCGGCCGGGCCGCCGGCGCCCTTCCGCGTCGAAGCCCGTGCCGTCGTCCCCGGGCCGTCAGGCCCCGAGGGGGCTCGCCGCCAGGGCGTCCCTGACCTCGCGCACCACGCGGGCCGCGTCCTGGGGATCGTTCACCACGTCCGTGTGGTTCATGTCGACGACGAGGACCTCGCTGGCCGAGTAGTGCTTGTGCACCCAGTCGTCGTAGCCGGACCACAGCACCCGGTAGTACTCGACGAGGCTCTCGTCCTGCTCGAAATCGCGGCCCCGCAGCCCGATGCGGTGCAGCACCGTCTCGAAGTCCGCCTTGAGGTAGACCATGAGGTCGGGCGCCTTGCGGTACGGCAGGCCGTCGATCTCGCGCATCATCTCGTTCAGCAGGCCCTCGTACACCCGCATCTCGAGGGAGCTGATCCGGCCCAGGTCGTGATTGACCTTGGCGAAGTACCAGTCCTCGTAGATGGAGCGGTCCAGGACGTTGTCGCCCTGCTTGTACGCCTCCTTGATCGCGGCGAACCGCGTCTGCAGGAAGTAGAGCTGCAGGAGGAAGGGGTAGCGCTTGGCCTGGATCTCCTCGGGGCTCGACGTGTAGAAGAGCGGGAGGATCGGATTGTCGTCCACGCTCTCGTAGAAGACCTCGCTGCCCAGCTCCTTGGCGAGCAGCTCGGCAACGCTCGTCTTGCCGATCCCGATCATGCCTCCGACGCAGATCACTGGCATTCCTCACTTCTCCCTGGGGGTCTTCTTGTCGCGGGCGCGTGGGCCGGGCGCCCCACCCCACTGAGACACGTGTCGGCGGTCGCTCGATTCCCCATGATCTTCATGATCGTCGTGATCAGCGTCATGCGGTCCCCGTCCCGGCCGGGGCCCGGACGCAGGACGCCCTCCCCGACGGGCCGGACCAGCCGTTCCGTAGATGCCGCGGACAGCGACGAGCCACCACCCCGCGGCCGCCTTGAAGCATAAATGACTCCGCGACCCCCTCCCGCCCGGGCGGGGGTGTCCGTCAGCGGGGCCCACCGTCGAGCACCGCGCCTCCGTCGGGCCGCCGGCACGCCTGTTGCGGCACGACCCGTGCAGGGAGGCCGGGTTACCGCTCGCCGGCGCTGAATGGCCGATGAAATCCTGGCCTGTTACCTGCCGGTAGGCAATGATGGCCGACGCACATCCACACGGCGGAGGCTGAGGCAGCGGTGACGACTTTCGACGGACCGACCATCGTGCACGCGTTCCGGGACGACGCCCTGGGAGAGCACGACGCCGTCGGTCTCGCCGCGGCGATCCGGCGGGGCGAGGTCTCCCCCGCCGAGGCCGCCCGGGACGCCGCCGCGCGGGTGCGGGCGGTCGACGCCCGGCTGGGTGCGGTCCAGGTGCACACCGCGAGCCCGGCGCCCGCCGCCGGACCGGGCGGCGCCTTCGCCGGGGTGCCGACCTTCGTCAAGGACAACACCGACTACCAGGGGCTGCCCACGGGCCACGGCAGCTCCGCCTTCCGGCCGAGGCCGGCCAAGCGGCACGCACCGTTCACCCGGCAGCTCCTGAGCAGCGGTGTCACGGTCCTGGGCAAGACCCGGCTGCCCGAGTTCGGGTTCAGCCCGACGACCGAGTACGACGGCGCCGAGCCGGTGCGCAACCCCTGGCACGCGGAGTACTCGGCGGGCGGCTCCTCGGGCGGCAGCGCCGCGCTGGTCGCCGCCGGCGCCGTACCGATCGCGCACGCCAACGACGGCGGTGGCTCGATCCGGATACCCGCGGCCTGCTGTGGGCTCGTCGGCCTGAAACCGTCGCGCGGACGGGTCGTCGCCAGCGCCCTGGGCCGCCAGCTGCCGCTCGACATCATCTCCGACGGGGTCGTGACCCGCTCCGTTCGGGACGCCGCCGCGTTCCTCGCCGCCGCGGAGAGCTACCGGCGCAGTCCCGGTCTGCCGCCCCTGGGCCTGGTCGAGGGCCCCTCGGCGCGAAGGCTGCGCATCGGGCTCGTCCTGGATTCCCCGAACGGCGTGCACTCCGACGCCTCCACCCGGGCGGCGGTCACGGAGACCGCGGAGAGGCTCGGACGGCTCGGACACACCGTGGAACCGGTGGAGTTGGGCATGGATCCGAGTTTCACCGACGACTTCCTCACCTACTGGGGGATGCTGTCGTTCCTCCTCGGCGTCACCGGCCGGACCCTCGGGGCGGACTTCGACCGGCACCGCATGGACGGCCTCAGCCAGGGGCTGCGCGAGGAGTACCTGCGGAACTGGCGCAGGACCCCCGGCGTGCTGCGTCGGCTGAAGCGGACGAAGGTGGCCTACGCGGCGTCCTTCCGCGGGCTGGACCTCGTGATGTCGCCGGTGCTCGCCCACACCACGCCACCGATCGGCCACCTCAGCCCGACCGTTCCCTACGCGAAGCTGATCGAGCGGATCCTCGCGTACGTGGCGTTCACGCCGGTCGACAACGTCGTCGGCACCCCGTCGATCTCGGTGCCGGCCGCGAGCGCGACGCCGGACGGGCTGCCCGTCGGCGTCATGTTCTCCACCCGCCCCGGCGGTGAACGAAAGCTCCTGGAGATCGCGTTCGAGCTGGAGGCGGACCGGCCCTTCCGGCGCATCCAGGACCAGTGACATCGGCGCGAAGAGAGGTACGGCGAGAGGTGCGGGGCCTGCGGCCGCTATCCGGCGGCCGGTGACAGGTGCTCCACGCTCAGGGGCCCGAAGGCGATGCGGGTCAGTGATCCGTCGTGCGCCCACCGCACCTCGATGGATCCCTCGTCAGCCGTCACCACGGTGACCGCCTCGGCCGTGGGCGCCGGATCCGGCTCGCCGGTGAGCGCGGCCAGCGCCGCGTACAGGCGTGTCCCGTCGGCCTCGGCCGTCAGGCGGGGCATGCTCGCCCAGCGTGTGAAGGCGGTCCCGGCGGGCGCCCTCGCCTCGTCCCGCGCCTCCCAGCCGTACACCGGGTGGAGCTCCGAGCGCAGGGGCTCCCCGGGCCCCGTGGCCCAGCCCGTCTGCTCCACGCGTGCCTCGCGCTGGGCTCCGTACGGGGCTCCGGACACCCGGTGCACGCGCAGTTCGTGCGGGCCGCGGACGAAGGTGACGCTCTCCACGCGCAGGCCGGGGACCATGGGCGCGCCGCCCGGGAAGACCGGACGGTGCCAGGACGCGGCCCAGCCCCAGCCGTCCCCCTGCCCGGTGCCCAGCGGGTGGATGCGCCGCCGGACGCTGCGGACGCCCGCCACCACCACGGCGAGGTGGTTGTCCGGGGTGTTGGCACTCGCGGTGGGGCCGCTGCGGGTGGAGTAGGCCTGACGGGAGTAGAGCGGGTCCTCGTCGCGGGCCGCTTCCGACTGATCCGGCCCGACGTGGTCGCTCCCGTGGTTGTGCAGTCGTACGATCCCGTCGGCGCGGGTGGTCTGGATCAGCAACCCGGGGGCCCGCAGGGCCAGCACCCGGTCGGGCCCCTCACTGGGCGCGGGCTCCTCCGTCGCCGTCCACAGGGGGTGCGTCTGCGGGGCGAGCAGGCAGACGAAGGCCTTGGAGGCCCAGTACGGCGAGGCCGGTCCGGAGTACCGCTGCAGGCTCGCCCCGTGCGGGCCGTGCCAGCCGAGGGTGAGCAGGCCGTCGGCTCCGACGGCGCCCCGGTCGAGGAAGTAGCGCAGCGATCCGCTGATCAGGCGGCGCGAGGTGCCGGGGCTGAGCGGGGTGTGGCCGGTGACGGCACCGAGGCCGACGGCCGACGCGGCGGCGAAACGGTAGGTGAGGGAACGCCCGAAGTGGATCGGCGCCCCGTCCGCCCCGAAGAGGAGGGAGAAGCTGTCCAGGTGGGCCCGCAGGCGGTCGCCGTACGGGACCTTCTGGTCCGGCGAGGCGTCTCGGTGGGCATCGGGGTGGACGTCGAGGGAGGCGGCGAGGTGTGCGTCGAGCACCGGATACAGGTGCAGCGCCCAGCCGTTGTAGTGGTCGAAGGCCCGGCCGTCGCCGTCGGCGTACCAGCCCTGACCCTCGTACCAGCCCTCCAGGAGCTCGAGGGCGCGGCTGCGGGCCCGGGCCGTCTCGGCGTCGCCTCGGCCCACGGACTCCAGGAATCCGGCCACGGTGTACGGGAAGAGGTACCAGTTGTTGGGGCTGGGCAGATGACGCAGGGCGCCGCGCAGCCACTCCTCGGTCCGGTCCTGCACCGCGCTGTCGAGGCGGTCCCACAGCCACGGCCGGGTCAGCCGGAGCCCGAGGGCCACCGAGGCCGACTCGACCATCGGCTGGCCCCCCGCGTAGACGTCGCGGATGACCGGCCAGGACTCCGCGTCGTCGCGGCCCGGCGTCCGGGTTCCCGCCGCCAGACCCTGCGCGTACCGCTCCAGCCAGCCGTACGGGTCCGCTCCCGCGGCCCCCGCGACGCGGAACGCCGCGGCGAGGAAGGTGCGGGCATAGCCTTCGAGCCCGTCGGAACGCACCCCGGAGACGGAGGGCGTTCCCGGCAGGTCGAGCAGGGCCCCGCCCGGCGTGGCCCACTGCCAGGCGGAACGCAGCAGCCCGTCGGCCACCGCCTCCCAGTGGGCGCGGCCGTAGCCGGTGTACGGGCTCGACCCGCGGTCTTCGCGGGGCAGTCCGGGAAGGGTCATGCGGGGATCTTGATCGAACGGCCGGATCGGGTCAAGAGAGCCGGTCGAAACGATCGAAACGATCGAACGGGAGGTCAGAGCGAGGCGTTCCAGGCCGTGGTCAGCCCGTCCAGCCACGCGGGCGGCAGCTCCGCCGCGTCCCACTCCTCCCGCAGGGCCTGCGGCTCAGCGAGGAGCCGTTCGAGTACGGCGATGCTCGTGGCGGAGTGGACGAGCGAGAAACGGCCGTGCACCGTGATGGCACTGCCCGCTCCGAACGTCGCGAACAGCCGGCCCAGCCGGGTCCGGTGGGTATCGGTGAACTCGGTCAGCAGCCCGGCGTACCGGGCCCGTTGCCTCGGGCTCATCGTGGCGAGGACGGCGGTGAGCACCTCCTCGGTCGCTTCCGGATCCAGTTCCGAGACCTCTGCGAAGGACAGGTACAGGGGCGTGAGCGCCACCTGCGTCCGCTCCACCTCCATGCGCCTGGCCCGCGGGCGCTGTCCGGCCGCGTCCTGTTCCCCGTCCGGGCTCACCACCCGGAGCAGGGTGCGCTCGGTGACCTCGCCCAGCTCCGCCAGGAGGTCTCCGGCTCCGTCGAGCCATCCCGACTCGTACGGCTCGCCCTTGTCTCCCGGCGCGCGTCGGTCCCGGTCGCTCAGTTCCTCGTACGCGAGCGCCAGCGCGCCCGCTTCCAGCAGGCCGATCAGTTCGCCCGCGTCACCGGAAGGGACCCCTGCTCGTGCGAGGAGTTGCAGGAGCGTCGTCCTCGCGTTGTCGACACTGACCTCGTCCGGCCACTGCCGTCCCTCGTCGGCCCCGCTCATCAGTTGCTCTCCGTTCTCGGCCACCGCACCGCCCAGCGCTTCATTGTCACCGAGCGCCGCCGGGGAGGCCGGACCGAGCGGCCCCCGGTTCGTCCCCGCAGCTTCGGGAACTGGCTTCCTGAGCTGGGACTCTATGCGGCGGCGTGCTGTTGTCGAGCGGTTTCCCCGCATCCGGCAATCTACCCATAACCCGCCCCGGGCCGGGGCGCCGCCCGCACGAGCGCCCTACGGGAGTCCCTGGGCCTCCCGTACGTACGCCCCCGCGCGCGCGGCGGCCACCGCCGCGGCCGCGGAGGCGTCGGCCTGGGCCTCGTCGAGCGGGAGGGTCGTGGTCAGGAGGCGGTAGTAGAGGGGGGCGGACACCGCGCGGATCACCTCGTGCGGATCGGTTCCCTCGGGCAGCTCTCCGCGGGCCACGGCCTCGCGGACGCACGGAGCCCACTCCTCGACGCGCACCGCGTAGAAGCCGTGCAGCGATTCGGCCGCCGTCGGGTCGTACGTGGCGGCCGCGATCACCGCCTTGAACAGGGCCCCTTGCCGGGGGTCGGCCAGGGTGCGGCACACCAGCCGGGCGTTGGCCGTCAGGTCCCCGAGGAGCGAGCCGCTCTCCGCCCGAGGGACGGACTGCTGCGCCATGTCCTGCAGCAGGTCGGACATGAGGCCGGCGACGGTGCCCCACCGCCGGTAGACGGTGGTCTTGCCGACGTCCGCGCGCCGCGCGACGTCGGCGAGGTCCAGGTGGGCGAAACCCCGCTCGGCCAGGACGTCCTCGGCGGCCCGGAGCACGGCCTCCCGCACGCGCGCCGTACGCCCGCCGGGCCGTGCGCTCCCCGGCCCGGCCGCCGGGGCGGCTGGTCCGGTCTCCCTGTCCGGTGCGGCTTCGGCGAACTCCATAACGGGACTCCAGTTCCATTAACTGCCACGACTTGATACGCTCCAGCCATCTTAACGGAACCACAGGCCCATTAGATGGACTGCGGGCGATGAGGGGATGCGTCATGAAGTACAGGCGGCTGGGTACGTCCGGGCTTCTGGTCCCGGAACTGAGCTTCGGTGCCGGCACCTTCGGCGGGCAGGGACCGCTCTTCGGCGCCTGGGGCGACACCGGTGTGGAGCAGGCGCGCCGCCTGGTGGACATCTGCATCGACGCCGGAGTCACGATGTTCGACACCGCCGACGTCTACTCCGCCGGCGCCTCGGAGGAGGTCCTGGGAGCCGCCCTCAAGGGGCGCCGGGACCAGGTGCTCATCTCCACCAAGGCCGGCCTGCCCACGGGCGACGGGCCGGGCGCGGCGGGAACCTCCCGTTCCCGCCTGATCGCCTCCGTCGACGATGCGCTGCGCCGCCTGGACACCGATTACATCGACCTCTTCCAGCTGCACGCCTTCGACGCCGGCACACCCGTCGAGGAGGTGCTGTCCACCCTGGACGACCTGGTCCGGGCGGGGAAGATCCGCTACACCGGCATCTCCAACTTCTCCGGATGGCAGGCGATGAAGTCCCTCGCCGCGGCGGACCGGCACGGCCGCCCGCGCTACGTCGCCCATCAGGTCCACTACTCCCTCGTCGGCCGCGACTACGAATGGGAGCTCCTGCCCCTGGCACTCGACCAGGGCCTGGGCGCGATCGTCTGGAGCCCGCTCGGCTGGGGCCGGCTCACGGGCAAGATCCGCCGTGGCGTGCCGCTGCCCGCCGGCAGCAGGCTGCACGACACCGCCGACTACGGTCCGCCGGTCGAGGACGAGTACCTCTACCGCGTGATCGACGCCCTGGACGAGGTCGCCGGGGAGACGGGCAGGGCCGTCCCCCAGATCGCCCTGCGGTGGCTGCTCCAACGGCCGACCGTGTCCTCCGTCATCATCGGCGCCCGCAACGAGGAGCAGCTGCTCCAGAACCTCGGCGCCGTGGGCTGGACGCTCACCCCGGAGCAGATGGCGAAGCTCGACGCGGCGAGCAGCCGGACGGCGCCCTACCCCTACTTCCCGTACTACCGGCAGGAGGGATTCGCCCGCCTCAACCCTCCGGCGGTCTGAGCCGGTTGAGCCGACCGAGGCGACGGCGGCGTCCGACCGGCGGCCTGTGCGCCGGACTTCAGCCGAGCCACAGGATGTTCAGCACGGACAGGCGGTGCTGCGGCCGGTTGATCCAGTAGGTGAGCGATGTCCGGCCGACGGAGGCCAGCCGTACGTCCTGGCCCTCGGAGTCGTCGGGGTTCCACCGGGGGAACCCCCAGGGGGCGGCCGCGGCGGCGTCCAGAACGCCCCAGACCGCGTGCTCGGCGTGCTCGGGCAGGGTGTCGAGCACCTTCGCGGCCGGCCCGGAGAAACGGATTCCGTACGGCTCTCCGGTCACCGGCGCCTGCTCCGCAGCTCGGCCGCCTCCACGAAGGCGCCGTCGTCGTGGCCGGACGCGACGAACGCGTCGACCGCCGGGGCGGAGGCGAGGCGGGCCTGCCAGACCTGGAGGGTCTCGTACAGCGCGGCCAGGGAGAACGTGCGGCGGGACTCCTCCAGCGCGGCGGTCCACTCCCGCTCGAAGGCCGGTACCCACTGCGGTGCGCGTCGGTCGTCGCGCAACTGGTCGAGGAGTTCGGCCGGGGCTCCCGGCGCGGGGGCGTACGGCAGGACGGTGGCGTGGTCGGGCTGCGCGCTCATCGGCTGTTCCTCCCGGCGGGTCGTACCCCCACGGTACGCGCGCGGGAGTGCGCATGACGGGTGCTCAGGGCGAGCCGTTCGTCAGCAGCAGGTGGAACGTGTGGTCCCGGTGTACGAAGGTGGCGGTATCGGAGCCGCCCCCGTCGAAGTACGCCGGCCACAGCGGTTCCTCCTCCGTGAAGTAGCCGGTGGAGCGCAGGAAGTCGGGGCTGACGTCGGCGCACGACCAGGCCGGGCCCTCGTCCGCACCGAGGAGTTCCCGGGTGAAGTCGCGCACCAGCCTCTCGGCGTCCGCCGCCGGACAGTGGTGACCGTACGGGCTGAACGCCTCGCGGAGCATCCAGCTCAGGCGCGCCGGGAAGCCGGCGGGTTCGAGCGGGTGAGCGTGGCGCGGAAGCCCGGGCGCAGCAGCGGACGACCGAAGGGCTCGTCGTCGTACGCGTCGCCCGGGTTGTGCCGGTCGCGGCGCGCGTCGGCGGCGCGCAGCAGCCGCTCGAACAGCGGGCTGCGCAGGAAGGCATGCAGGACGTCCTGACGGTTTCCGGTCGTGACGGGCACGTCGCAGTCCGCCGTGAGCAGCAGGGTGTTGCTGTTCACGGCCCGGTCCACGGCGGAGAGGAAGGCGTCGATGGCCGGAGGTTGGGGATCGGGCGGCCGCAGCGGCTCGGTGAACACCGTCCCGATGATCACGCCACTCGTCCTGACTGCAGGAACGCGGCCACCGCGGCCCTGGTGAGGGTCTGGTAGCGGTCCTCCGCCGTCCGGGCCGTGAAGTGGCCCGCGAGCTCCAGGGTGATCGAGCCGTGGGCGGCGGCCCAGATGACGTCCGTGACCTCCTCGACGTCCACGTCCGGGCGGAAGACGCCGCTCTGCGCGCAGGCGCGTACGGCTTCGCGGAGGACTTCCAGGCTGTCGGCGGCGATCGCGCGGGCCTCGGGGGTGGGTGTGAAACCGGGGATGAGGCCGGCGAACATCACCTGGTAGAGGTTGCGTTCGGTCAGGGCGTTCTCGCGGTAGGCACGGCCGAGGGCGGCGAGGTGGGCGGGCGGGTCGGCGGACGGGGGGACGGCCTCCAGGCTGAGGCGCAGGCGGGAGAAGCCTTCCTGGTACAGGGCTTCGGCGATGCCGTCCTTCGCGCCGAAGTGGCGGTAGAGGACGGTGGTCGAGCAGCCGGCCGCGCTGGCGATGCGGCGCATGGTCAGGGCGGCCGGTCCTTCCGCCGCGAGGAGCTGGGCGGCCAGGTCGAGGAGGGCCGCGCGCAGCGCCTCCTGGCCCTGGAGCTGGGTGCGGGCGAACAGGCCGTCGCTCATGCCTGCTGCCAGTCGCCGAGGGGGCGGTAGATCGGGATGCCCGCTTCGGTGAGCGCGGTGCGCTTGGCGAAGTATGCGTCGCCCATCGGGTCCAGGCCGCGCAGCGGCATGGTTCCGCGCCAGATGGTCAGGTCCTCCGGTGCGAGCCGCTCGGCCCGCGCGAAGTGTTCCTCGGCTTCCGTCGTACGTCCGGCGCGGTGGAGCCACAGGCCCAGGGCCGCTTCGGTTCGGGCCGACTGCTGGGTCGCCGTGGCCCGGCGGGTGTGCCGGGTGACGTCCTCGTCGGACAGTCCGCTGTCGCCGGTGAGGACCCAGCGGTCGAGGGCGGCCAGCGCCGCGCCGGAGTCCAGACCGGACAGTTCGCGGAACAGGTCCGTCGCGAACTGCGTGTCGTTGGGGCGGGCCACCTGCCCCTCCTCGTCGATCCACAGGACGGTCGGGACGTTCAGGACGTCGTAGAGGTCGGACACGACGCCGTCGGTGTCGATGAGTGCGGGGTGGGTGACGGCGGCCTCGGCGATCCACGGCGCGGCGTCCTCGGTGCGGCGGTCCACCGCGACGCTGAGGACGCTGAAGCCGTGTTCGGCGAGTGCGGCGTGGCGGCGTTCCCACTCGGGAAGGTCGTAGCGGCAGCCGCACCAGGAGCCCCAGAAGACCAGGGCGACCTTGCGGCCGCGCAGGTCGCTCAGCGAGTGCGGCACGCCGTCGGCGTCGGGGAGGGTGAAGTCGGGGGCGGTGACGCCGCCGAGGGCGCGGGAGCGCTCCTGCGCGGAAACCCCGAGGGCGATCACCCCGGTGCCGGTCGCGACCGGGCGGTCGAGGATCCCGGCGAACGCCACCGGGTCGAGCAGACCCTCGTGTTCGGCCCGGGCCGCGGCGGACGAGGGTACGCAGAGGTCGCCCCGGCACCAGCCGTGCGGCTTGCGGACCCAGCCGAGGGCCCGTTCGGCCGCCTCCGGGGTCAGGAGAACGCGGCCCGCCGGGCCCTCGTACGCGGCTACGACGGTTTCCCTGCCATCGTCCAGGATCGTGACCTGCGTGCTGTCCATGACAACCCCCGCCACACTCGTGGAGTCGGGCATCCCCGACTACCGGGGCGAGCGGGGCAGCCTGCGCCGGCACACGCCCATGACCTACCAGGAGTTCACCGGCGGCGAGCGGGCCCGGCGCCGCTACTGGGCGCGCAGCCACCTCGGCTGGCGCACGTTCGGGCGCGCCGCGCCCAATGCCGGGCACCGGGCCGTCGCGGCGTTCGGGCGGCGCGGGATGCTCGCGGGGGTGATCACCCAGAACGTCGACGGCCTGCACCAGGCCGCCGGCAGCGAGGGGGTGGTGGAACTCCACGGAAGCCTCGGCCGGGTCGTCTGCCTCTCCTGCGGCGCCCTCAGCGCCCGCGGGGACCTCGCCCGACGTCTGGAAGAGGCGAACCCGGGCTTCGCGCCGACGCCCGCCGCGCTGAACCCGGACGGTGACGCCGACCTCACCGACGAGCAGGTCGCGGACTTCCGCCCGGCGCCCTGCGCGAGGTGCGGCGGCGTCCTCAAACCGGATGTGGTGTTCTTCGGCGAGAACGTCCCGCCGGAGCGCGTCGGGAGCTGCCGCGAACTGGTCGACGCGGCGACCTCTCTGCTGGTCCTGGGCTCCTCACTGACGGTGATGTCCGGGCTCCGCTTCGTCCGCCAGGCGGCCCTGGCCGGCAAGCCCGTACTGATCGTCAACCGGGACCCGACCCGCGGCGACCGGCACGCCGCCACCCGGATCGCACTCCCCCTCGGACCGACCCTCACCGACCTGGCGGACGGGCTGGGCGTCGCCCTCGAGGAGCCGGCCACACCCCACTGAGGGTGACCTCTCGCCCACATGTGCCCGTGGAGGCGCAGGCGCGCCCGGACCTACAGTTACGCGCTGTCCGCTACGAGGGAGGCCCGTCATGGCCAGCGCGTTTCAGGAGCAGAAGCTCAGGGGGATGTTCGCCGCGTTCGACGCGGACGGCGACGGCTATCTGCGCGAGGAGGACTTCGCGGCCCTCGTCGATCGCTGGAGCCGGCTCCCGGGAGTGGGTCCCGGGACGGAGTTGCGCGTACGCGTCGAGGCGCTGCTGATGGGCTGGTGGGCGGCGCTGCTCGAAGCGGGGGACGCGAACGGGGACGGCGCGGTCGACATGGGCGAGCTGCTCTCCCTCGTCGACAGGCTGCCCGCGATGGTCGCGGAGGTCACCGCGACCGCCGACACCGTGTTCGCCGCCGTGGACTCCAACGGCGACGGCCGCATCTCGCCGGAGGAGCACCATCGGCTCGTCGAGACCTGGAACGGGCAGCCCGTGGACATGACGGGCGTCTTCGAACTGCTCGACCTGAACGGGGACGGGCACCTCAGCCGCGAGGAATTCGCCCTGCTGTGGCGGCAGTTCTGGATGAGCGACGACCCGACGGAACCGGGCAACTGGCTCTGTGGCCGGTTCCCCCACCAGGGCGCCTCCTAGGCCTCCCTCCGCGTCAGGCCAGCGGGCCGAGCACCTCCTGGGATTCGATGAGTCCCTGGTCGCTCGGGGCCCTCCCGTAGCCGAAGACGCGTTCCGCCTGGCGCGCCCTGAGCTCGGCGTGCGCCTCGGCGGGCTTCGCGTAGCCGTATCGGGTGCGGGCCTGCTCGGGGGTGAGGACCTCCTTGGTGCGGGGCGGGACGCCGAGCTTGACGGGCGCGACCACCTTGACCGTGGAGGGCGAGAGCATTCCCAGCAGGAACAGTTCGACGCGGGGGCTGAGGTGGGCGAGCGCGAAGGACGTCCGCATGACCGGGACGATGAGCACGTCCAGGAGGCGTGATTGCCGGATCTGCGCCATCTCCCGCATCCAGCGGGGCATGGTGGCGATCGTCGCGATCCGGTGCGTCCTCGCCACAACCATCCGTCCGGGCTTCATCCACCACGGGGTCGGCGGGAGGACCAGGTCGGTGTTCAGGAGGTGGTTCATGGCCTGCCGGGCGATCGGACTGGCCTCCAGGTGCGGACGCATCTGCTCGAAGTACGCCCGGATTCCCGCACGATCGCGCGGGACGTCGTCGGGCGAGCAGGTCTGGAACTCCGCGGCGAGGGCGCAGGACTCCCAGTACTCCTTCTCCTCCTCGGCGGTGAGCTTGCCCGGCCCGTACTTCTCGTAGGCGTACAGGATGGAGTGCCAGCCGGTGATCTGTATCCACAGTGCGAGGCGGGGTCGTTGGCGTCGTAGGTGCCCTCGCCGTAGGGCAGGTGACCGATGGCCTTCGAGTGGACCTTGACCAGGACGTCCGCCGCCTTGCACACCTGGTCCGAGCCGGCGAAGGCGACCATGGCGAAGTAGCGCAGGGTGCGGTCGTAGCGGGTGCGGGTGCGGTCGTAGATGCCCTGGGTGCCGTGGACCGCGGCCACCAGCGGCGGGTCGAGCTCCTCCACGACCACGGAGCGCTGGAAGCCCACCGTGGGCGCCGTCGGGTAGCTCCACACCTTCCAGACCACCGATCCGGGACCGAAGAACCCGTAGTCCTCGTGCGGTTCGACCTCTGTGCCGTTCAGACGGGCCATCAGGCCGCTCCCTTGTGTTCCGGCAGCGGGTGCGTACCGCTCCCCCAATAAGACAGGACTGTCTTAAATTAAGACACGACTGTCGTAAGATGCCAAGGTGTCGACACCGACCTCTTCGAGCGACAGGCCGCGCAGGCGGCGTCCCTACGCTCCGCGCGTCCCGATCGCCGAACGCCGCGAGCAACTGCTCGACGCCGCCCTCGCCGTGATCGTGAGCGACGGCTACCGCCGGGTCTCGATCGACGCGATCGCCAAGCGGGCGCAGGTCGCCCGCTCGGTGGTCTACGGGGCCTTCGACGACCTCGACGACCTGCTGCTGACCCTCCTCGACCGGCAGCAGGAGCTCGCGTTCACCCGCCTGCTCGCCAGCGTTCCCGACGCCCGACGCACCCGCGACCCGGTCGACTTCGCCTGTGAGGCGGTGCACCGGATGGCCGCCATGCTGCGGGAGGACCCGGACACCTGGCGCCTGATCCTGCTGACTCCGGCGACCACTCCCCCGGCCGTCCGCGCGCGCATCGAAGCGGACCGCGAGCGGTTCCGGCGCCGGGTCGCCTCGTGGATCGAGTCCGCGCCGGACACCGCGGGTCCCGCACCGGACCCCGAGATCCTCGCGCACGCCCTGGTCGCCTCCGCGGAGCATTTCGCGCGCCTCGCGCTCACCTCCACCGACGCGTACGACGCCACCCGGCTCGCCGGCCAACTGCGACTGCTGCTCAGCGGCATCTGGTCCTACTGATCTTTTCGTAAGTTCGGTGGGTGTTGTGTCGAGTTGTTCGAGGACGCTGTCTCGAATGCGGAGATCGCACGCGCGGTGGCGAGTCGGCGCCGTCGTTGAGCGGGTGACGGGAGTGGGGCTGTCGAGGGCGTCGGTGTGGCGGTTGCTGACCGGCCGGCTCGGATGGAGTCTGCAGAGGCCCGAGCGGCGGGCGGCCGAGAGGGACGAGTCGGAGATCGCCCGCTGGATCGCGCATGAGTGGCCGCGGATCAAAAAGGGGCCGTGAACCCACGTGCCTGGATCGTGTCCCCCGACGAATCGGGCGTCTCCCTGCTGCCTCAGATCCGCCGCACCTATGCACCCCGAGGTCGGCCCCCTCTGCTGCGGCACCGGCTGAACTGGAAGCGGGCATCGATGGCCGGGGCCCTGGGATACCACTCCACCGGCCCCGATCGAGGGGCCCGCCTGTGCTTCCACCTCAAGCCCGGCAGCTTCGACACCGCCGCCCTCATCGAGGTCCTGGAGCAGATGAAAGCGTTCTACCGCGGCGAGCGGGTGGTCCTGGTCTGGGACGGCCTGTCCGCCCATTGGAGCCGGGCGATGCGGGCGTGGGGCGCCGGCCAGGACTGGCTCGCCCTGGAGCGATCACCCGCCTACGCACCCGAGCTGAACCCGGTGGAGCTGCTGTGGTCCTACTCAAAAAAACGTGAACCCGGCAACCTCGTCGGCGACCACCTCGCCGACGTCGCGGACCTCGAAGTGGGTGCGGGCGCGTTCGGTCAGGCGGTGGCGCAATCGTGCTGCAGGGACTCGGGCGGGTTCTTGGCCATGGACCCCATCTTGCCGACCGCGCGGCCGGGTGCGCCATGATCAGTCACGGCAGCTGAAGCTCCGTCGTTAGCCGAGCAGGTATGGGGCGAGACATTCGGAAGGGTGATGACGGCGGTCGCGGGCTGTTTCGCAGGGTGTGAGGCACGTGCGACGGCTGTGGAGCTGATCACGGGGCCGTTGCTGGAGCTGGATACGCGCAATTGCTGGACTCTCGGGCAGGCGCTGGGACATCCGGGACCTCACCGGTTGCAGCACCTGTTGTCTCAGGCTCGGTTCGATCACGACCTGGCTCGGAGGGAGATCGTCGGTCTGGTCGTCGATGAACTCGCCGGGCAGGAAGTGGTGTTGGCAGTGGAGGAAACGGGGATGCGACATCGCCCACGGACTGTGTGGGAGTCGGCAGGCAGTACTCGGGGCGATCGGTGGTGTCGGTCTGCGCCAGGTCGCGGTGCACCTGGCAGCGGTCACCGCGACCACGACGGTGATCATTGACCGGGTCCCGTACCTCCCGGCGGACTGGGCCGCGGACGAGGAACGCCGCGAGGTCGCCGAGGTGCCGGAACCGATCGTCCTCGCGACGAAACCGCAGCAGGCCCTGGCCAAGGTCGCAGACGCGCTCGCCACGGGGATTGCAGCCCGCTGGTTCGCGGGCGACGAGGTGTACCGCGGCCGTGAACTGCGCCGGGGCATACGCTCGCCGGGGCTCGGCTATGCGGTCGCCATCCCGGCTTCCTACCAGGCCACCGACGGGGAAGGCCACCGCTGGGAGGCTCCGCAAAAGCTGATCAACAAAGTGCGGCCCGGGCAGTGAATGCGCCGGCAGACCGGACACGGCACCAAGGGCACCCGCGAGTACGACCGGGTCTGGCTCGACGTCCGCCCCGACGACACTCCCGACGAGAACGCGGCCCCGGCCGGGATCGGGATCCGGATCGGGGCGAGTGTGCTGGTCGCGCGGCGGCATCGCTACGCCGATGAGGTGTCCCATTTCCGCTGATGGGCACCCGGCGACGTCTCGCTGGCCACGCCGCTGGAAGTGATCTGCCGCAGGTGGCAGATCGAGGAAGCCTTCCAGTTCACCAAGGGCTTCACCGGGCTCGACCAGAGCCAGGTGACCTGCTGGAACTCCTGGATGCGCTGTTCACTGTTCTCCCTGATCGCCGCCGCCGTCCTCGCCCTCACGGCCACAGCCGTCCATGAAGACTCCGAGCCGCAGCCCGGACTCATCCCGCTGACCTGCCCCCAGCTCATCCGTCTCCTGCGGGCCCTCGTGCTAGCCCCGCCAGCCCGCGACCGTGACCACGTCCCGCACTGGACCGCCTTCAGACGCCATCACCAGGCCGTCGCAACCGCCTGCCACCAGCAGCGACACCACCATCACGACGAGCCATGATCACGAACTACAGCTGCCGTGACAGACAGAAAACCCGATCACGACCCTACCGAATGCTTACACCAACTCACCGGCTGACGAATTCAGCAACAGAGCCGCCCTGGCCGGGGCCCTGCACCTGTCGTGCCCATAAGTGCGGCCTTTGAGGACGCGCTCCAGCCTCATCAGATAATCGATCGGTCAGCCGCGCCGTACGAAATCTTGCCCTTGAGGTAGTGGCGGCCCTTCGGCGCTCAGGACAGTATGACTCACTAATCGGACGCATAGAGCGCATACATCCTAGCTCCGTCCGGAAAACTCTCGAGCGTTGAGGAAAACGATGGACTATACACAGCAGAGATCAGATTTCGGCACTGCGGTCGCCAACATCGACGGGATCGATGCGCTTATCGATAGCCTGCAGCTGGATGCGGAATTCCTGGGGAAGGCAGCGACTGCGAACCAAGCAGTTGATGTTGTTGAAATGATCCGATCCGCCTCTGTGAATGATTCGTTTCAGACTGCACGGACAGCCCTGTGCGCGTTGAGGGAGTGGGAGGCGCACGCGAGCTTGGGTGAGTTCCAGTTCATTCTGGGCGCTCGCGCAGACCGGGGGGACGGGCACTACTGGTACGGATCCTATTTCTCCAATGACCGCTATCAACGCCCCAATGCCTGGAGGGAATGGACGGACCCCCAGGAAACCCACCAGCAGCTGGTTGAATTGGGGGTGTCCCAAGGCATGAGCGAACGGGACGTGAATCAAATCATCGAGAAAATTGTCGCCAAACTCCAGAATGCGAAGGTCTGATCATGGAGATAGCAGTCGCGCGGAATCTCATGGACGTCATCAGAGAGTGTAGCGCAGATGAGCTGAGGGCGTTGGGGGCAATAGCGGCGAAGGGGGTTTATGGCAAAGTTGTCCCGGTAACCAGCTATGAAGAAGTGACTAGGCCTACGACGTCGGTGGCGGTCCAGACCAAGGGGACTCAGGCCAAGGCGACTCCGGCCAAGGCGACTCCGGCCAAGGGGACTCAGGCCAAGGCGACTCAGGCCAAGGCGACTCCGGCCAAGGGGACTCAGGCCAATAAGCCCATTGACAACAATAGGGCGGCGGCGATAAAGATCAGCCAGGGAAAGGGACCGAATCCGAACATCCTGACCCGTCACAGGAAGCTTGTCCTCGGGTCGCGCAAGCTCCAGGAATTCCTGGAGGGGGTGAACAAGGATGAATTCGCTGAATCAATCGAGGCCCTCGCAACGAAAACAACCCATTCCGAGGTGCTTATCAAGAAACTTTTGACCAACTGGGAGGCCGAGCCATTCGATAATATAAACCTACAGCTCCAGGCAATCGTGGATGACTTGACAGCATTCATCAATGAACACAACAGTGGCACTGATGGCGATATTGTTCGCACGATCCGAAAGTCCTTCCGAGGCGAAATTCTCAAAAGTATGACGAAAGAGGCCAGCCTCACTAATAAGGCCAAGAACTCGGCCGAGACCCAAGCTAAGGAAAGGAAGCAGGCCGCTAAGGACCGGGAAACCAAAAATGCTTCGAAACGGGATCCATCGCGTCAAACTTACTATTCGAAGGTCAACGCCGTGGAGGCAGAATATGCGGAGCGGCTGGAATTGCAGCAGCCGAAGCAGGGGGTGTTGTGTTTCGTTAACTTCGATGGCCAGGAGGTCATCGCCAGGTCGACCGGAAAGGACAACAACGATGTGGTCCGCGACTACATCAATGCTGCAGCGGAGCTCCACCGCACGCCTGGGCAAACGGGCGCTCGGAAAAGTGATGGCACCGGATACAGAGACGGGTCCTGCTGCTGTGAGACCAGGGCCCTCATGCGCTACGCGAACACGAAGAAGATCAATTCCGAAGCTAAGCTGATCGAGCTGCTTAAGACAATGACAGTCACGTCGTACTCATTCGAATGGCGCGCTGATCGTGAAAATGGTGCTGGCTGGTCTTACCTGAAGCCCTGTGCGAACTGTGAAGGCTGGATGCGCCTTTACGGTTGGAAGTCAATTTACAATCCGGATGTGGCATGATAGGTGCATCGATTCACTGAGCCTCTTTCGGCTTGAGATTTATCCTCGACGCCTCGGATTCGAACCGGCTGTGAGCGGTCTGTCCGGAACGTCTTTGGGAGAGCCGTGAAATGGAAGCGGCCGTTCCTGTTCTCGGAGTGACTACTCCCGGAACTAGAACGGCCGTTGACATGAGTATCCCGAGGGTCTGTGCGCTGTCGAACTGGCAGGCGCCCTGACCCGCTCCCGCCTCGGCTACTACGACTGTCCCTACCGGCGTGCGGACGCCCTCTTCGAGCTGACCGATGCCGTGCTGTGCGCGGACGGTCCGGTGCGCTCGCCGGTGGAACTGGCCCTGGGCGGTTTCCATCGGTGGTCGCGACTCCTGAAAGGAGTCGGTCCGATGTCGAGGTATCCGCCGAACCGTTTGCCGCTGTCTGTGCCGAAGAGGTACTTCGAACTGCGTAGAGGCGGCCTGAAAGGGGCTGCCGCTGCCCGCCAAGTGGGCGTGTCCACCAGCGCGGGCTCGCTGTGGTTCATCAAGGCTGGTCGCACGCTTCTCCCCGACAAGCCCGTCGATGACCGCTACCTCACGCAGGACGACCGCATCGCGATCGCCGAAGGACTACTCGCCGGCCGTACTCCCGGGCAACCAGGCCATCCTGCGCCGACGCCGGGAGAAGTTCCAGACAAGCAACGAACCGCGTGCCTTCGTCAATGACAAGCTGAAGCAGCACTGGTCACCGCAGCAGATCACCCGTCACCTCACCCGCGCCCTCTACCGCGGACACCTGGACAAGCGCACCGCCCGGTTGAGGACCCGGCGCTCCCGCCGGAAGAAGCAGCGCCGCGGCATACCGTCCAAGAACGCCATCCCGAACATGCGGCCGGTTCACACCCGGCCCGGCGAGGCAGAAGCCAGACAACGAGCGGGGCACTGGGAGGGCGACCTCACCGTCGGAAAGGCACAGGCCCCCGCGATCGGCACCCTCGTCGACCGTGCCACACGCTACGTCCGGCTCATCCACCTGCCTCGAGGCTGGAAAGCTCGACTGCTCCGCCAGTACTTCCCGAAAGGCACGAACCTCTCCCACTACACCGCCCGCGACCTCGCGCAAGTCGAACGTGAGCTCAACGAACGCCCCCGCCTGGTCCTCGGAGACCGAACACCGGCCGAGGCCATGAGACGCTGGTCAAGAGAACTCGCCTATCCGATCGTGTCTTCTACGACGATCCCGGCGAGCCCGTCTACCGGGTCAAGGGCGGCAGGCCCGCACGCCACGGACGCCGGCTCACCCTCGCGTCGCCGGACAGTTGGCGCGAACCCGACCGACGCACCTGCAACGACACCCGCTACGGGCCGGCCACGGCCCAGTGCTGGGACCGCATGCACCCGCAACTCCAGCGTCGCGGCCCCTGGGCCCAGGACGTCCCTGCCGATGCGGAGATCGCCCGACAGCTGCACTGCTCACAAGCGGCGGTGCGCAAGTGGCATGGCCGATTTGCCCGCAGCGGCATGGCGGGGCTGACGGACGCTGCGCGTTCGGGGCGCCCGCGCCGCTATCTCGCCCTCCCACGTCGGCCGGCTCCTGGCCGACCTGGACCGCAAGCCCCACCAGGTGACCGGCTGGCTCACCCGCCGCGACACCCCCGGGGTCGGGGAGCGCGCGAAGGCGATCTGCGAGCTGTACCGCAACCCGCCAGGAGTTCGCGTACGTCCGCCACGGCACCGCGTCCGTCATCGCCGCCCTGAACGTGACCAGCGGAGAAGTCCTCACCGAGGTCATCAACAACGCGGCGACGTTCACCGCCTTCCTGGACCGGCTGGAGGCGGCCATCGACCCGGCCCGGGAGATCCACGTCGTGCTCGACAACGGCTCCTCGCACACCGCCAAGCACACCAAGGCCTGGCTGGCGAAGCATCCGCGCTGGCACGTGTACGGGACCCCACCACACGCCTCCTGGCTCAACCAGGTCGAACTCGTCTTCTCCGCCCTCGCCCGCCGAGTCCTGCGGTACGGCGACTTCGCCAGCCGCGACGACCTCATCGGCACATGGACGCCTACATGATCCAGCGGAACGAGACCGCCCACCCGTTCCGCTGAACCTACGACGGCAGCCCGCTCAAGGCCACCTGACCGCAGCGGGCACCCCTTCACGAACTCTCGCGGAGCAGCACTGGGCCGTATCCGCGATGTCGTTTGGTCGTTCCTCCGTTCGTGACGCCCGAAGGCCCGCCTCCGCCCCGCAGGCGCTACGTCGTCGCGGCCGTGGGGTGCGCCGGGGGGATAGTCGGTCTGGACCAGACCGTCGTCGCGATCGCACTCGATCCGATGGCGCACAGCCTCGGCTGACCACCTTCATGATGCACGGCGTGGTGGTCGTCTACGTCCTCGCGCTGGCCGCGTTCGTACCGGTCGGGGGCATGCTGGCCCGCAGGAT
This sequence comes from Streptomyces sp. NBC_01264, assembly GCF_026340675.1. NCBI lineage: Bacteria > Bacillati > Actinomycetota > Actinomycetes > Kitasatosporales > Streptomycetaceae > Streptomyces > Streptomyces sp. NBC_01264. Next base: position 525,878 of record NZ_JAPEOX010000002.1, read on the forward strand.
CGGCCGGCTGACCACCTTCCGGGCCGGCGCCGAGCTGTTCGCCATCGCGTCGGGGCTGTGCGCGCTCGCCCCGTCGGGTGACGGCGCCGAGCCCTACCTGATCGCGGTGAGGGCAGTTCAGGGCGTCGGTGGCGCGCTGATGATGCCGGTGACCACCTCCGTGATCGCGGACGTGTACGAGGAACAGGACCGGGGCCGGGCCCTGGCCGTCTACGCCGGCCTGGCACAGCTCTTCCTGGTCCTCGGCCCGATCGTGGGCGCGGTCCTCACCCAACTCCTCGGCTGGCGCTCCGTCTTCCTCGTCAACCTGCCCGTCGGCGCGGCCTGCCTGTGGATGATCGCCCGGGCGCGGCTGGGCAATCGGGCCCAGGGCGGCGCCCTGTCCGTGGTCCAGCCCCTCGTGGTGATCTTCTCCCTGGTCGTGCTCGTCCTCGGGCTGTACCAGTGCGGGGTCTGGGGCTTCACCGACGCCAGGACCCTCACCGCGCTCGCGACCGGCGCCGGGGCGATGTACGTGGCGGTGCGGCTCATCCTGAACTCCCGCCGGCCCCTCCTCGACCTGCGACTGCTGGGCATCCGCCCGTACGCCGTGGCCGTGGCGCTCACCTTCCTGGTGCAGGGACCCCAGCTGATCGTGCTGGTGCACGGCACCGTCCACCTGCGCCAGGCCCTGGGCCTCTCGCTCCTCGCCACCGGAACCTCCCTGCTGCCCCTGGTCGCCGCCTCGGCGGCGGGAACCTTCCTCTCCGGGTACCTGCTGGACCACTACCGCTCGGTCCGGGTGCCCGTTCTGCTCGGTCTGACGGCGGCCGTCGCCGGCGCGGTGGCCTGGACGACCGCCCTGCCGTCGCGCGAGTACCTGTGGCAGGTCCCCGGGATGCTCCTCGCGGGAGTCGGAATGGGTCTGCCGTTCCCCGCCCTGAGTGCCGAGCTCATGCGGGCGGTTCCCCCGGACAAGAGGCCCGACGCCTCCGTCCTGCGCCAGAGCATCCGGCAACTGGGCGGTGCGGTCGGGCTGGCGGCGGTGGGGGCCGCCGCTCTGGCCGCCCATGAGAACACCGCCGACCGGACGGGCGTCATCACCGTCGCCGCCACCTCGGCGGCCTTCGCGGTCGCGTGCTGCGTCCTGGCCGCCACCCTGCCCCTGGCAGTCGGCACCCTGCCGCGCAGGGTCCGTACGGGCGGACGGCGGAACGCGAGCCGGTGACCCCCGGCCCGCCGTACCCGTAGCGGCACGACGGGCCTGCGATACGGCTGCTCAGCGCAGCCAGACCGCGGTGTCCGGGGGCAGGGTTCCGTTCTCCATGGAGCCACTGGCGATCAGGACCTCGGTGTGGTCCGGCAGCGGAAGGGGACTTCCCGAGAGGTTCGCCAGGCAGCGTACGGAGGACCCTGCCGCGGTGCGGGCGAAGGCGAGCACGCCCGCCCGGGCGGGCAGCCAGCTGAACTCGCCTTCGAGCAGGGCCGTTCGGGCGGACCGCAGGGCCAGTGCCCGGCGGTAGAAGCCGAGCATCGAGTCCGGGTCCGCGCTCTGCTCGCGCACGCTCAGGCCGTCCCACGCGGCCGGCCGGGGCAGCCAGGACCTCGCGTCCGGTGCCTCGTCCCCCCAGAGGAGGGGGACCCGGCAGCCGTCCCGGCCGAGGTCCTCGCCCCCGGTCTGGAAGAACGCCGGGTCCTGGCGGAGCGCCGACGGGATGTCCTCGACCTCGTCGAGGCCCAGCTCGTCGCCCTGGTAGACGTACACGCAGCCCGGCAGCGCCATCGTCAGCAGGGCCGCGGCCCGGGCCCGTCGGCGTCCGAGGACGAGGTCGGCGGGGACGCCGTGCATGCGGCGGCCGTCGAGCGCGTACGAGGTGTCGGGGCGCCCGTAGCGGGTGACGTGACGGGTGGTGTCGTGGTTCGACAGGACCCAGGTGGCGGCGGCGCCGACCGGGGCGTGCTCGGCGAGGGTGGAATCGATGACCGTGCGCAGGGCCGTCGCGTCCCAGGGGCTCTGGAGGAAGGGGAAGTTGAACGCCGTGTGCAGTTCGTCCGGGCGCAAGTACCGGGCGAAGCGCTCCGGGTCGGCAGTCCACACCTCGCCCACGAAGACCGGGTCGTGGTCGTAGGCGTCGAGGACCTTGTGCCAGGCGCGGTAGACGTCGTGGACGCCGTCCTGGTCGGCCCAGGGCAGGGGCCCGCTCTCGTGGTCGGGCAGCGCCGGGTCCTTGACGAGGTTGTCGGCGACGTCGATGCGGAAGCCGTCGACGCCCCGGTCGAGCCAGAAGCGCAGGATCGACTCGAACTCCGCGTGGACCTCGGGATTCTCCCAGTTGAAGTCGGGCTGCTGGGGAGCGAACCGGTGCAGGTACCACTCGCCGGGCGTGCCGTCGGCCTCGGCCACCCGCCGCCAGCCGGGGCCGCCGAAGGCGGACTGCCAGGTGTTGGGCGGTAGTTCGCCGTGCTCACCGCGACCGGGGCGGAACCAGAAGCGTGCGCGCTCGGGCGAGCCGGGGCCGGCCGCGAGGGCCGCGCGGAACCAGGGGTGCTGGTCCGAGCAGTGGTTGGGGACGATGTCGACGATGACCCGGATGCCCGCGTCGTGCGCCTCGGACAGCAGCGCCTCGGCCTCGGCCAGGGTGCCGAACATCGGGTCGATGTCGCGGTAGTCGGCGATGTCGTACCCGCCGTCGGCCATCGGGGACGGGTACCAGGGGCTGATCCACACCGCGTCCACGCCGAGTTGCCGCAGGTACGGAAGCCGCGCGCGGATCCCGGCGAGGTCGCCGATCCCGTCGCCGTTGCCGTCCGCGAAACTGCGCGGATAGATCTGGTAGATCGCGGCACTCCGCCACCAGGCGGAAGGTGTCGCGGGACGGGGTTCGGTGGCTTCGGGGAGGGCCTCGGGAGTCGCCATGCGGCGAATCTAGGGAGGGTCCTCCGGTGCCGTCAACGGTTCACCTGATTCTTTTGATCGCTATCGATCGATGTGATCGGAAACGTACGGGGCGCTGCTCACCCCGTGGCGTGGGCCGGGGGGGGGTCCGGGAGCGGAACGTACGGCGGTAGGTGTCCGGCGGGACGCCCACCGTGCGGGCGAAGTGGCGGCGCAGGGTGGTGGCGGTGCCCATGCCGGTGGCCGTCGCGATGGTGTCCACGGTGTCGTCGGTGGTCTCCAGCAGCTCCTGGGCGTGCCGGATGCGCTGGGTGAGCAGCCACTGCAAAGGGGTGGTGCCGGTCACCGACCTGAAGTGGCGGCCCAGGTGGCGTGAGCTCATCCGGGCCCGACGGGCCAGGTCTTCCACGGTGAGCGGTTCGTCGAGGCGTTCGAGCACCCAGGGGAAGAGGTCCGCGAGCGGATGGTTGCCGGGGGTGGGCACGGGGGTGGTGACGAACTGGGACTGGCCGCCGTCGCGGTGCGGCGGGACGACCAGCCGGCGGGCGATCTTGTTGGCGACGGCGGAGCCGTGGTCGAGGCGCACCAGGTGCAGGCACAGGTCCATGGCGGCGGCCTTGCCGGCGGAGGTCAGCACGCTGCCGTTGTCCACGTAGAGGACGTCGGGGTCCACGGTGACGAGGGGATGGCGCCAGGCCAGTTGCTCGGTGTGCGCCCAGTGCGTGGTCGCGCGCTTGCCGTCCAGCAGGCCGGCGGCGGCCAGGGCGAAGGCGCCCGTGCACAGGGAGGCCACGCGCGCGCCGGCCTGGTGAGCGGCGCGTACCGCGTCGATGAGCTCGGCCGGCGGGTCCCGGTCGACGTCGGCCCAGCCGGGGACGATCACGGTGTCCGCTCGCGCGAGGTGGTCGAGGCCGTGGTCGGGTTCCAGGCGGAAACGGTCGATGCGTACGGCGTCCGGTCCGCAGAGCGAGAACTCGTACCAGGGGTCGACGAGGTGGGTCAGGTCGGAGCCGAAGACCTCGCAGGCCAGGGACAGTTCGAAGTGCAGCATGCCGTCGGTGACGGCCAGCGCGACATGGGGCATGTCCGGAAGTGTACGGGTCATGTCGTTCCGGACAGTGGTGCGGGGATGCCGTCGCGCGAAAGGATGCTCACGACAGAGGGCGGCGGGCCCCGAGGGTCCGCGGCGGGTCATCCGGGTACGGGCGATTACAGGGGAGCGGGACCATGGGATCAGGTCAGACGGTGGCGGTGTTCGGCGCTTACGGGCACACCGGCCGGTTCGTGGTGGCGGAGCTGGTGGAGCGGGGTTTCGTGCCGGTGCTGTCGGGCCGCGACGGCGAGAAGCTGAAGACGCTGGCGTACGAGACAGGTCTGGAGGCCCGCCCGGCGACGGTGGACGACCCTGACGCACTGGACCGCGCGCTGGCCGGAGCGGCGGCCGTGATCAACGCCGCCGGGCCCTTCGCCGCGACGACGGGCCCCGTGATCGAGGCGGCCCTGCGGGCCGGGATCCCCTACCTGGACGTGGCCGCCGAGCTGGAGGCCAACATCGACACCTTCGCGCACTTCGCCGACCGGGCGCGGGACGCCGGGGCGGTGATCGTCCCGGCGATGGCCTTCTTCGGCGGCCTGGGCGACCTGCTGGCCACGGCGGCGATGGGCGACTGGACCGGGGCCGACGAGGCGCACATCGCGTACGCCCTGAGCAGCTGGCACCCCACCGCCGGGACGCGGCTCTCGGGCGCGGTCTCGCGCGAACGGCGCGGTGAGGGGCGCATGCGGTACACGGGCGGGCAGTGGGAGTACCGCACCGACGCCGCGCCCACCGTCGAGTGGCGGTTCCCCGAGCCGATGGGTGCCCGGCAGGTGATCGGGGAGTTCACGATGGCCGACGTGGTGACCGTGCCCAGTCACCTGTCGATCCCGGACGTGACCACCTACATGACCGTGGAGGCGGTCCGTGACATCGCGGCCCCCGGCACGCCGGCGCCGTCCGCGGCCGACGACAGCGGACGGTCCGACCAGACCTTCCTCGTCGACGTGGTCGTCCGCTCGGGCGGCGCCGAACGCCGCGCCGTGGCCCACGGGCAGGACATCTACGCCGTCACGGCCCCCCTCGTCGTGGAGGCCCTGGAGCGCGTCCTGTCCGGGCGTACCCGCGCGGTGGGCGTCGCCTCCGCGGGCGAGATCTTCGACGCGGCCGACTTCCTGCGCGCCCTGTCCCCGCACATCACCCTGGAGTTGCTCCCGTAGCGGAGGGGGTGCCCGGGTAAACCGCGGTCAGCCGCAGTCAGCCGCAGTCAGCCGCCGAGGTTCTTCAGGGCGGTCAGGATCTCGTCGGTGGAGCGGACCTGCCCGATCCTGGGGAAGATCTTCCCGAAGGTGTGGGCGTGCGCGTCCGCGTCCAAGTCGGTCGTGGCGTCCTCGGCGAGGACGAGGTCGTAGCCGTGCTCCCAGGCGGAGCGGGCGGTGGACTCGACACCGATGCTGGTGGCGATGCCGGCGAGGACGATCCGTTTGACGCCGCGGCGGCGCAGCTGGAGGTCGAGCTCGGTGCCGGTGAAGGCGCCCCAGTGCCGCTTGGTGATCACAATGTCGTGGACCCCGGTGGTCAGCTCGGCCGGGAGCGCGGAGAACTCGGCCGGGGGCGCGGTGGCGGGACCGGGCCGGTCGGTGCGGGTGGGGGGCAGGTCGCCGCCGTCCGGGGACCAGGCGACCTTCACGAGGATGACGGGCAGGCCGGCCGCGCGGAAGGCGTCCGCGAGCCGGATGCCCTGGGAGAGGATCCGCTCGGCGGGGGTGACGACGGGCAGGGCCAGAATGCCCTTCTGAAGGTCGATGAGGACCAGGGCGGTGTGCTGGTCGAGCGTGATCTCGGACATGCGTATGCCTTCCTACGAGGGTCGGGGGCGTGGAGCCCGGTCAGTCCTCGGCCAGCCGTCGCAGTACCGGGAGGGCCTGGGCGAGGACGTCCAGCTGCGCCGGGGTGAGGCATTCGGTGAGGCGCTGGACGAGCAGGTCGTGGCCCACCCCCTCGCGGTGGGCGAGGAAGGTGCGGCCCTTGTCGGTGAGGGAGATGAGCTGGCGGCGCCCGTCCGTGGGATGGGCGGTGCGTTCGACGTAGCCGTCCGCCTGGAGCGCGTTGACCGTGGCCATGACCGACTGGGGGCGGACCCGTTCGGCTCGTGCCAGTTCGGTGGCCGTGTGTACGCCGTCGCGCTTCAGACGCTTGAGGACCGAGGTCTGGGAGAGCGTGACTCCCCCTTCGGCCGACGCGGCCCGCAGCTGGCGGACCAGGAGCCCCACGGTCATCTGGAGCTCTTCGGCGATCTGGTGCAGTGGCGGCTTCTCATCTTCCACGGCACCACCATAAGGGACATATAGGAAAACTGCAAAGGTTATCTTTCTATTTCCGACCGCTGCGGGAAGCCGACGTCTTCGGAAATGTGACGTCTTACGAACGGCCGCGCTCGGGGCCGTCCCCGGGTGACCGCACTAATCGATAATGGGTCAGCGCCTTGCCTGCACGGACGAGAGGAGCCCTTGATGACCACACCGCGGGACTTGCTGATCATTTCCATGGACGCGGAGTCCGGGCGGACCGCCGAACAGGGTGAGCTGTCGCTCGCGCTGGCGGGGGCCGAGGTCGTCGACCTCCTCGCCGCAGGGGCCGTGGGGCTCGACGGCGATGACATCGTGCCGACCCCGGGCGAGCCGGCGGCGCTCGTTGATCCCCTGCTGGACGCGGCAGCGGCATCGCTCGTACGGGAGGCGCCGTACGAGTCCGTCACCGACTGGCTGTGGCGCAGGGGGCTCGGCCTGTCCGCGAACTATCAGGCCGTGCTCGAAGAGGACGGGCAGCTCGTACGGCGACGCCGCCGCGGATTCTCCCTCCGGGCCGGCGAGCTGGTGCCGGCCGATTCGCCGGCCCGGGGGCGCGCCGAGGAGCGGTGGACCTCGCGGGAACCCGTGCTCGTGCTCCTGACCGAGGCCCTCGGGGGCGGCACCGACCGGGGCGCGGACGCTCCGGACGTGGCCGACGACGCCGTCGCGACGGTACTGGCCGCCGTCAACGACGCGGTGACGGAGCTGGCGGGCGTACGACAGCGCCGGGCCATCGAGAACGCGGCCTTCGACAACATCTGGCGCGCCACCGGCGGATGACGACGGAGCCGCGGGGTCCGGTCCGGGTCCGGACCCGGCTCAGACAGAAGCCGGCGGATCACCGTCGACGGCCCACCACCAGGCGATCGATGCGATCGGAGGGGGTGTGAGGGGGGCGTGGTCCCGGGGGTCGTACGCGGTTGCCGTCGGCCGGGGCTGATGGTGGCTGCCGTCCGGTTGCCCGGGGTGGTAGCGGAAGGTCGCACCGCACCAGTCCCGCGCACCGTGGACGTACTGGGTGAGCGCGTCCAGGTACCGCTGGATCCTCGGGTCTGCCGGGGCCTTCGCGGTCTGCCGGCCCAGGTGGACGAACCGGCGCATGATCGAGTCCCGGAGCGCGGACGCGGCTTGCAGTCCCTGCCCGGGTCTGGCGCCCGGTCCTGGTCCTGGCCCGTGGGCTTGCCCCGCCCCTGGCCCTGGCCTATGCGGGCCTTCCAGGAGGGTGATCAGGTTGCCGCTGCGGCTGCCGCGTCGGCGCTCCTTCGCGAAGGAGTGGATGTCGCTGTCGACCACGACGATCCCGGCCGCCATCTCGGTCAGCGCACGGATCCGCCGGTCCTCCCACAGCGGCGCGGGCAGCGCGGAACCGGCCGCGTCCAGCAGTACGGGTACGGCCAGGGCGGCTCCCGAGTGCATGCGGGTGAGCAGGTAGTCGCTCACCTCCTGCGGGCCCGCCGGTACGGTCGCGTCGGCGCCGATGCGGGCCTCGGCGAGGAAGTAGCCGCGCATCGCGTCGACCCACCTCCTGACCTGTACCGGGGTGGCGATCGCGTCCACACGGAGCCGGATGTCGCGCAGGGCCAGGCCGAAGGGGTCCGCGTCGAGGGGGACCTCGGGGGCCTCGATCGTCCGCTGGAGGCGGGTCACCATCGTGAGCATCTCCGTGGAGGTGAGGCTCGGGAGGTCCTCGTCGCAGAGGTCGTCGAAGGCGAACACCCACACGGCGAGATCGCTGAGCAACTGGGCCGCGAACGGGTCGGCGTACGGTGCGATCCGCACCGCGATCCGGTTCAGCCCCGCGCTCATCCGCGCACAGCGCTCCGGCCCCCCGCCCAGGCCGAACCGGCTCATGAACTCCGCCGAGCGTGCGTCGGCGCCGTCGGCGTGGTCGGTGTCGTGCGTCCGCGTTCCTGGCATGCGTCTTGCTCCCCGGGTGACGGTGGTAACGCGCGGAATGGGCGCTCGGTCGACCTCCTTCATTGAACGCGGAACGATTCCTCGGCCACAACGGGCAACCGGGAGCACTCGTGGGGCGCCAGGAGCGCGCCGCGCGCCGCCCGGGCCGGCAGAGCACCGGGGCGGGAACGTGCCTACGCTGGAAGGGATCGCTGAGAGGTGAGGTCATGACAGCGAGACGCGCGGCAGCACTGCGCTCCAGGCGTCGGACGCCGGTCGTCGCCGTGGTCTGCGCCGTCGCCGCGGCGTGTCTGGTTGCCGCAGGCCCGCAGGACGGTTCCTGCCGGACCGCTCCCCCGGACAGCTTCTGGCACGCTCCCGTGGACACGCTTCCCGTCCACCCGGACTCGGCGCGGTACGTCGCCTCGATCGGCGCCGCCGAGCCCCTGCACCCGGACTTCGGATCGGGGCTCGTCGACGGTCAGCCCTTCGGCATCCCCATCACCGTCTCGGACACGACGGTGCCGGAATCGCGGGTCTCGCTGGACATCGCCGAGGAGAGCGACGCGTCCGGGTACCGGATCCCGCGGGACGCCGCGATCGAGAACGGTCCGGCGAGCACCGGGGACCGCCACGTCGTCGTCTGGGACCGCGCCCTGTGCAGGTCCTACGAACTCTGGAACGCGACGCAGCAGGGCGACCACGTCTGGCACGCCGGCTCGGGCGCGGTCTTCGACCTGCGCAGCCACGCGCTGCGCCCCGCCGACTGGACCTCGGCCGATGCCGCCGGCCTCGCCATCCTGCCCGGGCTCGTCCGCTACGAGGAGGCCGCGGGCGGGCTGGTCGACCACGCGATCCGGATGACGGTGCCCCGCACGGACCAGAGCTACGTCTGGCCGGCACGGCACCAGGCGGGTGCGGCGGCGGACGACTCGCTGCCGCCGATGGGACTGCGGCTTCGGCTCAAGAGCTCGGTGGACACCTCGGCCCTGGGACCTCAGGCCAAGGCCGTCGCCGAGGCGCTCAAGAAGTACGGGGCCATCGTCGCCGACAACGGGTCGGCCTGGTACCTCACCGGTGAGGAGAACCCGGGCTGGGACAACGAGCAGCTGGGCGCGCTCAAGGGCTTCAAGGGTTCGGACTTCGAGGCGGTCGACGCGTCCGGACTCCAGCGGTCCCCCGACTCCGGAGCGGTGGCACCCCGCTGAGAGGAATGCCCCTCCTGCCCGCAGAAAGCTCCGCGGCGGCACGGAAAGGGGTGGGGCAGCGCCCGCGTGCTCACCGGCTTCGCGGTGGCGGTGGTGGGCGGCGGGCTGTTCCTGCTGCGCGAGCGGCTGGCCCGGAACCTGCGGCCGGCCACGGTGATGGCGCTGGCCGGGATCGGGCGGGCACGGGGATGTACGCGCTGACCGAGGTCACGGCCTGGTGGCTGTACGTACCGCACCGCGGGGGCGGCGGACGTCGCCGTCCGACCGCCCCCGCGCGCGCCGGCCGAAGCCGGACGGTACTAGGCGCCGAGGTGGCCGCCCTTGAGCCACTCGGCCTCGCCGTCCTTGGCGCAGGAGGAGGTGTAGGCGGGGCCGAACGGCGCCGGGACGGCGGCCGCGGACGAGCAGTTGGACGAGAAGGCCTTGTGGCCGCCCGAGAAGTAGTCGATGTCGACACCGTCGTTGGCGAGGGCCGCGCCGGCGCCGCCGAGCAGGATGCCGGCGGCCAGGACGGAGGCGGTGACGGCAGAGCGGATACGCATTGGTTCCCCTAAGGACTTAAGGATCTGGCGACGCTCCCATGGGCGGACGCGTCAGCCGATTCAACGCCCGGCGGGGCCGACAGGAACGACCGTTCACTCGAACGCCACTGGCGTAACGTTTCGACACGTCATATGAGGTCTCCCGTTGCCCCGTTCGGGTCCGGCCGGGGTCCCCTCGTCCGGGCTCGAAGCCATGATCGATTGTCAGTGGTGGATGAGACGGTAGGAGCATCCAGTCGGAAACGAGGGGGAGCTTCCATGTCCGGAAACCAGAACTACATCAACCACGTCGCTCTTGTGTTGGATGCCAGTTCGTCCATGTCCCACCTGAGCCGCAAGGTCGTCGAAGTGGCCGACCAGCAGATCGCGTACCTGGCCCGCCGGTCGGGTGAGCTGGACCAGGAGACCCGCGTCACCGTGTACGTCTTCGCGGACAAGGTGGAGTGCGTCGTCTACGACAAGGACGTGCTCCGGATGCCGTCGCTCAAGCAGCTGTACCGGACCGGTGGAATGACCGCGCTGCTCGCGGCCTCGCTGAAGTCACAGCGCGAGCTGGCGCAGACGGCTCAACTGTACGGCGACCACAGCTTCCTGACGTTCGTGCTCACCGATGGGCAGGAGAACGCCAGCCACCGCGCCCCGGACGCCCCTTCGCGCAATCCGCGTGAGCTGGTCAAGGCCGTGGCCGAGATGATCGAGACGCAGGAGGACAACTGGACGCTGGCCGTCCTCGTGCCGGACCAGATGGGCAAGCGGGAGGCCATGCAGTGCGGGTTCCCGAAGGAGAACATCGCCATCTGGGACGCCACGAGCACGCAGGGTCTGGAGGAGGCCGGGCAGGTCATCAAGGAGGCCACCGAGAAGTTCATGGTGGGCCGCGCCAAGGGGATCCGGGGATCGCGGGCGGTGTTCTCCACGGGCGCGGAGGTGGTCAACAAGGACACCATCGAGGCGGCCGGTCTCACTCCGGCGGATCCCTCCGCGTACCACCTGATCCCGGTGGCGCGTGACGCGGCGATCCGGGAGTGGGTCGTCGAATCCGGGCACACCTACCGCACGGGTGGCGCGTTCTACCAGCTCAGCAAGGCCGAGAAGATCCAGGCGAAGAAGCAGATCGCGGTGCTGGAGAAGAAGACGGACCGGGTGTACACCGGTCCGCAGGCCCGGGCCCTGCTCGGCCTGCCCGCCGTGGAGGCACGGGTCAAGCCGGACCACAACGAGGAGTTCACGATCTTCGTGCAGAGCACCAGCGTCAACCGGAAGCTCGTATCGAACACCCGTCTGCTGCTGATGGTCTGACACCTCGTGCCCCGCCTCGTCCTCCGCCTCGCACCCCGCCGTCCGGGCCCGGACGGCGGGGTGAAGGGGAGCGAGGGAGGCTGGAGGTACGCGCTCGGCCCGCTCGGCTCAGCACTGGGTCGGGTCCCCGGGGATCGGGTGCACTTCGACCGGGTCGCTGCCCGGCTTCCCTCCCGGGCCGGGACAGGCCGATGCGCGTGCGGCGATTTCCAGAGCCCGGTCCTCGCTCTTGACGTCGACCAGCCAGTACCCGGCCAGGACGGTTCCCTCGTAGGCCGGCCCGTCGGTCACCTGGGGCGGCCCGTCGCCTGCGGCCCGTACCGTCTTGACCAGCGAGGGCCCACCGAGACCCTGCCCGTCCACCCATTCGCCGGCGGCGGTGATGTCCTCGTTGAGGGCGTTCATGTGGGCGAACATGGCCTTCATGTCGTCCTCGGAGTACGACGACATGATGGCGTCCCACTCGGCGGCAGGCACGTTCATCTGGATCATGTACTTCATGTTCCTCACCCTTCCGGGGCGGCTGCTGGGGCTTCGGTCTCTCACAGGGATAGACAGCCGGTCGCCGCGAAACTCATCGGTCTCCCAGCACCAGATCACGGAAAGCCGGTGGGCGCCCCCAGAGCCGCTCTTCCGAGGGACGGGACGGGGTGCGTCATGCGTCAGGCTTCTTCCGCTCCGGCCAGGGCATTGGTGATCAGGCGGGTGGCGAAGTCGGGATCGCCCGTCATGCGGTTGATGTACTCCGCGAGGAGGAAGGCCGTGGCTTCCAGCGGGTTCATCTCCGCCTCCGTCCAGTCTCCGTACTGCTTGCGCCACAGATTGGGGCTCAGGCCGGTGCCCGCGGCGATGACGAGTCCTGCCATGGTGGGGATGGCCTCGGGGCGGACGCTCCTGGGCATCATGCGCATCGTGGCGACGATGTTGGGCACGACGTACTCGATGACGTCCTTGCCGTGCTCCTCGTGCGCCTTGCGCAGCCAAATCATGAACATGTAGATGAGCGTGCACGCCCCGTCCAGCAGGTCGTCGGCTTCCTGGGGGCCGAGGGACGAGGCGTACTGGTCGATCAGCGCCTGCTGTTCGGGGTCCATCCCGGTCTTGCCGTCGTGAATGCCTTTGAGCCGAGAATCGATCATCAACAGCGCTGCGCCCACATCACCCGCGGGAGCGTGCTCGGGGTCGTACTGCGATGCCACAGATTCCTCCACAGGTCACCACGACGGACGGCTCGGCCGTGGTCCGCACACTAGACGGCCCGATCGACGGGGACCGCCCACTTGGCTTTCCGTCACACCCAGGTGCACCGCCCGCCGGGTCGTCCCATTTCCGGACACCCCCACGGAGTCCTGCCACCCCGGAGCTGGAGAATGTGCCCATGGACGCAGAACTCGGCGCGATATTGCCTCGCCGTCGCACGGGGGAAGAACCCCTCCACCTGGACGGCTCCGCCCACGGCAGCCTGCTCGGCTTCTGGGCGTGGGCGTACTCGGGACTCACGGGCAACACGCTCCGGGGAGCGCTCGCCGAGTACATCGTCGCCAGCGCGCTCGGGGTGGCCGCAGGGGGGACTCGGGTGGACTGGGACTCGGTGGACATCCGGGTGCCCGGCGGACCCAAGGTCGAGGTCAAGTCGGCCGCCTACCTCCAGGAGTGGAGCCAGGCCAGGCTGTCCACCATCACCTTCTCCATCGCTCCCGCCGAGGGCTGGGACACGGTCACCGGGGTGGTGGACCCGGCCCGCCTGCGCCGCGCGGACGTGTACATCTTCTGCCTCCTCAAACACACGGACAAGAAGACCCTGGACCCCCTGGACCTCACCCAGTGGTCCTTCTACGTCCTCCCGACCTCCGTCCTCGACGAGCACAGGCCCGGCCAACGCAGCCTGAGCCTCTCCTCCTTGCTCTCCCTGAATCCGGTGCACACCGGCTTCACCGGCCTACGCGCCGCCGTACTCCGCCCGGCCCCGGACCTTCGGGGCCCCGCCATGTGAGGATGCAGCCCATATGGCTTCAAGGTCCGCGAGTTGAGGAGCATCATGCGGATGCGGATACGAACCACCCCGGTCGTTCACGGCTTCATCGGCCTCCCGGTGCCTGCGAGGAGGCTCGCCGGTCTCTCCCTGATCGCCGGCTGCGCGCTGCTCCTGACGGCTGCACGGAACCGGAGCGCACCGCTGCGCCGGTCGGACCGACGGCGACCAGTACGGCCGCGCCGTCGGCCGCCGTGGCGCTGGCCGAGCGCTACCACCGAGCGGGCGGCGACGAGAGCGTGTACGCCATCCAGCAGGAGGCGGGGCCCGACGCGGCTCCGCTCCTCATCCTCCGGACCACGCACACCGATGCGGACCACTCGCTCTTCGAGAAGCAGCGGGATTCCGTCGTTTCGTACCTCACCCGGTTCGAGCGGCTCTCCACGTCCGAGGGCTACCTCATGGACGTGTTCGGCGGGGACGGGTCCCTGCTCCACCGGTTGGACGCCCGTTCCTAGGCAGGCTTGCGCCACACGGAGATGTGCTTCGCGGAGTCCTGGGTGAACGGCGCCCCGCTCCAGTCCGCGACGCGACGTTCCCTCTCGAGCCCGGCGATCCGTGCCATCAGGTCGAGCTCCGCCGGCCAGGCGTAGCGGTGCCGGGAGTCGTCGCGGCGGTAGCGGCCGTCGTCGCCGTCGCGGGTGAGGTGGTGGGAGACGAGAACCTGCTCGACCAGGTCGAAGGTGTCGAAGCCGAGATGCTGCTCGGAGACGTCGAACGGCACCGCGATCTGGCCGGGTGGCAGGAACCGCAGCGGCGGTACTCCCAGCTCGATGACGAAGCGGCCGCCGGGCTCGAGATGGCGTGCGGCGTTGCGGAAGCACTCGACCTGCTCGTCCTGCGTGAGCAGGTTCGTGATGGTGTTGTAGACGAGGTAGACCAGGGTGAACGAGCCGGGAACGACCGTGGTGGCCATGTCGCCGATGACCACCGGGAGGGTGTCCTCGTCGATCTTTCGCCGCAGTACCGCGGCCATGTGCTCGGACAGCTCGATGCCCACGACCGGCACGCCGCGTTCCCGGAGCGGGATGCCCACCCGTCCGGTTCCGATGGCGAACTCCAGTGCCCGGCCGTCTCCGGCGAGCTCGGCGAGGAAGCCGAGAGTCGGTCCGAGAACGGAGGCCGAGGTCATCTCGGCCTCCTCGGCGTCGTAGCGGTCGGCGGTCGCACGGGTCCACAGCTCACTGCTCGTCACGGGCGGCCACTTTGCCGCGTCCCGAGGGGCACTGTCGACGCATTTTCCTCCCCCCAACCCCTTCGGTGCGCCCGCGTCGTCTTCGCCGTCGCGGCCGTAGCCGGATTCGGGTCCGGAGACGAGGGTGGACTGGTCCTGCTGCTCCGGCTCCGCGAGCACCTGCTCCCACTGGGATGGCTCGCCCAGGCCGCGCTGACCGGGGCGGTCCTCCGGGGCATCCACCGCGGGAACGTCGATGGACTGTCGGCTGCTTCAACGGCGACGACGAGGACAACTCGCTCACGCAGACCGTGTGGACGGCTCCCGACCCATCGGCCAGTCGCACCGGCACTAGTGCTGGTGCGCGCCTGAGGTGGGCGGGAGCTTGGGGGGCGATGACGGCTGGCCCGGGTCTGCCACGGTGAACTGGCCCATCATGCCTTCGTCCTCGTGGTAGAGGAGGTGGCAGTGGTACATGTACGGGGTGTCCGGGTCGGCCGGGCCCTCGAAGCGCATGGCTATGCGGACCGTCGTGCCGGACGGGATGAAGACGGTGTCCTTCGGTCCGCGCAACGGCGGTGGCGGGGCAGCGCCGTTGATGTCGAGCACGCGGAACTGGACATCGTGGACGTGGAAGTTGTGCGGCATCCCGTCGTTGTTGCGCAGGGTCCAGGTCTCGGCCGTGCCGCGGGTGACCGTCTCGTCCACCCGTGACATGTCCATCTTCCGGCCGTTGATACCGGACATCCTGAGCTCGAAGAAGCGGCCGCGCACCGAGTCCTCGCCGGTGGGGAGTGCCGAGGCCGCCAGGGCCTCCGGCAGCTCGGCCGACGGTCGCAGGGTGGGGGCACCGCGCAGCTGCAGCACGTCGAAGGAGTCGTCGCCGCCCCCGAAGCGCTGGTTCCAGAAGTCCAGGCCGGCGTCCAGGGGGTGGGAGCGCAGGACCGTACGCTCGCCCGGCCGTATGCGTACGACGATCTCCGCGCGCTCCCCCGGTGACAGGCGCAGGCGGTCGGTCGTGTGCGGGGCTTCGAGGAGGCCGCCGTCCGAGGCGATCTGCCGGAACGCCCGGTCGTCGTCGAAGCCGAAGGTGTAGACGCGGGCGGCGGAGGCGTTCAGCAGGCGCAGCCGGACCAGCTCGTCGCGGACGGTGACGTACGGGTCCAGCGTGCCGTTGACCATCGTCCGGTCACCGAGGAAGCCCACGTTGCGCATCAGTTTGTGGCCGTGGTCGAAGGCCGCGCCGTCGAAGGACACGTCCTGGACGATGACCGGTAGGTCGTCGACCCCGTAGGTCCTGGGCAGGGGCAGGGCCGCCGACTGCGCGTCGTCCAGGAGGAACAGGCCCGCGAGGCCGCGCTGCACGTGCGACTCGGTCGCGCCGTGCGGGTGCGGGTGGTACCAGAGGGTCGAGGCCGGCTGGTCGACCGTCCACTCGGGGGCCCAACTGCCGCCCGCCGGAACCGTCTGGTGCGGGCCGCCGTCCATCGCGGCGGGCAGGTGCATGCCGTGCCAGTGGACGGACGATGCCTCCGGCAGGGCGTTGGCCACCTTCACCCGGACCTTCTCCCCCTTCTTCGCGCGGAGGGTGGGGCCGAGGTAACTCCCGTTGAACCCCCAGGTGGGGGTCTTCGTGCCCGGCGTGAGCTCGGTCCGACCCTGCTGCATCCGCAGGTCGAAGACGCGTGTTCCGTCCGCTGCCACCGTGGACGTCGCGAGGGGCGGCACGGCGAGGGCGTTGCGGAAGTCCACCGCACCGACGGTGGACACCTTGGCTCCGGTGTAGAGCCAGGTGAAGAGCACCCCGATGACCAGAGCGAAGGTCGCGACCAGCGAACAGAGGATCAGCAGCGCCCGTTTCCAGGGCGACATGCGGCGCTTGCCGCCGGTCCCGTTCTTCCCGTTTCTCCACATGGGAACGACGCTACGGACGGCGCTCGCGCCGGACATCGGGGAGCGACCCGGGACCGCCCCCGACACCACCCCCGAGATCGTTCAGGGGCGCTGTCGGGGTCGAGGAGCGGAGTCGGCGAGTGCGAACGATGCCCGTACCCGCCACTCCGTGCCGTCGTGGACCATCAGGTCGACCGACGAGACGCGCGAGGTGAGGGGCAGCCGCCCGCCGAGGTCGGCCTCGATCTCCTCCAGGACCGCGTCCGCCTGGCCCTGAGCGATGGTCAGGTGCGGCACGATCTCGGCGAACCGGCCGCCGTACGGGGGAGCCTCGGGCCAACAGTCGGCGATCGCCTCCGTGAGCCGTAGCAGCGGCGCAGCGGGTTCCGGAGCTAGGTACAAGACGTCCGGGAGCCGTCCGCATCGCTCGAACCGCAGGTCGAACGCCTGGTGGCGGCCCAGCACGTCTTCCAGGGCGGCGTGGACGAGCCGATCGATCCGTTCGCGCCGGGGCCGGTCCCGGACGGGGTCAGAGGATTCTGTGTTCCGTCCAGAACGGGGTGAGGTCCTGGGGCGTTGCCGCCTGGGCCGCGCGTTTGAAGTCGGCGGTCGTCGAGACGCCCTGCCAGTGGTCGCGGACGTAGTCGCGCAGCATGGCCGCCATCGCCGGGGTGCCCAGGACGCGTTCCAGGTCGTGCAGGGCGCAGGAGCCGCGGCCGTAGACGACGCGGCTGTATTCCGAACGGTGGCCGTCCGCGAAGTAGGACATGGGCCGGGTGATCGCGGCCGTGACGCTGGGCCACATCGGCTGGTCCTCCCAGCAGGTGGTGGTGTCCTCCCCGTAGTACGACTGGTTCGCGTACTGGGCGAAGGATTCGTCCAGCCAGGGCGCCGCGAACTGGTCGTTGCCGACGATGCCGTAGAACCACTGGTGGGCGATCTCGTGGACGGCGGCGGACCCGTCGGGTTCGGTCCACAGCAGGACCAGGCCCGGGAACTCCATGCTGCCGAAATCGTCGAGGTTGTCGCTCATGACGAGGTCGAGCTCGCCGTACGGGTAGCGGCCGAACCGCTTCCCGAACGCGTCGACCAAGCCGGTGCCGTCCTGCAGGGCGAGGGCTACACCCTCAGGAGAAGTGGCGGCCGTCCAGTACGCGTTCAGCCGTACTCCGCCCGGCGTGGTCACCGTCTTCGACAGGAACGGGCCCGCCGCCCACGCGAAGTCCCGTACCCCGTGCGCGAGGCTGGTGGTGACCGTGCGGCCCGGTGCGCCGGCGCGGCGGGTGGTGGTGCCCGTAGCGGGGACGACGAGCGCGGCGGGGTGGTCGAGGACGACGCGGAAGTCGCCGCTCAGGGTGTAGAAGCTCTCGCCGAAGCCGACGTCGGGATCGAGGTGGCGGCCCTGGGCGTCGCGCACGGACAGCAGGGGCAGCGCGTTGCCGAGGTAGCGGTGCGCACCGTCCTTGCCGAAGCGGTGGACGCGGTCCGGGACGGTGATGTCCACGTCGAAGGAGATACTGGTCCGTGCCCCGTACGGGAGCGGCGCGGGCAGGTCGATCCGCAGGGCGGTGCAGTCGACGGTCAGCGGTCGCGGGGTGCCTCCGGTGACCCTGTCGACCCGGACCGGGGACGGTACCTCGGGGGCGCCGCAGCCGTCGGCGCCGTTGCCCCACAGCCGGACGTCGACCGAACGCAGCGGAGTGCGGGCGGAGTTGCGGAAGGACACGGTCTGGCGGCCGGTCCAGTGCGAGCCGTCGGCGTCGGCGCGCAGCGACACCTCGTAGGAGGGGCGGTCGGGCGTCGCCGTCCGCGCGGGGGCCGCGGGGGCCGCAGGTGCCTGGGCCGCGGCCGTCTGGGGGGCGCAGAGCAGGACGGATGCGAGGGCGAGCAGCAGGGCCCGCCGAATCCTGAGCGAGATCATGACCGGCACGCTAGAACGTCCGTGCGACCGGACGGGAGGGTTCCCACGCAATCGCCGCGCGGGACTTGGCGGCCCTGCGCGGTGTGGCCGTGCCGGCACGCGCTGTACCTAAGGTCAGGTCTCGCCCAGGCCGATGCATCTGGACTGCTGGGGGATGTCCCGCACGGCCTTGTCCATGACGGCCAAGGCGTCGCCGGCGAGCAGGTCGTCCTCCTCGAAGGCCAACTCCACCGAGGGGACGCGCCCGTAGGTGGTGAGCACCCGCGGCCCCGCGCGCTCGGCCCGCTCCTCGTCGAGGACCCAGTCGGTGCCGTTGACGTTCATGCAGGTGTCGACCGTGGGCGCGAGGGGTTCGACACCGCAGCGCAGCACGATGGTGCCACCACCCCAGCTCGCGGCGCCGGCCCCCTCCACCGAGTCGCGCTGCTTCCCCAGCAGTTCGTCGGGGAGCCGCGCCAGGACCCGGCGGCAGTGGGGATCGGCGGCGAAGGGGCCCGGCTCCACGGATCGTGCGGCGGTCAGGGCGAAGGCCCCAACGGCCGCGAGCCCCAGCACCCCGAGACCGGCCAGGAGGGCCTGCTTCTTCCGGTCCACTTCGCTCTCCCCACCGACCGGCCCTACTCCGCTCGGAACGGCTCCCCGATGACCCTACCCACTCGATGACGCGTGGGCGCAGGCGAGACCGGACAGTGCGGTGTGCCAGGCCGAGGTGACCGCCCCGTGGGCCGCGGCCGTTGCTTCGGGTACGCCGCCCGGCAGGAACAGCGGGGCGCCCACGTGGACGTGTACGCGTGGCCGGCGGACCGGGGCCGTGAGCACTCCGGCGAGCTGTTTGGCCGTCGTCCCGGAGCACACGCGGCGTACGCCGGCCTGGCCGACGGGGCGGACCGGTGCCCCGGTGGCCAGGGCGAGGCGGGCCAGCCCGCTGCGGAAGGGCAGGGGCGCGGCCTCCCCGGCGTCGCGGCGGGCGGGGATCCCGCCCTCCCCGTACATCAGCACGCACCGCCCTGCCGCCAGCGCCCCGGCGGCGTCGGCGAGCGAACGCGCCGCGGAGGCCGTTCCCCGGTGGACCGGGATGTGCCCTTCACGGGCGAGCACCCTCCCGAGCACCGGGATCCGCCACAGCCCGGCCGTGGCCATGATCACGGGGTCGACGCCGAGCCGGCGCAGGGCGGCGACCACGATGACGGGGTCGGCCAGGCTGGTGTGGTTGGCCGCCAGGATGGTCCCGCCGGCCACGGGGCCCGATGCGCCTTCGGACACGGTCATCCGCCCGAACACCGGAGCGAGGGCGGCGGCGACGTGGCTGATCATGGATTCGAACCTCCGGGACGGGGTGTGCGTCTTCCTGCCCCCAGCGTGTCGGCCGTCGGCCGGTCCGTCATGAGTCGCGCTACTCAAGCCGCCTGGGTACGTGGCCCGATCCGCCTTGGAAGCAGGAGCCGGACCCGGATCCGATGGGCGACGGACGTCTGGCAGTGTGGTGCGCGTGACCACCTCCGCCCCCGCACACCGTGCCCGCCCCTCAACCGGCCGGGCCCGTACCCGTCTCGTGGCGGCCGGGGCGGTGGTCGTGATCGTCGGTGCGGGGTTGGGGCTACGGGCCGTGGCCGCGGGGAGCTTCGCCAAGTACGGCGGGGACGCGCTGTACACCCTGCTGATCTTCGCCCTCATCGTGCTGGCCCTGCCGCGGGTGACGGCTCTCCGGGCCGCCGTGGGGGCGCTCGCGGTGAGTTGGGTGGTGGAGTTCCTCCAGCTCACGGGGGCGCCGGCCGAGCTCTCCCGGCACAGTGCGGTGGCCCGCCTCGTCCTCGGGTCCACCTTCAACGCGCCCGACCTGTTCTGGTACGCGGTCGGCGCCGCCGTCGGCGGGCTCGCCTGCACGGCGGCCCGGCGGGGCGGGCCGGCTGCGGACGGGGCCTCCTAGCGGCTGCGGGACCTCTTAGCTGCCGCGGGTCAGGGTGTCGGGGGCGCCCGCCGACTGGGCCCCTTCGGTCTCCAGGGTCAGTCGGTCGGGCTCCGCCATGGTCAGCACGTAGAGGTTGCCCTTGGGGCAGGCGAAGGTCGCGTCGGGGTCGGTCGGATGGCTGGTCACCGCGGCGAAGACGGACCGGTCCCCGCTCGTCTGCCGTAGTTCCAGGGCCTCCGTGCACCCCAGGTCGCGCCCGGTGGAGACCTCCTTCACCTTGCTGACCTGCCGGCCCACGAGGTCTCCCACGGATCCTGCGTTCAGCGTGACCGTGACCGAGAACTCGCCCGTCCTGGCCCGCGTGACTCCGTCGGCGTCGGGGGTGCCGGGTCCGGTGCCGGCCCACGTGCCGACCCAGGACCGCGGCATCGC
Organism: Streptomyces sp. NBC_01264; assembly: GCF_026340675.1. NCBI lineage: Bacteria > Bacillati > Actinomycetota > Actinomycetes > Kitasatosporales > Streptomycetaceae > Streptomyces > Streptomyces sp. NBC_01264. Next base: position 546,446 of record NZ_JAPEOX010000002.1, read on the forward strand.
CGAGAACGGAGCGGACGGAGGCGCCGATCCTGACCCGCCTCCCTTGCCGTCCCCGTTCCCGTCCGCCCTTTCGTTCCAAGGCATCTTGATCACGAGGGTGGCCGCGACCACGAGGACGGCTGCGGCAGCCGCCCCCACCGCCCAGGGCACGCGTCGTGTCGCGCCGGGAAGTGGAGAGGGCAGGGGCGGCGTGGCCGCGAACGCCGAGGGCAGCGACAGGGGTGGCGGCGGCATGGGAACGGGAACCGGGAGCGGCTGGGAGGCCGCCAGGGCGCGGTGGAGTTCGGCCTCCCGGTGGCCCGCGTCCGCCGCCAGCGAAGGCGGTGCCGCCCGGCTCCACTCGTCCCCCGTCGCGCCGATCCGGGCCAGCGCCTCGTCGGCGGTCGGGCGCTCCCGCGGAGCCTTGGCGAGGCACTCCCCCAGCAGCGAACGGAGCCCTTCCGGTACGCCGTCGAGAGCGGGCTCGTCGTGCACGACCCGGTGGAGGAGACCGGGGAGTTCCAGCTCCTCGCCCTCGGCCAGGAAGGGGCTGTGCCCGGTGGCCGCGTGGACGAGTACCGCGGCGAGCGAGAACACGTCCGCCGGGGCCTCGGCCACGGCGCCGGTCGCCTGCTCCGGCGCGAGGAAGCCTGGTGTGCCGATGACCGCTCCCGTCCGGGTGTGGCGCGGGTCGTGCACGGCACGCGCGATGCCGAAGTCGATGAGGTAGGGCCGCTCCCGGCCGAGCAGTACGTTGCCCGGCTTGATGTCGCGGTGCACCACACCGGAGGCCCGTACGGCCACGAGCGCGGCGAAGAGTTCCCGGGCCAGGCTCCACAGGGCCGGCCCGGCCAGCGGTCCGTTCCGGTGCACCCATTCGCCCAGGGAGGGCGCGGCGACGTACTCCGTGGCGAGCCACTGCGGGGACGCCCCGGCGGCGCTGAAGTCGACCACCGAGACCGTCCACGCTGAACGTACGCGGTCGTTGGCGCGTATCTCCCGCGCGAAGCGGTCGGCGAAGTCGGGATCCCGGCTCAGGTCCCGGTGGACGGTCTTCAGGGCAAGCGGCCGGCCGGACGCCGTCCGGGCGAGGAAGACCTCGCCCATGCCCCCCTCGCCGAGCCGTGCCAGCAGGCGGTACCCGCCGATCTCCGGCGGGTCGCCGGGCCGCAGTGACTCCACCGACTCCCCCTTTTCACAAGGCCGTTGTCCGCACACACGGGACGCACGGACGGCCGGTGGAGCCACCTTAAGGGACTGCGGTCACTGCTCGGGGGGCCGGATCCTCAGGACGACATGATGAAGCGCAGGGCCAGACCTGAGGCGGTCATCCAGTGGGTGACCTTGGCGAAGTCGTTCCAGTACACCGTGTCGACGCCGGGGAAGGCGACCTTGATCGGCTCGCCCTTCTTGCTCCCGGGCTTGGTGTCCTGGAGCTGGACGGTCATGGTCTTCGCCGTGTCCTCGTCCATGGGGCCGTTCAGGAGCAGTGCGGCGTGCGTCTGCTTGCCCGGCGCGATGGTCTCGTACGGCGTCCCGGGCGTCGGGGCGCTCTCCTTGATCTCGGGGACCGGGAGCCGGGCGTTGCCGAGCTGGATGAGGGGGTAGCGGTAGACCTGGCACGGCTTCTGGCTGGTGTTGGTGAGGGTGAGGAGGATGTGCCGCACGCCCTGGCTCTTGTCGTCCTCGGTGCTGGAGGTGATCGAGACGTCGCCCGGGGCGCAGAGGGCGACGGCGCCGCCACCGCTGCCTCCGGTCGCCCCCGGGGTCGGCTTCGTCGAGGGGGTGCCGCTGGGCTTCGGCGTGCTCGGGGAGGCGGTCGCGCTCGGCGTGCCCGAGGTGCTCGGCGTGCCCGGGCTGCTCGGCCCGCCCGTGGGCTTCCGGTCGTCCGGCCCGTCGCCGCCGTTCGGCGAGCACGCCGAGGACACGAGCAGCGCGGTGACCGTCGCGGCCCCGATGACGTAGGTCTTCCAGTGCTTGTGGCTCGTGCGGGCAGCAGTGTTCATGGTGTTCCCCCGTTGTCGGCCGTACGCGGCCGCTGTCGACTCCCGATGATGCGCGCAGACCGCGGTGCCCACGAAGGGTTCGGCAGCGGGCCACCGTGGCCTGCGTCCCGAACCGTACCGGCACCCCCGCCGGCCTGCATGAACGGGTTTCCCACATCCGCGGTGCCTCAGACGCCTGTTACAGAGCAGGGACAAGAACGGCACGCTTCGGTCCAGAAGCCCGGCCGTCCGGGCGATGGTGGTCGGGGGTCGGGGCAGGGAGCCGGGGCAACGACGGGGGGGCGACGGCGACACGGCCGCGCCCCCCTCCTGGTCCCCCGGACGGCTACGCGCCGACCCGGAGCAGGTCGCGCCAGCCGGGGTACAGCTTGTCCGCGTCGTCGGTGAAGGAGGTGAAGGCGCCCTTCAGCTCCGGGTGGTCCTGGGCGTACTCCACCAGGCCGATGCCCTGCTGCCAGGCGTCCTGCGCCTGGCGGAGCGACTTCGCGCCCGCCGTGCCTCCGTCACGGTGGCCGAAGGCACCGCCGCCCGAGGTCTGGATGATGTTGGAGTGGCCCAGGTTGTCGAAGAAGCCCGGCAGGCGCAGGGCGTTCATTCCGCCCGAGATGATGGGGGTGGTGGGCTTCATGCCCAGCCACTCCTGGTGGTAGTGGGGGCCTTCGGCCGCGTCGCGTTCCGGCATGAAGGCGATGTTCTTGTCCCTCGCGTCGCCCTCCATCTTTCCGTGGCCCATCGTGCCGGTGTGCATGCCGGAGGCGCCCTGGAGGCGGGTCATCTTGCAGTGCGCGAAGGCGGTGTAGCCGCGCTGGGACTGCGGGCTGGTCACGGCTCCGTGGCCGGCCCGGTGGAAGTGCAGGAACTGACCGGGGAAATTGCGGCGGGCCGTGGTCACCGCGGTCGGGCCGGCCACGTACCCGTCGACGAGGAACGCCACGTGCGGGGCGTTCTCCGCGAAGGTCTCCAGGATGTACTCGCCGCGCGCGATCATCTCGGCCGGGTCGTCCGCGGTGATGTTGGCGGAGAAGAGCTTGGCCTCGCCGGTGGCGTCCTGGGCCCGGCGCATCGCCTCGGCCACCGCCTTCATCGTCTCCTTGAGCGGGGCGAAGACCTGGTTGCCCTGGGGCTCGTCGTTCTTGATGAAGTCGCCGCCCAGCCAGAACTGGTGGCAGGCGTCCGCGAAGGGCTGGGGGGGCGCAGGCCCAGCTTGGGCTTGATGATGGTGCCGACCACCATGCCGCCGTCGACGACGGGGCGGCCGAGCACGCGCCACATGTCCACGATGTTCATCGTCGGACCGTCGAACAGCCGCAGGTAGGCCGGGGGTACGTAGAAGTCCTCCATCTTCGCGTACTCGACGTCGCCCATGCCCTGGTTGTTGCCTATGGTCAGGGTGAGGAAGGACGCCAGCATGGCGCGGCCGTCGATGATGTTGCGGTCGAAGAGCTCCACCGGGTAGGCGATCCTCATGAGCTGCTTCGCCTCGTCGACCTCGTAGACGAGGGCGTCGACGCCCTTGGTGAAGTCGTCGGTGGTGCACACCTCGACGTTGGTGCCGGTGGAGGACTCCGCGGCGAAGTGGGCCGCGGTGGAGAGGTACGCGTAGCCCCCCTTCGGCTTCATGACGTAGGCGCACAGCACGTGGCGGCCGCCCGCGATGAGGTCGGCTTCCTTCAGGTCGAGGCGTGCGTAGCGGTTCGACTGGTCCATGGGGGCGTCTCCTGGTCTGTTCGGTGTGCGGTACGGAGGGCGGACGGGCGGGTTATCGCGTGAGGACTTCGGGGTTCGCGCAGTGCGCGAGCGGTTCGCCCCGGAGGTAGCGGCCCACCTCGCCGGCGACGATGCGGGCCGCCTTGTGCGCGACCTCCTGGCTGCCGCCCGCGATGTGCGGGGTCATGACGATGCCGGGGGTGGTCAGCAGCCGCGAGCCGGCCGGGACGGGCTCCTCGTCGTAGACGTCGAAGCCGGCGCCGGCGAGCTGCCCGGAGTCGAGCGCGTCGCAGACCGCGGGGTAGTCGAGGAGCGCGCCGCGGGCGCAGTTCACGAGGACGGATCCGCGCGGCATCATGGCGATCTCCTTCGCGCCGATCATGCCCTTGGTCTCCTCGGTCACCCGGGCGTGCAGGGAGACGATGCGGGAGCGGGTCAGCAGGTCCTCCAGGGAGGCCTGCTCGACGCCCTCTGCGAGGGTTTCCGGCGTGACGTAGGGGTCGTGGACCAGGACGCGGGCGCCCATGGCGAGGAGGACCCCGGCCACGCGGGAGCCGATGGCGCCGTAGCCGATGAGGCCCACGGTGGCGCCCTCGATCTCGATGCCGCAGTTGTCGTAGTCGTAGTAGTCGCCGCGCCATACGCCGCGGCGCAGGTCGGCGTGGGTGTCGCCGACGCCGCGGGCCGCGGCGAGGAGCAGGGTCAGGGTGTGCTCGGCGGTGGCCACGGCGTTGCGGCCGGGGGCGAAGCAGACGGCGACTCCGTGCTCGGTGGCCGCCGCCAGGTTGGCGTTGACCGGGCCGCCCCTGCTGATGCACATCAGCTTGAGGTCGGGGCAGTTGGCGAGGATGCGCTCGGTGAGGGGGGCCAGCTGGGTGACGCAGACCTCGACGCCCTGGAGCGCCGCGATCAGCTCGTCCTCGGTGCCGGAGGCCTCGATGACCTCGGCGACGGGGCCGAAGGGGGTGTGCGGCCAGGGGAGTTGGATCTCGGTCACCTCCACCGCTCCGCCGGTGGCGGCGACGACCTCCTCGGTGAGGAGGCGCGGAAGGACGAAGTGGTCGCCGGCTGCGAGGACCTTGGTGGTCATGGTTTCTCCTGGTGACGGTGGGGGGGGGGAGCGGGCGGAGTCTGCACGTTCTACGGGAGTACGGGCCTACGGGCCTGCGGGCCGCGGCCCCGAGGGCTGCGCGGGCACGGGCTCGGCGTTGAAGCGCAGGAGCGCCGCCCCGTAGGAGCCGAGGCGGACCTCGGTGAGGGTGCCGTTGTCGAGCACCGGGAACACCCGGCGGTAGGCGGACATCTCGATGCCGAGCAACTCGCACAGCAGGACCCGGAAGAGGGCGTTGTGGGCGACGACCAGGACCCTGCCTCCGGGGAACTCCCGGTGGAGCTCCTCGAGGCAGGCGCGGGCCCGGGCGGCGGCGGCCCGGGGGTCTTCGCCGCCGGGCAGGTGGTGGGTTACCGGGTCGCGCAGGAACGCCGCGTGCCGTTCGGGGAACCGCTCTGCCATCTCGGGCAGGTTCAGCCCCTCGCCCTGTCCGAAGTCGATCTCGTAGAGGCGGGGGTCCTCGCGGGGGGTGGTGGCGAGCACGCGGGCGGCGGGGGCCGCCGTGAGCCGGGCCCGGGAGAGCGGGGAGTGCACGACCGCGTCGATGCCGCGGCCGCGCGCCCAGTCGGCGAGTTCCTCGGCCTGGCGCAGCCCGCGCTCGGTGAGGGCCACGTCGGCGCGGCCGGCGTAGCGGTTCTCGGCGTGCCAGACGGTCTCGCCGTGGCGGACGAGGACGAACTCGGTGGGTCGTGGGCCGGGTGGGGGGGTCGGTTCGGTCATCGATGTGGTCGTCGGCTCGGTCATCGGTGTGGTCGTCGGTTCGGTCATCGCTGGTCGGCCCTTGCTCGTGCGTGGGTGGCCACGGTCCGCTCCAGCCAGCCCCGGCGGACGAGTTCCTCGAGGAAGCCGAGGTAGACGGGGGTCCAGTGGGCGGTGCGTGCGGGGTAGGGTTCGATCCGTTCGCCCGCGCGGACCAGCCGGGCGGCGGCCTCCTCCACGCCGACCCCGCTGGAGGTCGCGGCGAGGACGGCCATGCCCAGGGCGCCTTCCGCCTGGGCGGGGAGGTGGACGGTGCGGCCGAGGACGTCGGCGCGCAGCCGGTTCCAGTACGGGTTCTTCGCGCCGCCGCCGGTGAAGGTGAGCGGGCCGTCGACGGGGGGCGCCGAGCAGGTCGAGGTAGTCGAAGCAGAGCCGCTCGACGCAGGCGACGCCGAGGAGGTGGGCGTGGAAACGTTCGGCCTCGTCGGCGGGGGCGCCGAGGACGAACGGCTCGGCCAGGGGTGTGCGGAAGGGGAACCGCTCCCCTCCGGTGGACACCAGGGGGTAGGCGACGGCGGTGGAGTCGGTGCCGGCGGCCCGGCGGGTGAGCTCGTCGAGGTCCGCGCCGGGGAACTCCCGGGAGATGACGCCGGCGCCGCTGCTGGAGGCTCCGCCGGGCAGCCAGCTGTCACCCGGACCGCGGTGGCAGTAGACGACTCCGCCCGGGTCGCGGACCAGGTGCGGGCTGGTGCCCTTGAAGACCAGGGTGGTGCCGAGGACGGAGTTCCAGGCGCCGGGGGTGAGGGCGCCCGCGCCGATCTGCGCGGCGCAGCCGTCGGTCATCCCGGCGACGATGGCGGTGCCCTCGGGGATGCCGGTCGTCCCGGCGGCCGCCGCGCAGACGGAGCCGAGCACGGTGCCGGGGCGGACCACGTCGGGCAGCAGGGCGGTGGTGATGCCGAGCCGGCCGAGCTCCTGGTCCGGCCAGCGCTCCTCGACGAGGTGGTAGCCGGTCTTGAGTGCGTGGCTGGCGTCGGCGGGGACCTGGTGTCCGGCGAGCCGCCAGGTGATCAGGTCGGGCTGGTGCAGGAGCCGGAGCTCCTCCCCCGCCCGGCGGGTGGGGTGCCGTCGATGGCGAGGCCGCGTACCCGCGCCGGGTCGATGTCCGCGAGCGCCACCCGGCAGGCGGCGGCCAGCGCGGTCCACCACTGCTCGGGGTCCTGCTCGTGGTGGGTGCCTTCGCGGTGACTGGTCAGCGGGCGGGAGGCCGAGGCCAGGACCTCGCCCTTCGCGTCCACGGCCACGCAGCGGGCGGACTGGGTGCCGAGGTCGAGGCCGAGCCATACGGAGTCGTCGGGGAGCCCGGCGGCGGTCGTCAGGGGCGGCGTGTGCAGTTGCACGGTGGGCTGGTCGGTGAGGGGGCGGTCAGGCATGGTGCGCTCCGGTTCGCGGGTCGGCCGCGTACGGGTCCGCCGTGCGGGGTCCGGGGACGGTGGCGGATGCGGGTACGGGGGTCGTGGCGGATGCGGGTACGGGCGCGGCCCAGCCCGCACCGCGGGCGAGGCCGCGCCAGTTGAGGAAGGCCGCGTACGTCTCGTCGTAGTGGGCGGCCCGGCCGGGGTCGGGTTCCCACACCGAGCGCATGCGCACGTACTTCGCGGCGGCGCCGTGCATGCTGCTCTCGGCTCCGCTGAGGACGAGGCCGGTGAGGAAGGCGCCCTTGGCGCCGAGTTCGGTGTCCCCCGAGCGGGCCGTGGGGACTCCGGTGGCGTCGGCGATGAGCTGGCACCAGTCCTCGCTGTTGGCCCCGCCGCCGCACAGCCGCAGCTCCGTGACCTTGGTGCGGGAGGCCTCCAGGGAGTCGCGCAGGACCAGGGAGAGCCCGTCGAAGACGGAGCGGGCGATGTCGGCGCGGGTGTGTTCCAGGGACAGGCCCGAGAAGACGCCGCGGGCGTGCGGGTCCAGGAAGGGGGCCCGTTCCCCGGCGGGCGAGAGGTAGGGCAGGAACATCAGGCCGTGCGCGCCGGGCGAGCCGCTGAAGGCGAGTTCGGACAGTTCGGGCGGCCCGTCGAGGTCGAGGAGACCGGCCGCCCAGCCGAGGACCTCGGCCCCGTTGAGGGTGGGGAACGCGCGCAGCACGCGTTCTCGGCCCCGGTAGGCGATGTTGATGCCGGAGGGCTCCCCCGTGGTGTCCACGTCCTTGCGGACGATCTCGGTGCACAAGGTGGTGCCCAGGATGGAGCAGGCCTGGCCGGGGTTGACGACGCCGACGCCGCGGGCGGTGGAGGCGATGTCGTACGGGGCCATCACGACGGGGAGTCCGGTGGGCAGGCCCAGCTGGCCGGCCGCGTCGGCGGTGATCTCGGCGATGCGCTGCTCCTCGCCGAGGACCCTGGGCAGCAGGCGGGCGTGTTCGGTGAGGCCGAACATCTCGATGATCTGGGGATCGTAGTCGCCGGTGGCGTGGTCGAGGAACGGCGCTGAGGCGTCGGACTCGTCCATGGCCACCTCGCCGGTGAGCCGCAGGAACAGCCATCCGGCGGCGGTCAGCGAGGCGCTGGAGCGGGCGAGCCGGCCGGGGTCGTGCTCGCCGAGCCAGCTGAAGACCGCGTTGGGCATGCCGCTGCAGGTGAGGGAGCCGCTGCGGCGGAAGGCGGCTTCGAGGACTCCCTCGCTCTCCCAGCGGGTGAGGATGTCGCCGGCGCAGCCGTCGGACCACAGGACGGCCGGTCCGGTGGGGCGGCCCGCGGAGTCCACGAGCCAGGCGCCGTCGCCCTGCGCGGTGAAGGTCACCAGCCAGACGGGGTCGTCGATGTCGGCGAGGGCGTTGCGGACGGTGTAGACGACCGTGTTCCACACGGTGTCCATGTCCTGCTCGGCCCAGCCGGGGTGCGGGCGGCGCACTTCGGTGGCGAGGCGGGATACGGCGAGCTCGTTGCCCTGGTCGTCGAAGACCACGGACTTGATCATCGTCGTTCCGACGTCGATGGCGAGTACCGACATGAGGGGTCACGGTCCCTTCGGGGCGGGTGCGGCGAGCAGCTCGGCGTCGCCGGTGGTGGAACGGGTCTCGAACGCAGTGCCGGGGGCGGTGGGCTCCCCGGGGCCGGGGGCGGTCTTCAGCAGGAGCGTGAGCAGGGCGCTCACGGCGTGGTAGCCGGCGAAGATCCAGGTGACTCCGCCGACTCCGATCGGCCCGAGGAAGAGGCTCACGGTCAGCGGGCCGAGGAAGGCGGAGGCGCCGGCTCCGAGGTTGAGGGCGGCCATGGCCTGGCCCTTGTGGCTCGGGGCGATGGCGGTCATCAGGGCGGAGAGCGGGACGTAGCCGGAGAGCGTGGCGCCGTAGAAGACGGCGACCAGGAGGCAGAGCAGGTACTGGGACCCGACCGCGGTCGGTACGTAGTAGAGGACGAGGGTGGAGATGGTGCAGCCGAGGCCTCCGCACCAGGCGACCGTGGTGCGCCAGCCGATCTTGTCCCCGATGACGCCGAACATCAGGTTGGTGAAGATGTTCGTGCCGAACATGACGGCCACCAGCCGCAGCCACTGCTCGTTGGTGAGGCCGATCGTGTTGACGAACCACACGGGCAGCATGACCATGAAGCCGAACTGCGAGGCGGTGTTGAACATGCGCACCGCCGCTCCCGCACCGACCTTGGGGTTGCGGTAGAGGATCGTGAGGCTGCCGACCAGGCCGGCCATCGGGCTCTCGCCGGCCGGTGCGAGCCGCGCCGAGCCGGTGGGCTCCTTGACCAGGAGCAGCGACACCAGTCCGCCCGCCCCCACCACGCCCAGGGCCACCCACAGGGTGCCGTACTCGCCGATGTGCGGGATCAGCAGGCTCGCGCCGAGCGAGCCGAGGGTGGGCAGGCCCGCGGAGAAGGCCGACCAGAACCAGCCCATGGCGCTGCCCATCTGACGGGCCGGGGCGACGGCCGCGATCCAGACGAGGAAGGAGTACGCGAAAAGCGGGAAGGCCAGGCCGCGCAGGGCGTAGGCGAGCAGCAGCAGGGGGTACGACCTGCTCGGGACGGCCACCGCGAGGAAGAAGACGTGGGTGACGGCGAAGGTGGCGAGTCCGAGCCACATCACCTTGCGCGGCCCCCACAGGTCGGAGAGGGCGCCGGCGAACCAGGCGGCCACGGCGCCGGTGATTCCGTAGACGGTGAAGACCATGGCCACGCTGGAGGCGGCTATGCCGAGGCTCTCCAGGTAGGGCGAGAGATATCCGGCCTCGATGCCGACGCCCGACATGAAGACCAGGAGGCCGAGGTAGCCCCAGGAGATGGAGCGCGGAATGCCCAGCCGCGCGAGGACCGAGCCGGGGTGGGCGGCCGCGGGGTTGGAGGGGTTCGGGGTATCGGGGGTGTCGGAGGTGTTCGGGGTGTTCGCCATTGAAGCTCCCCTTCTTGCAATGAACGGATCGGGACGGCTGGTTCGCGGCCCGTACGCCAGACCGGACGGCCTGCGTGAACACGAGATAACAAGCCTCGGGATTCGCCGGTCAACCGCGGTGGAAAACCTCACGCGGGGCGGGTCTTTCGCCATGCGACAAGGACTTTTGGCCCGGAGGCGCATTCCGTGCGGTACTCCAGAATTGGCAGCGTTCGGCCATGTGAGATCCGTGAGAACTTCACTCGGGACACGATCCGGTGAAACTCCGGGAAGGGACGGAATTCATGACGGGCGCCGATCGCTCGGAGGTGCGCGAGGCACGCCGGCGGCACATCAGGGACTCCCTCGCCACGGACGGGTTCCTGCGCGCCTCGGACCTCGCCGACGAGTACGGCGTCAGCCTCATGACCATTCACCGGGACCTGGATTTCCTGCAGTCCCAGGGCTGGCTGCGCAAGGTGCGGGGCGGGGCGACGGGCCTGCATTCGACACAGTTCCACGGCAGCGTCGACACCCGGATGTCGACGATGTCCCAGACCAAAAAGCAACTGGCCCGGACCGCGGCCTCGTTGGTGGCTCCCGGCCAGACGGTACTGCTCGACGACAGCACCACCTGCCTTCCCCTGACACGGGAGTTCGCCGCCCGCACCCCGATCACCGTGATCACCAACTCGCTGCCCGCGATCACGGCCCTCGCGAAGGAGCGCGGGGTCTCGCTGATCTCCCTGGGCGGCAGCTACTTCCCGGCGTACGACGCCTTCATGGGGCTGCTCACGGCCGACTGCGTGGCCGCGCTGCGGGCCGACGTGCTGTTCATGTCGACCACGGCGGTCACCCGGGGCCGCTGCTACCACACCTCGCCCGAGACCGTTCAGGTGAAGCGGGCGATGATGGCCGCCTCGGCTCGGACCGTACTGCTGGCCGACCACACGAAGTTCACCCGCGACGGGATGTACGCACTGACCTCCCTCCGTGACTTCGACCTGCTCGTGGTGGACGACGGACTGCCCGAGCGGGAGGTACGGGCCATCCGCGGCATGGGGACGGAGGTACTGGTCGTCCCGCGCGCGGGGACGGACTGACGAACCGGATCCGGCCGGGGGCGGGGCCCGGCCCTCGGCTCAAGCTCAGCCTCGCAGGAGGACGACCGCGCGCTCGCCCGTGGCGTCCCGGTGGGCCCAGGCCTTCTCGACGTCGGCGAACGGGAAGGGGCGCGGGCGAACGGTGATCGCGCCGGCGGCGATCGCGGCGAGTTCGGGGAACGCGCAGGCTTCGAGTTCGGCGGAGCCGAATCCGCTGCCCTGGATGCGGAGCGCGTGGGATCGCAGTTCGTGGCCGGACAGGGTGAGGGTGGTGCCGCCCATGCCGCCCAGCTGTACCCAGTCGAGCGGGCGGGTGTGGTGCGTGCGGGCTCCGAGGACGGCCTGCATGGCGAGTTCGGTGGGCGGGCCCCATACGTAGTCGATGAACACGTCGACCTCGGAAGCGGCCCGCGCGTAGGCCGCGGCAGTGGCTTCAGCGTCGTCCGTGAGGGCGATCGTCTCGTCAGCGCCGAGGGAGAGCAGCTCGTCCAGGCGGGCGCGGTTACGGCCGGCCGCGATGACCCGGCCGGTGCGCAGGCGGCGGCACGAAGGGGTGGAGTGGCGGCGGCTGGCCGCGGAGGTGGCCATGGTCGACGAACGGGCACGGATCGCTCGTGAGCTGCACGACGTGGTCACCCATCACGTGACGGCCATGGTGGTGCAGGCCGACGCGGCACAGTTCCTGCTCACGTCCGCGCCGGAGAAGGCCGGCGAAGGGCTGGCGGCCGTCAGCGACACCGGCCGCCTGGCGCTGACCGACCTGCGGCACCTGCTCGGCGTACTGGAGGCGACGGGCGAGGGCGCCTCCCGCGACCTCGCCGGTGCCGGGCGGGCGCCCGCTCCGGGCCGGTTGGGAGATCTGGTCGAGCAGGCCCGCAGATCCGGTCAGCCGGTCGAGTTCATCGAGCGGGGTGAGCCGGGACCCCGGGGTGGGGACGTGGAGCTGGCCGCGTACCGGGTGGTACAGGAGGCGCTCACCAACGCGATGAAGTACGCGTCGGGGAAGCCGACGCGGGTCCGGGTCCGGCAGGAGGACGACCGCAAGGAGATCGTGGTGACCACCGATGGCCCCACCGCGGCCCCACTCGCCCGGAAGTCCGGACGCGAACCGGGCGGTCGGGGGCTGGCCGGGTTGCGGACGCGTCTGCGGATGCTCAATGGTCAGCTGGAGGCCGGCCCTCGGCCCGAGGGCGGCTTCGAGGTCCGTGCCACCATCCCGTCCGATCCCCTTCAGGAGTGATGCCGTGAGCGACGCACCACCGCCGATTCGCGTTCTGGTCTGCGACGACCAGGCACTGGTACGGACCGGCTACGTCACCATCTTCTCCGCGCAGCCCGACATGGAGGTCGTCGGGGAGGCCGAGAACGGGCACCAGGCGGTTCGGGCGGCGAGACTGCTGAGCCCCGACGTGGTTGTGATGGACCCGCGGAGCTGGTGAACGGCATCCGGACGGTGGCCCGCGGCGAGGCCCTGCTGGCGCCCACCGTCACGCGCCAACTCATCGGCCACTACGCCGAACACCTGCGGCCGAACGACACGTCCGCGCCGGCCAGACAAGAGGTGGAGCGCGCCCTGGCGCCCCGCGAGCTGGAGGTTCTGCGCCTGCTCGCCGAAGGGATGTCGAACGCCGAGATCGCGGCGGAACTGTTCATCACCTCTGAGACCGTCAAGACCTACGTATCTCGGATCCTGGCCGAACTCGCCCTCCGCGACCGCGTCCAGGCCGTCGTCCTCGCCTACCGAGTGGGGCTCGTACCCGATGGGCCAGGATCACCGCATTGAGATTCCCTCCGTGGCGAGCGAAGGGTCGATGAGGATCTTCGCGTGGACCTCGGGGTCGGCGAGGGCGTCGAAAGCGGATCCGACGCCCGCGAACCCGACCCGTCCGGTGAGGAGGGGAGAGGCGTCCAGGGTGCCGTCGGCCAAGGCGTGAAGGGTGTCACGGAACTCCAGGGGCGTGTATCCGACGGCGAAGCGCAGGTCGAGCTCCTTGTTCACCGCGAGGGAGGGGCGCAGGGTGTCGGGGCCCATGCACACGCCTACGACGACGACACGGGAGTACAGGGGTGCGGAGGCCAGGATGCCGTCCAGCATGCCGGGTACGCCGACGCATTCGAACACCACGGGACGCTTCGGCCGGGTCGCGCCGATCGTCCGCAGGGCGCGCCAGGAGGTCCACCACGGCAGGGGGAGCCGGGCCAGGCCTTCGATGGCGTCGATGCCCGCGTTGTACGCGTCGGGCATCGTGGCCATGAAGCCGTGCCGGGCCGCGACACCGTCCCAGGGCGATGCGACGGCGGGGTCGACGACCACATCGGCTCCGCACTTCGCCGCCAGCGCCCGGCGGCCCGCCGAGTAGTCGCTCGCCACCACGGTCGCGGTGCCGCGGGCCTTGAGCACGGAGATCACCGCGAGACCCACCGGGCCGCAGCCCAGGACGATCGCCACGTCCTTGCGCGTCACCTCGCCGCGGTTCACCGCGTGCCAGGCCACGGCCATCGGTTCGGTGAGCGCCGCGAGATCCGCGGGCAGGCCGTTCGGGACGGGCAGGGTCAGGGCTTCCTGGACGACGACGAGTTCGGCGAAGCCGCCCGGGGCATGCGCGGACAGGCCGATGCCGTCGACCTGCCGGCCGCGGCGCACCAGCGGGACGGTGACGACCGGTGTGCCGGGCCTGAGGGTGCCGGCGCACCACGGCCCCCGGTCGGCCACTTCGCCGAAGATCTCGTGTCCGAGCACCACCTGCTGGCCGGAGCGGGCGTAGCGGGGGTAGCCGCACCGTTCGAGCGAGTCGGCCAGTTCGTCGGCGTGCAGGCGGCTGTGCAGGTCCGAGCCGCAGATCCCGCAGCGCTTGACCTCGACCAGCAGCTGCCCCGCTCCGGGCCGTGGGGCGGGGAGGTCGACGACTTCCAGCTGCCCCCGGGTGAGGCTCACGGCCCTCATGAGGCGTTCACGGTCGTCGCCGGGGCCTGCTGCGCCGTGCCGGGTCCCGCGGCGAGGTGGTAGGCCTCCGGTTTCCAGCGGACCGCCTGACGGCGGTACCGGAAGGTCCAGTCGGGATAGATGGTGGCATTGCGTCCGTTGGCGTCCCGGTAGAAGGCCTGACAACCTCCCAGCTCCCACACCGATTTCGCCAGTTTGCGGTCGAGGTCGCCGTTGTAGGCGTCGTGGGTGCGCCGGTCCACTTCGATGGACGTGGAGCCGGAGACGTCGAGCGCGCGGATCGCGTTCTTCACGTGCTCCGCCTGGGCCTCGATCATGTAGACCATGGAGCTGTGGCCCAAGCCCGAGTTGGGCCCGAGGAACAGGAAGAAGTTCGGGAAGCCGGGAACGGAGACGCCCAGGTACGCGCGCGGGGATCCCGCCCATGCCGTGCTCAGCAGATCGCCGTCGCGGCCGCGCACCTTGTCGGCGAAGGGGATGTCGGTGACGTGGAAGCCGGTGCCGAGGATGATGGTGTCGACCTCCCTCTCGACCCCGTCCGCGTCGATCACGCTGTGCTCGCGGACCTCGCGCAGGGCCCGGGGAACGAGCTCGACGTTCTCCTTCTGCAGCGCGGGATACCAGGTGTTGGACGGTACGACGCGCTTGCAGCCCAGGGTGAAGTCGGGTGTGAGCGTCCGGCGCAGGGAGGGGTCGGCGACCTGGCTCTCCAGGTGCCGGCGCGCCAGGCGTTCGACCAGGCGCACGAGCCCGGGGCGCTTGGCGAAGCCGAGCACCAGCAGCTCCTTGGCCACGTACGCCTTGGCCCGCTCGGCCCGCTGGCGGCGGGGCCGGGACCGGAACCGTTCGCGCTCGGCCTCGGGGATCTCCCGGTTGTCGTGCGGGGTGATCCACGGGGCGCTGCGCTGGAACACGTACAGCCGGCCGGCCCGGTCGGCGATCTGCGGGACGTACTGGATGGCGGAGGCGCCCGTGCCGATCGACGCCACGCGCTCGCCGGTCAGGTCGTGGGCGTGGTCCCACCGTGCCGAGTGCATGAGCGTGCCGCGGAAGCGGTCGATGCCCGGCACATCGGGGAGCTTCGGTTCGGTCAGCGGGCCGACCGCGCTCACCAGCACCTGGGCCGTCCACCGGCCGTCGCTGGTCTCCACGTGCCAGAGCTGGTCCGCCTCGTCCCACCGGGCCTCGCGGACCTCCACTCCGGTGCGCAGGTGCGGCCGCAGCCCGAACCGGTCGAGGCAGCGCCCCAGATAGGCCTGGATCTCCGGCTGGGGGGAGTACGTCGCGGTCCAGTCCGGGTTGGGCGCGAAGGAGAACGAGTAGAGGTGGGAGGGGACGTCGCACCGGCAGCCGGGGTAGGTGTTGGAGTGCCAGACTCCCCCGGGCTCCGGGGCCCGTTCGAAGATGAGGAAGTCGGAGAACCGTGAGGCGAGCAGGGTCCTGCCCAGTCCGATTCCGGAGAATCCGCTGCCGACAATGAGGACCCGGACGTGCTGGATCACGTAGGTCGTCCCTTCTGCGTGAGGTGTCCGTGCTGCCTGCGGTGGTTGCGTGGTGCCGGTGCTCGTGCCCGTGCCCGTGCCCTTGCCCGTGCCCTTGCCCGGCACGGCAGGGGTGCTCGGGCGGGTCACCGGACGGTGTGCGCGCGTCAGGGTGTGGTCACCGGGGAGAGCATCGCTTCGCGGTCGCCCCGGACGAAGCGTGAGGCGAGGAGCATGCCGCTCGCCGCGACAGCGAAGGCGAGCGGGACGGTGATGACCAGCGCCGTCCGCAGACCGTGGGCCGAGGCCCCGGTCGTGGACTGCGCACCGGCGGCCAAGGCGTCGGACAGGACGCCGACGAGCACGGGTCCGCCCGCCCCTCCGAGCAGGTAGCCCACGGCGAACAGCAGGCCCAGCGCACCGGATCGCTGTTCGGGCCGGATGATGTCGGAGACGACGGGTACGGCCGCCGCGAGGTAGACGATGCCGAGCAGGTAACCCAGGCTCAGGAACACCACGAACTGCCACAGCGCACCCCGGCCCGCGGCGAGGCCCGCGAGGGACAACGCCGCGGCACCGAAGAGGCTGTAGGCCGCTACCCGGACCCTGGCCTCGGGTGATGTCCTGGCCGCCCGGTCGAGGATCCTGCCGCCCGCGAACAGGCCGACGAATCCCGTCACTCCGACGACGATCCCGCCCACCGCGCCGGCGCCGACGAGGGAGAGGCCGTGGTAGCGCTGGAGTACGGGGGTCAGGAAGGTGCCGATCGCGTAGGCCGCGAAGTTGTACCCGGCGAAGGCGAGGAGCATCCCGTACATCGAGTGCACCTTCAGCAGCGAACGCAGGGGAGCACCCCGCCGCCCGCGCGGACCGGGAGGCGCGGCCTCGACCGGGTCGGCGGCGCCGCGCTCGGGCTCGCGGATGCGCAGCACGAGGAGGGCGACGACGAAGCCGGGCACGGCCGCGATGAGGAACGGTGCCCGCCAGCTGTCGAACGCCACGGCGAGCCCGCCTGCCGTGAGGAAGGCGAGCAGGGTGCCGAGCGGGAATCCGAGCATGAACAGGGAGTGGGCCCGTGAGCGGCGCTCGCTCGGATAGAGGTCCGACAGCAGCGAACCGGTGGCGGGCGCGTAGCTGGCTTCCCCGACGCCGACGCCGATCCTGGAGGCGAAGAACCCCCAGAGGCTGGTCAGCACTCCGCCGGCCGCGGTGAAGGCACTCCACGCGAACAGGCCCCAGCCCGCGACGGCCGCGCGGGGGACGCGGTCGGCCAGACGTCCCAGCGGGATCCCGGCGAGGGCGGCCACGAGGACGAACGCCGATGCCAGGATGCCGACTTGGGTGTCGTCCAGTCCGAACTCGTCCTTGATCGGCTCCAACACGACCGATGGCAGGGCCCGGTCGTAGAAGTTGAGCAGGTTTCCGAGGAACAGCAGCCCGAGTACGTAGCCCGCCGGGGAGCGCGGCGCGGGCGGACGGTCCGAGGGCTCGGGCTTGGTGAGGGAGCGTGCCACGGGAGAGTCCCTTCGACGGTGAAGAGCGCTCGGTATGGCAGCCGGAACAAGGTCGCCGCGAGCTCCGCCACAGTGTCGCCGCGCCATGGCGGGCGAGCTACGGAATCCGCACCAGCATCGGCGGGACAACCTTGTTCCCCGGAACAACATCCGTGGATAGTCTGCGGACATGGAGCCCGATACGCCCACGGCCTGGCCCGTACGCCGGCGGATGCCGGACCTCGCCGGCCTCGACGAGCCGACGCGCGCCGCGGTGGCCGCGGCCGTCGCACGTCTGCGCACGCTGCACGACGTCTTCGCCGACCGCTTCCTCGCGCTGATCCGCGGCCACGTACCCGGATACGCGGTGCTCTCGGACGACGACATCCGGGCGTCCGCGCGACGGTTCATGGACATCCTCGTCTCGGAGCTGACCTCGCTGCGCGTACCCGACGCGGCCCTGCGCGAGATGCTCGGGGTCTACGCCCTCGAGCGAGCCGCCCGGGGAGTTCCGCTCGACGTGCTCGCCATCGGCTACCAGTTGGGTTCGAGGGAGATGCTCGCCCTCCTGGACGAGGTGGCGGCTGAGGTGGCGCTGCCCGGCGACCTCCTGCTCGCGGTCCACGACAGCACCTGGGAGTTCTCCAACGAGGCGTCCGCGGTCTTCGCCCGGGTGCGGCACGAACTTGCCGTGGAGAGGGCCCGGTTCGATGCGGAACGTCGCTCGGCCTTCGCGGCCGGTGTGCTCGGTGGCACCTTCCCCGCGGAGCGGATCAACCGGGACGCGCACCTCTTCGGGCTGGCCCCTCAGGATCGCCATGTGGCGCTCGCGGCACGTGCGGTCTCCGCGGACGACGCCGACGTGATCCGTCGGGCCGTCGCCTCGGCGGTACGCGTTCCCGCGGACCGGCTCCTGCTCGCCCAAGTGGGGCCGAACCTCGGCTTCATCGCGCCGAGGGCGCCGGAGTCCGTCGGCGCCCACACCGTGGCGGTCGGTCCGCCCCTTCCCCTCGATCAGCTCGACACCGGATTCGAGGAAGCGGTACTGGCGTTGGAGACCGCTCGGCGGTTCGCCATGTCGGGCGTGGTGCACCTCGCCGACCTCGGACCGCGGCCGCTCGTGCTCTCCGGGGAGCACACCGCCGAAGGACTCGTCGCACGCCACCTGACGGCACTCGACGCCGCGGGCCGTTCGAGCGCGGAGATCGAGGACACCGCCTGGGCGTACCTGGATTACGACCAGGACGTACGCGAGGTCGCCCGCCGCCTCGCGGTGCACCCGAACACCGTCCGGTACCGGGTGAACCGGTTCCAACAGCTCACCGGGTTGGACCTGCGGCGTACGGAGGATCTGGTGACGGCGTGGTGGCTGCTCAACCGGAGACGGGGCTGAGGACCGCGGGGCGGGCCGACCACACCTAGGAGCGGTTCGGTCACGCTGTGCGCGCGGCCCGGCCATCGAGGGCGTGCGGGGGTTGTCCCCAGCACGCACACTGGCCCCAGCCGCAGCATCACCAAGGACGTGACCTTGGTGTCGCACTCCCAGGCCGGCGAGATCGCGAACCACTTCGCCCAGGACTACCCGAAGATGCCTTCCGGTGCGGTCCTGATCGACGCCAATCTCCCGCAGTTCTTCACCGACCAGGAGATTCCCCGCCTCGTGGCCGCGCCCCAGCCCGAGGTCGCCGTCGACCTGCTGACCAGCATCGGTGCGCTGCTCAGGCGCGTGCGTCAGGCACCCGTGGA
The DNA here is from genome assembly GCF_026340675.1 of Streptomyces sp. NBC_01264. Classification (NCBI taxonomy): domain Bacteria; kingdom Bacillati; phylum Actinomycetota; class Actinomycetes; order Kitasatosporales; family Streptomycetaceae; genus Streptomyces; species Streptomyces sp. NBC_01264. The sequence continues at coordinate 565,089 of NZ_JAPEOX010000002.1, forward strand.
AGGCGGGCTGACCATGCCCGAGCGCGCCGCCCTGTCCCAGTTGGAGCGCACCGGTCCGACCACGTCGTCCGCGCTGGCCCGGCTGGAGCAGATCACCGCGCAGGCGATGGGCGCGACGCTCGGCGGCCTTCAGTCCCGCGGCCTGGTCGAACGCAGTGCCGACCCGAAGGACGGCCGGCGCATCCTGCTGGCACTGACGGACGCGGGGCGGCAGGCACTGGCGGACAAGCGCGGCGCCCGCAGCGAGCAGATCGCGCGCGTGCTGGCGGACCACTTCACGCCACGGGAACGGGAACAGCTCGCGGCGGCCGCACCGCTGCTGGACCGGCTGGCTCAGCGCATCTGATCCCGGCAGACCGCGACCGGAGCGCGGGGGCTCTCCATCCGAACAAGAGAGGCGGAGGCCTCCATGACCGAGGCGACCGCAGCAGACCGTATCGATCCGAACGTCATGAGGATCGCCCTCGCGCTGATGGTCGGCGCGCTCGCCGTGGTCTTCGACACGACGATCGTCAGCGTGGCGCTGGAGACCCTCTCGCAGCAGCTGCACGTACCGATCTCCACGATCCAGTGGGTGAGCACCGGCTACCTGCTGGCGCTCGGCGTGTCCATCCCGCTCGCGGGCTGGCCCAGTCCCGGTTCGGCGGCCGACGGGTGTGGCTGTTGCGCTGACGGTGTTCCTGGCCGGTTCGATTCTGTGCAGCGTGGCCTGGAACGCCCAGAACCTCATCGGCTTCCGGGTCGTCCAGGGGCTGGGCGGGGGGCTGATGCTCCCGCGGTTCTCCACGATGATCATGCAGGCGGCCTCGGGCAGGGCTCTCGGGCGCACGATGTCGATCGTCACCCTGCCGTTCGTGGTGGGCCCGATCGCAGGTCCGGTGATCGGCGGCCTCCTGCTGAACCGGCTGGACTGGCGGTGGCTGTTCTGGGTGAACGTTCCGTTCTTCGTGGTCGGCTTCGTCCTCGCCCGGCGCATGCTGGACCCGGACGCCCCCGACGCGCGTCCTCGCGTCGACACCGCCGGCTGGCTGCTGCTCTCACCCAGCCTCATCGCGATCCTGCTCGGACTCACCAACTCCTCGCAGGCAGGCGGCTTCGGCCGCCCCGACTCCCTCGCTCCCCTGCTGGCCGGCGTACTGCTGCTTCTGATCTTCACCCTGCACTCCGTACGCCGGCCCACAAACGCCCTGGTCAGCGTCCGACTGCTCACGCATCGCCCGCTCGCCTCCGCAGCAGCGTCGATGTTCCTGTCCGGAGCCGCCCTCTACGGCGGCATGACACTCCTGCCGCTGTACTGGCAGCAGGTGCGCGGAGCCGACGCTCTCCAGGCCGGCCTGCTGGTCGCCCCCTTGGGCATCGGCGCGCTCCTGAGCCGCCCGATGGCCGGCGGACTCAGCGACAAGATCGGGGCCAGGACGGTCGCCTTCACCGGTTTCGGGATCGTGGGGCTGTCCACCGTGCCCTTCGCGCTGGCCACGACCACGACCGACAAGTGGTTCCTGATGGCCGTACTGGTGGTCCGCGGCTTCGGTCTCGCCGCCGTGTCCATTCCCCTGCAGGCCGCCGCGTTCGTGGGCCTGCGCCGCGACCAGATACCGCACGCCGGCATCATCACCCGCATCGCACAGCAGGTCGGAGGAGCCTTCGGCGTCGCCGTGCTCGCCGTCATCCTCGACACCGCCCTACGCCGCCACGCTGGCTCCGCCGATCAGCGCGCGCACGCCTTCGACCAGGCATTTTGGTGGGCCGTCGGCTTCACCGGACTCTCCTTGGTGCTGAGCCTGCTGCTGCCCGGCCGCACCTCGACGGAACCCGCCGAGCAGCCGGAGACCGCCACATCACCCGCGACCGTCTGACCACCCCAGGGCCGCTCACCGACACGGCGGTCGAGACCGCCGCCCCCGAACCAACCCTCGACACGCTGGGAGCAACACGATGACCATCCTCGGCCGACTCCTCAAGAACCGCAGGTCAGGCGAGAGCCAGGCCGCCTGGAACCGCCCGAACCTGCACGGACCCGAACTCCTGGACCTCAGCAGCCGCAGCTTCGAGCACGGCGCCACGATCCCGACCGAGCACAACGCCAAGAACGCGGGCGGCCGCAACCTCTCCCCCCACCTGGCCTGGAACCCTCCGCCGGCAGGGACCGCCCAACTGCTGCTCGTCGTCGAGGACACCGACGTCCCCACCCCCAAGCCCGCCGTCCACTGCGTCGTCCTCATCGACCCGGCGGTCCACGACCTCCCTCCCGGCGCCCTCACCGCACGAGACCCCGCCCCCGGTGTCACGGTGCTGCGCTCCTTCATCGGACGCGGCTACAAGGGACCCGCGCCCATCAAGGGCCACGGACCGCACCACTACGCCTTCCAGCTCTTCGCCTTCGCGACCCCGCTGGACACCGCCCCCGGCCGACCCGCACCGGACGAAGCACGGCCGGCCAAGCTGCTGCCGTCCATCACCGCCACCGTCCTCGCCCGGGGCCGACTCATCGGCACCGTGGAACGATGACCCGTACCGGCAACCCCACCGCAAGCGGCCGCCCATCGAAGGCGGACAGCTCCACGTGACCTGCCCGTGCCCTCGATCACGCGCTTTCGGCCGGCCCCCGGCCCTGCGGGTGCCGGTTCGGCGAGCGCGAGGCCGCTCCGGTCGAGCGGGCGTACTCGGTGGGAGTCTGGCCGTAGTGCTTCTTGAAGGCTCGGGTGAAGTGACTGCCGTCCGAGAACTGCCAGTGTGCGGCCAGTTCCGAAATGCTGAGGCGCCCTGACGGCGACTCAAGGGCGAGCCGTGCCTCATGCAGTCGCCGGTGGCGGATGTAGGTGCTCACCTGTTCACCCACCGCGGCGAACGCCCGGTGCAGCGTACGCGCGGAGACGTTGAGTTCACGGGCAAGCATCGCCGGGGAAAGGTCGGGATCAGAGAGCCGGCGGTCCGCGAGGTCCTTGGCCGCCTGGGCGAGCGCGGGAGCCAACCGCGGTTCCACGTCGTCGAACCGGCCCTTCGCCACCGCCTTGGTCATCTCGATCAAGGTGTTTTGGGCAGCTACCACCCCGGCCGGGCTCAGTTCGGCCACGGTCGCGTGAATCATGTCGGTGAGGGCCGTCAGCAAGCGCATCTCGGCCGAGTCCGCCGGCCCGGTGACGACCCGGTTTCCGAGGAGGGGTTTGAGCTCGCCGGGGGGCAGGACGAGGAACTTCGCCGTGAGGTGCGCCGTCGTGTCGAAGGCCGTCAGGCGCCCGAGGTGCCGGACGAGGAACTGCCCGGCCGACACGGTCTGATCGCCGTGACCGTGCGGGCCACCCAGAGTCCATGCGCCGCTCCGGACGACGTACATGGCAACCAGATCCTGATCGCCGCCCGGGACCTCAGCGGTGCGGGTCGCCGACGCGGCGTGAAGATCGGCGATCGCCGCACCGTGCACCTTGGCCACATTGCCCTTGACCCGGAAATCACCGACCGTGTCCGGGCTGAAGGCCGGCAGTTGGAAGACGTCGTCGCCGACCTGCGTCTCCCATCCGCGCCGGAAGGCATCGAGTCCCCGTGGTGCGGAGTCCGGGGCGGTCGAGTCCACCGCGAACACCCCGCGCACACCGTCGACCTCCGCTCCAGTAGCGTGCATGCCTCCGCGACCCTCTCGTTCTCACTGCTTCAACGCCGTCCTGTGGAACTCGTGTTCCGCAGGACGGCGCCATGACCCATGTGGGCACCGTGCCAATCTTCCTATAGACGGATCGCATTGCAGCAGCCGAGAGGCAGAGAGCTGAGTTCGACGTGTGGGCCGGCAGTCAGCGGGCGATGGAGATCGCGAAGGGGGTGAATCCGTTGGCCCGGATGATGTGGGGGACGAAGAGGATGGCGGCTTCGGTGGCGCGGGCGGTCTGGATTCCGCCGAGGTCGGTGATCCATTCCTTCTGCCAGCCGAGGTCGATGAGGAGGTCACGGACGGTGTGTTTGGCCTGCGGGTCTTCGCCGGAGAGGAAGGCGGTCGGTGTCTGGGTGAGTGTGGCCGGTGCGGTCATCACGGGGAAGAGCATGGTGTTGAGGGTCTTGACGACGTGGGTTTCGGGGAGTGCTTCCTGGAGTTGTTCGGCGAGGCTGGAGCCGGGGTGGATGAGGTCGGCGGGCAGTCCGACCGGTCCGTCGAGGGTGGCGTTGGAGACGTCCACGAGGATGGTGTCGCGCAGTTCCTCGCGCAGGGCGGTGAGGCGTTCGAGGGATCCGGCGCCGGGGGTGGCGTTGATGACGATCCGGGCGGCGTGGGCGGCGTGGGCGGCGGCGCCCGGTGTGCGGTCCGCGACGGCCACCTGGTGTCCGGCGCGGGTGAGGGCGGTGGCCAGGTTGCCGCCGACGCGGCCGTTTCCGAGGACTGCGATCGTGGTCATGGTGATGGGGTCCTTGCCTGTGTGGGGGGTGGGGTGGTCGGGGTCAGTGGGAGAGGGTGGTGACGGCCTGGGTGTGGAGGGCGGGGGCGGTGGCCAGGAAGCTTTCGCTCTGCGGGGTCCAGGGGCGGCCCTGGGTGTCGGTGATCCGTCCGCCGGCCTCGGTGACGAGGAGTGCGCCGGGCAGGAGGTCGGCCCGGGCGCCGGCGTACTGCCAGAAGGCGTCGATGCGGCCTGCGGCCACGTTGGCCAGGTGCAGGGTGGCGGGTACGGAGGTGCGGACGACGAGCGCGCCCGAGAGCATCGCGGTGATCGAGGAGCCGACGCGGCGCACGACCGTCTCGTCCTCGTCCGGCCGGGCCTGGCTGGTGGCCACGATGCCCAGGCCGAGGTCGGTGGTCGGGGAGACGCGCAGTGGCCGGCCCTCGAGGTGGGCGCCGGCGCCGGTGAGCGCGGTGTAGGTTTCGCCGGTCAGCGGGAGGCGGACCACGGTGAGCACCGGCTGGTTCTCCCGTACGAGGGTGGCGGTCACCGCCCAGTCGGGCAGGGCGTGCAGGTGGTTGACGTTGCCTTCGGCGGGGTCCACGACCCACCACTCGCCGGGCGGCAGCGCGCCGCCGTCCAGTTCGTCCTCCACCCAGCCGGCGTCCGGGCGCAGGCCGGTGAGGCGGGGCCGCAGGATGTCCAGGGCCGCGTCGTCATTGGCGGCGAGCGCACGCATCAGCTCCTCACGCGTCTCGTAGCGCACCACCCCACCGAAACGCTCACGCAGCACCGAACCGGCCGCACGCACCGCGACCTCGGTCTGCTCGAGCAGGTAGGCGTCGGAGGAGACCACGTCGGTGGCCTGAAGCATTTCGGACATGGTGGTGCTCCTGTCTGAGGGGGGAGAGGGGGGGGAGAGGTCCGGTCGGGGCCGCATGCGGGGCACGACGGGGGTATGTAGCGCGTTGTGGAGGCGCCGTGGGCGCGGAAGCAGCCTCAGCCGAGCAGCTCGGCGGCCCGTTCGGCGAGGGCGTAGACGGTCGCGTTGGTGTTGGCCGAGGGGATGGACGGCATCACCGAGGCGTCGGCGACCCGCAGCCCGGCGATCCCGTGGACGCGAAGGTTCGCAGGGTCGACGACGGCATCGGCGTCGGTTCCCATGCGGCAGGTGCCGGTGAAGTGGAAGTAGGGGCCGGTGGCCTTGCGGATGAACTCGTCCACGGCTTCGCCGCTCGTCCCGGAGCCCGGTACCGCTTCCTGCTTGCGCCATTCGGCGAACGCGTCGGCCTCCCCGATGCGGCGGGCGACAGCCAGGCCCCGGCGCATGACCTCCAGGTCACGGTCGTCGCTCAGGTAGCCGGGGTCGACGACGGGAGCGCCCGCGGGATGGGCGCCCGCCAGGCGCACGGTGCCGCTGCTGTGGGGCGCCATCGCGGAGAAGGCGATGGAGTAGCCGTTGGCCGGCGGCCGGCCCCATGCCGACGGCAGCGGTGCGGCGACGACGTAGACCTGAAGGTCCGGCCGGGCCGCGGCGGGATCGCTGTACAGCAGGCCCATCATTTCGGCCGGCGGGTTGGCAGGAAGGAACGGTACGGGCCGGCCGGCCTCGTACACCACGCCCGCCATCGGATGGTCCTGCAGATGGGATCCCACTCCCGGCAGATCGGCGACGACGTCGATGCCGTGTTCGCCGAGGTGTCGTGCCGGGCCGATCCCCGACAGCATCAGGAGGTGCGCGGAACCGATGGCCCCTGCGGTCAGGATGACCTCGGCGCTCCCGGCGGACAGGTGCTCGCCACCCACGGTGTACTCGACGCCGGTGCACCGGCCGGCGGTGATGCGCAGCCGCCGCACGGTCGCGTCCGTGACGACGTCCAGGTTCGGCCGGTCGCGGAACGAACGGATGTAGGCGTCGGCTGCGCTCTGGCGGGCGCCGCCGGGCAGATTCATGTCACTCCACCCGAACCCGGTCTCCAGCCCACCGCCGATGTCATCGGCGCGTGCGAACCCGGCCTGCACCGCGGCTTCGACACCCGCCGTGGCCAGGGGATGGGGTTCCGGAACCGGGGCGACCACGACCGGCCCGTCCGTGCCCCGCACGGCGGCATCGTGACGACGAGTGCTCTCGCTGCGGCGGAAATAGGGCAGCAGATCGTCGAAACCCCAGCCCGGAGCACCGAGTTCGGGCCATTCGTCATAACCGGAGCGGTGTCCCCGCAGGTGGTAGAGGCCGTTGATGCTCGACGATCCGCCGAGGGCCTTGCCGCGCAGCACGTCGGCGACCCTGCCCGTACCGGCCTGCACGGTCGAGACGCCCGGCCAGAGGGAGGAAGGGTCGAACCCCAGGAATCCCCAAGGAGAAGCCATCGCCTCGGTCGCGTCCCGGGCTCCCGCCTCCAGCAACAGCACCCTCACGTCGGGGCGTTCCGACAGCCGGGAGGCAATCACGCACCCCGCTGTCCCCGCTCCCACAACGACATAGTCATAAGGGCTCCGACCCATCGTGTCTCCGCTTCCCACCGCAGCACTGTCCGACCACCGGGTTCAGGGAAGACCCTCGATGATCAAAGCGCTGATTGCTTGCATGTACTAAACTTGTCGTTTATGGTCCGATGTCGAACGCGACTCGCACTTGGTCGGCGTTTTCGCAGTTCAGCGGACGCGAAGGCGGCCTTCGCTTGATCCTGGGCTCCGTCACAGAGCGGATCAGCGCGAAGGCCGTGGTCATGAGTCTGATGGAGCAGGACGTCCTGCGGGACGCGTTCGCGGAAGTGTCACACTTCCGGTCGGAGTTGTACGCGTGTCTGACCGTGCGGGGCGATGCCTTGTTCGAGTTGTGCGACGCGTTGCTGTGCACGGACGGACCGGTGCGGACGCTCGTAGATCTCGCGCTCGCGCCTGAACACCGCCGTGGTCACGGTGGTTTGTACGGCGGTCTCAACCAGGGCCGGATCGATGTCGCCCGGCTGCGCCGGGCCCTGGCCGGGATGCCACTGCCGAGGGCGGCGGACGGCAGGCTGGTCCTGGCGGTGGACGTCTCGCCGTGGCTGAGGCCGGACGCCAATACCTGCGCTGACCGGGCCTTCTGCCACACTTTCGGCCGTGGCGTGGGCAAACACCAGATGGTGCCCGGCTGGCCGTACTCGGTAGTGGCCGCGCTGGAGAGCGGCCGCACCTCGTGGACGGCAGTGCTCGATGCGGTCCGTCTCCGGCCCGGCGCTGACGTGGCAGCGGTGACCACGTTCCAGATTCGCGAGGTCCTCGAGCGACTCGTTGCAGCGGGCCAGTGGAAGCCAGGCGACCCGAACATCCTGGTCGTGCTGGACGCCGGATACGACGCTCCGCGCATCGCTCACCTGCTGGCCGGCCTGCCCGTCGAGATCCTGGGACGGATGCGTTCGGACCGGGTGATGTGCCGGCCGGCTCCCACCCGCGAGGAGTTCCACAGGCAGCATCCCGCCGGCGGACGCCCACCGAGGCACGGCGGCGAGTTCGTCTTCGGCCAGCCCGAGACCTGGGGCTCTGAGCATGTCGTGACGGCCACGGACACCCGCCTCTACGGGAATGCGACCGCGCGGGCGTGGGACCGGCTGCACCCCAGGCTGACCCGGCGGGCCGCCTGGCTCGCCCACGGGGCTGAACTGCCCGTGATCGAGGGGACCGTCATCCGCCTGACCGTGGAGAAACTGCCCAGCGGCGGGGTCAACAAGCCGGTCTGGCTGTGGTGGTCGGGCACCGGCGCCACCACCGCGGACGTCGACCGCTGCTGGCAGTCCTTCCTCCGACGATTCGACCTCGAGCACACCTTCCGCCTGTTCAAACAGACCCTCGGCTGGACCAAGCCCCGGCTCCGCAGCTCGGACGCGGCAGACCGCTGGACCTGGATCATCCTGGCCGCACATGCCCGGCTCCGCCTTGCCCGCCCGCTGGCCGCCGACCTCCGCCGGCCGTGGGAGAAGCCAGCGGAACCGAACAGGCTGACACCGGCCCGCGTCCGCAGAGGGTTCAGGAACCTGCACGCGCGGACCGGCACACCAGCCCGTGCACCAAAACCGACCCGCCCGGGCCCCGGCCGACCTCCCGGCTCGAAGAACCAGCGTCCCGCCACCCGCTACGACGTCGGACGCGTCCTCGCCACCGGCGAGCCCTACACCCGACCAGCACACCACAAAATCGGGACCAAACCCCGCCGAACTGGATAAACGACAAGCTAAAGCCCGGGCTTCCCTTCTGCTGTTGAATCCTAGGAACGCCGACACGGCACGCACTTGAACCTCCGCGACGTTCGTTCGGAACCTCAGCGCCATACGAGCGGCTGTCGCCACGGCCTCGGCGGTCACAGTCCCGCAGTATCCGGTTCCGTTGCCCCTCGCCATCGGCGCCGGCCCGGGGACCGGCCCCCTGCGGCCGGCTGGCGGGTCCCCCACCCCCGTGGGGGGACTCCGCTCCAACCGGCGTTGCCGTGCCGCCCGTTCGGTGCGGGGACGGTTGCCACGCTATCGCCGGGGGATGGCCTCCCCCAGGGCCGTACGCGCCAGCAAGGGGACCGAGCGCGCCACGGGGGGACCCTGCGCGCCATGTTGGGGACAGCAGGTCGCCAACGCCCCGGGCGACCTGGTATTTCACGCTGGACTACGCTCTGCCACTGTGGTCTCGCACGCACATCAGGGGACAACCTCCTCCGCCCTCGCCCGTCTGAGCGTCAACGTCGCGCGGCTGGTCGGCATAGGTCCGCACGGATACGCCCACTTGCCGGGCATGGCGCCCCAACACCTCAACGACGACCTGTGCCGTACGCCCGCGGCGACGGCCATCCGGATCGCGGAGCTGACCACGGTCCAGGCACCCTGGACCGAGATGTCCGTACTGCTGGCCCGGGAGTCGGGCATCGGCACCCTCGGGGTCTGGGACTACCTGATCACCTCCGCGCCGACTCCCCTGGAGGGGATCCGCGACGCCGCGGCCTACTTCGCCACCGTCGCCGACCCCCTGACGGACGGCATGCGGATCACCGAGGACGGCGAGCGCGTCACCATCAGCCACCTCAATCGGGCCGACATCGCCCACGAGGCGGCCTGCGGAATCCGCGGCTACGCCCTCGGCCTGTACCAACGCCGGCTCGGCGAGGCCGCGGGGCGGCGCCTCGTCCCGCTGCACGTCTCCCTCGCCGCCAAGGCGCCCGCGCGGCACGAGGTCCTGGTCGAGCTCTACGGCACCCGGCGCATCGAGTTCGAGGCCCCGGCCAGCTCGATCACCTTCCGCGCCGCCGACCTCGACTCCCCGACCCCGCACGCCCAGCCCGGGCTGTCGGCCGTACTCCGCCGGCACGCCGAGCAGAGCCTCGCGAGCGCGGTCCCGCTGCACGACTGGCCGGCCCTCTTCCGTACCGCCCTGGGCTCCGCCCACGACGAGGGGGCGCCGACGCTGTCCTCGGTCGCCCGGCGGATGAGCATCAGCGCGCGCACCCTCCAGCGCCGCCTCGAGGAGCACGGCACGACCTGGAGCGAGGAGGTCGAAACCGTACGGCGGGACCTCATCGCCCGACTGCTCCACGACACCGACCTCAGTGTCGACTCGGTCGCCGCCCGGAGCGGTTACGCGGACGCCCGTGCCCTGCGCCGGGCCGTCAGGCGCTGGTACGGCACGACGCCCGCCGCCCTGCGCCGCGCCGGGCGCGGCGCCAACACTCAGGCCGGGGTGTAGCCGCGGGCCAGGACGTGGTCGTGCGCGAGCCGGATGAAGGCGCGTCCGGCGGCGCTCCGGTAGGCGTTCTCGCGCCCGAGGAGGGCGACGGTGCGAGTGGGCAGGGGCGGTTCGAGGGGGATCCGGGCGAGGTGGGGGTGGTCCTCGGTCACCGCGTCGGGCAGGACGGTCGCGAGGTCGGTGCGCCGGACGATCTCGGTGAGGGTCTGGACCGAGTTGGCCTCCACCACGATGCGCGGCCGTACCCGGTGGGCGGCCAGGTAGCTGTCGATGTGGCCGCGGGTGGCGAAATCGCCACTGAGCAGCGCCAGCTGGCGTTCCGCCAGATCTTCGACGGAGACGACGGGCACGACGACCGGCACGACCGGCACGACGACCGGCACGACGGGCAAGGGCCGGGCCGCCCGTGACCCCTCGGGGACGGGGTGGGCGGCCGTAACGAGACCGAGGGTCTCGGCGTACAGCGGGGTCGCGGTGATGCCGGGCAGGTGCGGGCCGTCGAAGCCGATCCCCAGGTCGAGTTCGTCGGCGAGCAGGGCGGCTTCGATGCGGTCCTGGGCCATGTCCTTGACGTCCAGGGTGATGCCGGGGTGGCGGGCGTGGAGCTCCGCCGCCAGCGGCCCGACGAGGTAGGCGGTGAACGTCGGCGTCACGGCCAGCCGGAGGTGCCCCCGGGAAAGATCGGCGACGTCGTGGACGGCACGTTCGGCGGCGGCGAGGTCGCGCAGGGCCCGGCGGGCGTGGTGGACGTAGGTTTCGCCGGCGTCGGTGAGGCGGACGCCGCCGCGGCCGGTGCGGTCCAGGAGCTGCACGCCGATGGTGCTTTCGAGCTGCTTGACCTGCTGGGACAGGGTCGGCTGGGAGATCCGCAGCTCTTCGGCGGCGCGGGTGAAGCTGGCGTGTTCGGCGACGGCGAGCAGGTAGCGCAGATGACGGAGTTCCAGGGCCATGAGATCGAGTATAGATCGCATCTATAGGAGACATGGGTCATGCGTCTTGGACGCTATAGGTGCAGCTCGTGCATGGTGGATCTCGTCGGCCCCACGGGTCGGCAGTCATCGAAGGGAGTGACCATGCACGACCTCATCGAGGGCGTCGCCCAGTTCCGGCGTGAGGTCTACCCGGGCAAGGCGGAGCTCTTCGCCCGGCTCGCGACGGACCACCGCCCGCGCACCCTGTTCATCAGCTGCTCCGATGCCCGTGTGGTGCCGGAGCTGATCACCCAGAGCGAGCCGGGCGAGCTGTTCGTCATCCGCACCGCGGGCAACCTCGTCCCCGCCCACGCCCCCGGCACGGACGGGGTGGCGGCCAGCATCGAGTACGCCGTCACGGTCCTGGGCGTGAGCGACATCGTGGTGTGCGGGCACTCCGCCTGCGGCGCGATGACCGCCCTGGCCGAACGCCACGATCTCAGCGCCGCACCCGCGGTCGCCGGCTGGCTGCGCCACGCGGACGCCTCGCTCGCCCGTACCGGCGACGGGGAGGACCCGCGAAGGGTCGAGGCCCTGGTACGGGAGAACGTGCGCGCACAGCTGGCGAACCTGGCCACCCATCCCTCGGTGGCCCGCGCCCTGGCCGCGGGGTCGGTGACCCTGCGCGGCTGGGTCTACGACATCCGGGCCGGAGGGGTCGAGGAACTCGGCTCCTCCCGGCCGGCCTCCCCCACGGTCTGACCGCCGCCACCGCTCGGGTCCCCGACCCTCATCCCCCACCCCATGCGCCGCTCACCCCTCCCCCCGGTGAGCGGTACACCCGAAAGGAAGCCCTCTCATGGTGCACGCCCAGTTCGACAACACCGCCCGGCAGGCCCTGGCCGTCAAGGCCGTGGACGCCAAGATCCGCGAGGACCTGACCTGGCAGCGGATCGCCGACGCCGCGGGCCTCTCGGTCGCCTTCGTCACCGCGGCCGTGCTCGGCCAGCACCCGCTGCCCCGGGCCTCGGCCGAGGCCGTGGCCGCCCTGCTGGGCCTGGACGCCGACGACGCGGTGCTGCTGCAGACCATCCCGACCCGCGGCTCGGTGCCCGGCGGCGCCCCCACCGACCCGACGATCTACCGCTTCTACGAGATGCTCCAGGTCTACGGCACCACACTGAAGGCCCTGGTCCACGAGCAGCTCGGCGACGGGATCGTCTCCGCGATCAACTTCAGGCTCGACGTGAAGAAGGTCGCCGACCCCGACGGCGGCGAGCGCGCGGTCATCACCCTGGACGGCAAGTACCTGCCGACGAAGCCCTTCTGATCAGCGGTGGAGCCGTCGGCTCCAGTCCTCGGGGAGCCGGTCCGCCGGACCCGGGGCCGGCTGGTCGGACGGGTGGCCGGACGGCGGGGTCAGCTCGGGGCCGGACTCGTACAGCTCGTTCGCCGCGTAGTCCCAGAACCAGTCCTCACCCGGCTCGTAGCTCTGCACCAGGGGATGGCCGGTGGACTTCCAGTGGGCGGTGGCGTGCTGGGCCGGCGAGGAGTCGCAGCAGCCGATGTGACCGCACTGGGCGCAGCGCCGCAGGTGGAACCACCAGCCGCCCGCCTCATCGCATTCGACGCAGCCACTGCCGCTGGGCGGGACGTTCGGGTCGACTCCGTCGATGGCGGTCATGCGGGCTCCTCGGAGGGCTCGGGCTCGGTCTCGGGTTCCGGTGCGGTCAGCGGGAGCAGCACCTGGAAGCGGGTGTCCCCTGGTACGGACTCGACCTGGAGGCTTCCGTGGTGCTTGTTGACGACGATCCGCCAGGAGATGTCCAGGCCGAGACCGGTGCCCTCGCCGACGGGCTTGGTGGTGAAGAAGGGGTCGAAGATACGGCTGCGGATCTCGGCCGGGATGCCGGGCCCCGTGTCGCGGAACTCCACGAGCAGGCGGTCGCCCGACCCTGCCGTGCGGACCGTCAGCGTGCCCTCGCGGCCGGTGCTCGCGATGGCGAAGACGGCGTTGTCGATGAGGTTGGTCCACACCTGGTTGAGTTCCGCCGGGTAGGCCGGTACGTCCGGCACGGAGCGGTCGTACTCCTTGACCACCCGGATCCGGGGGCCGATCTTGCCGGAGAGCATCAGCAGGGTGCTGTCGAGGAGTTCGTGGACGTCGACGACCCGGTACGGGGCGCGGTCGAGCTGCGAGTACTGCTTGGCGGCGTCCACGAGGTGGGAGATGCGGGTGGTGGAGTCGTCGATCTCGTCCATCAACAGCTCTGTCTCCACCGTGTAGTTGAGCCAGCCGATGGCGCTCGGCAGGAGATCCTCGGCCACGCTCGCCGCGACCTGCTCCAGCCAGTCCATGTCCAGGCCGGCCTGGACGAAGACCGGCGCGATCCGCCAGCCCTCGGGGATTCCGTGGTCCTCCAGCCAGTCGGCGAGTTCGTCCTCCCGGTCGGATGCCTCCAGGGGGCTCAGCACCGGGGCCTTGGCCACCCGTTCGACGGTGCGTTCCTGGATCTCGATGAGTTCGGCGATCGCCTCGCGCGGATAGTTGCCCTGGGAGATGTGGGCCAGCTTGTGCCGCATCTTGCCCACGCGTTCGCGCAGGGTGGCGGTGGCGCGGACGGCCGCCGCGGCCGGGTTGTTGAGCTCGTGGGTGAGACCGGCGGACAAGGAGCCCAGGGCGAGGAGGCGTTCGCGCTGGCCGATGACCTGCTGGGTGCTCCTGGCGCCGAAGAAGAGCCCCTCCAGCAGGTGCGCGGCCATCGGGAACCATTCCCGCATGACGTCCGAGAAGGACTGCGCGGGCAGGACGAAGAACCGCGTCGGCTCGGTCACCCGCATCGAGTTGTTGTACGTCTGCGGGACCTGGTCGCCCAGGTAGGCCTGCATGGCTCCCGCGTACACCCCGCGCTGGGAGGTCCGGCCGACCTCCACCTCGTCGCCGCCGACCCGGCGGGACAGGACGACGGTGCCCTCGATCATCACGTAGAAGCAGGTCGCGGGGGCGCCCTCGGTGTACACGGGGCCGGTGTCGAACCGCTCCACGCGCCCTTCGGCGCACAACCGCCCGAGCTGCTCCGGGGTGAGCTTCTCGAACAGGAAGAGCGAGGCGATCTCCTGCGGGGAACACGGCATCGTCTGCCCGCTCACGACTCCTCCAGGTACCGGTGTACGAGCATCACGGCCATGGCTCCCTCTCCGACGGCGGACGCGACCCGCTTCGCCGACCGGGCGCGCGCGTCGCCCGCCACGAACACGCCGGGCACGCTGGTCTCCAGGTGGTAGGGCGGCCGGTCCAGCTCCCACTCGGCGGGCGGCCTGCCGTCCGGGGTGAGGTCCGGCCCGGCCAGGATGAAGCCGTGGTCGTCGCGCAGCACCGTACCGCCCAGCCAGTCGGTGAGCGGGGCCGCGCCGATGAAGACGAACATCCACTGCGTGTCGACGAGTTCGGTCGCTCCGGTGTCCACGTCGCGCAGCGTGAGCTGCTCCAGGTGGCCTTCGCCGTGCGCCGATTCGACGGTGGTGCGGGTGCGCACCGTGATGTTGGGCATCTCCTCGATCTGCTGTATCAGGTAGTACGACATGGAGGCGGCGAGAGACGCCCCGCGCACCAGGAGCGTCACCGATTTCGCGCCGCGGGCGAGGTACATGGCCGCCTGTCCGGCGGAGTTGGCGCCGCCCACGATGTACACGTCCTGTTCCAGGCAGGAGGTGGCCTCGGTGAGCGAGGAGCCGTAGTACACCCCGCGGCCGGTGAGGCCGTCACAGCCCGGAGCAAGGAGCTGGCGGTAGGAGACGCCGGTCGCCAGGATGATGCTCCGCGCGCCGATCGCCGAGCCGTCGGAGAAGCGGACGACGCGCGCCGCGCCGTTCACTTCCAGTCCGGTGACCTCGCGTGCGGTGAGGATCTCGGCTCCGAAGCGGCCCGCCTGTCGGCGGGCCCGTTCGGTGAGCTGTGCGCCGGACACCCCGTCCGGGAAGCCGAGGTAGTTCTCGATGCGCGAGCTCTGCCCGGCCTGTCCGCCGGTCGCCGACCGCTCGATCAGTACGGTGCGCAGCCCCTCGGAGGCCCCGTACAGCGCGGAGCCGAGGCCGGCCGGTCCGCCGCCGATCACGACGAGGTCGTAGAAGTCGGCGGTCGGCGTGGTCGCGAGCCCCACGTGGGCGGCGAGGTCGGGCGCGTCCGGCTCGATCAGTACGGTGCCCCCGGGGGTGATCACCACGGGCAGCCGCTGTCCGTCGGCCCCGGCCGCCCGCAGGAGGCGCTGCCCCTCGGGCTCCTCGCAGGAGTACCAGCGGTACGGCACCTGGTTGCGGGCCAGGAACTCCCGCACGCTCGACGAGGGGGCTGACCAGCGGTGTCCGACCACCTTGGTGGCGGGCACGGGCCGGTGGTCCCCGGTGCGCCAGGCGGTGATGAGGTCGTCGACGACCGGGTACAGCTTCTCCTCGGGCGGGTCCCAGGGTTTGAGGAGGTAGTGGTCGAGGTCGACGACGTTGATCGCGTCGATCGCCGCGTTGGTGTCGGCGTAGGCGGTCAGCAGGACGCGGCGCGCGCCCGGATACACGGTGAGGGCCTGTTCGAGGAACTCGATGCCGTTCATCTGCGGCATGCGGTAATCGGCGAGGATCACCGCCACCAGGTCGCCCCGGAGCTTCAGCTCGCGCAGCGCCTCCAGGGCGGATCCGCCGGACTCGGCGCGCACGATCCGGTACCCGGAACCGTAGCGCCGCCGCAGGTCGCGGGCGATGGCACGGGACACTCCCGGATCGTCGTCCACGGTCAGGATGACGGTCCTCGCCGACTCGGCGGCCTCTGTCATGGCTCTCCCACCCCGAGCGGCCTGGACTGGCGGCGTCGCGGCGAGCCGCCCCCACCCGGTTCCCGTCCATCCTAGGGTCGATCGTCCGGGTCCGCGCGGACGGGAGTCCGGGGCCGTACCGACGGGAGCGGTACCCACGGGAATCCGGGGCCGCCCGGACCCGGGCGGAAATTCCGTACCCCCGCGGCGGGAAGTGGATCAGACTCCTCCCATGGCTGACATGGCGGCGTTCGGGAATACGGTGACCGAGTGGGCGGCCGGTGACGCCGCCGGCACGGGTGGCACGGGGAAGGCGGCGGGCGCGGCGGACGCGGCGCGCGAGCTCGCCGCGCGGCTGCCCGTACGGACCGTCGTACTGCTCGAAGGAGCGAGCGACGCGGAAGCCGTCGACGCCCTGGCCGCGATGCGGGGCCGGAACCTGGCCGCCGAAGGGATCTGCGTCCTGCCCATGGGCGGAGCGATGAGCGTCGCCCGGTTCGCGGGGTTCCTCGGACCGCGGGGGCTGGGGCTGCGCCTCACGGGCCTGTGCGACGAGAGGGAGCGAGACTTCTTCGCGCGCGGCTGGGTACGGGCCGGCGCCGAGCCCCAGGGGTTCTTCGTCTGCGCGGCGGACCTGGAGGACGAGCTCATCCGCGCGCTGGGCGTGCCCAGGGTGGAGGAGCTCGTCCGGGAGGAGGGGGACCACCGCGCCCTGCGGACCTTCCTGCGCCAGCCCGCGCAGCAGGGCCGCACGGCGCAGCAGCAGGTGCGGCGCTTCCTGGGCACGAAGAAGGGGCGCAAGATCCGCTACGGCCGGGTCCTCGTCGAAGCCCTCGGCACCGGCCGGGTACCGGAGCCGCTCGACGACCTGTTCGCGAGCCTGTGACCCCGCGCCGCCCGCGGGCGGCGCGGGCGGGTCAGCGCAGCTGCTCCAGGAGGAACGCGGCGGCGTCCTCGCAGGACACGTTTCAGCGGCTCGGGCGTGGAGGCGATCACGGCGGGATCGTACAGAGGCAGGTGCCGCCGAGGCCGGGGTCAGCGCATCTTGAGCACGTGTTCGGGGGCGAGGGCGGCGGAGATGCGTTCGGCTATGGTCTGGGCCGAGTTGCCGGCGGGGCTCTTGGGGCCCTGGGTCACGGTCACGGAGATGGCGAGCTTCTCCGCCGGCAGGTAGGCCTGGATGGCGGCGTAGCCGGAGAAGGACGGGTTCGTCAGGATCCAGTCGTCGACGACGATCACGCCCAGGCCGAAGTGGTGGGCCTGCGTGTTGGTCAGGAGACAGACGGTGTCCGGGCAGGAGGCCGTGGGGTGGCCGAGGCCGATGGTGCCGGGGTCGAGCTGGGTCTTGAAGGACTGCGCGGACAGCAGCTTCCCGGTGCCGACGCCGCGCGCGGACCGGTCGAGGTCGCAGATGTTCTGGACGAGGACCGCACCGGGAGTGGTGGTCCACGAGGGGTTCCAGAAGGTGGACTCCTCGTAGGTGCCGCGCTCGGAGGTGAAGGCGTGCAGGACCGGTTCCGGGATCTGCGGGGTGGACTGGTTGCTGGTCCCGCTCAGCCCGAGCGGTCCGTAGACACGCTCCTTGAGCAGCTGGTCCAGCGGGAGGCCGCTGATCTTCTCCAGTGCCTCGCCGAGCAGGTTGAAGTTGGCGTGCGAGTAGCTCCAGTTGGTGCCCGGCTCGTAGAGCAGCGGTTTGTCCGTCGCGATGCCGATGACCTCGGCCGGGGTCCAGTCGCGGAACGGCTTGGCCTCCAACTCGGCCAGGAACGCGGGGTCGGTGACGTAGTCGTGCAGTCCGGAGGTGGAACTGCCCAGCATGCGCAGGGTGATCTCCGCACCGTGCGGCACGTGCGACAGCCAGCGTGACACCGGATCGTCGAGGGAGGCCTTGCCCTCGTCGACGAGTTGGAGCAGTACGACGCCCATGTAGACGATGGCGACGGAGCCGGTACGGAATTTCATGGACGGCTCTGCCGGTACGCCCGTCATCGACTCCCCGAGGGCGCTGGTGAGCACCTCGCGGCCGTCGGAGGAGACGCGCAGCACCACGGAGTTCAGGCCGAACTCCCGCTGGGCCTCCTGCGCGATGGTGAGCACCTTCAGCGCGTCGCCCCGGGCGGGGCCCGGAGAGTTGACGCAGGCCCCGGCGGGCGCGGCGACCGGCTCCAGGCCCGCGGCCGTCCCCGCCGGAAGGGCCGCGCCCATCAGACCGGCGATGCACAGCAAGACCGTACGAGTACGCCTCACGCTGCCCAGTATGGCGGCGGCCGGAGTGCGCCGCACGCGGTGCGACGCGGCGTGGCCGGGCGCAGGGGCTTGCACGGGGAGAGGGTCCGGGGGTGCTCTCCTGATACTCGGAAAACGTCAGAATGTGCCGGAAGGTCGACGTCACCGACCGGGTGGCGATCGAGGCCGCGGTCCGCGACGGCGAGGAACGGTTCGGCCCCGTGGACGGCCTGGTGAACAACGCCGGCTCCATGCTGCTCGGCCGGATCGCGGACCAGCCCGTGGAGGAGTGGGAGCGCATGATCGATCTGAACGTCAAGGGGGTGCTCTACGCCACCCGGGCCGTCCTGCCCGGCATGATCGCCCGGGGCGGGGGCACGATCGTCAACGTCAGCTCGGTGGCCGGACGCAAGACCTTTCCGCACCACGTCGCCTACGTGGGCACGAAATTCGCCGTGCACGCCATGTCGGAGAACCTCCGCGAGGAAGTGGCCTCCTCCGGCGTGCGCGTGGTCACCATCGCCCCGGGGGCCGTGGAGACCGAGCTGCTCTCCCACACCAGCGACGAGCGGATCAAGAGCGACTACGAGGCCTGGAAGAAGTCCGCGGGCGGGGCCCTGGATCCCCGCGCCGTGGCCGAGGCCGTCGCCTACGCCTACCGGCAGCCGCCGAACGTGACCATCCGCGAGATCGTCCTCGCCTCGACGGGCCAGGAGGCCTGACTCCAGCACGCGACAGCCGCGCGCGTACCGACTCCAGCACGCCCAGCCGGCCCAGCCCCGCCGGCACCACCCCGCCGGCCCCACTCGGCCTCCCCACCCGGCCTCCCCACCCGGCCGCCCCGACCGGCCGCCCCTTCCGCTCCCGCGCCCGCCCGCGCTCCGGCTCCGCCTCACGCTCTCTCGCGGCCGTGGCGGGAGCCGGGACGGCCCCCGCGGTCGGGGCGGCCCCGGCCCGCTCCGGACGCCGCGCAGCAGCGAACTCCCCTTCGCGCGGGTCCGGTTCGGCCCGGGTCCCGACCCGGCCGACCGCGTCGGGACTCCGCGCGATGAACCCCCGCGCCACCCGCCGGGCAACCTGGACGAGCTCGGACGAAGCGGGCGGACGTTCCCCCGCAGCCACGCATGACGGTCATTCAGATCGCGGTAAGTGCCCCCTGGGGACTTCCAGAGCCATGTGATGTGTGCCATGTTACATCGCACACTGCATAGCCGTGTACACGACAGAGTTGAAATCCCCACCAACTCCCGTCGACGTCACGGTCCGTCCACTCCTATCCGCCGCGTTGCCAGCGCGGCCGCAGACCGGCTCGGAGGCCCACCCCTCATGCGAAGTTCCCCCACCACGAAGGGCCGCGCCCGGCCCCTCATAGCCGCCCTGGCCTGCTGTCTGGGCGTGACGCTGCTCGCCCCCGCCGGGCAGGCCTTCGCGCGCGACCCGAAGCCCGCCGCGCCCGCTCCGGCCCTCAGGGCCGGCGCCGCCCCGCAGCCCTCGACCCCGGCCGCCGCGGCCGCCTCGCTCAGGGCCGAGCACGCCGCCCGGCCGGACGCGGACCTGTCCGAGCGCGCCCCGCTCCGGGCCACCAAGGACGCCGCACGCACCGAACAGAAGGCGTCCAAGGCCACGTTGGCCCCCGGCGCCGCTGCCGCCGCCGAGGCCGCGGCGGCCTGCAACGTCGCGGACTTCACCTCGAAGACCGGGGCCGCGCTGGTCCAGCAGATCAAGGCCTCCGAGATGGACTGCGTGAACTCGCTGTTCCTGCTCAAGGGCAACGACGCCCAGGCCGCCTTCCGCGAGGCCCAGATGGTCTCGGTGGCCGACGCCCTGCGCACCGTCTCCGCCACCTACCCGGGCGACAACAGCACCAAGACCGGTCAGCTCGTCCTCTTCCTGCGCGCCGGGTACTACGTGCAGTGGTACAACGAGTCCACCGTCGGCACCTACGGACCCGCTCTCAAGAGCTCGATCCGGGGCGCCCTGGACACCTTCTTCGCCGCCCCGCGCGCGGCCGACGTGACCGAGGCCAACGGCTCGACGCTGGCCGAGTCGGTCATCCTGATCGACAGCGCGCAGGAGAACGCCCGCTACCTCGGCGTGGCCAAGCGGATGCTGACCGGCTACAACTCCTCGTACAACAGCTCCTCTTCGATGGTCGCGGCCGTCAACAACGCCTACACGGTGCTGTTCCGCGGTCACCAGACCCCCGAGTTCCTGCCCGCCGTACAGGCGGACCCGAGCATCCTCACGGTGCTGCGCGACTTCGCCGTCACCCACGACGCCCTCCTGGGCACGGACAAGAGCTACCTGACGGCCAACGCCGGCCGGGAGCTGGGCCGTTTCCTCCAGCACTCGGCGCTCCAGGCGACCGTACGGCCGCTCGTCAAGCAGCTGCTGGACCGCACCTCGATCACCGGCCGGACCGCTTCCCTCTGGGTGCCGCTCGCCGAGATGACCGCCTCGTACGACGCGGCCAACTGCTCCTCCTACGGGACCTGCGACCTGCCGGCCCGGGTGCGTGCCGCCGTCCTGACGGTCAACCACACCTGCAGCCCCAGCCTGCGGATCGTCGCGCAGCAGATGACCGCCGCCGAGCTCGGCGCGAGCTGCACCAGCCTGGCCAACCAGGACGCCTTCTTCCACAACGTGGTCAAGGACGGCGGCCCCGTCGCCAACGACAGGAACACCGCGCTGGAGGTGGTGGCCTTCGACTCCAGCGCCGACTACCAGGCGTACGCGGGTGTCATCTTCGGGATCAGCACCGACAACGGCGGCATGTACCTGGAGGGTGACCCCTCGGCCACCGGGAACCAGCCGCGCTTCATCGCCTACGAGGCGGAGTGGGTCCGGCCGGAGTTCCAGATCTGGAACCTCAACCACGAGTACACCCACTACCTCGACGGCCGCTTCAACATGTTCGGCGACTTCGACGAGGGGATGACCACCCCCACCGTGATGTGGGTCGAGGGCTTCGCCGAGTACATCTCCTACTCGTACCGGGGCGTCACCTACGACCGCGCCGTCACCGAGGCGGGCAAGAACACGTACAAGCTCAGCACGCTGGTCGACACCACCTACGACAACTCCGACTCCACCCGCGTGTACCAGTGGGGCTACCTGGCCGTGCGCTACCTGCTCCAGTCGCATCCGCAGGACGTGGCGACGCTCCTCGGCCACTACCGCGCCGGCAACTGGGCGGCCGCCCGCACCCTGCTCACCTCCACCATCGGCACCCGCTACGACGCGGACTTCGCCGCCTGGCTGGTCAAGTGCGCGGCCGGGGACTGCGGCGGCGCCACCACCCCGCCGGTCAACCAGGCCCCGGTGGCCGGGTTCAGCGCCGCGGTGAACGCCCTGGCTGTCTCCTTCACCGACAGCTCCACGGACGCGGACGGCACCATCGCCTCCCGCGCCTGGAACTTCGGTGACGGCACCACCTCCACCTCCGCCAACCCGGCCAAGACCTACGCCGCCGCGGGTACGTACACCGTCCGGCTCACCGTCACCGACAACAAGGGCGCCACCGCCACCACCACCAAGGCGGTCACGGTCGGCAGCGCCGGGACCGGCGAATGCACCAACCCCGACGTACGGGTGCTGGGTGACAACTGCCGCCGCTCCAACGTCTCCGCCACCACCGGCAACTACGGCTACTTCTACCTGGACGTCCCGGCCGGCACCGGCTCCCTCAAGATCTCCGTCTCGGGCGGCACCGGCAACGCCGACCTCTACTACAGCCCCACCACCTGGGCCACCACCGGCAACCACACCGCCCGCTCGGCCCAGAGCGGCAACAGCGAGTCGCTGACCATCAACAACCCCGCGGCCGGCCGCGTCTACATCAGCCTGCACGCCGTCCAGGGCTTCGCGGGCGTCACCGTCTCGACCCAGTTCGGGACGGCCCAGGTCGAGTGCCCGGGCACCGACGTCCGGGTCCTGGGCGCCGACTGCAGTCGCTCCAACGTCTCCGCCACCGCCGGGAACTACCGCTACTTCTACGTGAACGTCCCGGCCGGCACCGGCTCCCTCAAGATCTCCGTCTCGGGCGGCACCGGCAACGCCGACCTCTACTACAGCCCCACCACCTGGGCCACCACCGGCAACCACACCGCCCGCTCGGCCCAGTCCGGCAACACCGAGACCCTCACCGTCAACAACCCCCCGGCCGGCTACCTCTACGTCAGCCTGCACGCCGCCCAGGACTTCGCCGGAGCCACCGTCTCCAGCCGCTTCTGAGCCCGTTCGGCACACCGGCCCCCGCCCCTCTCCGGAGGAGTGGGGGCCGGTTCGCGTGCCCGCCCGTCAGGAGTAGGCCTCGACCTCCCACAGCGAGTAGCCGTACCCCGTCGCCCGCTGGGTGCCGGTCACCCGCAGGTGGCGGCCGCTGCCGTTCAGTCCGGTCAGTTCGTCCGTACCGCCGTCGCTCGTGGTGGTGGAGTACAGGTCCCGCCAGGTGGTGCCGTCGTCCGACAACTGCACCTTGTACGCCCTGCCGTGGGCGACCTCCCAGTTCAGGACCACCCGGTTCACGTTCTTCACGGCCCCGAGGTCGATCTGGATCCACTGCGGGTCGGCGAAGGCCGAGGACCAGCGGCTGGTGGCGCTGCCGTCGGTGGCGGCCGTCGCCGGGTAGTCCGCCGATTGGACCGAGGAGGCCGTGGTCGGCTTGTTCAGGGCCAGGTTGGACGAGGTCTGGGCCCCGAGGTCGTCGACGGTGAGGTCGTCGAGGACCAGGTCCCGGTCGGCATGGGAGGTCTCCGCCGTGAGCTTGCGCATGCCGATCCAGGCGTCCACCCCGGCCGTGAACGTCTTGGTGAAGGTGTTCGTGGTCCGGGCCTGCGGCAGCGTGTCGGAGGAGACCTGGGCCGTGCCGGCGCCCAGGGTGAAGGCGTAGTCCCCGGCCACGGACTGCTGGTACGTGAAGGTCACCCGGTACTGGTGGCCGGGCTCGAGGCGCAGGGCCTGCGGGATGGTCTGGTAGAGCAGCCCGGGCCGTTCCTCGTGGGATTTCAGGGAGTTGCCGCCGGCGATCACGTCGTCGATCAGCTTGCCGTTCCACCCCGCCTGTGTGTACGGGGCGTTCAGCTGGGCCAGGTGCGTGCGGGGGTCTGCCGTACTGCCGCCCGCCGGGCCGACGACGAAGGGGTGCCAGCCGGAGTCGACGTTCTCGAAGTCCTCCGCGAAGGTGTGGCCGCCCTGCGGGCTGCGGGCCGTGCGCACGACGCGCACGTCGTCGAAGCCGGCCGTTCCCGCCGCCGCGTCGGCGCGCAGGGCCAGGGTGGCCGTGGACTGGCCCGCCGGGACGTCGAACAGCACCCGCATCCGCTGCATGGTGCTGCCGTTCTTCTCGTCCGCCCCGACGTTGTTCCGGTACGGGGAACTCGTGGCGTACGCGCTCTGCTCGGCGCCGCCCGCCGGGGTCACGGCCAGGGTGGCCCGGCGTCCGGTGGCGGTGGAGACGTACACGCTCGCCGCGTAGGTGCCCGGGTTCAGGCCCGTGAGCTGCTGCGAGACGGAGGTGGCGCCCTGTCCGACGGTCAGCTGCGACTGGCCCACCGCGTTGCGGGTGACGGACGCGGAACCGCTGACCGTCCACTTCGACAGGTCTCCGGAGGTGAAGCCGGGGTCCCGGACCGGGCCGCCCTCGCCGAATCCGGCGTCCGCCTGGGCGGGCGCGGCCGACGGGTAGACGACGTACGGGGTCTTCGCGGTGGCGGTGACGGTGACCTTTCCCGCGGTCACCGGGAGGTCGGAGACCAGGACCCGGCCCTGGTCGGTGAGCTTGTACAGCTTGGCCGTGCCGTTCTGGGCCCAGGAGGCGGGCACGTTCCAGGTGGAGGTGCCGCCCGATCCGCTCCAGTGGTAGAGCTTCGACTCCCCGCTCTGGTTCCAGGGCAGCAGGTAGCTGTCGCCGATCAGGACGGGGTGGCCGTCCTTGCTGATGGTGCGGGTGCTTCCGCTCAGGGTGGCGCTGACCCCGCCGTCGAAGTCGATGCGGTTCGCCGCCCACTTGCGGATGGTGAAGCCCTGGAGGTACTTGGTGGGCAGGTTCGTGGTGAAGGTGGTGGCGATGAAGTCGGCGAAGTCCTTCGTACCCTGCCAGCCCTCGTAGGCGGTCAGGTGCCGCCGCCGAGGAGCGGGTCTGCGGCGATCCAGTCGTCGCGCTGCTGGTTGCGGATGAAGCGCGCCACCTGGGAGTTGACCCCCTTGTAGTCGCTGCCCCCGTAGTTGAGGTCGTTGGCCCAGTGGGACCAGAGGGACTGGTCCTCGAACTTGTCGGGGAACTCGGTGGTGAGCTGGTAGCCGAGGCCGTTGATCTCGCGGGCCAGCGCCTGGGAGGTGTAGCCGTCTCCGTACCAGGTGTCCACGTAGAGGAACTTGAGGTCGGGGGTCACCGCCTTGAGCTGTTGCAGTCGGGCCAGGCGCTTGCCGCTGGTCCCGTCCAGGCGGTAGTTCAGGTGGTAGGACTGGTCGAGGTAGTCCCAGCCCTTGTCCGCGCCACCGTTGTTGAGGAGCGCCGGGTCGAAGGTGCGGGCGACCGGGTAGGCCTCGGTGTCGTTGATGTGCACGCCGATGTCGGCGTTGTAGCCGGCGCCGGCCGCGATGAGCGTGTTCAGGTCGGCGGCGCCGCCCTGCCGGGTGCCGACCAGGCCGTAGTCCGGGTGGGCCGAGTCGTGGCCCTCCGAGCCGTACCCCTTGAGCAGGACGAACTGGCCGAGCCCGTCCGTGGCCCGGGCCACGCGCTTGGTCTCGTCCAGGGTCTGGAGGAAGGGGTGCGTGGCCTGGGAGGCGAAGTTGTACGGGATGCGCTGAACGACCCGGCGGGCGGTGTCCTGCCAGCCCTCGGGGCTCGTCATGATCGAGCGGAACGCGATGGCCCCGTCCTGCCAGTCGACGGTGGAATCGGCGTTGCGGTCGCCGGTCACCACCACCTTGGCGTACGGCAGCGGTTCGGTGCCCGGTGCTCCGGCGGCCCGGTGCAGCCAGTCGCCGCTCCACAGACCGGCCCGCCGGTAGCCGGACTTGGCCACCGTCTGCTTCTGGATCCGGCCGCTGTCGGCCGCGTTCTGGCCGGACGGGCTGTCGTAGTACGAGTTGGTGGCGATCGACGCCGCGAGGGAACCGGTGTTGAGGATCGCGTACATGGCGCCCTGCGGGGCGGCGTCCGCCGTCGTACCGGAGGTGAGCGCGGTGAAGGTGTCCCCGGTGCCGGTGGTGCTGGTGTTCATGCGGGTGGTCTCGACGGCGGCGCCCGTCTGGGAGCTGCGCACCGAGACCAGGTTGTGCTGCGGGATCGAGAGCGAGGTCACGGGTACGGCGCTGTCGGCGATCGAGGTGACGGCGAAGGTGAGGGCGCTGCCGCTGACGGACAGGGTGGCCTTGACCGTGTCCCCGTTGGCGAAGGCCATCGTGTAGTCGACGTGGTCGGCGGCGACGCTGCTGGTCACGGTCGGGGTCTGCGCGGAGCCGTTGAGGTTGACCTGGGTGAGGGTGTCCTCGTTGCCGTGGAGGACGGCGCCGGTGGCCTGGTCGGTGTACTGGACGACCCGGGGGAAGGCGGTGTCGACCTGGACCGCGAGGGCGGGTGAGGCGATGGTGACGGTCCCGGCGGCGGTGGCCGGCGCGGCGCCGGCCACCAGCGTGGTGCCGAGGCCCAGGACTGCGGCGCAGAGCAGGGACGTGGGGCGGAGCGGTCTCATGGGGCTCCCTGGTGGTGGGTCCGGTACGGGGTCCTTGCGGGGAGAGGCGGTACGGGGCCTTGCGCGGGCGGGGTACGGGGCCTTGCACGGGGGTGACGCTGACCCCGGCCCCGTCCGGGTCCGGAGGGGCCACCCGATGGGTCACCAGCGCAGGACGGCCCAGCCTCGGTGCGGCAGTTCGGGGTCCAGACGCAGGGTGTCCCCCTGCCGGACGGTGTCCGCGGAGCGGGGCTCGGCGAGGGGTGTCAGGACCGTCGCCGCGACCGCGGCCGTGGCTGCGCCCGAGGCCTGGAGCCCGGGCAGGTCTGCCACGGGCCGGGCGGGGTCCTGGCAGCCGTTGGCCACGGTCAGCGTGGTGACGCCGGCGGCGTGCGAGAGGTGCGGGATCAGGTGGGGGCCACCGCTGACCAGCGGGAGGCGGGCGTCCGCCCCCTCCAGGAAGCGGACCGTGCGGTGCAGCAGCCGCTGCGCGTGGTCGTCGGCCGGAAGCGTGTGGGGCTCGGTCGCGGCGAGTACGGCGACGCGTCCGCCGAGGGTGTTGGTGAAGGCGGTGCGGCCCGCTCCCCAGGCGCGGCCGTCCGGGGTCCGGACCTCGCTCCACCGCTGCGCCCCGGGGGCCTCCCGGAGCCGGACCAGGGCGGGTTGGGTGTTGACGCTGAGGAGCAGGCCCGCCAGGTCCCCGCCCGCCGCGGCGCACACCTGCTCGGTGGCGTACGGGCCGGGCCCACCGGGGGTGGCCGGAGCCTCGCGGTCCACCGGGTCGGCCGCGGTCAGCCCGATGAGGGGCCGAAGCCGCGCCGGTGCAGGATCGCCGCGGCGGTCCCGTCGAGCAGCAGGCCCCCGGCCAGCAGGGCCCGTACGGCCGGATCGCCGAAGGCCCAGGCGGCCTGGCCGAACAGCGCCTGCACCGGGGCGGGTTCGGCCGTGACGGGCACTCCGAGGCGCAGCAGGAACTCGGCCGCCGGGCCCGGGTCGACCGCCAGCTCGGTCAGGTCTCCGCCGCGCGCCCTGACGTGGACCGCGGCGTCCTGCGCGAAGGGCAGGCCGACACCGAGGGTGCGCTGCCCGCGCGGATGCTGCCGGCTGACGAGGTCCAGGGCGGGGCGGGAGCGGCGCAGGAGTTCGGCGGTCCGGGGGTGACGGCCGGGGCGGGCGCCGTGCATGGGGTAGAGGTTGAGCAGGAGGGCGTCCGCGCCGGAGAGCTGGGCCGCGACCATCTCCGACCAGGTCTGCACATCGGATTTGGACCAGGCGGTGTGCGGCCAGTTCTCGATCTCGGGCTCGCTGTCCACGAACTCCGGCCGCAGGGAGCGCTGCAGTTCCGGCATCCACACCTGCCGGGCGAGCTCGCGTCCGGGGGCGTCCGCGTACGGGGCGAAGTGCGGGCGGTGCGCGGCGCCGCCCCCGGGGGCCAGGGCCTCGAAGAGCGCGCTCCAGTCCCGGCCCTCCACGGAGGCGGCGTCCAGGCCGGAGCTCATCAGCCCGGTGCGGGAGCGTCCGGCCGAGCGCCGGTGCACCTCGGCGGCCACCTGAGCGGCGACCTCCTGCTGCGCGGTCCGCCAGACTTGCTGCCACTGGGCGCGCAGCGGGTGCGGGGGGGCCGGGGGCGGTGAGTGCAGCTACCAGTTCGGGACGCGGGACCGGGCGTCCGGCGAGGGCGGCCAGCCGGTCCAGCATGAGGGGTTCGAAGCCGCCGCCCCAGTCCAGCGGGGCGTGGTTGTGGAAGCGGAAGTCGTCCTCCAGCCACAGCACCCGGAAGCCGAGCTCGGCGAAGCGCCCGTAGTGCCCGGTCAGCCACGCGCGCCAGCGCGGGCAGGCGAAGGAGGCCTGCGCCGCCGCGACGTGGCCGGTCGGGGACACCATGGGTGCGAAGCCGTGGGTGTCGGTGCGGCCCCGGTCGGCGTGGCCGGTGGTCACCCAGGGGTTGAGGCTCACGTCGAGGCCGGCGCCGAGGAGGACCTCCTGGGCGATGGCCGCGGCTTCGTACCAGAGGTCCTCGTGGGGTCCGGAGAGGTGGCCGGTGAAATGCTCCTCGGCCCCGAGGAGCAGCACCACTTCCGCGACGCCCGCGTCGGTGCAGGTCTTGGCCAGTTCGGCCGCCGTGGACGCGACCGCGTCCGGGCCTTCGTACGGATGGATCTGGAACCGCAGGTGGTACCGGGCACTCACGCCGTCGGCCTCCTCGCCGTCAGCTCGCGGGCGAACGCACCGTCGAGCAATTAGTTTGGTTAGGGTCTAAATTAATGAGGGCTCCGTCAACCCCGCGCACCGCGTCCGCTCCGGAACGTCCACTCCGAACGCTCCGGAAACGGGGAGGCGGGACGGGGCGGGCAGGTCCCGGACCCACGGGTGGCAGACTCTCGGGGGACGGCAGTGAGGAGTACCGGTGAGGACAGATCCGCGAAGCGTGCGGCGCAGCGGCGACGAGGACGGGCGGGGCGACGGGAGCGGCCGAGGCGATGCGGGCATCCGCCCCGTCGTGATCAACGGCCCGGCCAGACCCGCCGGCAGGGCCTCCATCCGCCGGGCCAACCTCGGTCTCCTGCTGCGCCTCCTGCGCGACGCCGGACCGCGTTCCCGCGCGCGGATCGCCGATGACGCGGGGCTGCCGAGGCCCACGGTCACCGGACTGGTCACCGAGCTCATCGAACTCGGCCTGGTCCGCGAGGGGGACGCCGAGCGGGACGGCTCGGTGGGCCGCCCCGGCCAGAACGTCCGGATCGACGGCCGCGCGCTGTGCGGGATCGGCCTGGAGATCAACGTCGACTACCTGGCCGTCGTGGCCCTGACCCTGGGCGGGGACACCGTCTTCGAGCGGCGGGTCGCCATGGACGTCCGCGCCGCAGGGCCCGAAGCGGTCCTGGACTGCGCCGCCGGGCTGGTCCGCGAAGCCCTCGCCACCCTGGACGCCGCCGCGATCGCCACGGCCGGGGTCACCGTCGCCGCCCCCGGGGTCGTCGACATCGCGGCGGGCACCGTCGTCTACGCCGCGAACATCGACTGGCGCGGCGTCCATGCGGTCAGCGGGATCCGCGCCCGCCTCGGGCGCGGAGCCCCCCCGCTACGCCTGGAGAACGACGCCAAACTCGGCGCGGTGGCCGAGTACTTGGAGGCCTCCGCGGCCGGCATCCACGACCTCATCTACGTCACCGGAGAGACCGGCGTGGGCGGCGGCATCATCAGCGGCGGCCGGCTCCACCGCGGAGCCGCCGGGTTCGCCGGGGAGATCGGCCACATGCCGCTCGACCCGGGCGGCGCGCTCTGCGCCTGCGGGCGCCGGGGCTGCTGGGAGACCATGGTCGGGCTCACGGCCCTGTTGCGGCACGCCGCCGCCCCGGAGGATCCCGTGCACGACCCCTCCCTGGACCTGGAGACCCGGCTGACGGACCTTCAGTCGCGGGCGGCCGCCGGGGACTCCCGCACGCTGGAGGCCCTGGACCGGATCGCCGACGGTCTCGGCCTGGGGCTGGCACTGCTGGCGGACGTGCTGAACCCGCGCGCCGTGGTGCTCGGCGGGTACTTCACCTACTTCGGCGACCGGCTGGCCCCACGGGTGGAGCAGCTGATGGCCGAACGCGTCATGGCACCGGACACGGGCGGCTGCCGCCTCCTGCTGTCCACGCTCGGCTTCACCGCTCCGGCGCGAGGCGGCGCGCTGCTCGCCCTCGACCCGGTGTACGAGGACCCGGCGCGGACGGTGGCGGCGGCTACGGGTTCCTGAGAACCCGGCACGCGGACGTCACGGCCATCACGGGCGACTCCTCAGGCCCCGCCGGTCCAAAACCGCCGGGGCCGGCGGCCCTCCTCGCCCCACCGGCCCCGAACGGCCGGGGCGGGCGAAGCCTCAGGCCCCGCCCGCCCCGCCGGCCCAGAACGGCCGGGCCAGGAGGGCCGCGGCACGCACCGCCGCCCCGTCCAGGACCAGGGCCGCGTCCCGCAGCCCCCGTTCCGGCCAGGCGCACGACACCGTGAGCGGGCCGGGCGGCGGCAGCGGCCAGGTCCACAGCGTCATGCGTACGTCCCCGCCGCCCTCCGGGCCGCCCCAGGAGCCCTCGTACCCGCTGACGACCATCGTCGGTCCCCGCCCGTCCCGCAGCCCGGTGTCGTCGTCCTGCACCACGACACCGCCGTCGCCGAGCCGGAGGCGGAAGGCCGGCCACGCGGGCCCGGCGGGTTCCGTGAGGTCGGGAGCCGGCCCGTCCGGGGCCGGGGGCCCGCCGGGGGGTGAGGACGCGCCGCGCGCGTGGGCCTCCACCTCGATCTCCAGCCCGGCCGGGTAGGCCAGGACGTGCCGGGCCACCACCACGACCCCGTCCGTCCGGCCGATCACCGCCGGCCCCGCGACGTGTCCACCCATCATCCGCGGCGGCGCGTGCCACTCGGGCGGATCGTACGCACTTCCCCTGTCCGGATCCTCAAGCACGGGCAGAGCGTAGCCGGTTGGGGGCCGCGCGGGTGGGGCGAAGGAGAAGGCGACCTCGGACCCTGCCCAGTCGGCCCGACCGGCCACGCAAGTCTTCGGTGTCTGTTCACTCCCCCGTGACCTGCATCTTCCCGGCGGGAGGCGGAGCGCCCGGTCGAATGATCGAAGCAAAGGTCTGGACCACTTGAGATGCGCCAATCCCGTGGCCGATTGAACGTGTTGGCCGCGCGGAAACAATTGGTCTATACCTCTGACGCTATGGTGGCCATGGCCATCTGAAACGGTCGCATAAACAGCCGTGGGGTGCTTTATGACCTTGTTTCATCTTCCGCAACCTCCTTCCGACGAAGAGCTCTACTGGTACTTCGGCCCGCAACGACGCTGGGTCCTGATCAGCACGAGCCTCGCCTTCGTCTTCACCGCGGCGACCATGTTCACCTTCGCGCTGCGCACTCCGGCCCTGTGGGCCTTCCTCGCCGTGCTCGGGCTCAACCTCGTCGCCCTCGTCCTGTCCTCGGTGAACAGCCTGCGCCAGCGCAGGCTGACCCGGCCCTCGCACGAGGTGCTCGTCCGCGCCTGGCAGCCCGCCCGACTGCCCGGCGTGGACCTCTACTTGCCGACCTGCGGCGAGCCGCTCCCCGTCCTGGACAACGCCTACCGCGCGGTCTCGGCCGTCGACTGGCCCGGGGCGCTGACCACTTGGGTCCTCGACGACGCCGACCGTCCCGAAGTCGCCTCGCTGGCGGCCTCGTACGGGTACGAATACGTCGTACGGCCCGACCGGGGGTACCTGAAGAAGGCCGGCAACCTCAATCACGCACTGACCCTGAGCGGCGCCGAGTTCATCGCCATCCTCGACGCCGACTTCGCGCCCCGGCCGGACTTCCTGCGCCACCTCGTGCCCTATCTGGCCGACCCGGCGGTCGGGATCGTCCAGAGCCCGCAGTGCTTCGACACCGACGGGTCCATGGGGTGGATCCAGCGGGCCGCGGGCTCCGCCCAGGAGTGGTTCTTCCGCTGGATCCAGCCGTCCCGGGACGCGAGCGACGCCGCCATCTGCTGCGGCAGCAACGCCGTCTACCGGCGCGCCGCCATCGACCTGGCCGGCGGCTTCGCCCGCCTCGACCACAGCGAGGACCTGTACACCGGCCTCGCCCTGCACGCCCAGGGGTTCCGCACCCTGTACGTGCCGGTTCTGGTCGCCAAGGGCACCTCCCCCGACGAGGTCACCTCCTTCGTCAACCAGCAGTACCGGTGGGCGATGGGCAACCTCCACCTCCTCACCACGCCCGTCTTGCGGGGCATGGGCGCGCCCTGGCGGATGCGGCTGTGCTTCTACGAGGGCGTCGTCGGCTACCTGGCCGCCGCCGTCAACACCTTCGCGGCGCCGCTGCCGCCCCTGGTGATGATGTTCTGGTACCCGGACGACATCCGGCCCTGGCACGTCCTGCCGCTGCTCGCCCCGCTCTGGCTCTGGCACGTGCTGCTCCCGCGGATCAGCAGGACCCGCTGGCGGGTGGAGGTGATCCGGGCGAACGTCCTGACGAGCGTCGCGGCCGCCACCGCCTTCCTGCACACGCTGCGCGGCCGCAGCGCCGACTGGGTGCCCACCGGCACCAGGGGCCCGGCCCGTTCCGGCGGGATGGCCCGCCGGGTGGTGGGCGTCTCGCTGCTCTGGCTGGTCCTGTCCAACGGCGCCGCCGCCGCGGGTCTGGCGCTGGCCGTGGCCCGCAACGGCTGGGAGCCCAACTGGGGGCTGCTTCTCTACTTCCTGGTGCAGTGCCAGATCAACGGGCCGCTGGTCCGGGACCTGTTCACCGAGCTTCGGCCGGCGGCGCTCGCCGGGAAGCCCGCCACGGCCGCCACTCCGGCCGGCGGCCGTCGCCCCGGTCTCGGACGGGCCCCCGCCAGCCGCTCCCGCACGGGCGTCCTGCCGCGCCGCTGGCCCGAGACCCTCGCCGCCTCGGCGGTGCTCCTGCTCACCGGCCTGCTGGCATCCGGGTGGGTCAACCCCATGCTTCCCTGGCTGAGTTGAAAGGCTTCACGACCACCATGCACTCCCCCGTCCCCGTCCCCTCTCCCCCGGCCTCCCCCGCACCACCTCCCGAACCGCCCGCCCCGGCCCGCTCCGGCGGGGAGTCCGGGCCCAGCCCGCACCGCTCCGCCTTCCGGCCCGACATCGAGGGGCTGCGCGCCGTCGCCGTCCTCGCGGTCCTCGCCTTCCACGCCGGGGTTCCGGGGCTCGCGGGCGGATTCGTCGGCGTGGACGTCTTCTTCGTCGTGTCCGGCTACCTCATCACCGGCCTGCTCGTCCGCGAGGCGATCACCACCGGCCGGATCCGGCTCCTGGACTTCTTCTCCCGGCGGGCCCGCCGGCTCCTGCCCTCCGCGGCCGTCGTGCTCGGTACGGTGGCGCTGGCCGGGGCCTGGCTGACCGTACCGCTGCGCCGCGCCGACCTGGAGCACGACGTGGTCGCGGCGGCGCTCTCCGTCGCCAACTGGCGGTTCGTCGCCCAGCGGACCGACTACCTCGCCGCCGGGCACGAGCAGAGCCCGCTGCTGCACTTCTGGTCCCTCGCCGTCGAGGAGCAGTTCTACCTCGTCTGGGCGCCGCTGCTCGCCCTGATCGTGCTCGGCGCGGCCCGGGCCGTACGCCGGGGCCGCGCCGTGCGCGCCGCCGTGGCGCTGGCCGCCGTACCGCTGGTGCTCGCGTCGTTCGCGCTGTCCCTTCGCTGGACGGACCACTCCGCCTCCCTCGCGTACCTCGCCACGCCCTCGCGGGTCTGGCAGTTCGGGGTCGGGGCGCTGGTGGCCCTGCTGCCCTGGCACCTGATGCGCGGGCCGCGCCCGCTGCGGCTGCTCTGCGGCTGGGCCGGGGGCGCGGCGATCGTCTGGAGCGCCGTCGCGTACGACGCGGCCACGCCCTATCCCGGCTACGCGGCCCTGGTGCCGACCCTCGGGGCGGCCGCCGTGATCCTCGCCGCGATACCCGGCCGGGGCGAGCGCAGCTCGCCGGGCGGCTACGGGATCGGCCTGCTCCTCGCGGGGCGGGCTCCCCGGGCGGTGGGTCGGCTCTCCTACACCCTGTACCTGTGGCACTGGCCGGTGCTCGTCCTCGCCGAGGCCCGCTTCGGGCCCCAGGACTGGCCGGTGAAGGCGGCGCTCACGCTGGCCGCCGCACTGCCCGCCTACGCCACCATGCGCTGGGTCGAGCAGCCGCTGCGCCGCAGCCGTACCGTCTCCGAACTCCCGCGCCGGGGGCTGTCGGTGGGCGTCACGGCGGTGGTCCTGCCGGTGGTCCTCGCGCTCGTGGTGGGGACCACCACGCTGAACCTGCTGGGTCCCGCCACGCCCGTCCAGCTGAGCGGCCTGCCCCCGGGCGCCGTCTCCGGCCCGAACCTGCTCGCCCGTACGGGTTCCGCACCGCTGGGGCCGGGCCCCGTGGTGCCCGGCCCCGCCCAGGCCCGGGCGGACTTCCCGCCGGACGGGGCCTGCGAGGTGGCGCCGGCCGTGACCCGCAGCCCGGACTGCCTGTTCGGGGCGGTGGACAGCCCGGACCGGATCGTGCTGCTCGGCGATTCGCACGCGGGCCAGTGGTTCTCCGCGATGCTCGCCGTGGCCGCTCAACGCGGCTGGTCGCTGCAGGAGTTGGTGAAGCAGGGCTGCCCCCTGCCGCAGCTCGCGGTGGACAGCCCCCAGCTCGGCCGCGCCTACCGGGAGTGCGACACCTGGCGCGCCGACACCCTGGACCGGCTGCGGCGGCAGCCGAAGCCGCGGCTCATCGTGATCTCCTCACTCAACCGCTACACCGCCGATTCCGAACTCCTCTCCCAAGCCTGGGAGAAGACCCTCGAACCCCTGCGGGCGATCGGTGCGCCGATCGTCTACATCGAGGACACGCCCGTACCGGGTACGGACGTCCCCGCGTGCGTGTCCGGCAGCCCCGGGGATCCCGCCGCCTGCGCGTTCAGCCGTACGGACTCCCGGCAGCCCGATCCGCTGGCCCGGCGGATCGCCTCCGGCGCCCTGCCCGGCGTACGCGCCGTGAGCGTGAACCCGGTGCTGTGCCCGGGCGACGGGCCGACCTGCCCGGCCGTGCTGGACCGCATCATGCTCTACCGGGACGACGCCCACCTGACCAACGTGGCGGTCGTCGTCCTGACCCCGCGGCTCGAGCGGCTGCTCACGGACTCCGGGGCGCTGCCCGCCGTGGGCGCATCCGCCACCTCACCCGGGGAGGCCCGGCCTGCGGGGTGGGCCGAGCTGTTCCGGGACGAGTTCGACGGTCCCGCCGGCAGCCCGCCGTCCTCCACGAACTGGCTGCACGACACGGGCACGTGCTATCCGGGATGCCCCGCGGCCCAGTGGGGCACGGGTGAGATCGAGACGATGACCGACTCGACCGACAACGTGCGTCTCGACGGCAAGGGCGCGCTGGAGATCGTCCCCACCCGTACGGACGGCGCGTGGAAGTCGGGCCGCATCGAGACCCGGCGCTCTGACTTCGCTCCCCCGGCCGGCGGGACCCTGCGGATCGAGGCCTCGATCGCGCTGCCCGAGGTGACCGGCGCGAAGGCCGCGGGCTACTGGCCGGCGTTCTGGACCCTCGGGGCGCCGCTGCGCGACGGGTACACGGGCTGGCCGGGCGTCGGGGAGCTCGACATCATGGAATCGGTCAACGGCCGGGACAGCGTCTTCGCGACCATGCACTGCGGAACCCTCGAAGGCGGCCCCTGCCGGGAGCCGGCGGGCCTGAGCTCGGGCCCGCGGCCGTGCGGGGACTGCCGTACGGGCTTCCACGCGTACGCCGTCGAGGTCGATCTCTCCCCGGGCGCCGAGGAGGTGCGCTGGTACCTGGACGGCCGCGTGCACCACCGGGTGGCCGCCTCCGGGATGGACCCGGACACCTGGAAGCGGGCGGTGGACCACGGCCTCTTCCTGATCCTCAACGTGGCCGTCGGCGGCAGCCTCCCCCTGGCCGACGGCGCGACCCCGGGCCCGGCCACCGAACCGGGCCACCCGATGCGGGTCGACCGGGTGACGGTGTCCACGCGGGGGTGAGGTGTCAGTCCGATCCGAAGCCCCGGAAGGTTCCTGACGCGTCAGCCGCCTCTGCGTGCTCCGCGAAGTACATGCTTCGCGAGGCCGAGGTTGGCCGAGGCGTCGGGAAACCAGCGGGCCGGGGCCCTGAACGTCCGCCCGGGTTCGATCCAGAGGTTCACGGCCAGGAGCGGGTGGGCGGGGTCGGCCGTCGCACGCCGCCCCGGAGCCGCCGGCGGGGTCTGCGCGCCGGCGGGGCTGGCCGCCGGGCGTGCCCCGTCCGGCGAGGTCTGGCCCACCCCGGCCGGGAAGGGTGGGACAGTGGAGGCATGTGTGGTCGATACGCCTCCTCCCGTGCGCCGGAAGACCTCGCCGGGCTCTTCGATGCCCGGCTCGATCCGGGCCTGGCTCTGGGGCCTTCCTGGAACGTCGCGCCCACCGACGACGTGTGGGCGGTCCTGGAGCGCGCCGACCGGGACACCGGGGAGCTCGGGCGGCAGCTGCGTCCGGTGCGGTGGGGGCTGGTGCCGTCCTGGGCCAAGGACCCGGCCGTGGGATCGCGGATGATCAACGCGCGGGTGGAGACCGTCCACGAGAAGCCCGCCTACCGGCGGGCCCTGGCCAAACGCCGCTGCCTGCTGCCCGCGGACGGCTTCTTCGAGTGGGTCGCCGTACCCGCCACCGGATCGGCCAAGGCCTACAAGCAGCCCTACTTCATCCGCCCCGAAACCGGCTCCGTCATGGCCATGGCCGGTCTGTACGAGTTCTGGCGCGACCCCTCCGCCGCCGACCGGGACGATCCGGACGCCTGGCTCACCACGGCCACGATCATCACCACCGAGGCCACCGACGCGGCCGGCCGCATCCATCCCCGGATGCCGCTCGCCCTCGACCCCGGCGACTACGAGGCCTGGCTCGACCCCTCGCACGAGGACACGTCGGATCTCCGTGCCCTGCTCCACACCCCCGCCGACGGGCGGCTCGCGGTGACCGCGGTCTCCACCGCCGTCAACAGCGTCCGCAACAACGGCCCCCACCTCATCGATCCCACCGGCTGACGGCGACGTCCGACCGCACCGGCCGACCTCACCAGAACCCCGCATTGTCTCGGAAATTCGTACGACTCCGGGGGCTGATTTCGGGGTTTCCAACGGTTTGGCGGGACGATCCGGCATTTGGTGCCCGCCGCGCCCCGGCCGCTGCGATGCTTCCGCCGGTATCACTGGGCCGTCGTCCTTCCAACGGGCCCTGGAATACCGGCGAACGGGCGGCATCGCCGGGCGAAGCCGCGTTCCGGTTCGTCGTGCGGCA
Organism: Streptomyces sp. NBC_01264; assembly: GCF_026340675.1. NCBI lineage: Bacteria > Bacillati > Actinomycetota > Actinomycetes > Kitasatosporales > Streptomycetaceae > Streptomyces > Streptomyces sp. NBC_01264. The sequence continues at coordinate 601,566 of NZ_JAPEOX010000002.1, forward strand.
GCGTCCGGCCGCGGCTTCCCAGGAGTATGCGACTCCGGCCGCTGCCGGGCGGAGGCGAGAGGGGGAGACTTCGATGTCTTCGACTGCTCTGTTACATGCTCCGCGTGCCCAGTGGCGGCGCCGCCTGCTGGCGGTGGCCGCGTCCTCGGCGCTGGCCGCGGGCGGCCTGACGGTTCTGGCGCCCCCGGCTGCGGCGGAGGGGGTGTGCGCCGCCCCGGTCCTGGTGGGTGCCACGACCACGATCACCTGCTCCGCGGGGGGTTCCGGAAGCGTCACCGTACCCGAGGGCGTCGTGAGCGGTGTGGTGACCCTGGACGGCGCCGGGGGCGGGAACGCCGCCGACGGGACCGCCGGAGGCAAGGGCGCGCACCTCGTCGCGACCGTCCCCGCCACTCCCGGGCAGGTCTTCAACGTGACCGTCGGCCGGCGCGGTGCCACCGGCACGCCGAGCGTGCAGTTCGGCGTACCGGGATCCGGAGGCGCCCTCGTCGCGGTGACCACGGACACCAACGCACCGCTGCTGACGGCCGGTTCGGGCGGTGGGGCGGGCGGAGCGGGCATCGGCTCGCCCGCCTTCCGGGGAGCCGCCGGAGGTGACAGCGGCAGGGCGGGAGCCCATGGCAACGGCCTGGCCTCCGACGCCGAGGGCGGTACGGGCGGTGGCCCGGGCACCGACACGGCCGGCGGGGCGGCGGGGATCGGCGGCCCCGGCGCGGACAACGAGGGCCCGAACGGCTCCCCGGGCGCCTTCCCGAACGGCTCCGGCGGGGCCGCCGCCCAGGGCGTGTTCAGCCCGACGGGCGCCGGCGGCCGCGGCGGCGCCGGGTACGGCGGCGGAGGCCGGGGCGGGGCCGGCGGCAGATACGGCTCCACCGGTGGTGGCGGAGGGGGCGGTGGCGGAGGGTCCAGCCTGGTCTCCGGGACGGTTCCCGGCTCCGCGGTCACCCTGACCGACGGCACCAACGCCGGTGACGGGCGGATCGTATTCGCCTTCACCCTCCCGCCCACGGTCACCTCCGTCGGCCCGGCCGCCGGGCCCACGGCCGGCGGCACAGCCGTGACGGTCACCGGCACCAACCTGACCGGCGCCGCCCTCACCTTCGGTGCGGGCAACCCGGCCACCGACGTCACGTGCACGGCGACCTCCTGCACCGCCACCGCGCCGTCCGGAACCGGCGCCGTGGACGTCCAGGCGACCACCGCCGGCGGCACCAGCGCCCCCTCCCCCGGCGGCAGGTACACCTACGTCCCCGTCCCCGTGGTGACCTCCCTCAGCCCGTCCACCGGCACGACGGCCGGCGGTACGGTCGTCACCGTCACCGGCACCGGCCTGGACGGCGCCACCGCGATCACCTTCGGCCCCGGCAGCCCGGGCACCGGCCTCTCCTGCACCTCCACGGCCTGCACCGCCGCCGCGCCCGCCCACGGCGCGGGCCCCGTTGACGTCCAGGTCACCACGCCCGGCGGCACCAGCGCCGTGACCGGCGCGGGCCGGTACACGTACCAGCTCCCGCCCGCCGACATCGACGTGGACCTGACGGCGCAGCCCGGCCTCGGGCTGCTGGTCCCCTACCTCACCTACACCCTGACGGCCCGCAACACCGGTCCCGGTACGGTCACTTCGGCCACGGTCACCGCGACCCTGCCGCCGGGCGCGTCCGCCAACACCCTGTCCCCGGGCTGCACGGCCGCCGGGTCCAGCGTGACCTGCTCCTACGGGACCATCGCCAACGGCGCCGCCGTCACCAGGACGTTCCGGGTACCGCTGGGGCTGCTCTCCCTGGGCCGCGTCTCGGTCTCCGCCACCCGTACGGCGTCCGCGCCGACCGACCCCAACCCGCTCAACGACAGCGCGACCGCGAGCTGCACGGTCGTCTCCGTCCTCCTGGCCACCTGCCCCTGACCCCACACCTACCTCTGACCCCGCACCTGCGTCGCCCCCGACGGGACGCCCCGCACCCATGAAGGCCGCCGGCCCGCCTCGTCCCGAGGCGGGCCGGCGGTGTGTCCGGGCCGAGGTCAGGCGGGGTCGGCCGCGGCGAGCAGCCGGGGCGGGTCCTGCGGGCGGAGGAGGCGGACGGCCCGGCCGCGTAGCCGTCGAGGGGCCGGAAACCCGGTCGACAGCCCGGCCCCGGCACGGTGGGATGGCTGCGAACGTCCGCCGTCCGGAGCGGGCCGGGCACGGGAGCCGTTCTTGACGAGCGAGACGACGGAGGCGGCGGACACGGCGGCGGCGAGGAGGCCGGCGGACACGGCGGCCACAGCGGCGGTCCAGTCGGCGGCGCCGGACCAGGAGGCCCGCCCTGTCATCGACGCGGCGCTGGTCAGGCGCCTGGTCGACGCCCAGTTCCCGCGCTGGGCGGGGCTCCCCCTCCGTCTCCTCGACCCGGCCGGGTCCGACCACGTGATCTACCGGCTGGGCCGGGAGCTGTCCGTCCGGCTGCCCCGCGGGCCCGGGGTCGCCGGGCAGGCCGCGAAGGAGGCCGAGTGGCTGCCCCGGCTCGCCCCGCACCTGCCGCTGGCCGTCCCCGTACCGGTGGCCGTGGGAAGGCCCGGCTTCAGCTATCCGTGGCCGTGGTCGGTGTCCCGCTGGCTGGACGGAGAGGTGGCGACCGCCGCGGCACTGGCCGACTCCCCCGCGGCCGCGGTGGCACTGGCCCGGTTCCTGACCGACCTGCAGCGGTTCGCGTCCCCGGACCTCCCGGCCGGGACCGTCCCCGCGGACCTGACCGGAACTCCGCTGGCCGACCGGGACCGCGCGACGCGGGCCGCCATCGCGGAGGTCTCCGGCGTCTTCGACGCGGCGGCCATGACCGCCCTGTGGGAAGCGGCTCTCGCCGCCCCCGGCTGGGGCCGGCCGCCGGTCTGGTTCCACGGGGACTTCCACACCGGCAACCTGCTGACCTCCGGCGGGAGCCTCAGCGCGGTCATCGACTTCGGCGGGCTCGGCATCGGGGACCCCGCCTGCGATCTGACCATCGCCTTCACCCTGTTGTCCGCCGCCGGCCGGGCCGTCTTCCGCGCCGCTCTGGACGTGGACGAGGCCACGTGGACGCGCGGCCGGGGCTGCGCCCTGGCCACCGGCCTGGGCGCCTACACCTTCCACGCCGCGACCGACCCCCGCGTCGCGGCGCAGACCACCCGGCAGATCACCGAGGCGCTCATCGGCTGATCCCTCACCACACCTTGGCGAGGAAGGCGCGGGTGCGGGGGTGCCGGGGGTCGTCCAGGACGGCCCCGGGCGCTCCCTGCTCCACGACGACCCCGCCGTCCATGAACACGACGGTGTCCGCCACCTCCCGGGCGAAGCCGAGCTCGTGGGTCACGACGAGCATGGTGGTTCCGGTGCGGGCCAGGTCCTTGATGACGTCCAGGACCTCACCGACCAGTTCCGGGTCGAGCGCCGAGGTCGGCTCGTCGAAGAGCAGTACCTTCGGCTCGAGCGCGAGCGCCCGGGCGATCGCCACCCGCTGCTGCTGTCCTCCGGACAGCTGGCGCGGGTAGGCGGCGGCCTTGTCGCTCAGCCCGACCCGCTCCAGCAGCCGGCGGGCCGTCGCCTCGGCCTCCTCCCGCGGCCTGCGCAGCGCGGAGACCGGGGCCTCGACGAGGTTCTCCAGGACGGTGAGGTGCGTGAAGAGGTTCAAGTCCTGGAAGACGAACCCGATGTGCGTGCGCTGTTTCAACACCTTCTTCTCCTTGAGTTCGTGCAGTTTGCCGCGGTGGCCCCGGTAGCCGATGAGTTCTCCGTCGACGCTGATCCAGCCGCGGTCCACCTTCTCCAGGTGGTTGATGGTGCGCAGGAGCGTGGACTTCCCCGAGCCCGAGGGGCCCAGGATCACGGTGACCTCCCCGGCGCGGACCCTCAGGTCGACCCCGCGCAGCACCTCCAGGGGTCCGAAGCTCTTGTGGACGCCGCGGACCTCCACCATGGCCGGTCCGGCTGCGGGCCCGCTCACGTGTGCTCGGCCGGGTTGATCTGCGAGGTGTCGATCGCGGAGGGCGTGGTGCCCCACTTCTTCAGGATCCGCGCGTAGGTGCCGTCCTTGATCAGCGCGTTGACGGCGGCCTGGAAGGCGGGGGTCAGCGCGGAGCCCTTCTTGAAGGCGAAGCCGACGTCGAGACGGTGGTACTCGCCGAGGAAGGTCGTCTGCGCGGCGGGCTGGGCCGCCTGGTGGCGCAGCCCGTTGATCGTCGACATGACGACGTCGATCCGGCCCTGCTGGAGGGCCGTGGTGACGGCCCCGCCGTCGGAGAAGACCTTGACCTCGTACGGCTTCTTCCCGGCGGCCGCGCAGACCTCCTTCTTGGCGGTGAGGGTCTTCTCGAACGTCGTGCCGGCGCCGGTGCCGATGGTCAGTCCGCACAGCTGGGTGAGGTCGGAGACCTGCCCGGTCAGTACGGTGCTGCCCGTCTTGACCGCGAAGCCCTGGCCGTCGTTGATGTAGGTGACGAAGTCGACGGACTTCAGGCGTTCGGTGGTGACGCCGAAGTTGCCCGTTCCGACGTCGTACTTGCCGCTGCCGAGGGCGGGGAGGATCGTCTCGAAGGAGGCGTCCTGCCGCTCCAGCTTCACGCCGAGGACCTTGCCCACCGCGGCTGCGATGTCGATGTCCTGCCCGGCGGGCGGCTTGTCCTGCCCGTTGGGGTAGTACGCCGACGGCGGCGCTCCGACGGAGCCGCCGATCCGCAGGCTGCCCGCCTTGCGGACCTCGGCGGGAAGCAGGGCCGCGATCGACTCCACGGTCCGTACGCCGGCGACCGGATCGTCGGCCGGAGCGGGAGAGGCGAGGGCGCCGGCCACCGGAGGCGAGGCGTCACCGGATCCGCAGGCCGTCAGGGTCGCCAGCAGGGCGAGGGGCAGGAGGGCGAGTGCGGTGCGCGGACGCACGCGGCGCACGCTCGCGCGCGGGCTCATCCGCGCACCGCCGTCAGGGTCTGGCGGGGAGATGCGGCTTCGGGGCGGGCGCCGCTCTCGGCGTCCCGTGCTGCGTCCCGTTCGACGTCGCGTGCCGCGTCCCGCTTCGCGACCTCCTCACGGACCAGCGGGATCACGTACCGGCCGAAGTCGACGGCGTCGCCGAGCAGGTCGTAGCCGCGGGCCGACAGGATGTCCACGCCGAGGTCGTAGTAGTCCAGCAGCGCCTGGGCCACCGTCTCCGGCGTGCCGACCAGGGCGTTGGAGTTGCCCGCGCCCCCGGTGGCGGCGGCGGTCGGGGTCCACAGGGCCCGGTCGTAGCGCTCCCCCGCCTCGGCGATGGCGATCAGCCGCTGCGATCCGGTGTTCTGCGGCGCCGCGGCCTCCGACACCCCGTTGCGGTGCCGCTGTACGGTACCCGCCCGCCTGCGCTGTCTGATGGCGCCCACCGTGCGGTGGGCCTTCTCCCAGGCCAGCTCCTCGGTCGGGGCGATGATCGGGCGGAACGCGACCTGGATGCGGGGCGCCTCGGTTCGGCCCGCGGCCCGCGCGGCGGCCCGTACGGCCTCGATCTGCTGGGCCGTCTGCTCCAGGGGTTCGCCCCACAGGCAGTAGATGTCGGCCTCCGCGCCGCCGGCCGCGTAGGCGGCGGGTGAGGAGCCGCCGAACGAGACGTTCGGGCGCGGCTGCTGGACGGGGAAGACGTCGCTGACGAAGTCGTGGAAGCGGTAGTGCTCGCCCTCGTGGTCGAAGGCCTCGTGGGTGGTCCAGATCTTCTTGACGATGCGGATGTACTCGAGGGTGCGGGCGTAGCGCTCGTCCTTGCCGAGGACGTCGCCCTCGCGGCCCTGTTCGTGGTCGTTGCCGCCGGTGATGAAGTGCACGGCCAGCCGGCCGCCGCTGATCTGGTCGAGGGTCGCGAAGGTCTTCGCGGCGAAGGTGGGGTACGAGACGTTGGGCCGGTGGGCCAGCAGGATCTGCAGCCGCTCCAGCTTGCTCGCGATGTACGCGGCGGCCGGTGCGGGGTCCGGAGTACCGGAGCCGTAGGCGAACAGCACCCGGTCCCAGCCGTGTTCCTCGTGCGCCCTGGCGAGGCGGAGCGTGTACTCCCTGTCGAAGGCGGAGCCGGATCGTGCGGTGGTTTCGGAGCCGTCGTTGGTGGCGGCTATGCCGAGGAACTCCACGGGCATGGGTGTGGCCTTTCGAAAACGTGCGGCGGATCGCCTCAGGGCAGGGTGAACCACCCCCGGAGCAGCAATGCGTGATGATCCGTCAGCCGCTCGGTCGCGGGACGGAACGGGGTGGGGGTGATCAGGAGGGCGCGACGGTGCGGGCGTGACGACGCCGGGTGTCGCAGACAGGGTGCGGCGGCAGCGCGCGTCCTGGTTCGCAGCAGCCCGGGCCGGCGGCGGTCGTGGCCCGCGGGACGGTTGCGCGAGGGGAGAACTCGGCCCGCGACGGGGTCACCGAGGGAGGGAAGGGCCGGTCGGACAGCCCGCTGCCGCGTCAGGCGCAACAGGCCGCGGACCACACCCGACCGAAGTCGATGTAGTCGCGCGAGACCAGGCGCTGATGGGCGTTCATGCGACTACTTGAACAGTACGGAGCGCCCTTCGTCAAGCAACGGCCCGGATGCCGGACGGTCCCGACCGCCCCTGAACGGCGCACTGTTGACACGTTCGTGTGGTGCGCGCATACGATCGGCGGCGTTCCGGCCCCGCCTTGCGCGCGGGCCGGTCCGGCCGTGTTGAGGGACACGGCGAGCGTGACGACGCCCGTACCCGCGTCCGGCGGCTTGCCGCGCCCGCGATCCCTCCCACTCCCCGGAGCACCTCCATGACCACCGTTTCCGACGTCTCCGACGCGCCCCGCGTGTCCGACGCCTTCCCGCCCTCCGCCCCCGGCGCCGAGCCGCCGCCGATCGTGCCGCGCCGGCGTCTCGGCCGTCAGGTGTCGGCTGCCGCCGCCCTGCTGGTCTTCGCGATGGTGCTGGTCTCCGTCGTGCGCAACGAGGCCTTCCAATGGGGCCTGGTGGGCCGGTACTTCACCACCACCGCCGTGCTCGACGGGCTCCTGCTGACCCTCTGGCTGACCGGCGTGGTGATGGTGCTGGGGTTCCTGTTCGGCACCGTCCTCGCCGTGATGCGGCTGTCGGGCAACCCGGTGCTGCGCACCCTGAGCTGGGGTTACGTGTGGGTGTTCCGGTCCACGCCGCTGCTGGTGCAGCTGCTGTTCTGGTTCAACATCGGCGCCCTGTACCCGACGCTCGGCCTGGGCATCCCCTACGGCCCCCAGCTCTTCAGCGTCAGTACGGTCAACCTGCTCGGCCCGACCCTGACCGCCGTCATCGGCCTGACCCTGCACGAGACAGCGTACGCCGCCGAGGTGGTGCGCGGCGGCATCCTCTCCGTGGACCCGGGCCAGACCGAGGCCGCTCAGGCGCTCGGGCTGAGCAGGCGCCGGACGCTGTACCGGATCGTGGTGCCCCAGGCCATGCGCTCGATCGTGCCGACCGCCGGGAACATGCTCATCGGCACGCTCAAGGGCACCAGCATCGTCAGCGTGCTGGCCGTGCACGACCTGCTGTACTCGGTGCAGTTGGTCTACAACCAGAACTACCAGGTCATCCCGCTGCTGATGGTGGCGACCCTCTGGTACGTCGCGGTCACCACCGTGCTGAGCGCGGGCCAGTACTACGTCGAGCGGCACTACGCGCGCGGGAGCTCGCGCGGCCTTCCGCCCACCCTGCTGCGGCTGCTGCGCCTCCGGCTCACCGCCCTGCGCGACCGCCCGAACCCGGTGACCGCACCCGGCGATCGCTGAGTTTCATTTCACGAACAGGCGTTGTGTGTACGGCGGATGAAATCGGAACACGATTTCACGCGTCCGGATATCCAGGCCGTTGACACCCCTTCTCCGGGCTGCCTAGCTTACGCCGCAGATAAAGAGATATCGGCGGCCTCTCCTGTTCTGCTTGACGGCTGCTTTTCGATTCTGCGCCTATTCGAAGCCGTGGAGTGTCCTTGACCGAATCACTGCTCCTCTCCGCGCCCGCCGGCCCCACCGGGCCGCCCGGGCCGGCCGAGCGGGTCCTCCCGCTGCGCCGGCCCGGGCGGTGGGTCGCCGGCATCGTCGTCCTGGTGCTGGTCTCGCAGGCCGCCCACGGGCTCATCACCAACCCCTTCTACCAATGGGACCGGTTCGCGTACTGGTTCGCCCGCCCGGTGATCCTGGACGGGCTGCTCATCACCCTCCAGGTGGCCGCGTACAGCGCGGTGCTCGGCCTGGCGGGCGGCGTCCTGCTGGCGCTCGGACGGCTCTCGGGCAGCCCGGTGCTGCGGTCGGTGAGCTGGACCTACATCTGGCTCCTGCGCTCCGTGCCGCTGATCGTCGTCCTGCTCTTCCTGTACAACCTCAGTGCCCTGTACCCCACCCTCAGCATCGGCGTGCCGTTCGGCCCCGCCTTCGTGACCTTCGACGAGTCGCGGCTCGCCACCGACATGGCGGTCGCGGTGGTCGGGCTGAGCCTGAGCGAGGCCGCGTACGCCGCCGAGATCGTCCGGGCCGGCGTGCTCTCCGTCGACCAGGGCCAGCACGAGGCGGCCGCGGCACTGGGCCTGCCCAAGCGCTACCAGTTCGCCAGGATCGTCTTCCCGCAGGCGCTCCGATCGATCGTGCCCTCCTACGTCAACCAGCTGATCGGCCTGCTCAAGGCCACCTCACTGGTCTTCTACGTGTCCCTGCTGGACCTGTTCGGCTCGGTGCAGAGCCTGGGCAGCACCTATCCCGGCGACGTGGTGCCGCTGCTGCTGGTGGCGACGGTCTGGTACGTGGTCCTCACCAGCCTGGTCTCCGTCGTCCAGTACTACGTCGAGCGCCACTACGCCCGCGGGGCGCTGCGCACCCCGGTGCCGACTCCCCTCCAGCGGGCCCGGGCGGGCCTGCGCGACCTGCGGATCCGCTACCGGAAGGAGACGGCCCGATGAGCGAGAACACCGGTACCGCCACGGCCGCGCGGCCCGCCGCCATCGAGGTGCACGACGTGCACAAGTGGTTCGGCGGCCGGCGGGTCCTCGACGGGGTGAGCCTGACGGTCGCGCCGGGCACGGTCACCGTGATCCTGGGGCGCTCCGGATCCGGCAAGTCGACGCTGCTGCGGGTGCTCAACCACCTGGAGCGACCCGAGGCCGGGCACGTCAGCATCGGCGGCGAGCTGATCGGCGTCCAGCGGCACGGGGGCCGGCTCAAGGAGCTGCGGGAGCGGGCGATCCTCGCCCAGCGCGGCCGGATCGGCTTCGTCTTCCAGAACTTCAACCTCTTCCCGCACCTGACGGTGCTGGACAACGTCGCCGCGGCCCCGGTGGCCACCGGCAGGCTGTCCCGGCCGCAGGCACAGGCCCTGGCGCAGGATCTGCTGCGCCGCGTAGGACTCGGGAACCGCGGCGGCACCTACCCG